>NZ_JAGVRK010000001.1:2684568-3355710 GCF_018283675.1 Metabacillus flavus
ATCATTTTAATTGCTGCAGGACTCATTACCCGAGTTCTTGGGTTCATTAACAGAATTGTTCTGGCCAGATATGTAGGACAGGAAGGAGTCGGCCTCTACATGATGGCTGTACCGACTCTTGTGCTGATTATTACCATCACACAATTCGGTCTTCCCGTCGCCATATCAAAACTTGTGGCTGAAGCTGATGCGCAGGGAGATCAAAAACGGATTAAAAAGATACTCGCTGTATCCCTTGCTGTTACTGGAGGCTTAAGCATTATTTTCACTCCGGTCATTTTGCTTTCAGCTCCTTATTTGTCACAGCATCTTTTTACAGATCCAAGAACTTTATATCCACTCATGGCTGTCGCACCGGTAGTGCCGATTGTCGCCGTTTCTTCTGTACTTAGAGGGTATTTCCAGGGAAAGCAGAACATGAAGCCCGCCGCTTATTCTCAGGTACTCGAACAAATCATCCGGATATCGCTCATTGCTGTTTTCACTGCCGCTCTTCTTCCATACGGAATTGAATACGCTGCAGCCGGTGCCATGTTTTCAGCTGTAGCCGGCGAGCTCGTTTCACTTATCTATCTCCTTTTCATGTTCAAGCTTAAAAAGAAAATCAAAGTCCGAAAAAATTTTTTTCAATCAATAAAATCCGGCAGGGATACGTTTAAAAATTTAATGGAAATAGCGGTTCCAACGACTGGCAGCAGGCTGATTGGCTCTGTTTCCTGGTTTTTTGAGCCAATCGTCGTTTCTCAAAGTCTGGCACTTGCAGGGATAGGCACTGCCATTGCAACCAGGCAATACGGGGAACTGGCAGGCTATGCGCTGCCTCTGCTGATGCTTCCTTCCTTTATTACATTTTCCCTTTCCACCTCTCTTGTCCCGGCCATTAGTGAAGCAATGGCTCAAAACAAGCTGAAGCTGGTTGAGCACAGGCTCCGCCAGGCATTGAGACTTTCCCTAGTAACCGGCGGACTGGCGGCAGTTGTGCTGTATATTTATGCGGATCCTCTGATGAAGTTAATGTACGGAAATGCAGATGCCGCCATTTTTGTTAAACTAATGGCCCCGTTTTTCATTTTCAATTATATTCAGGGGCCGCTGCAGGCTGTCCTCCAAGCGTTGAACCTTGCACGTGCCGCCATGATTAACAGTCTAATAGGTGCGTTAGTCAAAACAGCTTTGATTTTTGTGCTGTCGGCCAGACCCGAGATGGGCATTAAAGGAGCCGCACTTGCTATCGTCATTGGCATCATGGTCGTCACCCTGCTGCACTTAGCTACCGTTATTAAAGTCGTTTCATTGACCATTTATGTAAGGGAATATTTGTATAGCTTTGCAGCGATGGTCATTACTGGGGCTGCAGGCTATTATGCATATTACGGCTGGCTTAAGAATTTCGGCAGCGTCATCGGTCTTCTAGCTGCTTTAACCCTCTGTACGGTGATCTATTTAATTGTTTTAATTCAATTCAAGCTCGTTTTAAAGGAAGAACTGAAGCGGGTACCACTATTTGGCCCCGCCCTGTCCAAGCTTATTCCAAATCCGCGCTGATTCTCTAGACATTTGATACATCTACGTAAAATACGCCGTTGGCATACGTACAAAAAGAAATATCCTGCAGCTCCTGATAGCCTAACTTTCGAAGTTCCTGTCTAAGCCATAGCTCTGTCTTTCCTATTTTTTCGAGATGGGCCGGCTGAATTGTTCCATCAATAATGAGCGCCAAGTCTATCGTCTGCATAGGCTTTCCTTCTTGTTTTGTAAACACATTCAGCTTTCCTGATGTTTCTAAAATCGCAAACTCAACATCCCCAAGATTTCGGACATTTTTTTCGCGAAGCTGGGTCATTAAATCGTCAAAATTGTACCGCTGAGATTTCATCGCCCTCTCATCTATTTTGCCTTTGTTAATAATGATCGTTGGCTTGCCATCGATCAGCTGGCGGACTTTTTCACTTTTTAAAGACAAAAAAGCCAATCCATACTGAATTCCCAATAACAAAAGCATGGATATGACAGAATGCATAAGCGGATCCTTCGGGCTCTCAATCGCCATAACAGCAAGCTCCGCAATCATAATAAAAACTACCAGATCTAAAATACTTAACTCACCAATTTCCCGTTTCCCCATCATACGGAAAATAAAGATGATCAAAAAATAAAGCAAAACCGTCCGGGCGATGATAATTAAATAAATCTCCATCCATGCCCCTCCCTTCGTCCATTGCTTTTTCTAGTTTGTACAGCCCTTTTTAAACCATGCGGCAAAGTTTCTTCCAATCAAAGATTCTAAACCGCCCCGGTTGCGAATACCTTATGAAAAGACGAGCATAAACAAGCATGTGCCAAAAAGGAGAGATGCTTAGTATGGAGACAAAAAAATGGGGAAAAGCCATTCTTAGCGGACTTATTGCGATTTTTGCTGCAGCTCTGGCCATCAGCCTTATCTTTTCACTGCTCCTTAAATTCACCGGAATGACGGAAAGCTCGATTCAATGGATCCTCCTCGCCCTCTCCTTCATCACCCTATTTATAGGGGGATTTATCGCAGGAGGCAAAGGAAAAGAACGCGGCTGGATCCTCGGCGGAATCACTGCACTTTGTTTTACACTCATTATTGTGCTCTTCCAATTCCTTGGATTCGGATCATCGCTAAAGCCAATGCAATTTTTATATCACGCAGGATTTTTAGCCATGGCTATGCTGGGCGGAATGATCGGAGTCAATATGTCATCGGATTAATGGAAGTGGGAGACCCGGCGGCTGCCGGGTTTTTTGGTGTTTTTACTATAGGGGGCCGAATCGTTGCCTGGCATTCTTGCCTGGCAATCCGCTTTCTCGGTCCTTTGCCTGGCATTCTTGCCTGGCAATCCGCTTTCTCGGTCCTTTGCCTGGCATTCTTGCCTGGCATTACGCTTTTCGGGGACTTTGCCTGGCATTCTTGCCTAGCATTACGCTTTTCGGGGACTTTGCCTGGCATTCTTGCCTGGCATTACGCTTCCCAGATACATTGCCTGGCATTCTTGCCTGGCATTACGCTCCCCAGATACATTGCCTGGCATTCTTGCCTGGCATTACGCTCCCCAGATACATTGCCTGGCATTCTTGCCTGGCATTACGCTCCCCAGATACATTGCCTGGCATTCTTGCCTGGCATTACGCTCCCCAGATACATTGCCTGGCATTCTTGCCTGGCATTACGCTCACCAGATACATTGCCTGGCATTCTTGCCTGGCATTACGCTCCCCAGATACTTTGCCTGGCATTCTTGCCTGGCATTACGCTTCCCAGATACTTTGCCTGGCATTCTTGCCTGGCATTACGCTCCCCAGATACTTTGCCTGGCATTCTTGCCTGGCATTACGCTCCCCAGATACTTTGCCTGGCATTCTTGCCTGGCATTACGCTCACCAGATACATTGCCTGGCATTCTTGCCTGGCATTACGCTTCCCAGATACTTTGCCTGGCATTCTTGCCTGGCATTACGCTCCCCAGAACATTGCCTGGCATTCTTGCCTGGCATTACGCTTCCCAGATACTTTGCCTGGCATTCTTGCCTGGCATTACGCTCACCAGATACATTGCCTGGCATTCTTGCCTGGCATTACGCTCCCCAGATACATTGCCTGGCATTCTTGCCTGGCATTACGCTTCCCAGATACATTGCCTGGCATTCTTCCCTGGCATTCCCCTTTTCCGGTCCATTACCAGACATTCTTGGCATTACTCTTCCCGATTAATTGCCTGGCATTCTTCCCTGGCATCATGCATTCTACAGGAAGATGCTTGGCATTCTGCGATCCGTTATCCCCTCCCGTTCCATTCCGAGCATCACACATTTCAAATGGGGAGCAATGACATCGCTGCATCCATACTGAACTCAAAACAAAAAAAACAGAGAAAGCATTAAGCTTCCTCTGTCTTTGCCAGTACGGATTTTTCTTTTACTTCGCGGATTGCTCTGCGTTCAAATGTTAAACGGGAGCCGTCACCAGCTTTTAGTACTGCTTTTTCTTCATCAATTGATTCGATCGTGGCGTGAAGTCCTCCGATTGTCACAACTTTGTCACCTTTTTGCAAACTGCTTTGCATTTGGCGGAATGTTTTTTGCTGTTTTTGCTGCGGACGGATCAGCAGGAAGTAGAAAATCGCGAACATTAGCACTAATGATAAGATAGTCGTCATGGAATTACCCATATTCTTTCACCCCTTTCAAAGATTAGAAGTTGCGAGCGTTCGGTTTGTTGAACCCATATTGTTCAAAGAACTCGTCTCTGAAGTCTCCAAGACGGTCTTCTCGAATCGCTTGTCTAACTTGCTCCATTAATTTTAACAGAAAATGAAGATTATGATAAGACGTAAGTCTGATACCAAAAGTCTCTTCGCACTTAATTAAATGTCGAATATAGGCACGGGAGTAATTTTTGCACGTGTAGCAGTCGCAGTTTTCGTCGATTGGACCGAAGTCTTTTGCATATTTCGCATTTTTTACGACGAGGCGGCCTGTGCTTGTCATTAAGGTTCCGTTGCGGGCAATACGTGTAGGCAGGACACAGTCAAACATGTCGATTCCTCTGATTGCTCCGTCGATGAGTGAATCAGGGGAACCTACTCCCATCAGATAGCGCGGTTTATTGTCAGGCATCCAAGGTGTTGTAAATTCAAGCACCCGGTTCATAACGTCCTTTGGTTCACCCACTGATAATCCTCCGACAGCGTACCCTGGGAAGTCCAGTGATACAAGATCTTTTGCACTTTGCTTGCGAAGCTCTTCGTACTCTCCGCCCTGAATGATGCCGAACAAGCCTTGATCGTTCGGACGCCCATGTGCATTAAGGCATCTTTCAGCCCAGCGGCTGGTCCGTTCTACGGATTTCTTCATGTAATCATATTCAGCAGGATATGGAGGGCATTCATCGAACGCCATCATAATATCTGAGCCCAGATCATTTTGAATTTGCATCGCTTTCTCAGGAGAAAGGAATAGCTTGTCTCCATTCAGGTGGTTGCGGAAGTGAACGCCTTCTTCTTCAATTTTACGGAACTCACTAAGTGAAAACACTTGGAATCCGCCTGAGTCCGTCAAAATCGCGCGATCCCAGTTCATGAATTTATGCAAACCGCCGGCTTCTTTTACAATTTCGTTTCCGGGACGAAGCCAAAGGTGATAGGTATTGCTCAATATGATGTTGGAGCCCATTCCCTTTAAATCTTCTGGAGACATCGTTTTTACTGTCGCAAGCGTGCCGACTGGCATAAATGCAGGTGTATCAAACGAGCCGTGGGGAGTATGAACCCTTCCCAGCCTTGCCCCTGTTTGCTTGCATGTTTTGATAAATTCGTACCGTATCGGTGATGATGAAGCTGTCACCGTCTCTCCTCCTCTATGTGTAGCCTTTTATTCAGTGTAGCCTAAATTTCTTTTTTATAATATGAGCATTGCATCTCCAAAGCTGAAGAACCGGTATCTCTCCCGGACTGCCGTTTCATAAGCGGACATAACATTCTCTCTGCCGGCTAATGAGCTGACCAGCATAATAAGAGAGGACTTTGGCAGATGGAAGTTTGTCAGCATACCGTCAATCCCTTTAAACTGATAGCCCGGATAAATAAAGATATTTGTCCAGCCGCTTTCTTCCCTGAACTCGCCGTCTCCAGCAGAAGCAATTGTTTCAAGCGTGCGGGTTGATGTGGTCCCTACTGTAATAATCCTTCCGCCGTTCACTCTGGTCTCATTAAGAAGGCGTGCCGTACCCTCTGTCATCTGATAGAATTCGGCATGCATTTCGTGTTCTTCAACGGTTTCAGCGCTGACCGGACGGAAGGTTCCAAGTCCTACATGAAGAGTAATATACGCAACGGATACCCCTTTTTCCTGCAGCTCTGAAAGGATTTGGTCTGTAAAGTGAAGTCCTGCTGTCGGTGCAGCAGCGGAGCCTGCTTCCCTCGAGAAGACCGTCTGGTAGCGTTCACGGTCATCAAGCTGCTCCTTAATATATGGCGGCATAGGCATTTCTCCAAGGGACTCCAATACTTCATAAAAGATCCCTTCATAGGAAAAGTGCAGCGTTCGGCCGCCGTGCTCCTGCTCTTCTACACATTTGGCTGTCAGCTTTCCGTCTCCAAACGTGATAACAGTGCCTTCCTTTACACGTTTAGCAGGTTTAATCAAGGTTTCCCATGTATCACCCTCAGATTGCTTCAGCAAAAGCACTTCAATTTTTGCTCCTGTGCCTTCCTTCATGCCGAAAAGTCTTGCCGGCAAAACACGGGTGTCATTCAGGACAAGGCAATCTCCCGGCTGAAGATGGCCGGTAATGTCAGGAAATTTTCCATGGCTGATTTCGCCGGTTTTTTTGTTCAGCAGCATCAGCCTGGAAGCGTCTCTTTTTTCAAGAGGAACCTGGGCAATGAGTTCTTCGGGAAGGTCAAAATCGAATAATTCTACTTTCATGCTATCACCTGTTTTTCTCTTGTCATTTAAATCGTCCAAAAATAGATAAAAGAACCGTTAGCAAAATGCTGATGATAATGGAGGTTGCAATCGGGAAAAAGAAGGTTGTATTTCCTTTTTTGAAGACAAGGTCTCCGGGCAGTTTTCCAATTGCCTGCATAAACAGTCCGGCCGCAAATAAAACGGCTCCAATAATCATCAGCAGTTTAGGCATTTCAGTCATGTTCCGGAACCTCCAGGTTAAAATGTCTGTAAACCGCATCGGTTACCATTCTTCCCCTGGATGTCCTTTGTAAAAACCCGATCTGCAAAAGATATGGTTCATAAACGTCTTCAATTGTATGGGATTCTTCTCCGATTGTCGCAGAAATCGTGTCCAGTCCCACTGGACCTCCTCTATACTTTTCAATGATCCCTGTCAGCAGTTTATGGTCAATATGATCAAGACCCAATCTGTCGACCTGAAGTCTTTCAAGCGCTTCAGATGCAAGCTCCTCCGAAATCCCTTCTTTACCGAGAACTTGTGCAAAATCACGGACCCTCCGCAATAGCCGGTTCGCGATTCTAGGGGTTCCTCTCGATCTTCTTGAAATTTCAGCGGAAGCATTAGGATCAATGCCGATTTGGAGGATATCCGATGTCCGCTCCACAATTTCAGATAACTCTGATTCTCTATAGTACTCGAGCCTGCTAAGCACACCGAACCGGTCCCTTAACGGAGCCGTCAAAAGCCCTACCCTTGTTGTAGCTCCTACCAATGTAAACGGAGGAAGATCGAGTCTGACGGATCTTGCTTCCGGCCCCTTGCCGATGACAATATCCAGACAGAAATCCTCCATTGCAGGGTAAAGAACTTCTTCAATGGAGCGATGCAGACGGTGAATCTCATCGATGAAAAGGACATCTCCAGGCTCAAGCGCGGTTAGGATCGCTGCCAGGTCGCCAGGTCTTTCAATAGCCGGTCCCGAAGTCGTTCTGAGGTTAACTCCCATTTCATTTGCTATTATCGCAGCCAATGTAGTTTTCCCGAGACCCGGGGGGCCGTATAAAAGGACGTGGTCAAGAGTTTCACCGCGCATTTTGGCAGCCTGGATAAAGATATCCAGGTTTTCTTTTACCTTGTCCTGTCCTATGTATTGACTGAGTCTCTGCGGCCGCAGACTAAGCTCCAAGTATTGTTCTTCATTTTCCGCATTACCGGAAACAAGCCGTTCATTCATTGTCATCACCTTACTTTAACAGCTTTTGCAGCGCTTTTTTCACCAGCTGATCGGTTGACAGTGCTTCATCTTTTAAAGCAGGAACAACCTTATTAATTTCCCTTTCTGCATACCCGAGAACTTTTAGAGCCTCAATGGTTTCAGCAAGAGCTTTAGAAGACGCATCTTTTTCAGCAAATACGTGATGATTGAATAACGATGGAGCAAATTCAGGGGCCACGTCTCCAAGTTTCCCTTTTAAATCAAGAATAATCTGTCTGGCGGTTTTCTTTCCTACTCCCGGAAATTTAACCAGAAAGACTTCATCCTCTGCTTCGATTGCCTGCACCACCTGCGACGGATCTCCTGACGCCAGGATCGCGAGGGCTCCCTTAGGACCAATTCCTGTTACATTCAGCAGCTTTGTAAAAAGAGCTTTTTCCTCTCTTGATCTAAATCCGTATAAAGCCAGAATGTCTTCTCTGACATGCTGGTATGTATATATGGTTGTTTCTGTTCCCATTGAATAAACGAACGGATTGGGAGCAAAAATTTTATAGCCGATTCCAGTATGGTCAATCACAATATACTCGGGAGATATATAGTCAATCTTCCCGCGGACAAATTCAATCACCTTTTTCACCTCTTTACAACTGTACTTCATTGTATCATAAAAAGCCGCGCCCAAGAACTAGAAACGTTAACATATGTTCGGATTAAGCAAAATAAAAAGCCTGCGGAAATTGCAGGCAAATTCGAGCAGCTCTATTTTTTTGAACAAGGCGTTCCGTATTGTTTAAAGGTTTCGATGACGTGCAGATATTTCTTCCTGCTCGCTACTCTGATTCCATTTTCCAGCTCCATATGCCGTTTTGTTTCAAGCTTTCCTACATCAATCTGGAAAAAGGATTGGATGACCTTTCCTTCCTCATTCGGTTTGCCATCAAATATAGACAAAATCCCTTCGTTATTCAGCCCGAAATAACCGTTTGCTTTCATAAAAGGAGATATATCATTCATACTTTTTCTTAGGACGATTCTCTTTTCGCTTTTCTCTACAAGTCTCCATCCCGGATAACGGGCGAGCACATGGGACTGGGAATAATACGGTTCCCTTTTAATTTCCACGCTTACTTCTCCATCAAGATAGTCTCGTTCCAGGAATAAAGTAATGGATTTTCCATTTGCCTCATCCGCTGTGCGCTGTTCCAATGCCTGAACGTTTACTGTACAAAATAGGGTGATCAAGGTGATGAGCGATAATTGAATGTATATAATAGGCTGGCGTGTCAGCAACAAGGCCACCTCACTATTTATCAGATTTAAACAGGTTCCAGCATGAAAAAAATTGCTGCTAAAAAACTTCCATGATTGCCACATTCATAGTGTGGCCATTCATGGAAGTTTTAGTCATAAGAAAAAACCAGGGATGCCCCTGGTTTTAGCGATTCGGATTAAGCGTGCGCTGAATGGTTTTGCCGGTGTTTTTCATAAAGTCTTTAATATCGGCATCAATGGTTTCCCGCGGCTTGTTATTTTTAATGTTGGTATCGATTTGCTTAACACGGTTGAAGGAGCCTTCGTCTGTAAATACATCCACGTTTCTGCCATTCGCCAATTTTTCTGTTTCTTTAATAATGGCGTTTTTCACATTTTTATTGTTCTTATCGTTTGTATCTACGGCTACAATCACGTTATCTTCGGTTACAACTGTCCTTGCATCATCAACATTTTTCATCTTGGAAATTTTATCTGAAACCTTTTCGGCTAGGTTCTGATCGCGATCAGAATAATACCCGTTTTCATTTCGGTCGTTATCTGCAATCGGGACCCCTTGATTATCCATATTGCTGTTATTAGATACTCGTGTCGGACGATCATTTCGATCTCCGTCCATCATCTCAGTTATAGGACCATCATTATCAGCGTGATCCTTGTTTTTACCATCGTGTTCGTTCGAATACATGCCGATCGGCTGTGTGTTGTCATTGTAATCCATTGCATTGTCTTTCCCATTGCCGCAAGCTGTGAGAAGACCTGCTAAAAGTGCCAGAGATCCGTATTGGATGGTCTTTCTTATCAAGATGACTACCCCCTGTTTTTTTACCAATTGAGCATAGCTGCTCTTGGTTAGCTTGCTCGTAACAGAAGGTTTTAATCTTGACAGTTCCCTCCATTAATCAAAAGCCTAGTTCCAATCCGCATTGCGCTTTAAAAAAGCTAATCAAAAAAAAGAGACGATTGCATAATCGTCTCAAACTGTATGAATTAATCCTCTTCCCCATTGTAAAAATCAGGGCGTCCGAACATTTGGCCGTATCCGGGCTGCATTCCATACCCCTGCTGCATCCCAAATCCAGGCTGCATTCCATAGCCTTGCTGCATCCCGTATCCTTGCTGCATTCCGTAACCCTGGGATCCTCCGCATCCGCAATCCTGAGGCATTTGTCCGTATTGCCCGCCGGTCATCGGCTGCTTATTCTTGCCTTCCTGCGCGCCCATCACATTCGGCTGGTTTTCATCCATTGCACCCATCACGTTGGGCATGTTCGGTGACATCGCACCCATCACGTTGGGCATGTTGGGAGACATCGCGCCCATCACATTTGGCATATTTTCATCCATAGCACCCATCACGTTCGGCATATTCGGATCGTAAGCACCCATTACACCCGGGCCAAACCCTGAACCTGGCATTACAGGAGAGGCCGGAGTGCATCCGGGAGGATATGGCGAATACCCTTGCGGAGCCATTTGCGGCATCATTTGAGGCATGCTTTGAGCGCCCATTACATTTGGCATGTTGGGAGACATCGCGCCCATCACATTCGGCATGTTTTCATCCATTGCCCCCATCACGTTTGGCATATTCGGAGACATGGCTCCCATTACATTAGGCATGTTCGGTGACATCGCACCCATCACATTCGGCATGTTTTCGTCCATGGCACCCATCACATTCGGCATGTTTTCATCCATCGCCCCGCCGACGCCATAAGGCATTGGAGATGGGACACACCAATACGGCATCGGATGATGGTGATGATGGTGGCCATAATGTCCATAGCCGTAAGGAGCTCCATACATCGGGGCCTGCATACCATATCCTGGCTGCGGTCCGCCGTACATCGGCTGCTGCATGGATGGCTGCATCGCTCCCATTACTCCTGTTGGAGCAGAATAAGGCATATTAGGCATGTTCGGCATTTTCTCCATTTTCTTGGTTGCCTCCTCTTTCTTGGCTGGTGAAACTGCCTTTTGTGCCACTTGTGCAGCTGGCTTCTCTTTTGGTTTTTCTGCCGGCTTTTTCATTTCAGGCATAACATTGGCCGGTTTTTTCATTTCCGGCATAACATTAGCCGGCTTCGGAGGCAGCTGCGGCTGTTTCGGCGGCATTGACATGTTCACCATATAATAATTATTAATATCCATTTCAGGGTAAACAGGCTGCGGTATGTTAGGCATTTTAGGCATAAACGGAGTAATTGGTTTTTCTTTTTTAGGTTCCTCTGCTGCCTGAACTTCTTTTGGCTTTTCCTTGGCAGGCTGCTGAACCGGCTGTTCTTTTATGGGCTTCTGCATTTCTTTTTTCGAATTGAAATTAATTTGAGCTTCCTTCTTTACTGGAACGCTCCCCGTCGGTACCTTAATTTTCATTCCAGGCATTATGGAATCGGGATTGCTTAGTTGAGAGTTCATTTTTTTCAGTTCTTCGAAATCCGCTCCATATTTTTTAGCAATGTTCCACAATGTATCCCCTTTTTGAACGATATGGATTTTCAAAAGTTCCCCCTCCTATGCATTAACTGTATAGTAAAAGCATACAGGCTAATTGCCGTTATTCTTCACCACAAGTTATGCGGAAAAAGGAGCGAATATGCCTTCTTTGAAAATTGCCCAGCTGGTAAGCCATGTTTTCCCCACTGAAACTTCCCTATTATAAAACGCAAAAACCGTGATATATGTGCCACTTTTTTTGAATAAATTCCACTTTTGTCCGTGACACAAAGAAAAGCGCAAGCGCCTTGAACAGCCCCGATAAGCATAAGACAATCAGCCGGAGGAAGGCGATCTTACTTCCGTAGGGTGAGTGGCTTATGACCTCGAGGGGCTAGGCGCTGGAGCTGGACAAATCACTTTATACAAAGAAAGATGATGAAATAGAAATTTATACTTTCTTATCGTGTAAGAAAAGCGCAAGCGCCTTGAAGGGATGAAGTTCTGCTAAGTCCGCGACGTCCTGTCGCAACGCAGAACTGACCCGCCTCCTGCGGGCCTCCGAAAGTCTCGAGGGGCTAAGCTGGCTGGACAAATCATCGTAAAAAAACCCATGCGGCGCATGGGCTATTGAGGGAGGCAAATTATATAGAAAGCATTCTGTTCAGTGCAAGCACTGCCTGTTTTGCATCTTCTTTTTCCACGATGATTCTGTTTACCCCTTTGCCTTCTGCAAGAGCTTCCAAAGACCACAGTAAATGCGGAAGATCGATTCTGTTCATCGTTAAACATGGGCACATATAAGGGTTCAGTGAAACAATTTCCTTATCAGGATTTAAGGAGATCAATCTGTTAACGAGGTTCATTTCCGTGCCGACCGCCCATTTTGTCCCTGCCGCTGCTGCAGAAATTTGATCTATAATATACTTTGTTGAACCGGCAAGATCAGCCAGCTGAACAACCTCATGCGTGCACTCCGGGTGGACAATGATTGTCATATCGGGTTTTGTCTTTCTGATATGGGCAATGTTCTTTTCTGTAAACTTCTCATGTACCGAGCAATGCCCCTTCCAGAGAAGAATTCTTGCCGGCTCGGAAGGACCCTCCAATTTCTCTGATATCGGGTTCCAAACAGCCATTTCTTCAAGGGGAATTCCAAGATCAAAGGCTGTGTTTCTTCCCAGATGCTGGTCCGGCAAAAATAGTATGCGTTTTTTTTGCTCCAATGCCCATTTCACAATTTCTTTTGCATTTGAGGAGGTCACGGATGCCCCTCCATGTCTTCCCACAAAGGCTTTGATGGCTGCGGTGGAGTTGACGTAGGTAAGCGGGATAATGGTATCTCCGTATAGAGCCGTCAATCTTTCCCAAGCACGCTCGGTCTGCTTGATATTTGCCATATCGGCCATCGAGCAGCCTGCTCTCATATCCGGCAAGTAGACGTATTGATCATCACCTGTCAGCATGTCTGCCGTTTCGGCCATAAAATGAACGCCGCAAAAAACAATATGCTCTGCCTCTTTATTCTCTGCCGCAGCCTGGGCAAGCTGCAGAGAATCACCAGTGCAATCTGCAAATTGGATGACTTCATCCTTTTGATAATGATGGCCGGGGATAAAAAGTCTGCTGCCGAATTCTTTTTTAATCTCCCATATTCTCTTCTCTATTTCCTCCGTGGACAATGTTCTGTATTTTTCAGGAATCAGCGAAACGGCTTCCTCGTTCAGCACATCCATAAGACTCATTTTTCTTCCCCCTGCTTCATCAATAAACTAAAATCCAATGCTTTAACAGAATGGGTCAGGTACCCAAGTGATACATAGTTCACCCCTGTGTTTCGATAAGTGTGAAGATTTTCCGGAGTTATGCCGCCTGAGGCTTCGGTTATGATTGAATCAGGCGTTAATTTAGCAAATCTTTTTACTTCTTCTGGTGAACGGTTATCAAACATGATGATATCCGCCTTGGCTTCAATCGCTTCCATAAGCTGATTCTCATTCTCTATTTCAACTTCAATTTTCACAGTATGTCCGACTGCCTGCTTGGCTTTTAAAACTGCTTCCCGGATGCTTCCTGCGAAAGATATGTGATTATCTTTAATCATGACCGCGTCATAAAGGCCATAGCGGTGATTTCGTCCGCCTCCGCATCTGACTGCATACTTGTCGAACATCCGAAGCCCGGGGGCTGTTTTTCTTGTATCGCATATATGTGTATCCGGACTATCCAGAAGCATGATGGCTTCGCGGGTTTTTGTCGCAATCCCGCTCATTCTTTGAATTAGGTTTAATGCTACCCGTTCTGCACTTAGAATTGAGATGATTTTTCCATTTATAACGGCAGCGGGTTCCCCTTTCTCCACTGCTTCCCCATCCTTTTTCAGGATTTGAACCTCTATTTGATCATCAAGCAGTGAAAAAGCAGTTTTTAAAACGGCTTCCCCTGAAAAAACGCCTTTTTCCTTTGCAAAAATGACCGCCTCTCCCCGATCACTTTCGGAGAAAATTCCGCTTGCCGAAAGATCATGATCACCGAGATCCTCCATTAAAAATTGGCTGATGCTTTCCTTTACTTTTAATCCATTCACACAATCACCTCTAAAGCTGGTTTATTCGTTTTCCATAGCAGTTCTTTTCGTTTCCAGGCTGCCTCTTTATAGGGAAAGTCTGACCGGAAATGGCAGCCTCTGCTTTCTGTGCGCTGCCATGCAGCCCGGGCAATTAATTCACCAGCCGTCATCATGTTGGCCATTTCGAAGATGCCGGGTGAGAGCTCTTCTGCCTGCCCGCTCTTTTGCTGGGCATCCTGAAACCACTCAATTAGCTGTCTTAACCCCTCTTCATTTCGTTCAATCCCTGCGAAACGCTCCATCATATCAGCTACATCCTGCTTCGTAACGGTGTACGCAGGAGGACGTTCCTTCTTAAATGACGGAACATCCTCCTGTGCTTCAATCGTTTTTACATCCTCTGCTATTTTCTTTCCAAACACCAATCCTTCCAGCAGGGAATTGCTTGCAAGCCTGTTTGCTCCATGAACTCCAGTGCAAGCCGCTTCACCAGCTGCGTAAAGCCTGTTTACACTTGTTCGGCCGTTCAGATCCGTCTTAATTCCGCCCATAAAGAAATGCATGCCAGGCATAACGGGGATCAGCCCATCCTGCAAACGGATGCCATTCTTCTCACACATTCTGGAAATTCCGGGAAATCGTTTCTTGAATTGAGGAATACTTTTAATGTTTAGAAAGATGGACTCTCCCTGCTGAATACTCCGGAAAATTTCTCTGGAAACAACGTCTCTCGGTGCAAGATCTGCTAACGGATGTACGTTTTCCATGATTTTCTCTCCCCTAGAATTTTGCAGGAAAGCTCCCTCTCCGCGGACAGCTTCCGAAACCAGTCCTTTTACCGAGCCTGCTGTATAGAGCATGGTAGGATGAAACTGGACGAACTCCATATCTGTCAGTATCGCACCTGCTCTATAGGCAAGAGCGATTCCATCCGCTGTACAATTCCTGTGATTGGAAGTATGCCGGTAAAGGGTGCCGCATCCGCCAGCTGCCAGAATGACAGCGGAAGCATAAATCACTTCAGTATTTCCATCCGCATTAAGAACGCGCACACCGTAGCAGGTGTTTTCTCTAACAAGCAGTTCTGTTACCATTGTTTGTTCATACATGCTCACTTTTCCGTTTACACCCTGTGCAAGAAACCGGACCATCGCTTTTCCTGTTTCATCGCCGCCTGCATGGACAATCCGGTTTAGCCTGTGCGCTCCTTCCATGCCCAGCTTTAGGGCACCGTTCTCCGCTCTGTCAGCAGGCAATCCGTCGCGAAGCAGGTTAAGAAGGATTTTGTTCCCTTCTTCCGTCAGCTGTTTGGCTGCATGAGGATTTGTATGGCCATCGCCGGCTTGAATCGTATCCTCACAATGCAGCATCCAGGAATCTTTTTCAGAAAGAGCAGCGGCAATCCCGCCTTGTGCCAAAGACGAGTTCCCATCGGTTACAGATCCTTTTGTAACAATCATTACGTTCAATTCTTCACAAATATAATAAGCAACGGCCAAAGCTGCTATTCCGCTGCCCACAATCAGCACGTCTGTCTGCTGCATTATTTTCACCTTGCTTTACATGTGTCTTGACACCTATCTTTACATAACTTTAAAATAAGCACAAGAGTTTTTTTGACTGGAGGAACCATCTTGATCTATTTAGATTACGCTGCCACAGCTCCTATGAGTGAGCAAGCGCTTGAAGCCTATATGAAAACCGCACAAACGGTTTACGGCAACAGCCAGAGTCTTCATGAAGAAGGCGGCCGGGCAGCTGAGTGGCTCTCGGCATCAAGGAAGAAAATTGCTTATTTGCTTGGCGGGGCGGAAGACGGCCTTTATTTTACCGGAAGCGGAAGTGAAGCCAATGTACTGGCATTAACGTCCCTCCTTAGTGGAGCAGATCCTAATAAAAAGGAAATCGTCATGAGCGAAATGGAGCACGCATCAATAAGAACATTCCTTTATGGGTTAGCAAATAAAGGCTATGTGATTAAAGAGGCTCAGCCCGGTACCGGAGGAATGATTGGATGGAACGAAATTGAACCGCTTATCACGGAAAGTACGGTATTAATAACAGTCCAGCATGCAAATTCGGAAACAGGAATCATGCATAACATAAAAGAAATCGCAGGTCTTGCCAAAAAAAATGGAATGCTATTTCATTCCGATTGTGTACAGACATTTGGAAAGGTACCTATTCTTGCAGAAGAATGGGGGATCAGCGCGTTATCCGTTTCGGCCCATAAAATTCACGGACCAAAAGGATTGGGTGCAGCGTATATTTCACCATGCGCTTCCTGGAAGCCGGTCATCGCAGGGACTTCTCACGAAAATGGGTTCCGCCCTGGAACAGTTGATGTCCCGGGCATTGTTTCCTTTGCCGTTGCAGCAATGGAAACAGTAAAAGAAATGGACAGAGAATGGATGAAAATGAGAGAATACAGGAAGCATCTTGTATCATTTATAGAGGAGAAAAAGATTGGAATACCAATTAAGGCAAATGATGAGGAATTTCAGCTTCCCGGAATCATCGGCTGCCTTTTATCTCATACTGAAGGCCAATATGCTATGCTTGCATGCAGTCAAAAAGGGGTGGCTATTTCAACAGGCAGTGCCTGCCACGCTGGAATGACCAAGCCTTCACATGCACTGCTCGCTCTTGGCATATCAGCTGAAAAAGCTCACTGCTTTATACGAATTTCTCCCGGCAGAGGAACGGACTTTTCACACGTTGAACGACTGGAATCGATTTTAGAAAGGCATTGTGCAGGAGCAGCAGAGAGGGTGAAATACATTTGACTTCTAAAGTATACGGAGAAGAAAGAAGACAGCAGATTTTACAGCTGCTTCGTACAAGTCCTGTCCCTTTGACAGGAAGCGGTTTAGCAAAAAAAATGAATGTAAGCCGGCAAGTAATTGTTCAGGATATCTCATTGTTAAAAGCAAAATCTGAGCCGATTATGGCAACAAGCCAGGGATATATTTATATGCATTCGCATGCCCCTTCTAAAAATGCAGAGCGTTTAATCGCCTGTGTGCATACTCCAGAACAGACTGCTGAAGAGATGAGAGTCATTGTGGACCATGGTGCAGCAGTGAAGGATGTAATGGTAGAGCATCCCGTATACGGAGACCTCACGGCTTCAATCATGGTCCATAACCGGAAGGAAGTAGAAGAGTTTATTGAAAAAATAACATCAAGCCAGTCCTTCTATCTCTCTCAGCTAACAGAAGGCGTGCATATGCATACGATCGCTGCGGATTCCGAATCTGTACTTGATGATGTTTGCCAGGCTTTGGATGATAAGGGGTTTCTGATAAAAGACGAGTAAAAAAATAGGCTGTCTAAAAAGTCTTGCTTAGAGGAAATGATTGAAATTGAAACCCCGGGACGCAATTCCGGGGGTTTTGATTTTAAATAAGTACTTTGAACAATTATGGGTTAGGCTGATTGAAGCGGAAGGTGAGAGACTAGAGCTAAGAGCAGCAGAACATGTGAGACCCTGCAGGCGCCCGGCGCCGCGGAGGCTCACCGCACGTCCCGCGGAAAGCGAGCAACATGGAGAGGAAATCAGCCAAAACCAATCCAATTTCAAAAAGCGAAAGCAGCTTTGAAAACTGCTCTCTGGACTGCCCTTATGCTATTCAGGCATAAAACGCTTTATAGCTGCCGAGAATTTTCACACCGCAGCCAAGAGCCTCCAGCTCATTCACTGCACCTGGAATTAAAACGCTGTCCATAGCGTGCTCCAAATCAATTAGGAAAAAATAGTTTCCGAGCCCCGTCTTCATAGGCCTTGATTCAATTTTGGACATATTCAGTTTTCTCCAAGCAAAAGCGGAGAGCACCTGGTGAAGTGTTCCTGACTGGTTGGAAGGCAGCGTGACCATGATGGTGGTTTTATCTTTTCCTTCATACCCAGGCAAGACTGGGGGCTTTTCTGACATAGACGGATGTAAAATAGCGAACAATGTATGGTTGTAATGATAATCATGAATATCCTTCTTCACAATGGATAGTCCGTAAACCTCTGCCGCCATTTCATTGGCAATGACTCCTGCGTTTTCTTCAGGGTGTTTGCTTACAAATTGAGCAGCCGCCCCTGTAGAAGCAGCATAGGAATGCTCGGCCTGCGGAAACTCATTATGCAGATAGCGGTGACATTGTGCGATTGCATGGGAATGGGATACAATCTTATCTACCTGCTGCCATGAGGATACACGATCAGGATGCACCATGAAATGCTGATTAATAGGGACTACCATTTCCCCGACAATATGAAGAGGCTGTTCATGAACGAGGTAGTCTACTGTTAAATTCACTGATCCTTCAATAGCATTTTCAAGAGGGACAATCGAGAAGTCCACGTCTCCCGCTGCAACGGCATCCATACAAGCTGGAATGGTAGCATAGGGAATCTGCTCAATCTGTTCATGAAAAAATTTTGAAACAGCCAGATGGGTGAATGTTGCTTTAGGTCCTAAAAATCCAATACGATAACTCAATGCTACCAACTCTCCTTAAGCCCCTGATCCAAGTATTTCTACTTTATCGACAAACTCCATTTTCTTAAATCGTGAAATTAAATGATTAATATCTTCATTCATTCCGTTAATATTTAAAGAAAGCGTTACGTTGGCTCTGCCTTGAAGCGGAATGGTTTGATGAATCGTTAGGATGTTGCACCCCGCATTAGCTACAAGGCCGAGAAGCTCAGACAATGTCCCGGATCGATCTTCAAGCTGAAAAAAAAGCGTAATGATTTTCTCTTTCACAACTGTGTGAAAAGGGAAAACGGCATCTCTGTATTTATAGAAAGCACTCCGGCTAAGATCTACCCGCTGGACTGCTTCCGCCACAGACCCCGCCTTTCCTCTCTCCATCATCTTTTTCACATCCAGCGTCTTTTTCATTGCTTCCGGAAGAACATCCTCACGGACAAGAAAAAACGTTTCCTCTTTCAATCCCATCACCCCTCCATGATAAAGTTGGCGAAGATAAGGATAGCTCTGTATCCTTAGCGGACATTCCAATATGTATAATGTCCAGGCAAATTGCCTGGACATTCCGTTTTATATCCTGCATTGACGGGCAGTAAAACTCCCGCTCATAAAGGATTCACTTTATTAATCAACAAATTCAAATTCAAACTCAAGAAGTCTGACGATATCTCCGTCCTTGGCTCCTTTTTTGCGCAGGGCCTCATCAACACCCATTGTACGCAGCTGGCGCGCAAAGCGGCGGACAGATTCTTCTCTGCTGAAGTCCGTCATCTTAAAGAGACGTTCGACTTTTTCTCCAGTGACGTCAAAAATTCCCGCACTGTCTCTTGTAATGATAAACGGTGTTTCTTCTTCTTCGAGTGTATAAACTACACGGTGAACACCCGGATCTTCTTCCTCTTTATGAAGCGGGAATTCCGGCGTATTCTCAAGTGTATCTGCAATGTTGAACAGAAGATCGCGAATTCCATCTCTTGTAGCTGCTGAAACGGCAAACACCGGAAAATCATCTTGAAGTTTTTCTTTAAAGATCTTCAGATTTTCTTCTGAATCCGGCATATCCATCTTGTTTGCCACAATAATTTGAGGACGTTCTGTCAAACGCAGATTATACTGTCTAAGTTCTTCATTGATTGTCAAGTAATCCTCATAAGGATCACGCCCTTCGAGGCCTGACATATCAATCACATGAACAATTACTCTTGTTCTTTCAATATGTCTTAGGAACTGATGTCCTAAACCGATTCCTTCATGCGCCCCTTCAATTAAACCCGGAAGATCCGCCATAACAAAGCTGCGCCCATCCTGCGTCTCAACCATTCCAAGGTTGGGAGCAAGCGTTGTAAAATGGTAATCGGCAATCTTTGGCTTAGCTGCTGATACAACGGATAAAAGTGTAGATTTACCCACACTCGGGAAACCGACCAGTCCAACATCTGCAAGCAGCTTTAGCTCCATCACAATGTAGCGTTCCTGGCCCGGCTCTCCATTTTCAGCAATCTCAGGAGCCGGATTGGAAGGTGTTGCAAAACGGGTATTCCCGCGTCCGCCTCTTCCGCCTCTTGCAATGACCGCCTGCTGGCCGTGCTCTGTTAAATCGGCAATGACCTGTTTCGTATCATCATCCATCACCACTGTGCCAGGAGGTACTTTAACAATCATTTGCTCCGCATTTCGGCCGTGCATGTTTTTAGACATGCCATGCTCCCCGCGTTCCGCTTTAAAATGACGCTGATAGCGGAAATCCATCAGGGTTCTTAAACCTTCTTCCACCTCAAAAATGACGTTTGCACCCTTGCCTCCGTCACCGCCGGCTGGCCCGCCGTCCGGAACATATTTTTCACGGCGATAAGCAACCATTCCATTGCCTCCGTCGCCGCCTTTTACATATATCTTGACCTGATCGACAAACATTATGTCTTTCCTCCGTTCTATGGTGCACGATTACTTCGTATAAAAAATGACAGCCGCCGTAAATTCTTCAGCTGTTATCGTAAGTTCTGAGAGTTGATGATCGGGCAGCTTCATAAAATATGTATGCAAGCGCTCCATATCTTTTAGCATGCCATGAAAATCTAAAAAGAAACGGACCTGTCCCAATTCTTCCGACATCTCAATCGTCAGCACGAGCTGATTTTCACACCTGTCACCCGCGCAATGATCCAGCAGGGCAAAAAAGTCTTTGCACCAGGCACTCAAGCTTCGATCGAGGCTGTCCAAATGAAACGTGTTCCCTACAATTTCATACTCCATGGAAAACAAGTGGCGCTCCCAGCCAAAGCTGATTAAATTTCCAGCCAGTTCTGGAGCCTTAAGATTGCAAAGCCTGGACTCCTGCTGGGCTTCAATAATGATTTCTTCCATAATCTCATTTACACGATCATATTTTTCAAGAGACAGGTTGCCCTTTATCAGCTGCAGCCGGTTCATCCAGTCATGCCGGTAGTGGCTAATGGCATCAACCATATTCCAGTTTTTGCTCTCTTTAGTCATTTGCACTCCACTCTTTCTATTCTTTTAGGAGCATTGTTCTAATCAATTTGTGCTGTGCTGTGTAAATAAGTGAATTCCTTCTTATGAAAAGATTGCTTGATGAAATTATAGCAAACCTATGCGCGGAAAAGAAACGGTTTATAACGAAAATAAGGATTTAGGGGGGTCTCAAGAGGATTTCTTGCCCATCTATCAAATTTTCACAACAAAAGCGCAAGCGCACGGTGAGGGTGTTCTGTTATGTTCGCGAGATCCTTCAGAAAGGATCTGCCTGCTGCAAGCCCCGAGGTGCTTTAGCCGCTAAGCTGTATGGTAAGAACCTGCTAAGCTCATTAAACTTGATAAAAGCAATAATAAAAAAAAGAAACTCTAGCTCTTATTCAGCTAGAGTTTCGGTTGAATTAAGCTTCTTGAGCTGCAGGGTACACGCTCACTTTTTTGCGGTCGCGGCCTAAACGTTCGAAACGTACTACGCCGTCAACTTTAGCAAATAGAGTGTCGTCACCGCCGCGGCCAACGTTTTCACCCGGATAGATCTTTGTACCGCGCTGACGGTAAAGGATCGATCCTCCACTTACGAATTGTCCATCAGCACGTTTAGCGCCAAGACGTTTCGAATGTGAATCACGGCCGTTTTTTGTGGAACCTACTCCCTTTTTGGAAGCGAAAAATTGAATATCCAATTTTAAGAACATGAGGTTCACCTCCTACTTTTCTAAAATGGTCATACGGATGTATTCTCCGTACTGTTCTTCTATGGTCTTAATGGAGACGACCATCCCTTCGATGAGCAGCTGTCCTTTTTGAATGGCTTCCTCTGAAACAGAATCAGGCCATTCAAAGGTTATATGTCCCTGCTTCTGGTCCATTTCCAATATGGGCTCGATGCCTGCTAGTTCATGGACCGCGTTAATCGCTCCGAACACGACACAGGATGCGCCTGCACATACAAGATCTTTTCCAGTTTCATCAAAATCAGCGTGCCCCGTCATGGCGAAGGACTGAATCGTTCCTTCAGCAGATCGGTTTACCGTAACGTTTATCATAGGATCAAGCCTTACGCGTTGATTTTTTCAATAACAACTTTTGTGTATGGCTGACGATGACCTTGCTTTTTCTTCTGGTTTTTCTTCGCTTTGTATTTGAAAACAACCAATTTTTTCGCACGGCCTTGTTTTTCAACTTTAGCTGTAACGGTTGCTCCGGATACTAGAGGGCTTCCAACTTTAACGTCGTCGCCGCCTACGAATAAAACTTTGTCAAATGTAACAGTTTCACCTAGCTCGCCTGCCACTTTTTCAATGTAGACTGCTTGGCCTTCTGCTACTTTAATTTGCTTTCCGCCAGTTTCAATAATTGCGTACATTCCACTGCACCTCCTATTTGATACTCAGACTCGCCAGTGTACAGGTGAATTATGATGAAGATCATCAAAATTTCTTACTACCTGCATCCGAGCGGTTGTAGCCACGGGTGCTACAAACAGTAACATAAGAATATTACCAGAAGTTTAATCTATTTGTCAATGTTCTTTTCCTGTTGTGATATTCGCTCCCGAATATCTTTTTCGTCTCCGATATGCCGAAGCTCATAACCCGGCTTCTCCCAATCACCGGCAGTTATGAAAATACGAAAATGAAGCTCCTTTTCAAGATCCCTGACGCCGCGTTCCAAAATGGCCATTACTCCGAGCTCCGCATGAACCCAGATCGCTTCATCTTCCATGTACCGGTATTGCCGCAATTCCCTTGCAAGCCTTAAGGCAACGGTTTCAGCAGAATCGACTCTGCCCTTTCCGGCGCAGACGCGGCACGGCTCTGTTAACAGAGCATCAAGGTCCTCACTCGTCTTCTTCCTCGTAATCTGAAGGAGATTAAGCTCCGTAAAGCCGATAATGCGGGTCTGGATTCGATCCCGCTCAACCTGCTTTTGCATCACCTGCAAAATACTTTTCTGATCAGACGCTTCCTTCATATCGATAAAGTCAATCAGGATGATTCCGTTTAAATTTCGCAGGCGGATTTGCCTTGCTGCTTCAAGAGCGGCTTCCTTATTCGTATCGAGTATCGTTTGGCGCTGCGAATCCTTGCCTGTAAACTTCCCTGAATTGACATCAATAACATGCAGCGCTTCGGTTTTCTCAATCAGCAGGTAGGCTCCATTTTTCAGCCAGACAGCCTTCTTTTGAAGCTTATGTATTTCTGAATCCAGCGTGTCGTAAATCTCTGAGCCTTCTTTTGAATGGTTCACGCTTGTCTCACAATCCTCTGGAAGATGCTTTCTCAGGCTCTCCGCTAAATCCGCATCATCACAGTGTATCTCCGAATAGACCGATATGGAACGTTCGGTTAGAATCGTTTCAAGCAGGTCCCCTGTTTCCTTTAGAGGTAGAGGGGCTTTCGAGGAATGAGACGGAAGAAGCTCCTTGAACTCCTTTTTAAGCCTGTACAGTTCATCTTTAAGTTCATCTGCCGGCAGGGAAGCTGCTGCCGTGCGAAGCAATACTCCTTCTTCGTCATCGAGAAATTTGCTGACCCATGCTCTAAGCTGACCCGCTCCGGATTCATCGATTTTTCTTGAGACCGTAATTCTTCCTCCATAAGGCATATAGACGAGCGAGCTCCCCGGAAATTCTATATTAGCGGTCAGGGCAGGACCCTTCCATTCGTCTCCTTCTTTTTTAATTTGAACCATTAGCTTCTGGCCTTCATGCAAAAAAGAAGAGATGGACTTCTGCTGATCAGATCGTCTGTAAGCAGGCAGATCCTCGACCCGGATAAACCCGTTTCGTTCCAGTCCGATATCGATAAAAGCTGCCTGCATCCCTTTGACCACTTTTTCAACTTTCCCGAAAAAAATGCTTCCCGCTTTCCCCTTTTGACCGGATTTTACAATTTTTAAATCTGCCAATTTTCCATGCTCAAATAAAGCAATTCGCTTTTCAGGCAGATTGGCTTGAACAATTAGCGTTTTCAACGGATTCCCTCTTTTACAATCATCATTTTCCCCATTTACTCACGTTTCAAGAGGGAAGTCAATAAGCATAAACCAGCTCCTCAACCCTTGAATTTGTTCTTTTCTCTGAAAAGAAAGCGTGAAGCAATTCGTTCTCATCCAGTTCCGACCACTTAGCCCCGTCTCTGTAAACAATGATTGGATGCTTGCAGCCTCTTTTAAACCTGGACATTACCGTCAGTATATCCTCTTCCGATTCCACTTCCAGAGGGTCCAGTTTTTGAATGGATTTTTGAGTTCCATAATACCGATCCATTAAAAATCTCAGATGAACAAAGCGGCGCTGTTTAAATTCTGTATATAAACTAAAACATAAAAAAATCGTAATCATCCATAAATTCAGCTGGAAAGGAAAAAAAAGCAGGACGGCAGCTTTATATATGACGAGAGCGCATACCGAAAAAGCCAGCATCCATTTATGGGCTGAAGGAAAAGGCTTAAAAAGCGAAAAAGCTATAAATAATAGTTTCCCGCCGTCAAGCGGCCAAATCGGGAGCAGGTTAAAAAGCAGAATGGATAGATTATAGAAAGTAAAAAGAGAGAAATCACCGGCAGAAATAAGCCCTCCGCTCAAAAGGAGCCAGGCAGCTCCCTGCATCACAAAATGCTGCAGCGGACCGGCAAGCACAACTGCGAGCTCTTCTTTTATGGAACGGTTCCCATGCTCCTCCATTTCTGCAGCACCTCCAAATGGAAGAAGCACAATGGATTTAACTCTCCAGGAAAAATAAAGGGCACATACAGCATGACCAAGCTCATGCACTAGGACAATGGCAAGCAATATAGTAAGCGTTTTAAATTGAGCGGTAGCTGCGCTGATCGCCATTACTGCCCACAGCAGAGGGTGAATGTGAACTTTCCTTAATAGGGATCCATATTTAATCAAAGGAAATCACCTGTTTCGGATCGATAAAATTATCTCCCTTTTTAATCGCAAAATAGTAGGTCCCTTTTTTGTTTTCATTCACTTTAATGGTACCGAGTTCTTTCCCTGTGACCACTGTGTCATAAAGAGCAACATCTACCCGTTCGAGATTCCCATACCACGATTCGCTTCCATCTGCATGCTGAAGCACAACCGTCAGTCCTGTATCCGGTTTTTCTCCCGCTTCAATGACAATCCCTTCGTCAATTGCATCAACCGTCGCACGATCGGTCTCAATCAAGACCCCTTGCCCATTAACCTGAAAATTTTCAGTGACCTTCCCGGAAGCAGGAACAGCGTATTCTCCCTTTGGCGAAGCAGAATCGGGGGAAACCTCATCAGCCTGAAATAACGCTAATGGGTGACCGAATTGCTTTTGATACCAGGCAGATACTGCAGCAAATTGAAATTCATGTTCCAGAGATACTTCAACCGTATTTCTAAATGAATCGAGCTTTTGACTGTGATCTTTAAAAACAACTGCCATAGCGAGAACCAGGCAGGCAGAAAGCAACAATTTAAAAAGAAAGATTTGCGGTTTGAACAGCGGATGTCCGGTTTCGTTAAGTGTGTCAGGTCCTCCCTCATACGAATGAATAATCCCTGTATACTTTTCCTCCTCTTCAATCACAGCCTCCTTGTTCCAAGTTACCGGAATCTCTGCTTTTTCTGCAGAAGGTTTTGCCTTTTTTCTTTTCGCCATCCGCTTTCTGATTTCATCGGCCCTTCTGGACATCGTCATCCACCCTTTTAATGTCAGTTTGTACAAGTCTATGACTTGTCCGGAGGAATTATGATTTGGTGAAAATAAGAAAAGCGGAAGCGGCTTCTAGTAAGGAGGTTCCGCTAAAAGCGACGCGTCCTGCCGCAACGCAGAACTGACCTGCATCGTGCAGGCCTCCCTGAGAGACGGTGGAATCGGGGCTGGCAAAGTCGCTTTTTGACTTTGACTGAACCGGTGAAGCGGCCGAAGGGCTAGCCGCTGGAGCTGGAACACAGAAAAGCGGAGGGCGCTTGCTCAGCTGTGAAAGACGGTGGAGCTCTCGACCGAGAGGCGCCCAAGTTAGGTTGTTCAGCTAAATGCGCGATGTCCTGTCGCAACGCTGAAAGGGCCTTCATCGTGAAGGCCCTCGACCGAGAGAGCGAAGCGGCCGAACAGCTAGCGCCCGGAGCTGGACAACATAGAAAAGCGGAGGGCGCTTGCTCAGCTGTGAAAGACGGTGGAGCTCTCGACCGAGAGGCGCCCAAGTTAGGTTGTTCAGCTAAATGCGCGACGTCCTGTCGCAACGCTGTACGGGCCTTCATCGTGAAGGCCCTCGACCGAGAGAGCGAAGCGGCCGAACAGCTAGCGCCCGGAGCTGGACAACTCAGTTCAGGTAGAGAATCACTCTTTTATCAAATGAAGAAAAGCAGCCCCTGTAAAGAGCTGCTTTCATCTGCAAATATTGTTTTCCATTACACGCGTGCTCCGAAAAACTTTTTCAGTTTATCTAAAAAACCTAAGTTTTGCTGGTCAAGAATTTGAAGGGGAACCGATTCCCCGAGAATTCTTCTGGCAATATTACGATAGGCAATCGATGCGCGGTTGTTCGGATCCATCGCAATCGGTTCACCGCTGTTTGATGCCTTGATTACCTGATCATCATCAGCAACAATACCCAGCAGATCAATGGACAGATGCGCGACAATCTCATCAACATCCAGCATGTCTCCATTTTGAACGAGATGAGTGCGTATCCGGTTAATGACAAGCTTTGGCGGCTCGATTTCTTCTTTCTCAAGAAGCCCGATGATTCTGTCTGCATCCCTTACTGCAGAAACTTCCGGAGTGGTTACAACAATCGCTTTATCCGCACCAGCCACAGCATTTTTGAAGCCCTGCTCAATGCCGGCCGGGCAATCGATCACAATATAATCATAATCCTGCTTCAGCTCATCAATAAGCTTTTTCATTTGTTCAGGCGAGACAGCTGATTTATCACTCGTCTGTGCTGCCGGAAGCAAGTACAGCAGGTCATCAAAACGCTTGTCCTTTACAAGTGCCTGATGGATTTTGCAGCGTCCTTCCACCACATCCACCAAATCATAGATAATCCGGTTTTCAAGTCCCATGACGACGTCCAGATTCCGCAAACCGATATCTGTGTCTACAAGACAAACCTTTTTGCCTAAAATGGCCAGGGACGTTCCTAAATTGGCGGAGGTGGTTGTTTTGCCAACTCCACCTTTACCTGAGGTTACAACAATCGCCTCTCCCACGGCTACATTCCCCCCTCGAGCGTAGTTACATCTGGTCTTACATACATCACATTCTGCAGTCGGTCTCTCTTCATTTGCCCATCGTCATCTATGTACGCACACTCCATCCCGTGTTCGTCTACATGAATACGCTCAGGAGACTGATTAAGTGAATCATAAATTTTAAGCTGGGCTGGCGCCATGACAGATGCAGCAATGATCGCCCTGCTGTTTCCATTATAGCCTGCATGGGCGGTACCTCTCAGAGCACCTAAAACGAAGATGCTGCCGTTTGCAATCACCGTGCCCCCAGGATTCACATCTCCGATCAAAAGGAGATCGCCTTCAACCTGAAGCACCTGTCCAGACCGGACAATTCTTGCAGCTTTTACAACTTCCGCTTCTTTTTTCAGTCTGTTGGCTTCTTCTTTCGTCACGACATCAGACTCAATGTTTTCGACCACAAGATTCTTCTTTTTGCGGATTGTCGTTTTCACCATTTGCTGCTGTTCTTCTGAAAGAAGCCGTTTGCCGGACTTCACACTAACTCCGATTAAAGGCCCGTTTTCCTGCACATACTGCTTAGAGGAAAGCATCTCTTCCAGTTCAAGAATAAGTGTTTCGTAGGTGCACCCGTCATCCAAATATAGAGTGAGGCCGTCCTTTGTTCCTTTTATTGTTACATACTGCTGTTTTTGGGCTTTCACGATGTTCACCTCAATAAAACTACAAATTCGACAAACCCCGCTAAATCTCCTTTTTTTGCTGAACCGTTTAATCCTCTGTCTGTCTCTTTAGACCCGTGAGAAACGATTTTAACGGATAAATAATCACAAGACCCGCGATGGAATTCACAGCCAGCGTAGGCAGGAGTCTGCGATTGGCAAATTCATAGAAATTAAGCGGATTCAGGCTAATAATAAGCTGGATCCCGTAAACGTAAAATTCGAGTATACTGATTGCCAGCATTCCGACAAGCAAAACAACAAAAGCATTATTCTGAAGAATCTTCAGTGCTTTCCCGGAAAGATAAGTCAGAAATGGATAAGCAAAAAGATAGACTCCAAGAATCTCTGTATACACAATATCGTGCAGCAGCCCAAAGACAATCGCGTATGTGATCGCAAGTCCATCTCTTACATAAACGGATACAAAAATTAATAGAAGCAGGGTAAACCTCGGAACATAAAACATATCCTCTGAAAAGGACGGAATAAGAACTAAATCAACTGCGGTACTCTCCATGATGAAAAAAAACAAGACAACGACAGGAAGGAGAAAACGTCTCACTTTGCTTCCTCCTCCGCATCGCCGTCACTTACATCTCCTTCTGGAGGAACGGAAGCTGCACGTTTGATGATAAATACATTTTCGACATCGTAAAAATTAGCAGACGGTTTCACATAGGCCATTTTCGTTAAACCGTAAGAATCAGGCTGAACATCTTCCACTGTTCCTATCGAAAGTTCCGAGGTGAACACTCCGCCGTTCCCTGCAGTTACAACTTTATCGCCCTTTTTAATATCCATGCTCGTATTGATGTTTCTATAAAGAAGCATTTCTCTTTTTTCATCGTAGCCTGCGATTAAGCCGAAAATATTTTCCTTGCCCTTAACAATTGCAGGGACCTGATTGACACGGTCCTGAGCACTTAAAAGCTGAACGGTGGAAGTAAATGCATCCACACTTTTAATTTTCCCGATGAGTCCTTTAGATGTCATAACCGCCATGTCTTCCGTTACACCATTTTGCTTGCCGCGGTCAATCGTAATGTATTCATACCAGCGGTCAGGATTTCTTGCAATCAGCGTACCAGTGATCGGTTCGAATTTGCTTAAATCTGTTTTCGCTCCTACATCTGCCCGCAGACGGTCATTCTCTTTTCTGAGACGCTGAACCTCAGAGTCAAGACTTGCATACTGCTCAACTCTTGATTTCAGATATTTATTTTCTTCATATGTATCCTTTAAATTGCCGATTTCCTCAAAAGCCCCGCCAAAGAATTGAGCAGGCTTATGAAAAACAGTTTGAAATAAACCGGTAGAATCCTTTACAAACTTCTCTGGCCATGACAATTCACGGTCGCCTTTAATAGAGAAGCCGATCAGTGCAACGAGCAAAATGACGCTTGCCAGAAGCAGAATAAGCCGTTTGTTCATAAAAAAAGGCGGCATCATTTACACCTCTTAACGTTTGATATTCCCAATCCTCGCAATGCCCCCGGCTAAAAGCATTCGGCGCCCCTAATGAGGCACCGAATCTTTTAATATCAGCTCTGTTAAACTTCCCTGTTGATCTCCGCTTCGGCATTCATTTTAAGAAGGCGAGCATCCAGCCGCTTTCCCTCAGGATTATCGCGGCATTCATATCAATCAACAGGATGCCAATAGAAGCATTTAGCTTTAACAGAGCTAAGAAATTAACGGAGGTTTTTCGTTTTTCCTTTAAATAGATGAATATGCTCAAGTGCTTTTCCTGTTCCAATTGCCACACAGTCCAATGGATTTTCAGCAATCAGTACAGGCATATTTGTCTCTTCACTAATCACTTTATCCAGGTTGCGCAGCAATGCTCCTCCACCGGTCAAAACAATTCCGCGGTCCATAATATCGGCTGCAAGTTCCGGCGGTGTTTTTTCCAGCGTGTTTTTGACTGTATCAACGATCGTATAAACCGTGTCACGAAGAGCCTCTGCAATTTCTTTCGCTGTAATTTCGATTGTCTTCGGCAATCCGGTAAGCAGGTCACGGCCGCGGATTTCCATGTTATCAACACCCTCAGGAGTTCCGGCGGAGCCGACTTCCATTTTGATGGCTTCAGCTGTCCGGTCACCAATCATTAGGTTATACGTTTTGCGGATATAGTTGATGATCGCGTCATCCATTTCATCGCCTGCCACACGGATGGATTGGCTGGTTACGATTCCGCCAAGGGAAATAATAGCGACTTCCGTTGTACCACCGCCAATATCCACAACCATGCTTCCAGTCGGTTCCCACACAGGCAGGTTTGAACCGATCGCAGCTGCGAATGGTTCTTCAATCGTATACGCATCCCGCGCGCCTGCTTGTCTTGTTGCATCAATGACAGCACGTTCTTCAACAGCTGTAATGCCTGATGGCACACAAACCATTACGTACGGTTTTCTTGAGAAAAGACTTTTGTTTTTCGTCGCTTGTTTTATGTAATATTTCATCATTGTAGCAGTCGTCTCGTAATCTGCAATAACGCCATCCTTCATTGGACGAAGTGCTACGACATTTCCAGGTGTACGCCCGATCATATTTTTAGCATCATTTCCAACAGCAACAATGGACTTGGTATCTGTTTGCATTGCAACAACAGAAGGTTCACGGAGAACGATTCCTCTGCCTTTCACGAACACGAGGGTATTTGCAGTACCCAAATCTATCCCAAGGTCTCTAGTACCAATTCCAAACATTCATGTATCTCCCTTTCTGAAACGAATCACTTTTTGTAATAAGGACGAACCTTAACGAAAAAACTCATAAACCTTATTATAACGTAAATCGTCAAAAAAAAAAGTGAATTTCAGGTTACAAATAGCCTTTTTCCTTCAAGCTGATGAATTTTCTGTCCCCGATGATTAAATGATCAAGTAATTCTATTCCAATCATCTTCCCGCATTCGGATAGTCTTTTCGTAACTTCGATGTCTTCACGGCTTGGAGACGGGTCTCCTGAGGGATGGTTGTGGATACAGATAAATGAAGCTGCGGATCTTCTGAACGCTTCTTTAAAAACTTCTCTTGGATGAACAATCGAGGCGTTCAGACTTCCGATAAAAACGGTGTGTTTATGGATGACGTGGTTTTTCGTATTGAGATAAATACAAACAAAGTGCTCCTGTGTCAGGAATCTCATTTCTTCCATTACATAATTCGCTCCGTCCTGCGGAGATCGAATGACATAGCGATCTTCGCTTGAAAGCTGCAGAATTCTTCTTCCGAGCTCCATTGATGCCATAATTTGAACAGCTTTCGCTTGTCCAATCCCGGAAATGGCAGTCATTTCCTCTATCGAAGCATCCTTTAGCAGCCGCAATCCTTCAAAATGGGAAAGCATCCTTGAAGCGAGCTGAAGAACAGATTCGCTGCTCGAGCCCGTTCTTAATAGAATGGCGATCAGCTCCTGATTTGACAGGCTTCCCGGCCCATCATTCAGAAGCCGCTCTCTTGGTCTTTCTTCTGCGGGGAAATCACGGATTTTAAGCAGCGGTACATTCATTGGTTCCTCCTGTCCCCTAAAGCGCTCATCTGTTTTAAATCGTAAATCCTATCTCTCTCAATTCACGAATAAGTCTTGAAACCGGCAGACCGACCACAGAAAAATAATCTCCTCTGATTTCTTTAACAAAAGCCTTTCCTAGACCCTGGATTCCATAGGATCCAGCCTTATCAAGCGGTTCACCGGTTTCTGCATACGTTTTGATTTCTTCACCGGACAATTCCCAGAAGGTTACTTCTGTAGAAACATAGAAAGTTCTTTCCTTTTTACCTTTAAAAATAGAGACACCGGTCAGGACGCGGTGGCTTTTTCCTGATAATAGACCAAGAGTCCTTTCTGCTTCCTCCTCGTTTTGAGGCTTTCCGAGGATTTGACCGTCTAATACGACGATGGTGTCCGCAGCGACGACAAAGGAGTCTGGAAAGGAGTCTGCTGAATGCCCTGCTTTCCTGCGCGCTAATTGCATGACGGCATCTTCGGGAGACTGTCCAGGCTCAATGGTCTCGTCTACATTCGTAATCATCACATTAATAGGGATGTTCAAACTTTCGAGCAGTTCCTTCCTTCTTGGAGAACCGGAAGCTAATATAAGGTGCTGTTGGAGATGTGCGTGCATAGGCCGTCCATCCTTTCCATGATTCTTAGGGAGATACAGGTGTATCGTATCAAAAGGACAGAAGAAGCACAATTTTTAAAAAACAGATTTTGTTCTTGAAAAACTCACTTTCAACTGTTCTTATGAAAGCTCTTATGCTTGCCGAGAAGAAGACCCGCGGCAAGGAATAAGACAAAAAGCACATATAATGCAAACCACCATAAAGTCCAGTATTTTAATACGAAATTATTAAAGTCCACGATATTTAAATGCACCTGATTGGCCATAATCCAAACAAAAAGGGCTGCAGGGATAATAAATGGCCTGTAGGTAGTATGCTTAGTCATCGCTTTAAAGCCTAGAACAGCCGCCTGCATACAGCATGTGATTTTCACAAATATCCCAAAAATCCAAAAAACCCCAATCAGAACCTCCACTCGCTCAAACAGCCTTACGATCGTAATATCACGCATCAGCTCAAATGTAGAATAGGTTTGGCGGATAACTAGGTCATAGCCTTGTATCGCAAGGCTCATTAAAACCGTTAAGGCAAGAACCGCACCCCCTATTAACATTGCAGCTAAATAAGTTCTGCCCAGCCCTTTTTTATTGCTAACATACGTAAAAAAGGAAGACATTATAATAATTTCGATAAAAGGAAAGCCAAGAATCGTGTATGCCCCATGCAACACAGGCATAACTCCTCTAGCGAAGAACGGCTTCAGATTGGAGAATTCAACCTGATTCAGAACCAGTACAAGGGAAGCAGCAAGCAAAAACAGGGTAATGGGTGTGAAAAATTCATTGACTCTCGCCAGGTTATTCAAGCCGAAGAAAACGGAGTACATGGCAACCAGCAGGATTAACACCTGAAAATTGGCTGGACTGCTCTCCGGGCTGATAGAAGTGGTCATAAAATTGCTTAAATTCCTCACAATATACGCAGCTAAACTCAGTGCATAAAAAATAATCAGCCCATTAACGAGATAGCTCATAACCTTTCCTAATATTTTTTCAGTAATTTCGAAAATAGAGGCATAATGATATTTTTTCATAAGCCACATAAGCAGCAGGTTCAGAATGAGCCCGATCACACTGGCTATGATTGTTGAAACCCATGCCTCATTTTTTGCAAAGGTAGCCGTTAGACCGGGAGCCATTAAAATAGAGCTGCCTGTTACAAAGCTGATGAACAATAAAAATAACTGCTGCTTGGAAATAACATGATTCATAATAATTAGGTCCCTCCAAACATCAGTCTGTATATAGGATCCATGACAAAGATAATCCAATCATCCACTGGAAAGACATCGATATGAAAAAAGGAGAACAGCCCGTAGCTTGCTGTAATCAGCCAAAAGCCAGTTAGCGTCAGCGTATATTTTTTATTTTTCATAGACACTTTTTAACCTCAGGCCCGTTTGCTGAATGGTTATATCAGCAGAAGTATCTAGCTGAGCCATTTTGAACCTTTCATCCCACTGGTTTTTCATCTTTTTCCAATCTGTATAATGGTTTTCATAAAGCAGCTGACGGAGACCAAGCATATCAATGTTATTTTTTACTGCTGTATGAAAAGCTTGCTGCATTTCCCGCTGAAGCTTTTCCTCTGCTTTTTTTCCAATTCGCTTGAGCTGCTCTCCATTTTCAAGAGCAATCGGACATGTAACCTCCTGAACCTCCGCAACAGCAGACAATGTAGCTTTATAAGACAGAGGATCTGTTGACAGATTCTCTAGCTTTCCCTTCGCTTCTTTAAATTTGACGCCGATTATTTCATCAGGATATCCAGGGCACTCCACGGTCGTTTCAAATCCATCCACGTTATTACCGAGAAAGGCCCATCCTCTCGATTCGCCGGGAGTAAACCATCCTGCAAGCTTATCATCGTTAAAAAAAGCAAATCCCGTCATTTCAAACATCTTCTGATTCCCATCGATGTTATCAAGAACTGCCGTTTCAGCCCCATCCGCTTCGGGGATCTTTTTTTTGATTCCCGGTATAACCGGCTCTGTATATCCGCCATAATTCCAGCGGATAATATCCTGCAGCTCCACTCCCTTTTTCAGCCCCATGCTGCCGCCGTAAACATCAATTCTTCTGGCTATGGAAAGAGAGGGAATATTTTGAATGGGAATATAAACAGAGAATAATTCCCTAGCAGTACTTTCCTTTGCTACAAAGACATTTACGTTGTCTCTGATCTGATAGTACCTTTCCAGATAATCCAAAATAGGCAGCAAGCCTTTGTTTTTCGCAAATTCCTCTCCAATTAAAATAACAGAAAGATGGGCAAAGTAAATTTTTCTCGAAAACATATTTCGTGCCTTTTCCATAATTTCCGTTATGGAACTGCCGCTGAATGTATAGGTGTAGACAGCTCCGCCTGCACCTCCGGATTCAGTGGCTCCTTTAGACTTAGCGGTCGCACCAGGATTAACAAGCTGGATCGACATGCTCATTCCCTCCGGACTCACATCAAACCCAAGGCCTGACACGATAATCAGTTCATTCAGCTCAATCCTTCCGCAGGAGGTGAGCAGAAGGAGGAGCGATAAAATGAGCGGCCATTTCTTCATGCCGATCCCCCGCTCTCCTGTTTCTTTTGAATCCGCTTATACAGTTTTGTATTTGACATCCACAGTGGCATCCTTAAAAATCCATCCTTCTGCTGATCCAGACTGAAGGGAGCAAATGGCTGAAAATACGGGACTCCTGCTGAGGTAATCGAGGCTAAATGAATGACTAATGCGATAAAAAAAATGATCATTCCATAAATTCCAAGCGTCGCAGCCATTACCATTAATAAAAAGCGCAGCAGCCTGCTTGCTCCTGAAAAAGAATAATACGGAGCAACGAAGCTAGATATCGCGGTTAAGGAAACCACGATGACAATTGCAGGGGAAACAAGTCCTGCCGCAACGGCCGACTCACCGATTACAATCGCTCCAACGATCGAAACAGCTGACCCGACCGGTCTCGGCATCCTAACGCCAGCCTCACGGAGAATTTCAAAAATAACCTCCATTAGCAGAGCTTCTACAAATGCCGGGAATGGCACCCCTTCCCGCTGAGCGGCAAGACTTATCAGGAGTTCTGAAGGAATGAGCTCTTGATGAAATGTAGTAACTGCTATGTAAGCAGCGGGAAAAGCGAGTCCGATCGCATAGGCAATCAGTCTGATAATACGGACGAGAGAAGCGATATCATAATTTTGATAGTAATCCTCGGCTGCCTGAAAAAAAGCCCAAAAGGTAGCAGGGGCAATAATACAAAATGGGGTTCCCTCCATCATGATGATGACTTTTCCCTCACTAAGAGCAGAGGCTGCCACATCAGGCCTCTCCGTAGATAAAAAAACAGGGAAAGGGGTTAATTTATTTTCTTTAAGCAGTTCCTCAAGCATGCCCGTTTCAAATAACTTATCGGTTTCAAGCGCAGACAATTTTGAACGTAAATGGTTCAAAACCTTTTTATCTACAAGCCCTTCAATATACCCTAAAACAATTTTCGTTTGTGTAATTTTCCCCGCCTTTAACGATTCAAAGTAAAGCATAGGAGTCGATATTCTTCTTCTCAGAAGGGGGATGTTATCTGCAATCAGCTCCACAAATCCTTCACGCGGTCCGCGTACCATCGTTTGAGTCTGAGGCTCTTCGATGGTCCGGCTCTTCCAGGAGGTTAAAGGAATGGTATGTACATAGGTTTGTCCGTCAATAAACAGGGCCACCCCGCCTCTGATCATGAGATCCGCCACCTCTGCAAAATGAACAGCTGCCGTTAATCCAGCCGAGGTGGATACCGTATTTTGAATCCAGCCTTCTATTGCAGGAACACCTTCCTGCACCTGCTTCAGAATCGGAGATACGATAAATTCTTCAATTTGCTTCCGATCCGCCATGTTTTCAAGATAAACCACCATAAACGAGAACGTTTCGCGAGGATAAGATTGAATGACAAGATCATCACTATTGCCAAATAAACCTGTAATCACCGCCTCATTTTCAGCCATCCTTTTCGAAATTGGAAGAGCAGCCCAGCTGGAGCGTTTTTCATCCAATTCCTTAATCCGGTCTCTCTTACTTTTAGCACGCAGCAAGGGAACCGCTCCTCTCCAAAAAGTTCGATGGTTTCAGTATGCTTCACAAATTTTTCCTTATTCACGATTCACACCCTCTTGATGAGGGCAAAAAAAAGAACACTTCCTATTTGAAGTGTCCTCTCCATTTATTTCCCCGCATTCAGCCCATCCAATATAAGCTGCTGGGCTTTCCAGCCGCTTGCAGCAGAGGAATCCATGGAAAGCTGTTTAGCCGCGGATAACAGATTTTTTTTCAAAGCCGAATCCTCTTTCACACGGCTAATGTCATCTGATGCTGTCTTGATTTGTTCAGCTTCAGGTTTTCCTCCTGAAATGACCTGAAGCGATATAGCTGATAACCTGCCTGCCGCTTTTTGCAGCGCTTCCGACGAATTCCCAGTGCTGGAAACCGGCCACTCTGTCTGTTTGCCACCCCATGCTTCCACTTGATTCTCCTGAAAGGCTTTGCTAAGTGCACTGGTTTCTTCCTTAGAAAAACCAATCCCTCCGTATACATAAAAAGCGCCATTTTCTTCTCTGACCACAGCCGCATATCCGCTGCTCTTCAGCTCACCCGCTACCTCTTCAGCAGAGGCACGCGATGAAAATTTTCCGTTTTGGACAACAAAGGCTGCTATCTTGCCCGCTGCGGACGGAATGACAGGAGATGGCGTTTCTCCGGATGGAGGAGGTGCCGGCTCACCAGGATCTGTCCCGCCATCTGCCGGCTTGGCGGCCGCCGGCATATCATCATTGGAAATGACATTCAGTGCAATAAATCCAAATGATATCCCCAATACGACCGCTACGATGACCGTAAACAAAAATTGTTTAATCGGAAACAGCCGATCCTGCACGCCTTTCGTATCCGAAGGGAATGAAAATCCCTTTTTCTTCTCCTTCTTCTGAACGATTACTTTTGGATCTTCTTCATACACATCCCCCTCATCATCAGGCAGAATCCACTGAAACTCCTCTTTCTCAGGCTCTGCAGATGCGGCAGCTTCTCTTGCAGCATTCTCCTCCCACGAAGTAAAGGGAATGATGGTCTCTTTCCTGGATTCAGGTTCACCATTCATCCTGATTTTAATGGTTCGCCCTTTATTCTGCTGCTTGTCCATTCCATCACCGTCCCCATATGGCAACTTTCCTCCATGCTAGCACAGCGAAATCAAAAAAAAACAAGACATTTGTCGTCTTGTTCGAAAAGGTTTTCGCCAACTATTCGCTCGTTTCGCCAATGTTTTCTTCTGAGGGTGATTTGAAAGGATCAATAACGCTGCCGGGATCTGAATTTGGAAATGGTGGCAGCTGGTCTTTTAGTTCTTCAAGGTTAGGCATGTAGTACGCCGAAACAATGACATCATATTTGAGAGGCTCGTCCATGTTTTCCTCCTGCATTCCTGTTTCAGGATTTGCAATTGTTACCGCCTCTATCTGGGTTATCCTTTTAATTGATTCCAGTGTTTCCAGGAATCGTTTAACCCCGCTGTAGTCCTTAGATTCAAGCGAAACCGTCATGGAGACCTTTTGCATACCGGCTGGCAGAGAAGGTTCATCAGGAGCAGGCTCTCCTTCAGGTGTTTCTTTTGCTGCTTCTTCCGGCGTTTCTTCTGCAGGGACAGGTTCTTCTGCAGTCTGGACAGCCGCTTCTTCCCCCTCCTGTTCGGCTGTCTCATCCGTAAACTCCTGGTCTGCAAAAACAGCAGAAGTAACAGCACTTCCTGACAATACCTCTGCTTTTTCAAGATCCAGAAGAAACTGCTCTTCGAACCGGTTGTTCGGGACCTCCATTTGCAGCTCAGCAAGAGAATACTGATTGAGAATGGCGTTCGTACCGCCGCCGGTATTTGATGAAGATAAAAGCTCTTCTGAAGTGCTGATATTATTCCTGTACGTTTCCTGCTCCATTTTCAACTTTTCTAGAACGGTAAAATGGAAGACAGCATATCCGCCGGCGAGGATTGCAAGAGAGAGAATTGCAATGATGAGGTGTTTTTTATTGAACTGAATCATCCTGTTTCTCCCCCTCTTTTTCTTCCTGTCCTTGCTGGTCCTTTTTTTGTTCCGCTTTCCATTTTTCACGATCCAGCACGAGTTCGTATGTTACCAGGAATGGCTGCTGTTCTTCCAATTCAGAAATTTCCTCTTCGGTAATATCCTCTGTTTTTTGTTCGGCTGCTTTCATTTCCAATAGCTTGGCAGACTTAAAATACGTGATTTTTTTTAACCGGTTTAAATAGAATGCCGCCTCTCGTGATTCTTCCAAGTGAACTGAAGCGATAAGTTTGTTGGCTTCCGTATATCCCAGCGCCTGAAAATAGCCGCTGTTCGGCAGGTTTTTCCGGAGATCATCCATAACTGGAACAAACTCTACCGGGTACACTTCTGTCCATGTGACAGCATTCGCCAGCGTTTCAAAAGCTGATCCTTCTGGCTTACCCGTTTCAGCAGAAACAGTCAGCTGTTCTTGAAGTGTCAGGTCCTCGTTCTTCAACTGATTGACATCTGCTTCACTGGCATTGTATTGATACTGCATAAAAACTAAAAGCGCTGCAGCAGCCACTGCTATGAGTAAAATCATTACAAGAGAGGCATAATTCTTCCTTTTTCGTTCAGGCAGTAAATTAATTTCAGCGAGCATACTACTGCACCTCTTTTAAGGCAAGCCCAAGCAATACGTCAAATTTCCCGGGCAATGCATCATTCTCTTGCGTATAAACCTTCTCGGTTAAAATATGTGAAACCGGCACTGATGCAGCTGCAGCTATTTTCTCTGTTAAATCCTTAAGCATTGGATGGTCCCCTGCAATATATACTTTTTCAATTTTCCGGTTTCCTTCATTCAAAGTAAACTGGTAGAAGTTCATAACTCGCTCTATTTCTCGTAAACTATCATCATAAATGGATAAAACCTCTTCTGGGGATTGGCTTTTATGCGTAAGAGTAAAATAATCTCCGTCAGCGGCAAGGTATTGGCAATCCCAGTCTTTAATCCTGACTTCCACAGGCAGGCTTCTCATCATCATTAATTCATCCTGTTCAAAAATCGAAAAGGTCACAGATTTCATATTCGCTTGAACGAGGAGGCTGCTTTCCATTCCCGTTTTCTGAAGTCTCTGCCGAAGCCTGAAAAGGCAAAGCGGAGAAACATCAGCTGCAGCTGGCGGGAGTTTATGCTGATCCAAGAACTGAGAATAATCCTGGACAATCGATTCCGGAGCGGCAAACAAATATACGTCACGGCTGTTCTCTGTCCGTCTGATGACGTGGATATCGAAAATCGGATCCTCAAAAGGGAGGTGAATGCTGTTTCCAAGCTCCAAATATAGATATCCCTTAATCTCATCCTCCAGAATATCATCAGGAACCTCCACCTTTTTCACGACTATAAAGGAGTCCGGCACCACAAAACGGATCTTTTTCCGTTTTAGTGACCACTCCTGGATACATTCATCAAGGATCAAGGAAAGCTTATCATAGTCCTGAATGCGACCGTTTACAATGATGCCTTCCGGAAGAAAGTGCTCACCAAAGTCACTGATCATAAGAGGATCGGCTGACTTCAGCTCGAGAAATTGAATGGAATAGTCCGTAAATAAAAGGTTGGCTGATGATGCTCTGGAACGGAACAGTGATAGGTTCATGCAAAAGCTCCTTTATTGCAGTATTGGATGTTTATAACGTTAGAAAGTGTGAAGTATACCAGCCTATTAACGAGCGGCCCCAAAAATAAGCGGTTAATGCACCAAGTACAATGTAAGGCCCAAACGGAAAGGGCTTCCCTTTCTTCAACAGGCCTGCAGCCATGCCGATTAAACCGGCAATTGTCCCATACAAAGTAGATAGGAAGAATGCTAGAAGAATAAGCTTCCACCCAAGAGCAATACCAAGCACTCCCAAAAGCTTCATATCCCCCGCTCCCATTCCTCCGCGGCTTGCAAGGATGATAACAAACGGGATAAATGCTCCAAGCAGAAGACCTGCTATAGGATCCCACCAAGGGTCGAGAGGGATCCATATTCGTTCGGCTGCAAAAAGCGGGATAAAGAACAGGAGAACTTTATCTGGGATGATCATGTAGCGGATATCTGAGACTATGATAATTATGCACATTGAAATGATAGACCATGCAACAATAAGTTCTTCAGACCAGCCTATTATAAAAGGGGCAATAGTAAACAGAATTCCAGTGGATAATTCTATTAGTGGATAAATAGGGGGAATAGATATATGACAATTAGCGCAAGAACCCTTTTGATAAATAAAAGAAAGTATGGGGATCAATTCCTTAGACTTAAGCCTATGATTGCATGAAGGGCAAGATGAAGGGGGGATAATAATTGACTGGCCAACAGGTAAACGAAGACCTACTACATTAAAAAAAGATCCGAGAACAGTCCCGAAAATAAATATATAGGAAATAATCATAAAATTTAACATATACTATTCAATCCCTTTATTTATAGGCTCTTTCAGAAAACTTTGTTGGTGTAAATGAGAATTGTTAAATTTCATTTCACTGTACTCGCATATGCGTAGCGGGCATTAGCCATCCTCGAAGTACAACACCTTTGAAATTTCAATCGAAACTTAGTTAATTAAAAGGAGTCTATTTGTTAACCACAGTATTTAAAAACCAGCCTTTTAACAGATAAAACTATAGGTCCTCAAATTGAGGACCCAAAATTATGGCAATTGAATATCTCCACGAACTAAAGTTTTAGCATCTTTAGTTGCAGAAGCTGTTTTTATATATTTAGTAGTGCCGTTTGAAGCCACAAGCTCAACAACATAAACTAATGTGCTTGAAGTTGCTGACTCTTTTTTTATAGTTACTTTAGTTGCAGTAGGGCTATAGGAAGCCGATCCGTTTGGATCTTTAATTGTTTCTAGATGCCCTGCATCAACTAAGTCTTTCATGGTTTTGTCTGTACCAGTAGTATTAATAGAAGAAGTTAAATCTTCTGAACTAACCAACATCCTACCAGCATTCGCAATTTGCTTAGCATTCGCAATATGTGCATCGATTTTTGAATTATTAATCATCCCACCAATAGCCGGAATCGCAATCGCAGCAATAATCCCCAAAATAACGACAACAGCCAACAATTCAATAAGTGTCAAACCGCGCTGATTCTTAAACATTTTCTTAAACATCTTGCAGGTTTCCCCCTAGTTTCGATTAGTAAATATAACCTATTTTACAAGCTTCATTATACAGCACTGTTAGGTAATGCGATACATATTTTTGACAAATATTTTTACTGGACATGATTGAAAATATCAAACATCGGGACTATTATCGCTATGACAATTGTCCCTACTATTCCTGCCAACAAAACAATCATCAAAGGTTCAATAATAGATTTTAAGCGATCTGTACTATTTTCGACTTCTTCTTCATAAAAGTCTGCTACTTTTCCAAGCATTGCATCGAGTGAACCGGTTTCTTCCCCTATCGCAATCATTTGTGTGATCAATGGGGGAAAAGCCCAGTGTTTTCGCATCGGTTCGGTTATGGAATAACCATTCTCCAATGATTTCTTTGATTCTGCTATGACCTTAGCAATTACATCATTCTCAACTACCTTTTCGACGATGTTCATAGCCTGGAGGATAGGCACTGAGCTCGTAAACAACGAGCTTAGGGTTCGGGTCATCCTTGCCAATACGGCTTTTTGAATCATTTTACCGAAGATGGGAAGCTTGAGCGCAGCAAAGTCCAAATAATAGCGTGTGACTGGATTATTTCGCATGATGACAAATCCAGTGACAATAAGCAGGAAAATGATCAGTACAACCCACCAATAACTTTGCATAAAATTACTTGCGTTCAGCACAAATTGTGTGATTGCGGGCAGTTCTGCTCCAAAGCTTTCAAACATCGTAACAAACGTTGGAACTACAGATAGAAGCAGGAAGATAACAACTCCTACGGCAACAACAGCAACTGCCATTGGGTAAGCTAGCGCAGACTGAATCTTTTGCTTTGTCCGGTTTTGTTTTTCAAAATGCTCCGCAAGCCTTTCGAGTGTTTCATCCATATTTCCACTCGCTTCCCCGGCCCGTATCATGTTAACGAACATACCGGAGAAAATTTTCGAATGCTTGGAGGATGCCGCTGACAGTGGATTCCCCGATCGCATATCCTCTTCCATTTGCTCCAGAGCTTTCCTAAGAGCTTTGCTCTCTGTCTGCTTCGCTAGTATATTTGTCGCATCCACAACTGATATTCCTGCTTTCAGCAATGTCGAAAACTGCCTGAGGTAAATGACAAAATCCTGAAGTTTTACGGGATTGCCAATGCTGATATCTTTCGTTAAAAAGGTTTCCGGAACTTCGCTGAGCTTTGTAACCCGAATTCCGGATTCCCCCAGCTTCATAACGGCTTCTCTTTTAGAAGGTGCGGTCAGTTTGCCGTTTACTTTGCCTTTTTTATCCCGGCCTTCATATTGGTATCTGCCCATTACTCCACCGCTCCATGCATATACGGAAGTGCAGATTCCATCTCAATGATTCCGCTTTTCACGAATTCATCAAGCTTGCTTTGGAAGGAATGCATGCCCTGAGCGCGGCTTGTTTGAATGACACTCGGAATTTGATGAGTTTTTTCATTGCGGATTAAGTTAGCAACTGCCGAATTGTTGAGCATGATTTCCGTAACCGCTCTCCGGCCTTTACGGTCCGCTGTGGGAAATAACCTTTGAGATATGACGCCGATTAATACAGATGCAATCTGAAGCCGGATTTGCGGCTGCTGATTTGCTGGAAAAACATCTATCATCCGGTCAATTGTTGTGGAAGCTGATGATGTGTGAAGAGTTGCCAATACTAAGTGACCCGTTTCTGCTGCTGTAATAGCTGTATGAATTGTTTCAAGATCTCGAAGCTCCCCTACAAGAATGATATCGGGATCCTGACGGAGCGCTGCCTTTAATCCTGTAGCAAATGTAGTTGTATCAAACCCAATTTCCCTTTGCTCAACTACGCATTTCTGATGCTTATGCAAGTATTCGATCGGATCTTCAAGAGTGATGACGTGCTTGCGGACCGTTTTATTCATGTAATCAATCATGGCGGCAAGGGTTGTTGATTTACCGCTTCCGGTTGGCCCGGTAACGAGTATTAGGCCGTGCGGTTTGTCCACCATATCCTTCAAAATGGGAGGAAGTTCCATAGAATCAATGGAAGGAATGGTTCTTGGAACGATTCGGATGGATAGTGAGATACAGGACCGCTGACGAAAAGCATTTATACGGAACCTGGATATACCAGGTATGCCATATGAAAAATCCAGTTCTCCTTTCTCTTCAAAAATACTCCATTTTGTTTTGGAAATGATGGATTTTGCCATCCCCTCAGTATCAGCCGGCATCAGCGGCTTATCTCCAAGCTTGATCAGATCACCGTTTATACGCAGGACCGGCGGTACACCTACAGAGAGGTGAATGTCGGATGCCTGCCGCTCATATGCAGTTGTTAAAATTGCATCGATTTGATTTTTCATGGCCGTATTCACCTTTTAATCCGGTATAGCTACTCGGAGAATTTCTTCTGTAGTCGTTAGTCCCTGCTTCACTTTCAGCAGACCGTCATCGATTAGAAAGATGGTTTTATTTCTCACTGCCAGTTCGCGCAGGGCAGAGAATGACTCGTTATTGAGAATCATCCGCCTCATCTCGTCATCAATCATTAAGAGCTCATGAATCGCTAACCGGCCCTTATAGCCTGTCATATTGCACATTCCGCAGCCTCTTCCTCTTATCGTTCTTTCAATTCGAAGCCCTCGTCGTGCAAAAATTTCCGCTTCCCTTTTTGTGACCTGCTGTTCTTCCGCACAGTCACGGCAAACTCTTCTAACCAGCCGCTGCGACACTACTCCAGTTAAGGAAGAAGCAACTAAAAATGGCTCTACTCCCATATCGATTAGCCTTGTAATCGAACCGAGTGAATCATTTGTATGAAGGGTGCTTAAAACAAGGTGGCCAGTCAGAGATGCTCTAACAGCAATTTCAGCGGTTTCTCTGTCCCGAATTTCTCCTACCATAATGATGTTCGGGTCCTGCCTCAGTATGGAACGAAGCCCTTTGGCAAAAGTCATTCCCACGTTTGTGTTCACCTGTATCTGATTGATCCCTTCAAGCTGGTACTCTACTGGATCTTCAATCGTAATAATATTAACTTCCTCACTATTCAGCTTGTTTAGGGCGGCATAAAGTGTTGAAGATTTCCCGGATCCGGTCGGACCTGTGATTAAAACAATCCCAGTTGGCTGTTCAATCAGCTTATTAAAGCGCTGTAGATTCAAGCTATTAAATCCAAGCTTATTCAAATCATTCAGTGTACTCCCCAAATCAAGAATCCGCATAACAATTTTCTCACCATAAACGGTAGGCAAGGTAGAAACACGCAGATCCACCGGGCTCAGTTCTATAGTTGTCTTAATTCTTCCATCCTGGGGGACACGGTGCTCAGTTATATCAAGATTAGACATGATTTTTATTCTGGCTGTTAAGACACTTTGCATATGCTTCGGCAAAGTTCGTTCATTTTTCAGGACACCATCGACACGGTATCGGATCAGAATTTTTGTTTCCTGCGGATCAATATGAATGTCACTTGCCTTTTGCTGCACAGCGCTCTGAAGAATCTGGTTGACCAGCCGGACAACAGGAGAATCTTCGCTGGTAATTGTTTCTTCTTCCACTCTTTCTTGAACCGTAATTTGATCCATAATATCGGTCACGCCATCATCCGTATCATAATACTTTGCTATTGTTTTGATGATATCGTCCTTTGACGCAATAGCTGTCTGCACTTGAAATCCCGTTGCAAGCCTCAAATCATCCACTGTGTAAAAATCCATAGGATCAGCCATTGCAACGAATAGCTTGTCCCCTTCCTTTTTCAAAGGAACAACAAGATTTCTCTTTGCCATTTCTTTCGGGACAATATTCATTAATTTTGGATCGAATGGATAACGGTAAAGACTGATATGCGGAATTCCAAGCTGAAATTCCAGAACTTCAATAAGCTGCTGCTCCGTTACAAATCCTTTTTCAACCAAAACATCCCCGAGCTTTTGGCCTTTCAGTTTGTCAGCTAATGCCTGGTTCAGCTGTTCATCTGTGAGAAGACTGGCCTCAACCAGAAGGTCACCCAGCCGTTTACGGGTTGTAGTCATATCATCATCGCCCCCGCTTTCTTATTTTTCAATAGGCTCTTGATTCTCTGCAGCGGCTGGCTCTTCTTTAGGATCAGATTGCCCGGATTCAGATTCTGACTCTGCTGGCTGCTGGGTTTTAGTCTCGGGTTCTTCCTGAACGGGCGGTTCCGAAGCAGGCTCTTCCTCTGCAGCAGGAGCTGGTTCAGGGTCAGCAGGAGCTGCAGGCAATCCTGTTTCAGGATTCAGCAAATCATTTATAACCGGCTCTACTGTTTCAATCGGCACATAATACCTTTTTTCAAGTATTTCATGTATAGGCGGATAAAAATCTTCAGCAATTTTTTCAATTCCCATAGAAAAGCCCTGACTATCCAAAACTCGTCTAGATACATTAATGAGGAGTCCGTCTGCACCGCTCCGCGTTTTTTTCTCTTCACCTACAGAAAGCGCGGGATTGTAGCGAATGATTTGTTTGAACGGAAAATACTCAGGCTCTGAGATCACCGGTTCATAAGCATATAATAGCGGTTTGCCGGTCACTTTCACCGTCAGATTACCTTCATTAAGTTCAAATGTCAGAGAGTAATCGGTATGATTTGGGTTGAAAACTTTAAGATCCATCTCATTAGGAATTATTTTTGCTTCGAGGCCAGGAGAAGTATAGGACGGTACTGCTATTCCAGTATGTCTTTCTACAACGATAAAATTAGTGCCCAGTACGGACTGAAATACAGCAGATGCAAGCATCCCTAATGAACTCTGATCTGTAGCCTCAGGAAACTGTTTAAATAGTGACCACTGTGACTGTGCTTCTATTTTCACAGTCGGGTTCGACTGAACAAATTTAAGAATTTCCGGGTCATCCGCTGGAACACTAAGACTTGCTTCGTGAATTACCCGCTCTTCTCCGGCTACATACTTTTCAAGATTGTAATTTTCGCCCTGTCCCAGATTGACAGCTGATTCAACAATCTGTTTTTTGACTGTATCCATATCGATTTGGCTCGCATCATTAGAGGCTAAATCGGCTAAAATCCGGTCAACCAGCATGCTGTCCAGCGAGACTTCTAAAGGATTTGTCTGGCCGTTCACGGCTGAGCGGATACTCTCATCAACATTGAATTGAATCGCATTTTCAGGAAGGATTTGTTCTTGCTGTAAAAAAGTCAGCTTTACGGGATTTTCATTTTTCCATTGCTTTATTGAGTCCTCTACTTTTTGTGCTGCTTTCTTTTGGGGCAGACCTGAGATGTCTATGGAGGCTATTTTTGTGTTGGGTTCAAAACGGTCACCGTTACTGAGATAATCCCACACAGCTTCACCTGTGTAGGAAAACCCAGTCAAATAGGCTGTACAAATCAGGAGGGCGAGGAATACTTTCAAGCCTGAGTTTCTCACCTAACATTACTCCTTACATTTCAACGTTCATGGATAGTTCTACAATAATGCCAGGACCTTCTTCCTGTGCCTGACGAATGGATTCCTCAGACAGAAGGCTGTCCTTTTTGACAAGAATATGGCCTGATTTTGTATAAATATCTTTCACAACCCGCTTACCTGCAAGCAGCTGCAGCTGTTTTTCTTTTATTTCATCCATTGGCTGAGAAACATATTTATTGGATTCCGGTGCCGGCGGAGCTGGTTTTGATACAGTCACAGGGATAGATGCCTGAATAATTTCCTCAATCTCTTCTTCTTGCATCATTAATTGTTCAGGAGACTCATAGTACTTAACATCCTCTTTAACAACCAGTATATCTTTTCCAAATGTCATGACATCCTCAGAATTGATGATGACCTGTTTATCTCTTTGTCCAATCTGAAGGCCGAGAATCGTGCCGTTATCTTCATCCACATAAAATTCCTGAGCCTCTCCCAGCAACTGGCCTTTCCTGGTCATTACGCGAGTGTCATTTATTTTAATCCGCTTATTCACAAGCTGATTAGCAATTGGAATTTCATTCAAGTCAATAATAGAGTTCTCAGATTCAATCGTTACCGCATATTCACCGATCCCGACTATTTTTTTAAACGGAATAGCTTTAACACTTACCTGCCACTCGGCATGCTCGACTGTTAGAAAATCAACCGTTCCTTTTTCCGGATTGATAACCAATGACTTTACCTCTCCCGCTTCCGTTCCTTCTGATATGCAAATAATAGGCAATCCTACAATTTCTATACTCTTCTTCATCGTTCACCACACCTAATAGATTAGTAGATTTACTTTTTCTGTTTTGTCCAGGATAACTGTTCAGTCAAATATGGATAGCCTTGCAAATGTTCGACTGCTTCTCTGTATACATTGCTGAATTTATCCTCCTGGCTGGATTCTGCTAAATAATTTAAATATAATTGCGCAAAAACGAAGTACTCGCGGATCCCTTTTGCCTGGATGAGCACATCATCCATTATGGCATTGAATTCATGTCCATGAGAAGTTTCTTTTAGCACAACAAGCTGGTTATAGAGTGCCTCAAATATGTCATCTGACATCCCTTTTTGCTTATACTCCAAGAAGTTACCATATAATTTTTCTGATTCTTCATCACCAGGATTAGGCATAAGGATTTCTTCTAGATTATCCTGAACTTCTTTTTCTTCTTCGGCATTCACGATTACCGGCTCCAGGATATCCAGGTCAATATCATAATTCCGTGAATTTTCTTCCTTACTTAAATATTGTTCATTATCTGAATCTTCTTCAAACCAGGAATCAAATATTTTCCGCTCTTCCTCTGCAATAGATGGATCGGGTGCTTCCTCATCCACATCAGAATCGGATTTATATGCGAGTTCCATATCATCTACCTCATGAGCCGCTGGCAGCTCAACAACGTCATTTTCCTTCATTTCAGAAATTTCATTCAAGAAATCCCAATTATCTAAAGTATTGGCTTCTTCTTCACTGTCTTCGTCTTCCAGTAAATCTTCTTCGTTCAGTTTTTCGAACCACTCGTTAATGTCTGCTGGTCCCTGGCCTTCATCAGAGTCATCAATTGCTTCTTCTAAAGATTCTTCTATAAGTATTTCTTTTTCAGAGGGAGTTTTTTCTAAAAACCAATCTAAATTCAAATTTTCCTCATCTTCATTACCTTTATCAGTATTCTCTTCAGCCTGTTCAGCCATCTCTTCCCTTGAAGTTATAGATTCTTCTATAGGACTCTCTTTTTCAGAGGGAGTTTCTTCTGAAAACCAATCTAAATCCAAATTTTCCTCATCTTCATTACCTTTAATATCAATCTCTTCGTTCTGTTCTGCCTTCTTTTCATTTACAGCTACAGATTCTTGCTCGGCTGTTACAAGTTGATTTTTCTCAACTGCCTTAAAATAAGACTCCTGCTCATAAATCTCATCTTCGTCATCAGGTCCATCCGCTAGAAGCAGATTTGAAGCCTTCTGATGAAGAAAATAAGCTGCCATACCGAGCAGCATTACCGTTATTAAAATCGCTTGCCATATAGGCATTATTTGTGAAGCTCCTTTATACAGCATAGCGAGCAAAAAGGATACAGCGGTTATAACCCACTTGCCCTCTGATCGAAGCTGTATAGGTATCAGGAGAAAAACTGGAATCCAGATAAATAGGCCTGCCAGCAAATACAATATACTATTCCAATTATAAAAATCCAATCGATCACCTCGGTCGAAAGTTTCATGCGGAAAGAACTACAAAAATCTAAAACCAGTAAAAAAATCCCTAAAAAAGACATTATTCGACTATCACTTATTGTATAATAAGTTTATTGAATTTGAAAGAAGGGATTGGATTGTTTGAAAGAATAATTTCTTCCGATGAAAAGGGATTTACCTTAATTGAGGTACTCATATCCATTTCCATTTTCAGCATTCTGACCATTGGAATGCTGCAATTTTTTAACCAGGCTATGGATTTCTCTAATAAAAATGAAGATAAGACACTGGGTATTTATGTTGCACGCAACATGATCAGTTATATGGAGCAGCAAAGCTTCAGCAGCATTGATAAATTTTATGTGAAAGAAAGCGGTTCAACATCCATTCAGTCATCAGCCTGTAATAATGACAAATTAACCAGTGATGAAATGGTACTGAATCAAACTGAAAAAATTACGATTAATGGAGTAGAAACATCTAGATGCGCATTGAATTTTTCTCCAAAAATAAATAACCGCCAGTTTTCAGTAACTGTTGAAGTAAAAAAACATACCGATAAAAATCTTCAAAGCTCCCTGATTCCAATGACCGTCAATGTTTCCTGGGATCAAAGCAATACTCAGCTCGAGGGGTACATTGCCAATGAAAACAGCCGCTGACCTATGGAAGAATGAGCATGGCCTTTCTTTAATTGAACTTCTTGCTGTTTTAGCGGTTTCGGGTATTGTTTTAACCGTTTTTTATAACGTATTCATAATGGGCATTAAAACGTATGAAAAAACAGGAGTTGAAGTTCAGCTGAGGGATGAAGCGGATTATGTACTCTCAGACTTGCTGGATGTATTGGATCAATCAAGAATCGACAACGCTGAATTATGCTCTGCAGAACAGAAAGGAATCCCTTGTCTGCGTTTTACCCAGAACAAGGTTATTAAAAATAATAATGGTATTTTCCTTGAACAGAATAATTCTGAAACTATTACAACAACTTTTATTTTCGACAAGCAAGTTAAAAAGATCACAAACAATAACGGCAAGCTGGAGACTGTTTTTCTTACACAAGCACCCTATGAATTGATTTTGCCCAATAATCCATTGGATTCTGCAAATATCATTTGTTTGGAACAGTCTGCGGATGAAACAAAATCTTGTAAATCAGGTCTTGTAGAAATGACGATTCAAATACAGGATGCCAATTTTTCGGCAGACAAACATATTACGGTTAAACCAATGACACTTAAGAGTCAGTTCGGGTTCTAAGCATGGAGGAGAAGAAAATGTTAAATAACCAGAGAGGCCAGACCTTACTGACCGTTATGCTTGTCTCCCTCATTTTCACTGTACTGGGAGTGACGATTGTGGCTGGTTCATTAGGAGGTACTAAACGGACAGAAATCCGGATTGATGACATAGAACTTACAGCTGCGGCTAAAAAGACATTAAATGAAGTGATTGTACAATTCCGGAATAAAGTAACGGATCAATCTCAATTTAAATTGACAAGTGTGACTAATATTGCAAGCATCAATACCAAGCTCAATACAGTAAAGACAGATTTATTGAAAATGACAGCTACTGACGGACAAGCTAATCCCCTTCAAATAACGGATCTCTCAAAATCCTCTGAATATGGCATTGATATTGATAAATATTTAACAAGAGCATACGAATTCTCTTATACCGCTAAAGAAGGGTCTAGAAAAAAGACGGTTACAAAAAGAATCTTTCTCTCTCCTACCCCTTCATTTCTAAATTATGCAGCCGGAACCGGTCCTAACGGAGAGATGTTTTTAAATGGTGCCTCCGAATTCATCGGAAATATTTACACAAATAAATTATCTGCTAGTCAGGAGGCACAATATGTTGATGCTTCTTCAAAGGGAACCCCTAAAACAGCTTCCACTCGATTTCCAAAGCTCGATGGAAAAGCAATTATTCGTACCAGTATTAACGGAAAAACCAATCTGACTAATTACTCACTATTAAGCAGCTATTTTGAAGAAGGCTCTAAAGCGGTTTTTCAACGGGATACAGAAGATTATATCCCTGTAAACTTTAAAAATACACTCGCGCAAGTTTTGAATGAAGTCGGTTCTGTCACAGCTTTTACTGAGGGTGACTTTGAAACAGAAGATTCAATTACAAACGCAATATCTGCTTTAGTTAAACCGTGTAATACAAAATTACTGGAATGGCTCTTCCCGCCCTTGCTTTCTAATGTTACTTCAAATAATGGAATCTGTTCAAACACACTGAAAGTAATAGATGATCAGCTTGGTAATCTGGAAGATATCCATTCAATCAATAAGAATCTTTCCCAAAACATCATTTATACGGAATTCAATAAAACCGCATTAAATAAATTTAAAGTTCTAAAAAACCTTCAACCTCTTACGATTCAAAAAAGTTTTGAACTTGCAGACAAAAAATGGATGATTGTAAACGGGGACCTTGACATATTGGCCAGCACCAAAATTCCAATCAGATTATCTGGAAATATTTTTGTAACCGGAAATTTAACGATAAAAGGAAACCAAACCGACGAATCCGGAAATTCAGAAACCATTGAGGATGATGATGTTCTTGTAGACTCGACAATATATGTACTAGGAAAAACTTCAATTTCAAATACAAATATTAAAGGAATACAAGGAAAACAGCTTGTTGTGATGTCTAATGGTGATTTGTCTGTATCACGAATCAATGAGTTTAAGGATCACGATCAGATTGAGCCGATTGATGCATTTTTATATACGGACGGAGCTGCTGAGCTGTATGGGGTTGGATCGATCTTTAAGATTAATGGCGGTATTTTTGCTGAAAATAAATTGACCATTAATGCAATCAGACAAAATTCAGTGAAGCGTGCTACGATTCTAACAGATTTTCAAAATTCTGATGTTCAGAAGGGCCAGACTTCGAGGTTTAAGGTTACCCATAATCCATCTGTATTAATCGATCAGCTGGATGCTCTCCCGCGCGTTGATAAATATCAGGTCATCATGGATGATACGTTAATTAATCGTTAAATAGAAAAGGCCTTTCCCTAGTGGAAAGGCCTTTTTTTTACCATTTTAGCTCTGAAGAATCATTCGGATCTTTTACAACAATGGTTCCCGCTGCATTTATTTGTTTCTGGCCATCTTTTACAACGGCCTTTACAGAATCAAATCCTGGATTTAAACCCTTAGCTTTAAACACTCCGTTTTCAACAGTTAGTATAAAAGCATTAGTTGGCCCTTTTGTCATACTCTCAATATATTGGTTTGTTGCATTCAGCGGATCGAATTTTAAGTATTCTTTAAGATTGATTGTCTCACCCACGTTAATTTCAATTGGGTTAAATGCAACATTATTAACGGAAATTTCCAATACGTTGATTGTTGCTTGTTTATTAAGTGTGTATTCTCCGCCATTATAGACCACCTGGAAATTAAAAACATAACGTCCGGATTTAGTAAACGACAGAGTCAGATAATGACTGATCTTACTAGGGTTTGGCAGCGGTTCATACAAAATATCTTTCAATGGCAGTTTGTACAGTCCATTAGTTGAAGTTGATTGCGTGATTTTAGAATCCTTTTCCATAACTAATTTAGCACCTTCAGGAAGAGAAAATTGGACATATCCATTCGAAAGGCTTCTCTTACTAGATGTAATATTTTCAGAGGTAAACTTTAATATGCTAACAATATCGTTCCCAACAGCATTTATAGCCTGCCCCTTGATCGAAATATCTTCCAATAATTTCATATCGATTTGAGCTCCATTCTGTGCTTCGCCAAATCCAATGGAATTTAAAATTATTCCTTTTTCACTTATCAGCTCTGCCTGCTCATCAATATGGTCCTTTATATTAGTCTGAACGGCTTCAGAAGTCTTCTGTTCTATATAATATTTGCTGTTATGCTCAACAATTACGTAATTTCTACCTGGATTTGTATCCAGATACTGCTTTTTTTGACCAATAATATTATAGGTCCGGTTGCTGGAATCCCCAATTACATAATTTTTCCCCATAAATCCTAGAGTAAGACCATACAAACTTTTACCCCAGTAAGAGAAGTTTCCAAAGCGGCTTCTATAATCATTTTCTTCAAATAATTCTTTAAATACCCCGTTAGTGTTATCCACTTTTTCAGAATTGGTAGGCTTTCCATCTGTCATAAAAATGATGTGTTGCTTTCTGTTCGGTAAATCCTTCCCACCCTCTAAGATTAATCTCGCCTTTTCAAGAGAGTTGGTATAATTCGTCCCGCCCTCCGCCTTCATGGCCGTAACCTTGTCCGTTATGCCGGAAGTATTGGAATTCAAAACAAATTGAGAATTTGCATCGCTAACGCCTGAATCAAATGCCACAAGCGCAAAACGGTCTTTCACCATTCTGTTTCGGTTATTCTCATTAAAAGTTGCGAGCGCGGCAGTCATCGCTTCCTTCGCATGCATCATTTTTGACTTGCCGTTGACGAGATCGTTCATCGAACCTGACTTATCGAATACTAAAACGACATCAACTGGAGGTCTTTCCGTCTTAGGAGCCTCTCCTTTTGGTGTCACATCAATTTGTACAGTAGATTCTGCATTCTTCCCGAACTCTAAATATACCTCTTCAGGAGCAGCGCGAACCTCAGACTCAATCGATATGCCAGCTTCAGCGGAAGCAAATTGACTAGGTAATATGAATTGCGAAATAAACAGCGACATTAGTAAAACAGCGGCAAATATCCGTTTAATCATCGGTATGCTCCTCCTATAGACTCATTAGAAATGTAAAACTTTGTCTTGACATTCACATTATACCAAATTAATTGAATGGTATAATCATTTTTTCCTATAAAGTGAATATTAATTTTTCGACAAAAAAACCGGCCCTTTTAGACCGGCTCAACAATGCTTATTTTGTGTATCCAGCTACCTTGTTTCTGCCTGCCTGCTTGGCTCCGGTGTACATGGCCCTGTCAGCATGGCGGACCAGTGACAAAGCATCGTCAGCGTCAAGCGGGGCTTGGGCAATACCAATGCTCGCTGTAATAAAAATTTGCTGTTTCGACTGCCCTTCCAAGTCCTGTTCAATAAGAAACGGCTTTCCTGCAATTTCCTTCCGGAGGCCTTCAGCCAGTGCAAGAGCTGCATTTCTATCGATTTCCGGCAGCAGAACGACAAATTCTTCTCCGCCGTACCTTGCTGCTGTTCCCTTGCTTCCGATGAATTTTTCAAGACGGTTTGCGAGCTGGATCAGCACTTCATTTCCGGATTGATGCCCGTACGTATCATTGACCCGTTTGAAGTGGTCGATGTCGAGCAGGATCAGAGCCAGCTGAGATAAGGCTCCGTCTTTCATTCTGCGAAATTCCATTTCGAGCTCCGCTTCCATAAAACGATAGTTATACAGACCGGTTAAGGAGCATCGGACAGACTGCTTAACTGTTTCTTCGTGGTAGCGGGCATTTTCAATCGCAACAGCAAGATGGGCAATCAGCAGATTCACGATCATTAGCTGATGGTTTTCAAATTTTCTTCTTTTATTGGAAGCCAAGATAACAACGCCTACTACTTGCTGATGCCTGAATACCGGGAATGCCATCATACTCTGGGCAGCTTGGGGGATATATTTGCTCAGATGCTCCCATTGAGTTCGTTTATGAAAGAGAAAACTCTTTTTTCTAGCGTAAACATACCCGCTGATTCCTTCGTTTAATGAAACAACTTTGTCTGGAGAATTTTTATGTTTTCCATCCTCCATTTTACGAATGACTTTGAGAGAGGCTTGGTCCACGATATCGATGATATACGCATAATCCACTTGAATCATTTCTGTTATTTTTTCAAGAAACACATCCAGAACATCTTCAACTTTCAATCTTTCTGTGAGCTGATACCCCACTTCACTTGCTTTTTGCAAATAGACATTGACGTGCTTCGCTGCATAATAATGATTCAGCATGATTGAGATGACGACAATGGGAAGTCCCACATAAAAAAGAGCAAGTATGCCAAGCTGTCCGTATAATACATAAAGAATAAATCCGAATGGAGAAACGATGCTTGCAGCAAAGGCTTCCCATAGGAAATCTCTTGAAAAGAAAGGGGCTTTTCTTTTGTAAATATATCTCCAAATGATGTTATTTAAAATTAAGTAATTTACAAAAAGGGAAACCAAAACATAAACAAGGATACTTGCAATAAACCAAAGAGTCAGTTCCTGGGAGCCATGGCCGCCGTCCATCCATTCATATACTGCACCGCTTACTAAGGAGATCATCATGAACATGAGAAAGTTAACAGGGTACCTGTAAAGATCTTTCCACCCGATCCGCACTCTCAAAAGCAAAACAATCATGGCAAGCTGAATCATCACCATTTCTGCAAATAATCCAAAATATAAAAAGACAGCAAGAGAAACCCCTTCTACAAAAAAGACGGGTGTTCCATTTACCACAATCGGCATTAATGCTACCGCGCACATCAGCACGAGGAAAAGAATCAAGTCCTGCAGCGATTGCCCTGCCAGATCAGGCGGCCAGATTTGATACGTTAAATATAAAATGATTGGCGAAACAATAGCCCATGTTAACCATAAGGTGATCAGCAGACGTTTATCCAACGCAGCCCCTCCTTCAGCCGTCCTCTATTTGTTCTATATTTTAGCAAATTTTCTGACGGTTGTGTTAACTTTTTAGGTCTATTCGCCTAAAATTTTCTTTTTGTCTGCTAGCAGATATTGTCGAACCTGAGAAATAAAGTACAAAGACCCGCATATAATCAGCATTTCATCGCGATTTAAGTTCTTGGGAAATTCTTTCAAAAATAATTTCCAGTCCTCTGCTATTCTCTTATTTTCTATTCGGCAGGCGTTGTATAGGGACGCACTGGAAGCTGCGCGGGGAAAATCAAATTCAGTAAAATATAGATAATCAGCTGCCTTTTCTAATTCATTCAGCATTTTTCCATATTCTTTGTCTTCAAGCGCAGTAAAGAGCATATGAATCGTTTTTCCTCTTTCATGGCTTCGCAGCGTTTTTGTTAAGCTTTGTACACCCTCAAGATTATGTGCACCGTCTATCACGATGAGCGGTTCACGGCTGATTACTTCATATCTTCCGCTCCATTTTGCTGCATACAAACCTTGTCTGACTTGTTCATCTGATAGCTGGATGTGTCCTTTTTCTTTTAGCAGGGAAAGGGCGGTGAGAGCCAGCGATGCATTAACGGTCTGATGCACTCCGAACATTGAAATCTGGAGGTCCTTCCAGTTTCCAAATGGAGATGTAAAAGAGAATGTTTCGCCTTCAGTGTGTGACTGAACCTCACTTGTTTGAAAATCTTGACCTAATACGTACACTTCGGCATTTTCATCCGCTGCTTTCTTCCGGATCTGTTCAAGCCCTTTGCTTTTCTCTACACCTGTCACCACCGGGGTATTCCTTTTAATGATTCCGGCTTTTTCCGTTGCGATTTCCTCTATCGTATTGCCAAGAATGTTCATATGGTCAAAGCCGGCATTTGTAATAATGGACAGGATCGGTTCTGCTATATTCGTGGAATCCAGTCTACCGCCAAGTCCGGTTTCTAGCAGGACATAATCAGGTGGATTCATTTCTCCAAAATAAAGAAACGCCATGGCCGTGATGATTTCAAATTCTGTCGGTGCTTCGTTTGTTTCTGCTTCCACTCTTTCTGCCACAGGTTTTATGGCATTTGCCAGCCGGACTAGGTCAGCATCACTGATGGGAATACCGTTCATGCTGATCCGTTCATTAAACGTCTCCAGGTAAGGAGAAGTAAAGGTACCTGCCTTATAGCCCGCCTCATTTAATATGGACCTCATATAGGAAACCGTTGAACCCTTCCCGTTCGTACCTGCTACATGGATCACCGGAATCTTCTTATGAGGATTCCCGAGTTTCTCCATCATTCCAATCATTCGGCCAAGGCCTGGTTTAATCCCGAACCTTAAACGGGAGTGAATCCAATTCAGTGCTTCTTCATATGTATTCAGCATCTTATCACCTCACTAGGATAAAAAAGCAGGTGACCATCCTGATGATGATCACCTTAAAAGCTTTAGCCTTTCAATTCTGCAATTCTCGCCAAAACGGAATCCCGTTTTTCGACGTATTCTTTTTCCTTCGCACGTTCTTCTTCAATGACCTTTTCAGGTGCCTTCTTCACGAAGCCTTCGTTACCCAGTTTCTTCTGGACACGTTCTACTTCATTCGTCCATTTATCCAGTTCTTTTTCAAGGCGTTTCATTTCTTCTTCCATATTAATCAAGCCTTCAAGCGGAAGAATGAGTTCTGCTCCAGTAACTACTGCTGTCATCGCCTTATCCTCGGAAGGCAAATCTGTTCCGATTTCAAGCGAGCTTGGGTTGCAGAAGCGTTCCAGATAGGAGCGGTTGTTTTCAAGCTGCTGTGTCGCTTCTTCATGTTTTGTTTTGATTTTTAGCTGAATTTTTTTGCTCATCGGCGTATTCACTTCCGCACGGATGTTCCGGACTGAACGGATAATTTCCATCAGCAGCTTCATATCGCTTGCCGCCTGCTCGTTGCTTAGCTCAGGTTTTACTTGAGGCCATTTGGCAACCGTAATGGATTCTCCTTCATGTGGAAGACTCTGCCAGATTTCCTCCGTGATAAACGGCATAATTGGATGAAGGAGTCTTAGTGTCTGATCCAGCACGTATGCAAGAATGGAACGAGTCGTATGCTTTGCCGCCTCGTCTTCCCCGTACAATGGAATTTTAGCCATTTCAATATACCAGTCGCAGAAGTCATCCCAGATAAAGTTGTAAAGAACACGGCCGACTTCACCGAATTCATAGCGGTCAGCAAGCTTCGTCACTTGTTCAATGGTTTCGTTCAGGCGTGTTAGTATCCATTGATCCGCCACTGATTTTTCCCCGGTTAAGTCGATTTGATCGAACGTCAATCCTTCCATGTTCATCAATGCAAAACGGGAGGCATTCCAAATTTTATTGGCAAAGTTCCAAGTGGACTCAACCTTTTCAAAGCTGAAGCGCAAATCCTGCCCGGGTGAACTGCCCGTTGCAAGGAAGTACCGCAGTGAATCCGCTCCGTATTGGTCAATCACTTCCATTGGATCTACACCGTTACCGAGAGATTTACTCATTTTGCGGCCTTGATCATCTCTTACAAGTCCGTGAATGAGAACATCATTAAATGGACGCTGTTCTGTAAACTCGAGACCCTGGAAAATCATCCGTGATACCCAGAAAAAGATAATATCATAGCCGGTTACGAGAACATCAGTCGGATAGAAGCGCTGATAGTCGATGGATTCTGTGTCAGGCCACCCCATCGTTGAAAACGGCCAAAGTGCGGAGCTGAACCATGTATCGAGTACATCTTCATCCTGCTTCCAGTTTTCAGGATTGAATGGCGGCTCATGTCCAACGTGAACCTCACCCGTTTCATTGTGATACCAGGCTGGAATGCGGTGTCCCCACCATAGCTGTCTTGAAATACACCAGTCGCGGATGTTTTCCATCCAGTGCAAATATGTTTTTTCAAACCGCTCAGGAACAAAATTTACTTTTTCGTCAGAGGATTGAAGATCAACTGCTGCATCAGCCAGCGGCTGCATTTTTACAAACCACTGTGTAGAAAGATAAGGCTCAACTACAGCACCGCTTCGTTCGCTATGTCCAACTGAGTGCGGATGGTCTTCGATATTGAAAAGCACACCATCCTCCTGCAGATCCTTCACAATTTGCTTGCGGCAGGCAAAACGGTCCATTCCTTCATATTTGCCTGCTTTATCATTCATCGTTCCATCTTCGTTCATAACGAGAATGCGAGGCAGGTTATGCCGGTTTCCAATTTCAAAATCATTCGGATCGTGGGCAGGAGTAATTTTAACCGCTCCAGACCCAAACTCCATATCCACATAGTCATCGGCCACAATTGGAATTTCTCTGCCGGTAATCGGCAGGGTGACCATTTTTCCGATCAGGTGTTTGTAGCGCTCGTCCTCAGGGTGAACCGCTACCGCTGTATCCCCTAGCATCGTTTCCGGCCGGGTCGTTGCAATCTCAATATGGCCCGATCCATCTGTAAGCGGATAGCGCATATGATAAAACGCACCTTGTACATCCTTGTAAATAACCTCTATATCCGATAATGCGGTTTTCGTTGCAGGATCCCAGTTAATGATGTACTCACCGCGGTAGATCAGTCCTTTGTTGTAAAGCGTGACAAATACTTCCCTAACTGCTTTTGAAAGCCCCTCATCAAGAGTAAAGCGTTCACGGGAGTAATCCAGCCCGAGTCCAAGCTTTGACCACTGCTCACGGATATGAGATGCATACTCTTCCTTCCATTTCCACGTTTCTTCAACGAATGCTTCGCGTCCAAGGTCGTAGCGGGATTTTCCCTCTTCACGGAGCTTTGCTTCCACTTTTGCCTGTGTTGCAATGCCGGCATGATCCATTCCCGGAAGCCACAGCACGTCATACCCCTGCATGCGCTTCATCCTGGTAAGGATATCCTGCAGGGTTGTATCCCAGGCATGACCGAGGTGGAGCTTTCCAGTTACGTTTGGGGGAGGGATTACAATCGTGTAAGGCTGTTTGTCCTGGTTGTTTTCTGCTTCAAAATATTTTCCGTCCAGCCAAAATTGGTAGCGGTTCTGTTCTACTGCATTTGGATCGTATTTTGTTGGCAGATTGGGCTGCTGATTTTCATTCATTTCCGGTTCCTCCTAAAAATTGACAAAATAAAAACTCCTCCCATCCAAAAGGACGAAAGGAGCTGATTTCGCGGTACCACCTTTTTTCATGGGAAAATAAAGCCTGCTCCCATGCTCTTAGACGTATTAACGGCCTGCGCCGGCTTTCCCTACTAAACGTTCAGGAAAACTGCTCAAGGGCGACCTTCCAGTCCCGCAATCCTGAGAAATCTTTCAGCAGATGATTTCCCTCTCTTTAGGCGCGGTATGCCTGTACTCTTCCCTATCCATGCATTTCAACATATTCTTTTCATGTTCTACCCATAATAGTATTATAAAAATGTTTTTTTCGTCAACATCTTCCCCGTTTTTTTATATTTTTATACTTGTATTCAAGGCAGGCACACCCGGGGCATATGTACATAAACTGATTATAACTCATTATGGGAGGTGAATACGAATGCGAAAACGTTTTAATTCCTATACAGTACCTCCTTGGGTTAAAGAGCTGAGGGTGACTGCAGTACAATTTATCATTCCGATCACTATTTTCCAGGGTATACGGACTCTTCTTTTCCCCACCGGCTTTGATGTCCTCCTCCTTGCTGCTTTGATTTTCCTCGCTTTAGCTTTTCATATGGGCTGGCTGTAAGCATAAAAAAAGAGGGACCTGTCATCCCTCAGTCTGTGCTTCAGCCTTTTTCTTATTTTCGATATCCACAAGCCTCATCACAAAGTATTCGTTGTTTTTAAAATACCAATATGCCTTAATCAAATCCTTGTTTTGCTGCAGCTGAGATGGTTTATTCATTTGATTTCCCGGCGCAAGGACAGTCCGGTATAGTGCCTCGGGATAGGATAGGTAGCTGATAAAAAGCGGCATTTCTTCCTTTGTAAAAGGGAAATCCTTTTGGTAGGTGTAAAACCAGTCTACACATTCTTCGCAGCGAATCGGATACGTATTAAAGGTTTTATAATAAAACTGAAGGAGGTCATTCATCGGCGCCGCTCGACGGGCTTTTTCAAAATTGATTAAATAGCTCTTCTCACTGGAATCATATACCACATGCTGAACGGACAAGTTTCCATGAATAAATGAAGTCCTCGCTGTCTCTTTTTCCTTCATGGCTTCGTTCCATTCCTCTAGCCTTTCAATTGCAAAATCTGTTGCCCGTGCAGCTTCAACAAAATACGTTACAGCCTGAAGCTCAAACGGGGAAAGATACCACTGTTTTTCGCATTTCTCAACATATGCTTCATACGCGTTTTTCTGCTCTTCCCATCTCTTTTTGGTGGCTTCAAAGCTCGCTTCCGCTTCTCCACCCTTTAATTTGATTTCCTGCAAAGTCTTTCTGTGCAGCTTTGCGGTCTCTTTAAATAGATAATCATGCCTTGCACTGCGTTCATCAGACTGTGAATCCGGGAGCCAGGGCATGAGATAATAATAATCCTGTCTGCCTGCGGTAACCAATTGATTATGAACATTGCGGTATATAGGGATAAGATTCGTATAGCCGGCTTCATACACAGAACGGACCCGATCCTCAAACACGGCAGATCTTGAAGCTCTCAGTTTTTTGAGAGCAAAGGTGCCCTGCGGGGAATACACTTTAATAAGCCTCGGACTATGCTGTTCCGCAAATTCGAGTTTTACCTGGTACTGGTCAAGAATAGCTTGAAAGTCCTCCATTGGTTTCACCACTTATTTATTTGATGATGAAAAAAAGCTGAGTAGCCTCAGCTTTTATATACATTTACTTGCTGCTGGCGTATTGGGGAATGTAAAGAGTCTGCCCCTCATAAACATCTTTATCTGCAGCCAGATGGTTAACCCTGATTAACTGCTGAGCGGATAAAGCATAGCGCTCGCAAATAGAATCAATGGTTTCTCCCTGCTGCACGATGCATATCTTAAGCCTGGTTAGTTCTTCATCTTCATCACGGCCGAACAATTTTGTAAGCAATAATGAGTTTTCACTTTGTGCACCGGCGGATCCCTGTTTTTCTCTTGCTTCTGACCGGTGATCTGCTATTGCTTCTTTAACTGCAGGTTCCTCATGTAATGGCTGTATTTCCTGGTACTCAAAGGACTGTTTTCGAACCTCCACGTCAATTTCAGGATATTCTCTTCCAGTCTCTTCATTCAACAGCGCCTCTTCTTCACTTCTGTAAGCATAAAGCTCCTGAAATGCCTCTTCTTTTTCCGCTTCTGTTCTCGCTTCTGCTTCGTACGTTTCTTCATCCGCATGCTGAACAGCTTCATCCCGGTAAAGAGCTTCAAACTGCTGTTCCTTTTCCTCTTCTCGAACTTCCTGAATTGCTTGTACCTCTTCCGCTTCCCTGCGATTCTCGTCTATGCCTGTTATAGACAAGTCAGCAAACAGCTTTAAGCATTTCGCTTCAGGCAAATCGTAATCAAACGAGTCAATGGATACATAGACTTCCTCGATCTTGTCAATTCTGTTTTTGGGAATCGTTATATCGACTGGAAACCGGTGCAAAAGCTCATGGGTGCCGTCCTCTCTGACATTTACCTCATTAACGAAGCGCGCTGCTGAAAACTCAAATTCCTTATCGTCATTTTCAGGATTCAGAACCGCACGATATTCTCCCGTCAGCTGAAGGGCTCCTCTTATGGAAACATACTGATCATGCTCTTCAATCGCTATATTCGGATCCAGGGATATCGATAAAAGTTCAAACACTTCCTGTCCTTTTTGAAACCAAACAGACTCTTCTACAGAAAATCGCAATGCCGCATCCTGTGACAAGCTGTTTTCCTCCCTTCTTGAAACTAACGCATAGAATCATGACACTTTCACTTTATGAGGGCAGGAAGGAAAAAAGAACTTCTTGTGGATCGGACCTTTTAAAGCAAAAAAAGCTGTCCAGGACAAAGCCCGGGCAGCTCTTGCATTACTTCAGCCTGCTGAATGCTTTCTCTGCAGCTGAAATCGTTTTGCTTATATCATCATCTGTATGAGCAGTGGATAAGAAAAGCCCTTCAAATTGGGAAGGAGGAAGGAAGACTCCTTCGTTTGCCATTTCCCTGTAGTAGGAAGCAAAGAAATCCAAGTCTGATGTTTTCGCTTTATCATAATTGATGACCTGCTCATTCGTAAAGAAAATCCCAATCATGGATCCGGCTCGATTAATGGTGTGCAGAATGCCGTACTTTTCAGCTGCTGCCGACAGCCCTTCTTCAAGAAGATCGGCTTTGCGGGCAAATTCCTGATAGCTTTCCGGTGTAAGCTGCTTCAGTGTTTCCAGTCCCGCTGTCATGGCGAGCGGATTGCCTGAAAGTGTTCCCGCTTGATAAATCGGGCCGCTCGGAGCGATCTGTTCCATAATTTCAGCCTTCCCGCCGTAAGCCCCTACCGGAAGACCTCCGCCGATTACTTTTCCAAGGCAAGTCAAGTCCGGCGTTACTCCGAAATAGCCTTGAGCACAGTTATAGCCGACTCTGAAGCCGGTCATCACTTCATCAAAAATAAGAAGCGCTCCGTATTGATTCGTTACTTCCCTCAGTCCTTCAAGGAACCCGGGCTGAGGAGGCACAACGCCCATGTTCCCTGCAACCGGCTCAACAATGATTCCGGCAATATCATCTCCAAATTCATTAAATGCAGCCCGGATGCTTTCCAGGTCATTGTAAGGGACCGTAATGGTATTTTTCGCTACCCCTTCAGGGACTCCCGGGCTGTCAGGCAAACCGAGAGTAGCAACTCCTGAACCTGCTTTAATAAGGAGGGAGTCTCCATGTCCGTGGTAGCAGCCTTCGAATTTAATGATTTTATTGCGTCCCGTGTAGCCGCGTGCAAGGCGGAGGGCACTCATCGTTGCTTCCGTTCCTGAGCTTACCATCCGGACGATTTCAATCGATGGAACCCGTTCTTTAACGAGCTTAGCCAGTTCGTTCTCAACCAGAGTAGGGGCTCCAAAGCTCGTTCCTGATTCTACGACCTTTTTCAAAGACTCAACAACCTGATCATTGGCATGTCCATGAATAAGCGGGCCCCATGACAGGACGTAGTCAATGTATTCATTGCCGTCAATGTCGTAAATTCTGGAGCCTTTTCCGCGCTCCATAAAAATAGGATCCAAATTCACTGATTTAAATGCTCGAACCGGACTGTTTACACCGCCCGGCATTAACCCTTGAGCTTCCTTAAATGCCTGCTTGGATTTTTCAAAGCTTCTCATCGTATTCCGGCCCCTTTCCTAATCGTTACTGCTCCTTCAGCCACCGGGCTGCATCTTTTGCGTGATACGTGATAATCAGGTCCGCGCCAGCGCGCTTCATGCTTGTCAGTTTCTCAAGAACAATCGCTTTTTCGTCAACCCATCCATTTTGAGCCGCTGCTTTAATCATGGAGTACTCACCGCTTACATTATAGGCAACAATCGGGAGATTAAAGCTGTTTTTCACATCGCGCATTATATCAAGATAGGAGAGAGCCGGTTTCACAATCAGGAAGTCCGCTCCTTCCCGTACATCGGATTCTGCTTCTCTCATTGCTTCCAAGCGGTTAGCCGGATCCATTTGATACGTTTTGCGGTCTCCAAACTGCGGGGTACTGTGTGCTGCATCGCGGAAAGGACCGTAAAAAGCACTCGCATATTTAACGGCATAAGACATAACCGGGACATCTTCGAAGCCATTTTCATCGAGCCCTTTACGGATTGCTGCTGTGAATCCATCCATCATATTGGAAGGGGCAATAATGTCAGCACCCGCTTTAGCCTGGCTGACCGCTGTTCTGGCCAGCAAATCAAGGGACGGGTCATTAAGTATTTTCCCCTCTTCAATTACTCCGCAATGACCGTGGTCCGTATATTGGCAAAGGCACGTATCCGCTACAACTGTTAAATCGGGAAAGCTCTCTTTAATTTGACGGATCGCTTTTTGAACAATCCCATGATCATGGTATGCTTCAGATCCTACTGCATCCTTATAATCAGGAACTCCGAAAACAATCACGGAGCGGATTCCTAAATCCACAAGCTCCTGCATTTCTGTATTTAGATGATCCAGCGATACCTGTTCAACACCCGGCATGGACGCCACTGCATTCCGCTTGTTCTCTCCCTCTACGACAAAAATCGGATAAATGAAATCTTCCGGTCTTAGAAATGTTTCTCTCATCATCGCCCGCATTCCTTCGCTTGAACGAAGTCTGCGGTGTCTGGCAAACTGTAAATCCATCTTAAGATTCCTCCTCATGTACATGTGCAATGATTCTCTCTACCATTCCTTCAATGGTAAAAGGACTTGCTATAAGCCCATCATACCCGTAATCTTTCAGTGTTTCAGCTGTCACGTCTCCAATGCAGACAAATACCGGCTCCCGTGCGTTCAGTCCTTCCGTTCTCTGCATGTAAGAGCGCACGATAGACGGGCTCGTAAACGTGGCGTAATCAATATTTCCTGTTTCAAGCAGCCGGGAAAGTTCCCCGCTATGGCCTGATACAGACTGATTTTTATATAGGATTAACTCGGCAGCTTCGATTCCCTTTTCTTTCATTCTCGTAAAGACTGCCCGATTTGACAAGCTCCCTCTTATAATAAGAACGCGGTCTCCGGAAGCTGCAGTCTGTGCCATTTCTTCAGCCAGCATTTCTCCCGAAAAAACTTTGGGAACTATGCTGGTTTTCATCCCAATTGCTTCAAGAGAGCGGGCTGTCTTTTTCCCTACCGCGCCAATCCGAATATTCTGCGGTAAAGGAAATCTTCCCATTTTCATGAAGTAATCGAAAAAACGGACTCCATTTACACTGGTAAAAATAATCCACTGGTACGTGTGAAGCCTGCTCAGCTCGTTCAGAATCTGTGTCTCATCATCAGCGGCATCAAAAGCAATGAGAGGAATGACAAACGGCAAGCCGCCTTTCTCTTCAATGAGACGCGCAAAAGAAGCCGCCTGGTTTTTTTCTCTTGTAATCAAGATTTTTTTTCCACTAAGCGGCTTCTCTTTATTCATGACGGATCCAGTTCCTCCTTTACCCGGGAAATAAGTTCTTTGGCACCCTGCTCTTCAAGCTTGCGGGCAAGCCTTTTCCCAAGGTCTGACGGTATAGCGCCTGTCATCGTTTCACGGTAAATGATTTTGCCATCTGGATCAGCTACAAGGCCTGTTAGCTGTACTTCCTGATCATCGGTAAGAACCGCATACCCGGCAATTGGAATCTGGCATCCGCCTTCCATGTCTTTCAGAAAAGCTCTTTCTGCGTTAACGGTTTCAACAGTTTCAGCATCTGATACCTTTGAAAGAATTTCGAGCAGCTCCGAATCGCTCTCTCTGCATTCGATTGCCAGTGCCCCTTGGCCGACAGCAGGCAGACAGTCGGAAGGATCTAAGTATTCCGTAACCGTATCCTCGCTCCAGCCCATTCTGGAAAGCCCGGCTGCGGCTAAAATAATGGCATCGTAATCTTCCGTTTGAAGCTTTGTTAAGCGTGTATCAATATTTCCTCTGATCCATTTAATCTTAAGATCCGGCCGAATGGATAAAATCTGTGCACTTCTTCTCAGGCTGCTTGTACCGATAACAGCGCCTTCCGGCAGCTCAGAAAGTTTCATGTGATCTTTTGAGATCAATGCGTCCCTTACATCTTCACGCTTGGGCATGCAGCCAATGGTCAGTCCTGCTGGAAGTTCAGCCGGCATATCCTTCATACTGTGGACGGCCATATCAATCTCTCCATCAAACATGGCCTGTTCAATTTCTTTCACAAACAGACCTTTGCCTCCCACCTTAGATAAAGTCACATCTAAAATGCGGTCACCTTTTGTTACGATCTCTTTCACTTCAAACTCGTATGGCAGACCCAAGTCTTGAAGCTTCCGGATAAACCAATTTGTCTGCGTTAATGCGAGCTTGCTTTTTCTGGATCCAATAATGATTTTCCTCATGTGTATCCTCCCAATCTCCATTCCCGAAATCTATGAATACACGTGAAAACGGGACAAACTTCCAAATAAGAAAAAGTTAATGAGCAAAACAAGGAAAGCTGCCGCATTCCATAATGCAATCGGTTTTCCCTGCTGATTCTTAACGATTTTAATGTACAAATACATGCTGTAAACAACAATAACTCCAAACGAGCCCGTTACCTTCGGATCATACCATTGAAAGTCCGGCAGCTTGATGAAGGCCCAAATCGACCCGAGGATTAAGCTGAGCAGCAGCATCGGAACTCCTGTTACATTCAATATGTATGCCATGTGATCAAGCGTCGACAGATCATTGATCCGAATGAGCTTTTTCCCCCATTGCTTCTTCTTTAAAAGCCTGTACTGGAGCAAATATAGCATGGAAAAAACAAAGCTGAGCGAAAACGCCCCATACGATAAGATAGCCATGGTAATATGAATGATCGACAGTTCTGAAATCAGCTGTTCAGATAGCTGTCCAGGCTGATTTTGCGAAAAGGCAAAGGTATGCAGGGCCAGCATGATGAATCCGAGTACACTCGTGAAAAAGGGAATGAAATCAGCCTTTTGCAGCCAGTTTAAAATGAGTGAAAGCGTCACGAGCACCCACGTGTAAAAATATAAGCCTTCAACTATATTTAAGATCGGAAACGTCCCGAATACGGCCATTTCATAAAACAAAAAAATTGTTTGCAGCAGCCAAACAATAGAAAGCAACCAGAAGGCAATTTTGCTCGCCCTCCGGTTCGTATGAACAAAATCAATAAAATAGAAAAGTACACAGCAAGCATATATAATGACCGCTGCTTCATTAAGGCGGTTCAGGTCCAACCCAATCATTTAGCCATATCCTTTCTAGTAAGATGGATAGGAAACGTGCTGAACGGTTTGAGATTCGACAGCGCGCTCAGATTGATTATTTTTTTCTTTTTGCTGTTTGACCTGTTCACTAATATTAAAGATATTTGTGAAAAGTTCCAGTGCCTCGTCGCCATCCGGTTCGGCTGCAAGCTCTTTCGCCTTTAGAATCGGATCACGCAGAAGCTGGTTTATGATGCTTTTTGTATGTTTGTTTAAGAGCTTAATGTCCCGCTCTGACAGGTCCGGCATTTTCCTTTCAATGCTCTGCATCGTCTCAGACTGAATCGACAAAGCTTTCTCGCGGAGCGCCGTAATGACAGGAACGACTCCAAGCGTGTTCAGCCATTGCTTAAACTGCACAATTTCCAGTTCGATCATAATCCCAACCCGCTCAGCTGCCGCTCTGCGCTCCTGCATGTTAGCCTCTACTATACCTTCCAGGTCGTCAATATCGTATAGAAAAATGCTTTCCAAATCATTGATTGCAGGATCAATATCCCTGGGAACAGCAATGTCCACCATAAATAATGGTTTTCCTCTGCGCTGCTTTTCGACCTCTGCCATCATTTCTTTCGTGACAACAAAATCCTTTGCACCTGTTGAACTGATGACGATGTCTGCATCTTCAAGGGCCGCTCTAAGCTCTGAGAAGCTTTTCGCTTTGCCGCTGAATTTTTCTGCCAGCTGTTTCGCTTTTTCATACGTCCTGTTTACAACCGTTACCTCGCTGACGCCGTTTCCGTGAAGATTCTGGGCAGCGAGCTCACTCATTTTGCCTGCACCGAGAATCAGTACGTGCTTTGCGGATAAACTTCCAAATATCTTCTTCGCAAGCTGAACAGCTGCGTAGCTTACGGACACCGCATGGCTGCCAATCTCGGTTTCAGAATGGGCTCTTTTAGCTAGCGTTATCGCTTCCTTAAATAGATAGTTAAAAACAGTACCTGTCGTCTGCAGTTCCTGTCCGTCCAGAAAGCTTGACCGCACCTGTCCCAAAATTTGAGTTTCTCCTACAATCATTGAATCAAGACCGCATGAAACGCGGAAAAGATGGTCAACAGCCCCATCATTCTCGTAAAAAGTCAGGAACGGAGCGAACTGCTCCATTTCAAGTGCAAACCACTCGGCTAAAAATGCCTTAAGATAATATCTGCCGGTATGAAGCTGGTCGACTACCGCATAAATCTCTGTGCGGTTGCACGTAGAAACAATAATATTTTCAAGAACGCTCTTCTGCGTTTTTAGTTTTTTCATGGCTGACCCAAGTTCAGCGGGATCAAAACTGAGCTTTTCACGTATATCAACAGGGGCAGTCTTATGATTTAAGCCTACAACTAAAATATGCACTTTCTTCAATACCCCCCTATCATTTCTAGCACTTAAATAACAATAATTATTCTAAAGTAAAAATAATTCTTTGTCTAATCATTTACTTCTTCTCTATTTTATATTATAACATGATAGAAAAGTGTGCTTCTGTTAAAATGTGAACAGAGTATGAAACAGAAATTCAATCAACGTATGTATTCCACCATGTACATTACCAAAAAAAGCGCTTTCTTTCAAGAGAGAATCCATTAATTGAGGTGACCCATGAAACAGCGACCAGCATTCCCAGCCTACTTTTTAATCATGATCGGAGCCTATTTTCTGCTGCAAAAGCTGAACATTGTGCTCTTTCCGGAACAAAACAGCTGGCAGACCCTGATCCTGCTGTTTGGAGCCGTTTTTCTTCTAACCAGCTTGGCTGGAAAAGATGATACATATCTGGTAACAGGATTGATTATGACAGGACTGGGCATTCATTTTCTGATGTCAGGAAAAAATCCAGCGTGGCCTAATCATCCAGCCGGAATCACCATCATAGTAGGAGCATCCTTGCTTCTCGCTTCTATTAAAGCCAAAAGCGGATATGCTTCAGGAGCTGTCGTTCTTCTTGCAGGACTGTTTATCCATTATTTCCAGCAGATAGCGGATACCTTCAGCCAGCTTCAACAGGGAATTGGCTATGCCGAAAAATTTTGGCCTTTCCTGTTTTTAGCAGCAGGGCTATTCTTATTATTCAGGAAAAAATAAGAAAATATTCCTTAAAAGGAAAAGCTTTTTTACAATGATTGGTGAAATAAGCAATCAAAAAGAGGGGCTGGCTAAAAAGTTCTGCTGAGAGGAAAAGGATTGAAATCGAAACCCCCGGGATGCTGTTGCATTCCGGGGGTTCTGTTTTAATAATAGGTATTTAGAACAACTATGGTTAGGCTGATTGGAGCGGAAGATGCGCGACTCCTGCGGGAGCAGCGGGACAGGTGAGACCCCGCAGGCGTTTGCGCCGAGGAGGCTCACCGCCCGCCCCGCGGAAAGCAAGCAATCTGCAGCGGAAATCAGCCAAAACCAGACTAATTTATGGACAATCTCTTCTTTATTTTACTCCAGTCAGCCTCTTAATGGCTCCCCATGCCTCTTCCTTGCCTTTGGCTGTTTCAGCGGAGAAGAGAACGATGGAATCTTCTTCAGCAAGCTCAAGTTCCTCTTCTACAATTTTCACGTGCTTTTGCCACTTCGTTTTCGGAATTTTATCCGCTTTGGTTGCGACAACAATCACAGGAATCCCATAGTGTTTAAGGAAATTGTACATCATGATATCATCTTTCGTCGGTTTATGACGGACATCAATAATGAGAACGACAGCTTTTAATTCTTCCCTGTTCGTTAAATACGTTTCAATCATTCTTCCCCATGCATCCCGCTCGCTCTTGGATACTTTCGCAAATCCGTATCCGGGTACGTCCACAAAATGGAGGACTTCATTAATAATATAGAAGTTCAGCGTTTGCGTCTTCCCCGGTTTTGAAGAGGTCCTGGCCAAATTTTTACGGTTCAGCAGTTTGTTGATGAAGGAGGATTTTCCAACATTCGATCTGCCTGCAAGCGCAATTTCGGGAAGGCCTGCGTCTGGGTATTGCTCTGGTTTTACAGCACTTATTACAATTTCTGATGAGGTTACTTTCATTTCGGTTCTCCAGTCAATGCATGCTTAAGCACTTCTTCAATGTCGGACACTAGAACAAACGTCAGATCATTGCGAATGCTTTCCGGTATATCTTCCAGGTCTTTTTCGTTTTCTCTAGGCAAAATTTTTTTTTTCAACCCGGCCCTGTGGGCTGACAGGGATTTTTCCTTCAAACCGCCGATTGGAAGCACACGGCCTCTCAAGGTGATCTCTCCTGTCATTCCTACCTCTTTCCTCACAGGTCTTCCTGTAAGAGCGGAGATAAGAGCAGTCGCCATCGTAATACCAGCTGAAGGCCCATCTTTTGGGACAGCTCCTTCTGGAACGTGAATATGGATATCATTCTTTTCATGGAAATCAGGATCGATATCCAATTTCTCTGCCCGGGAACGGATAAAACTGAAGGCCGCCTGAGCGGATTCTTTCATCACGTCACCCAGTTTGCCGGTTAGAATCAGCTTTCCTTTCCCAGGGGACAAGGATACTTCGATTGATAGGGTATCGCCTCCAACGGTTGTATATGCGAGGCCGGTGGCAACTCCTATTTGATCCTCGATTTCCGCCTGACCATAGCGGAATATCTGTTTTCCAAGGTAATCTTGAAGATTTTTGTCCGAAACAATAATTTTTTTCTTTTCTTCAGACACAATCTTTTTGGCTGCTTTACGGCAAATAGCTGCAAGCTGGCGCTCCATTCCGCGCACTCCCGCTTCTCTTGTATAATACCGCACTATATTCTGCAAGGCTGGCTCTTTCACCTGAAGATTGGCCTTCTTCAGTCCATGAGCTTCGAGCTGCTTCGGCATTAGGTGGTCCTTGGCAATATGGATCTTTTCAAGCTCCGTATATCCCGCAATCGTTATGATCTCCATCCGGTCGCGCAGCGGACCCGGAATAGTTGCAAGATTATTGGCTGTAGCGACAAACATCACCTTCGAAAGGTCATAGGTTTCTTCTATATAATGGTCACTGAAGTTATGGTTTTGTTCCGGATCCAGGACTTCAAGCAATGCTGAAGAAGGATCCCCTCTGAAATCACTGGACATCTTATCGATTTCATCCAGCAGGAAGACCGGATTGATGCTTCCGGCTTTTTTCATTCCTTGAATGATACGGCCCGGCATTGCTCCTACATAGGTCCGGCGATGGCCGCGAATTTCAGATTCATCTCTGACACCGCCAAGAGAAATTCTCACGAAGTTCCGGTTCAGCGATTTTGCAATGGAGCGGGCAAGTGATGTTTTACCGACTCCGGGAGGTCCGGCAAGACAAAGGATCGGTCCTTTAAGGGAGTTCGTCAGCTTTTGAACAGCTAAATACTCCAGAACCCGCTCCTTCACTTTCTCCAAACCGTGGTGGTCATCATTCAGGATTTTTTCGGCAAGTCTTAAATCAAGCCGATCCTCTGTTGCATTTGTCCAAGGGAGAGAAAGCAGCCAGTCAATATAATTGCGGATGACGGCGCTCTCTGCCGAGCTGGATGGAACCTTCTCATATCTGTCGAGTTCCTTCAGCGCTGCAGCCTTTATCTCCTCTGGCATGCCAGCCTGTTCGATCTTTTCTGAAAGCAGAGAGATTTCCCCTGTTTTGCCTTCTTTATCTCCAAGCTCCTTTTGGATGGCTTTCATTTGCTCGCGAAGGTAGTATTCCTTTTGAGTCCGTTCCATTGAGCGTTTAACTCGCTGGCCGATTTTCTTTTCAAGGTTGAGCACTTCTTTTTCGTTGTTTATCATGCTGATTACTTTGTGCAAGCGGTCTTTTATATCCACGGTCTCCAGGACTTCCTGTTTTTCCTTAAGCTTCAGCGGCAAATGGGAAGCAACAAGATCCGCAACGCGTCCGGGTTCATCTATGTCTGCAACAGAAGCAAAGGTCTCCGCGGATACCTTTTTGGAGAGCTTTATGTACTGCTCAAAGTATTCAAGGAGCGTTCTCATGAGCGCTTCGCTTTCCACGTCTTTTTTCGATGAATCCGAAAGCGTCTCAATCGTAACCATGAGCGTATCGTTTTCTTCCTGGAAAGATCGGATTTCTCCTCTTTCCAAGCCTTCTACGAGTACACGGATCGTTCCGTTTGGAAGCTTGAGCATCTGCTTTATTTTCGTAAATGTTCCTACACGGTATACATCGTCCTCTGCAGGTTCATCTATAGAAATGTCCTTTTGTGTAGCTAAAAATATCATGTGATCGTCCATCATGGCCGTTTCCAATGCCTGAACTGATTTATCCCTGCCAACATCCAAGTGAAGAACCATGGTTGGGTAGACCAATAGCCCTCTTAATGGAAGCAAAGGAATGGTTGCCTCATTATTCGCCATACCTATGCACCTCCGTCTCTTTCTTGATAGAGTATGTGCGAGTTCTTGTCTAATTCTAACTTATTCTTTATAGGGTGTCTATTTGGATGTTTAATTTTTGCCCATCGGATGCATTTGCCTTCTTTATGCAAAGGAAAACCTCCAGGCTGCCTGGAGGTTCACCGCTCTCTACTATATGCCAACTCAAACTGATTTTTTCTCATTCAGTAAAAATTCAGCAGGCGGATCAAGCAGGGCATGATCCAGGACTTCCTGGAAATTTGATACCGGGATGATTGTAATTCCGGGAATGTCCTCCAATATGGACTGACTGTTTTCCGCAGGAATAATGACTCGTTTTGCACCTGCAAGCTTTGCTGCTTTTATTTTAGGCACCACACCGCCGATTGGCTTCACGTGGCCATGAATACTGATTTCGCCTGTCATGGCAATCTTATGATCAATAGGGATTTTATGAATCGCCGAAAAAATCCCTGCCGCCATGGCGATTCCGGCTGAAGGTCCGTCAATCGGAACGCCTCCCGGAAAGTTCACATGAATTTCAAAGCTCTCCGCGTCGACACCCATAGACTTGAGGACGGTGATCACATTTTCCACCGAGCCTTTTGCCATACTTTTTCTCCGGATCGATTTCCCCCGGTCACCAATGCTTTCTTCTTCCACAATGCCGGTAATGTTAATGCTGCCTTTATCTTTTGCAGGAAGGACCATTACTTCAATTTCTAAAAGAGAGCCTGTATTAGGGCCATGTACCGCAAGTCCGTTTACTAGACCAACCTTTGCTTCAAGCCCGATTTTCCGATCAAACCGCGGTGACATTTGACTGGAATGAATGACCCACTCAATATCCTTTAAGGTCACCTCACCCCGGTCCTCATTCATCGCCATGCCTGCCACAATCTGCATCATGTTCACGATTTCCCGTCCATTTCTTGCATAAGAGGTCATTAATTCAATTCCTTTTGTCGATACGTTCATTCCGATTTTAACCGCTGCTTTATTGGCTACAATCGACAGCTCTGCTTGATCTAACTCCCGGAAGAACACTTCCACACACCGGGACCTGATGGCAGGAGGGATTTCATTCGGAGTTCTCGTGGTCGCTCCGATTAAACGGAAATCAGCCGGCAGACCGTTTTGGAAAATATCATGGATATGCGTCGGGATGTTCGAATTTTCTTCGCTGTAATACGCGCTCTCCAAAAAGACTTTTCGATCTTCCAAAACTTTAAGCATCTTGTTCATTTGGATAGGATGAAGCTCCCCGATCTCATCAATAAACAAGACACCGCCGTGAGCATGTGTAACCGCTCCTTGCTTTGGCTGGGGAATTCCTGCCTGCCCCATCGCCCCTGCTCCTTGATAAATCGGGTCATGAACAGAACCGATTAGCGGATCGGCAATTCCGCGTTCATCAAATCTCGCTGTCGTCGCATCCAATTCAACAAATACAGCAGAAGGCCTGAAGGGAGATTTTCCATTTCGTTTTGCTTCCTCTAATACGAGTCTTGCTGCTGCCGTTTTCCCGACTCCCGGCGGCCCATAAATAATGACATGCTGAGGATTGGGCCCGCATAACGCTGCACTTAAGGATCGAATGCCATCCTCCTGTCCAACAATGTCTCTGAAAGTCTTCGGACGTACTCTTTCTGATAGCGGCTCGCTTAACCGGATCGATCTCATCTTTCTAAGCTGTTCCATTTCCTTTTTTGATTCCCTGTCTATGGAAACCTTTTGAGTCCTCTGGCTTTTTAGCAAATTCCAAAAATACAGGCCGATGATAATGCCGAAAAACAATTGCACGAACAGTGCGATGCTTGTCCAACTCATATTGGTCCCTCCTGCCGCTTCTTTTTTCTATGTAAAAGAGTCTTCCTCTCTTAGCCATGTTGCTGCTTCTTGCTCCCCATAGTATCTCCCCCTGTGCGAAGGAATAAACCCAAAGCGTAAAGATTTAAGGAGGGAAATTAAGAGTTTTAGGGCGAACAATTTCATATGGATGAAGCCCCAGCTTAAAGAAGAACGCGAGCAGGAAAGGAGGTTTGAGAAACGCAAAAAAGCCCGGGGGATCCCGGACTTTTTTCACCAATCATTAAGCTGAAGTCTTTTTATCTTTTTCAATCACTGTTCCATCATTTGCAACAAGCTTTGGCGGAACTTGATCAGAAACTGTCGCTCCAGTGATTACACATTTTTCGATATCATCACGGGATGGAAGTTCAAACATAACATCCAGCATGAGTCCTTCAATAATGGATCTCAAACCGCGGGCTCCAGTCTTGCGTTCAATTGCTTTCTTGGAAATTTCAAGCAGCGCTTCATCTTCAAATTCAAGCTCTACTCCATCAAGATCAAGCATCTTTTGATATTGCTTAACAAGGGCATTCTTAGGCTTAGTGAGGATTTCAACCAGAGCATCCTCATCCAGCGGCTCCAGGCTTGAAATAACCGGAAGACGGCCGATGAATTCTGGAATTAAACCGAATTTAAGCAAATCTTCTGGAAGAACTTTAGAAAGAAGCATTTTTTGATCAAGCTCTTCTTTCGTATTGTCTGATCCGAAGCCGATTACTTTTTTGCCTAGACGGCGTTTAATAATTTGTTCAATTCCATCAAACGCTCCTCCGCAAATAAAGAGAATGTTTGTTGTATCAATCTGGATAAACTCCTGATGCGGATGTTTGCGTCCTCCCTGAGGTGGTACACTTGCAACCGTTCCTTCAAGAATTTTCAGCAAAGCCTGCTGCACACCTTCACCTGAAACATCGCGAGTAATCGATGGATTTTCAGATTTACGGGCTACTTTGTCAATTTCATCAATATAGATAATGCCTTTTTCAGCTTTTTCTACATCGTAATCTGCTGCCTGAATCAGCTTGAGCAGAATATTTTCTACGTCTTCCCCAACATAACCAGCCTCTGTAAGAGAAGTTGCATCCGCAATGGCAAATGGCACATTTAGAATTCTGGCTAATGTTTGAGCAAGAAGGGTTTTACCGCTTCCAGTAGGTCCGATCATCGCAATGTTACTTTTTGAAAGCTCTACATCATCAATTTTGCTGCTTGAATTAATCCGTTTGTAGTGATTATATACAGCTACAGCCAATGATTTCTTCGCTGCATCCTGTCCGATTACATACTCATCAAGAATTTCTCTGATTTCTGCAGGTTTTGGAACATCTTTAAACTCAACTTCTTCTTCTGTACCAAGCTCTTCTTCAACGATTTCAGTGCAGAGCTCGATGCATTCGTCACATATATAAACACCCGGTCCAGCTACAAGCTTGCGAACTTGATCCTGTGTTTTTCCGCAGAATGAACATTTAAGCTGTCCTTTTTCATCATTAAATTTAAACATTGTTTCACCCCTTATTCTTTATCTCTTCATACGATCAAAACCCCGTCCATCAGCGAATACAAATGGTACATTTACAGAGATAATCCGTGAGGGCTGTTCTCCGATCAGGTATAGGAATCGCAAGTAAATCAAGTATGTACTGCATTTTAACATAAACACTGCGGTGATGGATATTAAGATGTTTGAAGATCAATTGCTGCTATGTATGCTTTCCTATATCCTACCCTAATTTTTGAAGAAAAAACATCTTTTGCATACTTATGCGGCAGGTAAATCACGGAGTTCCCTGAGAGGGATATGTATTGATGTATGTATATGTATTTTAGCATGTTTTCATTTAATTAGGAATGATCCTGCTTCTATGTATGTGTCGCCATTTTCTGCAAAAGCTTTTGTTTAGAAAACAGGGCACGATCAAGTCGCGCCCTGTCAGCTATTTTATATTATGCAGCGTTTTTGCTGTTTTCCACTAGGAAATCGATCGCTTTGCGGATTTTCAGATCCTCTTTCACTGCATCGGTAGAACCAAGTGCCTGTTTGATGCTGTCTACCGGCATGTTGTACATTTCAGCCATTTTAGAAAGCTCTTCTTCCACTTCAGCATCCGTTACTTCAAGGCTTTCAGCTGAAGCTACCGCTTCAAGAGTAAGGTTGAATTTCACACGCTTCGCAGCATCTTCGTTCATTTGCTGTTTAAGTGCTTCTTCATCCTGACCTGAGAATTGGAAGTACAGTTCAAGGTTCATGCCTTGCATTTGAAGGCGCTGTTCGAATTCTTTCATCATGCGCTCTACTTCGCTGTCAATCATAACCTGTGGAATTTCCACTTCTGCATTTTCAGCAGCTTTTTCTACAAGTGCGTCGCGCAGCTTGTTTTCAGCTTCAGTTTTGCGTGTTTCCTGAAGGCGCTCTTTTGTTTTTGCTTTAAGCGCTTCAAGCGTTTCTACTTCTTCATCAACATCTTTAGCGAATTCATCATCAAGCTCAGGAAGCTCTTTCGCTTTGATTTCATGAATTTTCACTTTGAATGTTGCAGCTTTTCCAGCAAGGTCTTCAGCGTGGTACTCTTCTGGGAATGTTACTTCCACATCTTTCTCAGCACCCGTTTCAAGTCCTACAAGCTGCTCTTCAAAACCTGGAATGAAAGAACCAGATCCAATTTCAAGAGAATAGTTGTCCGCTTGTCCGCCTTCAAATGCTTCACCATCTACGAAGCCTTCAAAGTCCATAACAACTGTGTCTCCATCTTCGATCTTGCCTTCTTCTTTCACAACAAGTTCAGCTTGGCGCTCCTGAAGCTGTTTCAATTCCTGATCTACATCTTCGTCTGTTACTTCAGCATCGTCCTTGTCAACTTCAAGGCCTTTATAATCCCCAAGTTTCACTTCAGGCTTTACTGTTACTTTTGCTGTAAAAGTAAGAGTTTCGCCTTTACCCATGGAATCGATGTCGATTTCAGGGCGGTCAATTGGTTCGATCGCAGTCTCGTCAATTGCTTTTCCGTATTCAACCGGAAGAAGAATATCGAGTGCGTCCTGATACAATGATTCTACTCCAAAACGCTGTTCAAACAGGCTGCGCGGAACTTTCCCTTTGCGGAAGCCAGGAATGGATACTTGCTGTACGACTTTTTTAAATGCTTCGTCCAAAGCGTTGTCGAAAGTTTCAGCATCCACTTCAACAGTCAAAATCCCTTGATTACCTTCAAGTTTTTCCCATTTAGCAGACATGCGTTTCCCTCCAAAAATCTATAGTATGTGGTTAGTTTCATGATTCATTAAATCAGCAGCAACATCAGCTGCATTATGTAAATCGAGCGTTTTCCGCTCCCCATCACGATATGAAACCATTTCATTATAACACAGAATGACGTTGTTTCAACCTATTCCAATATTTTTCTGCTATTAGAGAGGTCCCTGATCCAGGTATGACATTTTTTCAATTTGAAAGATCCTGCTGCATGCATCTGCAAGCTGAAAAGAAGGTATTTTATATAAGGCCCCGATTTCTTCCTCTTCAATATCGATCCCATGCATTTCATATCCTGCTTTATGAAGAGCTGCAGCCCAAAGTGAAGCATCAGCAGGCTTAGGCAGGAAAGGAAACATGACAAACAAATGACGGATCCACAGTTCTTTTACTGCTTCAAATAGAGCCGGGTTTTCAGCTCCAAGTTGATCATCAAGCAAAATTAGTACCTTTTTGGCAAATGGTGTATCCGAAAGATCCGATAAAGAGGCTGGTACCACAGTCAGCACATCCTCAAACTTCTCAACCGTTACGCTTTTTTCCACTTCATGCTCCATTAGCACCTGCAGAATCATCGTCTTGATGACCGGATGGGCATGAGTATGTCTTAAAAGAGACCGCAGTGTAGGCATATGCTTCGCGACATTCCGGTCGCGGATCGATTGGATATAATCAATCTGCCTCGAAGGATCTGCCATAAACTTTTCTGATTCTGTCCAATCATCAGGCTCGTAGCTGAAAGACTCCTCCTCTTCCAAGCCGGCTTCCTGCTCAGTGCCGCTCATTCGGCGGCTGAAATCAAGCAATCTGTAAAATTGCTCTGCACTCTCCGCAGGAAGCTGATTCTCTTCCAGAACGGCTTCAATAGTCGATTGGACTTCATTATATTCCCTCAGCTGAATAAGAATGGTCAAATACACCTGCAGCACAGTAAAGTAATGACCAATGTCTTCATTTAGCATTTTCTTGCAAACTTTGCTTGCTTCCTGCAGCTCGCCCATTTCCATAAGGCACAAAGCAATTCCGAGCTGTATTTCAGCCTGATCTTCATCCATATTTCTTGCTTCCGAGAAAAATTCCAGCGCGTCCTGGAACTGTTTCTTTTTCAAAGCTTCCATCCCTTTGTCGACGAGTCGCTCCTTAAGGTTTGGAAATGGAATGATCTTTGATTTTTTGTCTTCACTCATGAATCAGACCAACTCCGCGTTCATTTTTGTTACAAGTTTACCAATGTGGTGAACGGAACACAAGCAGCAAGGCGGAGCGCCTGCAGCAAGGAACAAAAACGTGCGCGGCGTCCTGTCGAGGCGCAGAATTGACCCTCACCCTGCTTGGCCCCGCAGGATGAGGGACTTCGCTGGACGAAGATCCACTCCGGAACAGCAAAAAAGGTGCAAAGCGACACCCGCTTTGCACCTTCCTTCTTTTATACACGCCGGCTTTCTTCAAATTGGCGGATGCTGTCCTCATGGATGAGTGTATAAGCGATTTCGTCTCTTCCATTCATAAGCATATCCTTCCAGTGCGGGTCTATATCAAAGGCGGCTGCCAATCCTGTATCTGCCCAAATAGTCTGATCGGCTAAATTAACAGTGAGCTCCACTCCTCCGTCATTTGCTTTCTCCATAAACTCCGTAACTTTCTCTTTTTCCAGGCTAATAGGAAGAATGCCGTTTTTCAGGCAGTTCTGATGGAAAATATCTGCAAAGGACGGGGCAATTATGACTTTGAATCCGTAATCGCCCAAAGCCCATGGCGCGTGCTCCCTCGAGGATCCGCACCCAAAATTTTCTCCGGCAGCCAAAATCGTCGCTCCCGCAAATTCAGGCCTGTTTAATTCAAAATCAGGATTTGGCTCATAATCCCCTTTATAGCGCCAATCGTAGAAAGCAAACCTTCCATAGCCCGTTTTTTCAATCCGTTTTAGAAACTGTTTCGGAATAATTTGATCGGTATCGACATTGTCCCGATCGAGAACTGCTACCTTTCCTTTATGAAGAAGAAACGGCTGAAGCATGGAAATCCCCCTCCTTGTCCGGTGATTTTCGTATGTCTACGAACCGCCCGTAAATCGCTGCCGCAGCGGCCATTATCGGACTCACTAAGTGGGTGCGGGACCCTTTTCCCTGGCGTCCTTCAAAATTTCTGTTGGACGTGGATGCACAGCGCTCGCCTTCCGGAACAGCATCATCATTCATACTTAAGCACATGCTGCAGCCTGAATGCCTCCATTCGAAGCCTGCTGCGGTGAATATGGCATCAAGCCCCTCTTCTTCCGCCTTGCGCTTTACCGCTTCTGAGCCCGGGACAACCATCGCCCTTACAGTTGAGGCTACCTTTTTCCCTTGTACGAAAGCTGCAGCTTCCCTAAGATCGTGAATACGCGAGTTCGTACATGACCCAATAAAAACGTGCTGAACAGGCAGGTTCTCAAGCGGCTGGCCAGGAGTGAGATCCATATAAAAATAGGCGCGCTCTGCTTCCCGCTTCTCTTCTTTAGTTAAATAGGAATCAAGCACCGGAATACGCTTGTCAACAGATAAAGCCATTCCCGGGTTCGTACCCCATGTGATCATCGGACCGATATCTTCTCCGCGAATTAGGGCTGTTTTATCATAGACAGCTCCCTCATCTGAAGCAAGCTGTTTCCATTGCTCGACTGCCCGTTCAAACGCTTCGCCTTTAGGCGCATACTTTCTCCCCTTTATATAGGAGAAAGTCGTCTCATCCGGTGCAATCAATCCGGCTCTCGCACCTGCTTCAATGGACATGTTGCAAATGGTCATTCGTTCATCCATTGAAAGACTCCGGATGACACTTCCGCTATATTCAATGACATAGCCCGTTCCGAAGCGCACTCCGTATTGCCCGATGATATAAAGGATCACGTCTTTTGCCGTAACCCCTTCTCCCAGTTCCCCGTCAATCTGGATTTGGAGGGTTTTTGGCTTTTGCTGCCAAAGTGTTTGAGTAGCAAAAACGTGCTCCACTTCACTCGTGCCAATTCCAAATGCGAGGGCGCCAAATGCACCGTGTGTTGAAGTGTGACTGTCTCCGCATACAATTGTTTTCCCAGGAAGGGTCAATCCAAGCTCAGGCCCAATCACATGAACAATCCCCTGATCCTCGCTTCCCATGTCGGCAAGTTCCACTTCGAACTCCCGGCAATTCCTTTCCAGTGCACTAATTTGATTTCTGGCTGTTTCATCTTTAATGACTGTCCGATTTACGGTAGGGATATTATGATCCATCGTAGCGAAGGTCAGATCCGGTCTTCTAACCTTCCTGTTTTTAGTCCTAAGTCCTTCGAATGCCTGCGGAGAGGTTACTTCATGAATGAGATGCAGGTCAATGTAGAGAAGATCCGGTTTCCCCTCTTCATTATAGACAACATGCTGATCCCACAATTTTTCAAATAGCGTTCTTCGTTTCATGTTTCTCCTCCTCCTTTATCAGCTTTTAAGCGTAAGCTTCCATGATATGAAGAATGGCATTATCATCGGCCAATCCTTCTTTAATTTCATCGATCATTTCAGCTGTAGTAAGCGGATGATCGTTTTTAAACGCCAGATCTCCTGTTCGTTTCCCCGCATCCAGAACATGCTGGACGGCGCGTTCAACCGCTTTCGCTTCTTCCTCCATACCGAAGGAAGTGCGAAGCATCATGGCAGCGGATAAGATCATCGCAAGCGGATTGGCTTTATTCTTTCCGGCTATATCAGGAGCGGATCCGTGTACCGGTTCATACAAATGAAGGCCGTTCAGGGATAAACTTGAAGAGGGAAGCATTCCCAGCGATCCCGTTAATACGGAAGCCTCGTCGCTTAAAATATCGCCAAACATATTTTCTGTCACCAGAACATCAAATTGAGAAGGATTTTTAATGAGCTGCATGGCAGCATTGTCTACAAGCATATGCTCAAGCTCCACATCCGGGTAGTCCGCCTTCACTTCTTCAGCGGTTTCTCTCCACATTCTGCTCGATTCCAGCACATTGGCCTTATCAACGGACGTAACCTTTTTCCTCCGGCCGGCTGCCATTTCAAATGCAGCTGCTAAAATCCGTCTGACTTCTTCCTTCGTGTAAAAAAGAGTATCCACCGCCGATTCTTCGCCACCCTTGCCGGAACGTTCACTCGGTTTTCCGAAATACAAACCGCCGGTTAGCTCCCGGACAATAACGAAATCCACTCCATTAAGCACTGATTTTTTAAAAGGGCTGTGATCGGTTAGACATTCATATGCTTTTACAGGCCGGATATTGGCATAAAGGCCAAGTTCTTTGCGGAGTGCAAGCAAGCCTCTCTCCGGTCTGTTATCGGCAGGCTCCCGGTCCCATTTCGGCCCTCCTACAGCACCAAGCATAATGGCGTCTGCGTTTCTGCAAAGCTCCAGGGTTTCAGCAGGAAGCGGACCTCCCCGCTGATCAATGGCGGAACCGCCAATTAATCCGGATGTAAAGATAAATTCATGGCCAAACTGTTCGGCAATGACGGACAAGACTTCCTGTGCACCCTGCATCACTTCTTTTCCAATTCCATCTCCCGGCAGCATTGCGATTGTTTTCTTCATGATTCATCCCCCATTTCGTTTAGACTGGCATCTGAATGGCTTCCTGCTCTTCCTGACTGAACAGAAGCACGCGGTTCACTGCATTTACATAAGCCCTTGCTGACGCTTCAAGGACATCCTGCGCCATTCCGCGTCCGCTCGTTTCAATTCCCTTAAATTCCACTTTCACATAAACCTCTGCAAGCGCGTCTCTTCCGCTGCTGTTTGATTGAATGCGGTAGTCCTTCAAATGGACCGTTGCTCCGATACAGCGTTCCAGCGTATTATATATCGCCTCTACACTTCCTGCTCCAGTAGCGGCTTCCTGAATGACGGCCTTGTTCCGGTCTCTGAGCGTTACCGCAGCTGTCGTAATATTGGAGGTTCCGAACTGTACCTGGAGTGTCATCAATTCATAGCCGCAAGCTCCGTTTGCTGCTTTTTCTTCCATTAAAATTGAAATGAGATCGGCGTCCGTGAATTCCTTCTTTTTCTCCGACCAGTCTTTAAATCGGTCAAAGGCTCTTTTCAATTCTTTTTCCTCTAATGTAAAGCCCAGTTCCTTCATTCTTGCACCAAATGCATGCCTTCCGGAGTGTTTTCCTAAAACAAGTGAATTAGAGGATACGCCGACCATTTCCGGAGAAATAATTTCATATGTCGTTTTTTCTTTCAGCACTCCATCTTGATGAATTCCGGATTCGTGGGCAAATGCATTCTTTCCGACAACCGCTTTGTTGCCCGGAACGGCCATTCCGGTCAATTTGCTCACAATGTCACTTGTCCGCTTGATTTCATCCAGCTTCAAATCAAAATAAGATTGGTAATGATCTCCTCTAATCTTTAAAGCTACCGCAATTTCTTCCAGGGCCGCATTTCCTGCCCGTTCTCCAATTCCATTAATGGTCCCCTCTATTTGGCTGGCGCCATGTTCGATGGCGGATAGGGAATTAGCGACGGCCATTCCAAGATCGTTGTGGCAATGAGCAGAGAGAATGACCTGATCGATACCATCTACATTTCCTTTTAAATAAGAGAAAATTTCACCGTACTCTTTTGGATGAATATAGCCGACTGTATCCGGGATGTTTACAACATCTGCTCCCGCTTTAATCACTTCAGCAACAATCTCGCTTAAAAAATCAATCTCCGTTCTGCATGCATCTTCCGCTGACCACTGAACAATCGGGAAAAACGTTTTCGCGTATTTGACGGCCTCAACTGCTGCTTCGATGACCTGCTCCTTCGATTTTTTCAGCTTGTATTCCCTATGAATTGGGGAGGTTGCCAGGAAGACATGCAATCTTGGATCTGCCCCGTCCTTCAGCGCTTCCCACGCGGTGTCAATATCTCCTTTCACAGATCTGGCAAGTCCTGTAACGGAGCAGCTGCGGATTGTACGGGCAATCTCTCTGACACTCTTCATCTCCGATTTGGAGGAGGCCGGAAAGCCCGCCTCCATAATATCCACACCCAATCTTTCAAGCTGTCTTGCAATTTCAAGCTTCTCTCCGAACGTCAAATTGACGCCGGCTGACTGTTCGCCATCTCTTAAGGTTGTGTCAAATACATTAATTTTCCGCACCAGCGGTCACCGCCTCTTTTGCTTTTGGCTTGACGAACGGCATCATGCTTCTAAGTTCTCTTCCCACTTTTTCAATTTGATGTTCGTTTTCGCGCTTATTGATGGCGTTAAATTGAGGACGGTTCACCTGGTTTTCAACAATCCATTCCTTCGCGAATCTTCCGGACTGAATGTCTTCAAGCACCGCTTTCATGGATTCTTTTACTTTGGCATCCACGACTCTTGGCCCTGAAACAAAATCGCCCCATTGCGCTGTGTCAGAAACAGAGTATCTCATTCCTTCCAAACCGCCTTCATACATGAGGTCCACGATCAATTTCAGCTCATGCATACACTCAAAGTAAGCTAATTCAGGTTGATATCCTGCTTCTACAAGTGTTTCAAATCCAGCTTTTACAAGGGAAGTCAAACCGCCGCACAATACTGCCTGTTCTCCAAACAAATCAGTCTCCGTTTCTTCCTTAAACGTTGTTTCAAGAACTCCTGCACGGCCGGCACCGATTCCTTTTGCATAAGCCAGGGCTGTATCACGAGCTTTTCCGGAAACATCCTGCTGGATGGCAAACAGCGCTGGAACTCCGGCTCCTTCTGTATACGTTCTCCGCACAAGATGTCCCGGCCCTTTCGGAGCAACAAGGAAAACGTCAACAAATTCGGGCGGTACGATCTGATGAAAATGGATGTTGAATCCGTGGGCAAAAACCAATGATTTCCCTGGCTCAAGTGCGTCTTTAATCTCATGCTCATATACTTTCGCCTGCTGTTCATCCGGCAATAGTACCATGATGACATCTGCCGCTTCAGCTGCTTCCTTCACTGTATAAACCTGATGTCCATCCTGTTTTGCTTTTTCAAAAGAACCGCCTTTTCTGACACCGACAACAACATCAAGTCCGCTTTCTTTCAAATTCAGCGCATGTGCATGACCTTGAGAGCCGTATCCGATTACTGCGATTTTTTTCCCTTGAAGTGCCTGTTCATTTACATCCCCGTTATAGTAAACCTTTGCCATAGTCCATCTCTCCATTTCGAATTGGTTTTGTTAGACGATAAACGTTGCTTTTTCAGGTGTATTGCGTTTGCTGCTCCTTGTAAATGCGGTGGTGCCTGTTCTGGCAACCTCTTTAATTCCATATGGTTTCAGCAAATCGATGAGTGCTTCAACTTTTCCCGGTTCACCCGTGGCCTGTATGACGAGACTTTCTTTCCCGACATCAATGACCGATGCCCTGAATGGTTCAATAATTCCGTAGATTTCCAGTCTGCTTGCAGCTGGCGAGTTCACTTTTATTAGGGCCAGCTCTCTTGCCACTACATTCTGGTTGGTCATGTCTGTTACTTTCAGAACATGAATTTGTTTGTTCAGCTGTTTTGTGAGCTGTTCAACCTGTTTATGATCTTCAACCTCAACCGTAAAGGTGATCCTTGAAACCCCTTCAGTCTCGGTATGGCCAACTGTGATACTTTCGATGTTATAAAGGCGTTTAGTAAAAAGTCCGGTAATCCGGTTCAGCACGCCAGGCCGATTCAGCACGGTGATGGTAATAATTCTTTTCACGGTTTCACCCCTGTCATTTGTTGAATTCCTTTGCCTGGAGCAATCATCGGATAAACATTCTCTTCTTTTTCAACCAGGACATTGATCAACATCGGCTCTTCTGAATGGAGGGCATCCTTGAGTTCAGCTTCAGCCTCCGCCATATTTGTAATCGTCAGTCCCTTAATTCCGTATGCTTCTGCAAGTTTGTTGAAGTTGGGCTGCGACACGAATTTCGAATGGGAATAGCGTTCCTCATAGAAAATTTCCTGCCACTGCCTAACCATTCCGAGAGATTCATTGTTTAAGATAATAATTTTTATCGGAAGCTGAAGTTCGTATATAACGGAAAGCTCCTGCAATGTCATCTGAAATCCGCCGTCTCCGAGAACGGCAACTACTTTTCTGCTCCGATCAGCGAGCTGTGCCCCGATTGCAGATGGCAGGCCGAATCCCATCGTTCCAAGCCCTCCCGACGTCACCCAGCTGTCGGCTGTTTTGAATGGATAAAACTGCGCTGCCCACATTTGATGCTGTCCGACATCGGTCGTGACAATTGCGTTCCCCTCGGTGTGCGTATAAACCATTTCCAGCAGTTTTTGAGGCTTGATAACATCCTTTGATTCCTCATACCAGAGCGGGAATTCTTTTTTGGATTGATCCTGTTTTGCGAGCCATTCCGATGCTTCTGCTTTCTTTCCGTGTTGATGAATGAGTTCCTTCAGCACCCGTTTCGCGTCTCCTACAACCGGTATATGTACCGGTACATTTTTTCCGACTTCAGCAGGATCAATATCCACATGGGCAACTGTCGCATACTTCGCGAAGTCATCCAGATTCCCCGTCAGCCGGTCATCGAACCTTGCCCCGAAATTGATGAGAAGATCGCATTCATAGAGCGCCATATTCGCCGTATAGGTTCCATGCATTCCCGCCATGCCGAGAAACAGCCTATGGTCAGCCGGGAACCCTCCAAGGCCAAGAAGTGTATGAACGACCGGAATATCCTGCTGTTCGGCATAATTTTTTAAATCTTCAGACGCTTTAGCGTGCAAAACACCCGCTCCTGCCAGGATGACCGGTTTCTTCGCCCGGCTGACTGCCTCCACAAGTTTCCTGATTTGCAGATGATTCGGTTCTGTAACAGGCTGATAGCCAGGCAATTCGAGCTCTTGGTTGTATTTAAATTCTCCTTCTGATACTGCAATGTCTTTAGGAATATCAATCAGTACCGGGCCAGGTCTGCCTGTTGCCGCAATATGAAACGCTTCTTTGATGGCAATCGGCAGTTCATCCACATGTCTGACCTGAACGCTGTGTTTGGTAATTGGCATTGTTATGCCCAGTACATCCGCTTCCTGAAAAGCATCGGAACCGATAACCGTAGATGCTACCTGCCCTGTAAAAACAACTAGCGGAAGGGAATCGATCATCGCATCGGCAAGTCCGGTAACGAGATTCGTTGCTCCTGGCCCTGAGGTGGCAATGACAACTCCCGGCTTTCCTGAAATTCTTGCGTATCCTTCAGCCGCATGAATGGCACCTTGCTCGTGTCTCGTCAGAATATGGAACAGCCCTGACCCATACAGTTTGTCGTAAAGCGGAAGGACAGCTCCCCCTGGATATCCGAAAAGCACCTCGACCTTTTCTCTTTTCAGCGCTTCAATCAGCATGCTTCCTCCGGTCATCCTTACCGGGCGTTCGAGCTGTGCCTCATCCATCTCTACTTGCAGTTTCATTTTTATGCCTCCTCTTCTTTCAAAAAGCGTTTCATTCCTGAATTCTGTGCAGCGGGAACATTGTAAAGCAATATAAAAACCTCTCCACCCCTCATAAGACCCGTGTTTATCGGATCAAAGGGGCGAAGAGGTTAGAACTCTGCGCGGTACCACCCTTTTTCATGGCTCTAAGGCCATCTCAGGAACAATCATGTTCATTTTAATAACGAGTGCTTCGGATGCACCCGGCCCCTCCTACTTATTTCAGAAAGGCACTCCGAGGTGAGTTCATTACCCTTGCCACCGCCGGCTTCCAGCAACCCGGCTCTCTGTAGATGGCGTATACGGATAACTACTTATCCTCGTCTTTGTTTTGCTTTATGAATTTTTCATATTCAGCTTACGTGCAGGTTTTCATCAGGCAGATTTACTTTTTCGCCTTCTTCAATAACTTTTCTTCTAAACTTTTCAAGCAGATAATTGGTGTGTTCTCCAGGGACTCCGTCTCCAATGACCCTTCCATCCACTTTAACAACAGCAATGACTTCTGCAGCCGTTCCTGTCAGGAACACTTCCTCTGCTGTATAAACATCATGACGGGTAAACGGCTCTTCCGAAACTTTATAGCCCAGTTCATTCGCGATATCGATAATCGCATTTCGCGTAATTCCTTCTAATGCTCCAATGTATCCCGGCGGGGTAAGCAACTTGCCGTTTTTGTAAATGAATACATTATCGGCAGATCCTTCAGCAACATAGCCCTGATCGTTCAGCATAAGTGCTTCGCTTACGTTTGCCAGATGCGCTTCAATTTTCACGAGAATATTATTTAAGTAGTTCAGTGACTTCACTTTCGGGCTGAGAACATCTGGGCGGTTCCTCCTTGTAGGGACCGTTACGATATCGATTCCAGTATCGTAAAGATGCTTCGGGAAAATGGCCAGCGGTTCTACTATGATGACCACATTTGCTGACGGGCATTTATAAGGATCCAGTCCAAGATCTCCGACCCCTCTTGAAACGACCAGCCTGATGTAGGCGTCTCTTAATCCATTTTTTTCAACCGTTTTAATGACTAGTTCACTTAATTCTTCCTGATTGTAGGGCATATTGAGTAAAATTGATTTTCCAGACTCATATAGCCGGTCCATATGTTCCTTCATTCGGAAGATGTTCCCGTTGTATACCCTGATTCCTTCAAAAATGCCGTCTCCGTACAAGAACCCGTGATCATATACAGAAATCTTGGCATCTTCCTTCCGTACAAATTCACCGTTCAAGAAGATCCATTGATCACTCATGCCTGGTCACACCTTTCCTTTAATGATAAGACGCTTTAAACAAATACATAATTAGTTGTAAAAAAAGATCCTATAACTATTGTTATATGGATGATTTTAAGTTGTAACATTGCCGTGTAATGAATGTTTGAACCTATCTTACGCCCGTTCCAGACTAGAGTCAACACCCTTTTTCCGAATTGACTGATAATTTAGATTAATTAAACTACTTGTATACGCTTACATCCGCGCCATTATAGGAAAAGCTTTTTTGCAATTTTTATGTACTTTTTTCTGACAGGGTTTTTTGACAGGATTTTTATTGAGGGGGAAGGATCGGCAGGGGGAAGAGAAGTTAATACTTTTGCAGCAAAATAAAAATTCCACTGAACAAATTTGTTCAGTGGGATTTTTATTCGTACTTTGGATTCGCACTCTCAACCTGCGCCCTATAATTATATAGCTGAGCTACAGGCGGAGCTGTCACTTTTCAGCCAGAAATCTTTTGGGTTCACAATATATATCAAAGTCGCAATATGTAACGTACTTTTTTAGTATGCTCTGTTAAACTTAGCTGTTGATTTCCGCTGCAGGCGTTCGCTTTCCGCGGGGCGGGCGGTGAGCCTCCTCTTCGCTTCGCGACTGCGGGGTCTCACCTGTCCCGCTGCTCCCGCAGGAGTCTCTCGCCTTCCGCTCCAATCAACAGGTGTTAAAAATTATCATCGTGCTTGAACTTGATCTTTTTAAAAGAAAAACATAATTAAAAATCATTAAGCGCTTATAAAATTATCAGTGTTTACGTCAATTAGGGCCATCAGTGAGCTTCATATCCTCTGGCTTTCTGAGATTCAGGAAAATTATTTGCATTTTTCCACAGAGAATTTCAGGCATAAAAAAAAGAGATACTGCCACAGTAATTTAATCTGCGTTAGTATCCCTTTTCTGCTGCAAGCACAGTTTTGACTGTGTTGACTTTGGACGTCCCAGGAGAGATTCGAACTCCCGACCGACGCCTTAGAAGGGCGTTGCTCTATCCAGCTGAGCTACTGGGACATGTAGGATTTGTTTGTTGTTTTTTTGTTTTTGTATCAGCGACAAGATTTATTATATTTTCTTTCGATAATAAAGTCAATAACTTTTCTAAACTTTTTTATGGAAAAGGAGGAATTAATTCCTCCTCTTATATTTTATGCAAAGGTATAGGTTTTTTCCAGTTCTTTTATAGGATTTCCTGAAAAATCATAAAACAGAACATCGGCCTGCTTGCCATCCAAGGTGATTATAGCATAAGACCTTTCAGGACGCACTCTTGGGAGACGAACGCTGCCCGGATTAATGAACAGAATATTGCCGTTCATTTCGGAGCCTGCGATATGCGTGTGTCCGAAGCAGACAATCGAGGCTCCTGCTTCCTGCGCCTTATATTTTAAATTATTCAGTGTGGATTTTACCGAATGCAAATGGCCATGAGCAATAAGAAAACGGTAAGGTCCTGCTTCCTTCACTAATTCATCCGGAAGCCTCCCATCAAAATCACAGTTTCCCCCGACGATCCACATAGAGCGGATGCCAGGATCGTCAGCCTGAAGTTCAGAGTCTCCGCAATGAATAACAGCAGCTACTTCATCCTTATGACGTGCTGTTATCTCTTCCAATTCATCTGTAAATCCATGGCTGTCGCTCATAATGAGAACGTTCATTGCAATCCCCCCGTTAAAAATACTCTCCAATCAGCTTCTCTAATTTTTTCAGCGCAACGGCACGGTGGCTGATTTTATTTTTTTCCCCGGGCGGAAGCTGAGCCATTGTGGCCCCTTTATCCTTAACAAGGAAAATAGGATCATAGCCGAACCCATTGAGTCCTGCAGGCTCCTCAGTGATGTATCCTTCCACAGAGCCTTCGACCGTTTTTGTTTCTTTCCCGGGTGCAGCAATAGCCAGCGCACATCTGAACCTCGCTGTCCTCTGGTCCTTTTCAACACCCTTCATGCTATCAAGAACCTTTTCAATATTGGCCGTATCATCTTTTCCTTCTCCGGCATAACGGGCAGAGTAAATACCCGGCTCTCCTCCAAGAGAGTCCACGGATAGTCCTGAATCGTCTGCGATAACAGGTTTTCCTGTCAGCTTGGAGATGGTTTCTGCTTTTAATATCGCATTTTCTTCGAATGAATGGCCTGTTTCTTCCACTTCCGGAAGATCCGGCAGTTCGTTCAAGGAAGCAACCTGCAGTCCCTTTGGTTCAAACAGCGTTTTAAATTCTGCTGCTTTCCCTTCATTTCGAGTCGCAATAATGATTTGGCTCATTTGTTCATCCCTCTTTCTCAAGATTTTTGACAATATGAGATCCCCAATCACCGAGAACTGACTTTTGATGTTCAATTAATGTATGTATACCCTCTTCTGCAAGATCTAATAATTGATTCAGCTGGTTTCTGGAAAAAGTTGCTTCTTCACCTGTCCCCTGAAGCTCAACCAGTTCATTTTTAGAAGTCATGATAACGTTCATGTCCACTTCAGCAGAAGAATCCTCGATATAATTCAAATCAAGTATCTCACCCAGCTCTGAGTCAATACCTACAGAGGTTGCGGCGAGAAAATCAGTAATCGGCAATTCCGCCAGAACGTTTTTATCCACAAGTTTGCCCAGCGCAATCGTCATTGCCGTAAATGCACCAGTAATAGAGGCCGTTCTCGTTCCGCCATCCGCTTGAATAACATCACAGTCAATCCAGATCGTCCGCTCTCCAAGCTTGTTCAAGTCAACTACTGCTCTTAAAGCCCGTCCAATTAAACGCTGAATTTCCATCGTTCTTCCTGATATTTTCCCTTTTGAAGATTCTCTGATCGTTCTTTGCTCAGTAGCTCTTGGAAGCATAGAATACTCAGCGGTAATCCAGCCCTTGCCTTGCCCCCTCATAAAAGGAGGAACTCTGTCTTCAATACTTGCATTGCAAATCACCTTTGTATTTCCTACCGTAATCAGCACAGATCCTTCAGGATGTGTGATAAACTCCGTAACCATTTCAACCGGTCTAAGCTGATTTCTGCTTCTTCCATCGTTTCTCATCGACCAAACCTCCGTCAAATTAACGGGCCAAACGTCCGCCCCTCAATAAATAAGAGGCAGCTCCATAACAAGCATGCCTCTTTGCTTTCCTTTTATAGTATATCAAAAATCGGAGTTTAAAAACTACCAGTGTTCACATTTGCCGGACGGGCAACAGGTTTCGCCAGTTTTTGCCCTTTTTCATTTTGAAGGTCGGCCTTTCCGTCAACTGTCAGGGCAACGGTCTCCACACCCTGCTGCTCCGTTAAAGTCAGCACAAGTGAATTGAGCACTTTCTCAGAAATGACTTTTTTCTTTTCGTCATAGCTGCCATAAATGGACTTGTTAAAGTCGAGCGTCACTTTTCCATTTTCGTATTTTGGCGCCGAATTAAGCTTCACATGGCCCTGGAACTCATCTAGAAGCCCGCTTGAACTGGATGGACCTTTTAACAGCTCTCCAACTGCTGCGGCAATCGGATCCTTCTCTTTATTATCTACCCGTCTAGTGACTGGAACATAGTATGTTCCATTATCATTTTGTCCAAGGAAATAGACGGTCACAGGATGGGTATTTGTAATATCTGTCACATCAGAGGTATCCAGGTTTATTCCGTCAGCTCTTCCCATATCTTCGGAAATCGGGGTTCCGTTGACGGGCATTTCATTGAGCGGATGGCCATTCACCCAAATTTTCACTTTTTTCACCGATTCAAATTGGGTCAGCGTCCATGTGACGGACTGAAGGATTTTCCGCTCATCCTCCCGCTTATAGTTGGCGAATTCCTTAGAAAAATCTGCAGTTGCCGTTCCATCTTTAATGGTAACGCCGAGCACTTCCGTATCTGCCGGCAGCACAGCACGGAACCCATCAGGAAGCATATTGCTAACCGGCCCGCCATCCACAAGGTATGTCAGGACTTGTTTTGCTGCCCCTTCTTGTTTAGGGAGAGGCAGTGCCTGGGAAACGACCATGCCATTTTTATCAATTAAGTAGATATCCCTCGATACAGTCTGAGCCTTTTGCTCCCCCGCTTTTTCCGTATTTGCCGGCTTTTCCTGCGCATTTTTTCCATCTGTATACGTGACATCCTGCGGCGGATCCACTTCTTTAACCGCTTGCTCTCCACCGCCGAATAAGCCGCATCCTGATAATACAATGGAAGTGACAGCGATAGATGAAACAGCAATTGTTAACTTTTTGCTTATAGGCATGATAATCCCTCCTGAGGCAGTTTGTACTACTATGTATACGAGCCTGCGATAGATTTATACCGCCCTGTCAGAAGATTTTGTCCAGAACAAAATCCCAGGAGTAATGAAGTTCTGCTAACTGCGTGTCGTCCTGTCTCAATACAGAACTGCGGCGCAGGAAAAAGGAACTTATGTTCCCAAGGGGCTAGGAGCTGGACGATGATCAGTCATACATATCCACAACTAAACACAAAAAAGATCCCATTCAAAACGGGATCTTTTTCAGGATTGCAGCGCCTCTTCCAAATTGATGGAATGTACGCTTTCGATTGACTCTCCGAACCAATTAGATGCGAAGGATTGGAAAAGGTCTCGCGGACCTGTTGTGAAAAATTGATGATGTTTTTTGCCGTCTGTTTCATTTAGAGCCTGATGATAGGAAAGAATGGTACTTACTTCCCGAGCTGTTTCATCGCCTGACGATATCACCTTTACCGCTGGTCCCATAAAATCTTCAATCAGCGGTCTGAGAATCGGATAGTGGGTACATCCAAGGATCAGCGAATCAAGCGATTGATTTTTTAGCGGCAGAAGAGATTGTTTGACGATTTCTTTCGCAAGCTCTCCTTCAAACTTTCCGCTTTCTACAAGAGGCACAAATTCCGGGCAAGCAAGACTTTCAACCGTTACCGTCTCTTTCAATGCTTTAAGCGCCTCTTCATACGCACCGCTTTGAATGGTATTCACTGTGCCGATGACTCCGATATGCTGGTTCTTTTTAAGCTTGATCGCCGTTCTGGCGCCCGGCTGAATAACCCCTATTACAGGGATATCCACCTTGCTCTTAATATCTTCCAGAGCAATCGCCGTCGCTGTATTACACGCAATAACCAGCATTTTAATATGATGGGCAGACAAAAGATAATTCGTCATTTCCCATGTGTACTGCAATACTTGAGATTCAGGACGCGGGCCGTACGGGCAGCGCTGGCTGTCGCCTAAATAAATCAATTCCTCTTTAGGCAGCTGTCTCATCATTTCCTTTGCTACTGTCAGACCGCCTATTCCTGAATCGATGACTCCTATCGGTCTATTCAAAAAATCGCCTCATTCTTCATTCATTTCCTGTTGCAGTTTATTCAGCAGAAGCTCAAAAGTGAGCCTTTCCGATGGATTAAAATGAATCAGAAGCTGATCAAGATATTTCTGCCTTTTCTCAATCACCGCTTCGATAATCCGTTCCCCTTCTGTAAGCAAATGAACTCTGACTACCCGTCTGTCTTTTACGTCTCTTATACGGACGACAAGATTTGTTTTCTCCATTCTGTCAACCAGATCTGTCGTTGTGCTGCAGGCTAAGTACATCCTGCCGGCAAGATCCCCAACTGTCATGTCCCCATGATCGAGAAGCCACTGAAGTGCTACAAACTGCGGTGGAGTTATTTTATATTGATTCAGTATTTCTCTGCCTTTTTGTTTAATATTCCCTGAAATCCGCCTGAGCGCCTTTTCAATATCCGCTACATGGCCTTTTTCAGATAGTTTATCGTTCATCACGCCATACCCCGCTCATTTGCATTAGAAACGATTCATCAGCCGTTTCCCTCTGTTATTTTCCTCGTTTTTCTTTAAAAATGCAAGTCCCGCTTAAAGACAGACATGAAAAAACCGGCGGTCCTATGTATAGGCCGGCCGGCAGTTAATCAGAGCTCTAGTTCACCCATCCGAAGGAGCTCAACAACCGCTTGTGAACGCCCCTTGACTCCAAGCTTTTGCATCGCATTCGAGATATGGTTTCGAACTGTTTTTTCGCTGATAAAGAGCTCTCCTGCTATTTCTTTTGTGGTTTTATCCTGGACCAATAATTCGAAAACTTCTCTTTCTCTTTTCGTGAGTAATGGCTTAGATTGATACTCTTTGTCCTTCAATTATTGTAACCCTCCTTGCTAGGTGAGAGCTGCGCTTGCACGTGGGTATCCGATTAGTCACCATATAGTATGTGCTTTCAGGCATAGCGGTGACTGAATTGAAGATTTCGGGCAGTGATTAGGGCGTCCATTTTTTCCATACAAAAAACCGCCGATCTTTTGCTTTATAGATTGGCGGTTTCCTTTTTTATTAAGCTCTGATAAACTTGTCTGTTGATTTCCGCTGCAGGTGTTCGCTTATCCTTAGGCAAGCCTGAGCTTTGCGCCTGCGGGGTCTCACCTGTCCCGCTGGCATCTCACGCTAATCAACAGATGTAAAATATCAGCATTGCTTTAACATAGCCTTTTATTAAGCCCGGTCGCTTCCAAAGAAATTACGGAAGGCCTGGAGATTGGTATCTCTGTTAAGCGCTGCAATGGATGTTGTAAGCGGAATGCCTTTCGGACAGGATTGCACACAGTTCTGTGAGTTTCCGCAGTCCTGAAGACCTCCGTCTCCCATTAATGCGTCGAGACGTTCTGATTTGTTCATCTCTCCTGTCGGATGAGCATTGAACAGACGTACTTGGGAAAGCGGAGCAGGTCCGATGAAGTTCGATTTGCTGTTCACATTCGGACAGGCTTCCAAGCAAACACCGCAGGTCATGCATTTAGATAATTCATATGCCCACTGGCGCTTTTTCTCCGGCATACGCGGCCCAGGGCCAAGGTCATACGTTCCATCGATTGGAATCCAGGCTTTCACTTTTTTAAGAGAATCAAACATTCTGCTCCGGTCAACTTGAAGGTCGCGGACCACCGGGAATGTCTTCATCGGTGCAAGGCGAATCGGCTGTTCAAGCTGATCTACAAGGGCTGTACAGGATTGGCGCGGTTTGCCGTTGATTACCATTGAACATGCACCGCATACTTCTTCGAGGCAGTTCATATCCCAAGTGATGGGAGTTGTTTTTTCCCCTTTTGCATTAACAGGATTTCTCCTGATTTCCATTAGAGCTGAAATAACATTCATATTCGGACGATATTCAAGCTCGAATTCTTCATCATATGGAGCCGCTTCAGGAGAATCCTGGCGCGAAATCACGAATCGAATGATCTTTTTCTCACTCATGCTTTTGCTCCTTTCTTCTTGGAATAGTCCCTTTTCCTAGGTGCGATCAAGGACGTATCCACTTCTTCGTAGTGCAAAGCAGGCGCTTCATGATCGCCTGTGAATTTAGCCATCGTGGTTTTCAGGAAGTCTTCATCATTGCGTTCCGGGAAATCAGGTTTGTAATGAGCTCCGCGGCTTTCATTACGGTTATATGCTCCGAGTACAATCGTACGGGAAAGATTGAGCATGTTTTTCAGCTGGCGTGTGAAAGCTGCCCCCTGATTGCTCCATTTTGCTGTATCGTTAATATTGATGCGGTCATAGCGCTGCATCAATTCCTGTATCTTCTCGTCTGTTTGCATAAGTTTATCGTTATAGCGTACAACAGTCGCATTTGCGGTCATCCACTCGCCAAGCTCTCTGTGAAGTACATAAGCATTTTCATTTCCGTCCATGCTCATGATTCCTTCCCATTTCGCCTGCTCTTCTTTTTCATGCCTTTCAAATACGCTTGCCGGCATGTCCTCAGCAAATGTATCGAGACCCTGTGCATATCTTGCAGCACTTGGACCGGCTACCATACCGCCATAAATGGCAGAAAGAAGGGAGTTCGCTCCGAGGCGGTTTGCTCCATGCATAGAGTAATCACACTCACCTGCTGCAAACAATCCAGGAATATTCGTCATCTGATCATAGTCAACCCATAGTCCGCCCATGGAATAGTGAACGGCAGGGAAGATTTTCATTGGTACTTTACGCGGATCGTCACCCATGAATTTTTCATAGATTTCAATGATTCCGCCAAGCTTGATATCAAGCTCTTTAGGATCTTTATGGGAAAGATCGAGATAAACCATGTTTTCCCCATTAATTCCAAGCTTCTGATTGACGCAGACGTCAAAGATTTCCCTTGTGGCGATATCCCTTGGCACAAGGTTTCCATAAGCAGGATATTTCTCTTCAAGGAAATACCATGGCTTCCCGTCTTTATATGTCCAGACACGGCCGCCTTCACCGCGTGCCGATTCACTCATCAGGCGCAGTTTATCGTCACCTGGGATGGCAGTCGGGTGAATTTGTATAAATTCTGCATTGGAGTAGTAAGCACCCTGCTGATACACGATGGATGCCGCAGAGCCAGTATTAATGACCGAGTTTGTTGATTTTCCGAATACGATGCCAGGCCCGCCGGTTGCCATGATGACGGCGTCCGAGCGGAAGGATTTGATTTCCATGGAAGAAAGATTCTGAGCTGTGATCCCGCGGCATACGCGGTCATCATCCAGAACAACCCCAAGAAATTCCCAGCCTTCGAATTTTCTGACGAGCCCTGCCACTTCATAGCGGCGCACTTGTTCATCAAGTGCATATAAAAGCTGCTGTCCCGTTGTTGCACCCGCAAACGCTGTCCGGTGATGCTGTGTTCCTCCGAAGCGGCGGAAATCCAATAGTCCTTCAGGCGTACGGTTAAACATAACGCCCATACGGTCAAGCAAGTGAATGATGGAAGGCGCTGCCTCGCACATTGCTTTTACAGGAGGCTGGTTTGCAAGGAAATCTCCTCCGTAAACGGTATCATCGAAATGTTCCCAAGGAGAATCCCCTTCCCCTTTTGTGTTTACCGCTCCATTGATTCCGCCCTGCGCGCACACAGAGTGTGAACGCTTAACAGGAACCAAAGAAAACAAGTCAACACTGACTCCCTTTTCGGCAGCCTTTATAGTAGCCATCAGGCCGGCTAATCCGCCGCCGACGATAATTACACGATTGTTGTTCATCTAGCCCACTCCCTTGATTGACGTCTCCTCTTTAAACAAAAGCAAAAATTGAACTGACACCTACATAAGCTAAGGCCGCGAATACAGCAAGTGTTACATACGTAGAAATAAGCTGGGAACGCGGAGTAACCGTAATACCCCAAGTAACACAGAAAGACCATAGCCCGTTTGCAAAATGGAAAACGGTTGAAACAACACCAATTACATAAAAAGCGACCATCAGCGGGTTGCTTAAAATATTTTCCATCATTGAAAAGTTAACTGATGCACCAAATGCTGCGGCAATTCTGGTTTCCCAAACATGCCAGCTTACGAATACAAATGTAATGACGCCGGTTACACGCTGCAGAACAAACATCCAGTTCCTGAAGTAGCCGTAGCGGGAAGCATTGTTTTTTGCCGTAAAAGCAATATAAACACCATAAATAGCATGGAATAATAGCGGCAGGAAAATGATTACCGTCTCAAGCACAATCCTGAATGGAAGGCTCTCCATAAAATGAGCAGCATCATTAAATGCTTGTTCTCCCCTAGTAGCAAAGTTGTTAACCACAAGATGCTGAATCAGGAAGATTCCTACAGGAATAACCCCCAGCAGCGAGTGCAGTCTGCGCAGCGCAAACTCCTTATTTCCAGCCATAAATCCTTTACCCCCTAATCAAAGTTCGTTCTAGTTTTTATCGGGTTTCTCCTATCCCCATTTTTCAGTCTGGAACACGAGAGGATTAGTCACTGGCAAGCTATTAAAATAGCATTTCAATCCAAAATATTTCCCAAAACCGCTGTCGTTTTCCCTCATCTGCAAGATCAGGGAGCAAGACTTTCAATCCGGCATTCAGCCGCTGGAAACTTTTGACTAACCGCTGTTCCTCCTTACGAATAACTGATAAAATGTGACAAATTCATTTTACTCCTAACATTATATAGCGTCAAGAAAACGTGTTCATAAATTATAATTTTCGGAATTGTTATTGATTTTTACAAAATTAATTTTATTAATATATTGAAATATATTAATAAATATGTATACATACTTTCCGGTTCAAGCTGTTTTCAAATTGTCATCCAAATTTAAAAAGTTCATAAACATGAGTGTTTCCAAGCTTATGATCTATAACTCTTTATTCAAACGACCTGCTCTGCCAATCTTCCTTTTATTTCATGTTAATCCCCCCCTCTCTTGATATATAATGGGCATAGAAAGAGGGGTAAGAATATGAAAAGTATCCGTAAACAGGTAGAGGCCGGTGCATTTGAGGAACTGAGCATCCCTGCTTTTGGCCATGAGCTGCTCCGGGAAATACTGCTTCCCGAAATCCTCGGACAGGACTATCAGTCCATGATGTATTGGGCTGGCAGAAAACTTGCCAGGCATTACCCGCTGGAAGCTGTAGAAGAACTTCCTCAGTTCTTTACACTTGCAGGCTGGGGAACGTTATCGCTCGTACATAAGAAACAGGGTGAAATGGAATTTGAATTGGCATCAGATATCATCCAGCTTCGCTTCCAATCGCAGAAGGAGCCATCCTTTCAGCTGGAAGCGGGATTTATTGCAGAACAGGTGCAAACAATCGGAAAGCATGCTGCTGAAAGCTATGAGCAAGTGAAACGCCGCGCCGGAAAAGTAATTTTGACTGTAAAATGGGATAAAAAAGACATGATTGCTGAGTAAGCAAAAAACAGGCAAACCCTAGGGTGCCTGTTTTTTCATTTATCTTACGGGAGCTTTTTGACCGGACAGCTCGAATGCTTCGTGCAATGCTTCTACTGCACGGACCATATCCTCCTGCTCCACTACAGTAGAAACTTTAATTTCAGAAGTACTGACCATTTTCACCTGAATGCCTTCTTTTGCAAGGACAGAAAACATTCCGGCTGCCACGCCGGGATTGGAAACCATTCCAGAGCCGACAATGGAAACTTTCGATAGCCCCTTTTCAGACTCAATTTTTTTAAATTTCAATTTGCCTTTATGTGTTTCAAGCACTTCAATCGTTTCTTCAAGATCGTTTGTTTTGACGGAGAATGAGATCGACGCATTCTCTTTATCTGTCAGACTCTGAATAATGATATCGACATTCACGCCATGCTCTGCTAGCGTAGTGAAAATAGTGGAAAGCGTACTTAAGTCATTCGGAAGACCGCACACGGAAACTCTCGTAACCTGATCTTCAAATGCAATTCCTTTAACAATTAAATTTTCTTCCAACGTACTTTCCTCCTCAATTAGCGTTCCTCGCTCATCGTGCATACTGGAACGCACTTCTAAAGCGACTTGATAATTTTTAGCAAATTCAACTGCTCTCGGATGAAGAACTCCAGCCCCAAGATTAGCAAGCTCCAGCATCTCATCATACGAAATCCCGGCAAGCTTCCGTGCTCCCTGAATGTAGCGCGGATCCGTCGTGTACACACCGGTTACATCTGTATAGATATCGCATTTGTCGGCTTTAAGTGCTGCAGCTAGTGCGACTGCAGTTGTATCCGATCCCCCGCGCCCGAGCGTTGTGATTTCTCCGTTTTCATCCTTCCCCTGGAAGCCGGCAGCCACTACGATTCTTCCGTGGGCGAGATCATTTGAAATCCGTTCATCCTCTATATTCGTAATTCTGGCATTCCCATGACGTGATTCGGTCAAAATGCCCGCCTGTCCGCCTGTATAGGAAACCGCATCATATCCTCTTTCCTGGAGAGCCATCGTTAAAAGCGAAATCGTGACTTGCTCGCCTGTAGTCAGCAGCATATCCATTTCTCTCTTGCTTGGCTTCGACGTAATTTCTCCTGCCAGCGAAAGAAGCTGATCGGTTGTTTTTCCCATTGCCGACACAACTACAACGATGTCATGACCGTTCTCCTTTTCCTGAATCACCCTGTTTGCAACATTCAAAATTCTCTCAACAGATCCCACGGATGTTCCGCCGAATTTTTGCACGATCAGTCCCACGCGTTATCGCTCCTTTGGTCAAAGTAAATCGCAAGTTCAAACTTTAGAGGCCAAAATAAAAAGCAATGAGACAGAAATCTCATTGCTTGCATAAACGAAAAAGTTCTTCGCTCATACAATGAGATAGCTCTCCAAGATTAATCTTGACAGCCCTGCATTTATTCAATGCAAAACCAGAAGAAACAGCAATGGCACCCTTTCTTCTTCGGCGACGCTCCCCTTTCAGCATAAGTAAACGGAATCCATTTTCCTGTTTATGCTTACTGTTGAAGTTCGCACCTCTATCGTCATTTAACGAACTAAACGACCGTATTAAATTAGTTTGTATTGTAGCAAAGGTTTCCGGAAAGCACAAGCTTATTCTTTTAATTTTTCATAGATCAGCTCTGCGGTTGCATATGGAACTCCCGCTTCTTTAATCTGATCAACAGTAGCTTCCTTCATTTTCTTAACGGATCCAAAATGCTTGAGCAGCATCTTCCTCCGCTTTTCCCCAATTCCCGGAATTTCATCCAATATTGACTGAATGGCGTTTTTCCCGCGGACTTGCCGGTGAAAGGTAATCGCAAATCGGTGAACCTCATCCTGGATCCGCTGAAGCAGGTAAAACTCCTGTGAATTCCGTTCAAGCTGAATCAGTTCAAGAGGATCTCCAAGCATTAGATTGGACGTGCGATGCTTATCATCCTTCACAAGACCGGCAACCGGAATTTCCAGCGCCAGTTCATTTTCAAGCACATCCCTCGCAGCAGAAATCTGCCCTTTACCCCCATCAATCACGATGAGATCCGGCAGCGGCAGGTTTTCTTTTAATGCTCGGGAATATCTTCTCCTTACTACCTCTCTCATCGACTCATAATCATCCGGACCCGTTACGGTGCGGATTTTATATTTCCTGTACTCCTTTTTCGCCGGTTTTCCATCGATAAAAACTATCATCGCAGAAACAGGATCAGAGCCTTGGATGTTGGAGTTATCAAATGCTTCAATCCGGATTGGGACAGCAATCCCGAGCTTCTCCCCTAAATTTTCAATCGCCTTGATCGTCCGCTCTTCATCTCGCTCAATAAGAGAAAATTTTTCCCCCAGAGCGATCTTGGCATTCTTGTGGGCGAGCAACAGTAAATCCTTCTTCGCCCCCCGCTTTGGCTGAAGAGCGCGGATATCCAGAAGCTGCTCTGCCAAAGATGCATCTGCGCTGTCGGGAATCATGATTTCTTTCGGCAGAAAATGACTGCTCTGCTGATAAAATTGTCCAAGGAATGTCAAAAATTCTTCATCCGGTTCATTATAAATCGGAAACATGGAAACATCGCGTTCGATCAGTTTCCCCTGGCGGACAAAAAATACCTGTACACACATCCAGCCTTTGTCATAGGCATACGCAAATACATCCCTGTCAACAAAGTCTGTCATGGACATCTTTTGCTTCTCCATCGTAGCTTCAATATGCACAATTTGATCTCTGTATTCCTTCGCCCTTTCAAAATCCATCGACTCAGATGCTTTATACATTTTATCAGTTAAATCCGTTTTGATCTCTTTGTAGCCGCCATTCAGAAAACGGCTGATGTCATCGACCATTTTCCGGTTCGTCTCAGCGGTAACGTCATAGACGCATGGTGCCAGACACTGCCCCATATGATAGTAAAGACAAACACGGTCAGGCATACTGTTGCATTTCCGGAGCGGATACAGCCGGTCAAGCAGCTTTTTCGTTTCCCTCGCAGCCTGCACATTCGGATACGGACCGAAGTATTTCCCCTTATCCTTTTTAATTTTCCTCGTTACAATCAGACGCGGGTGCCGTTCTCCCGTAATTTTTATAAAAGGAAAGGATTTATCATCCTTCAGCATCACATTATATTTAGGATCGTATTTTTTAATTAAATTCATTTCCAGAATCAGCGCTTCTATATTCGAGGACGTTACGATGTATTCAAAATCCTCAATTTCATTTACAAGCCTTTGCGTCTTCCCATCATGAGAACCGCTGAAGTAAGATCGGACGCGGTTTTTCAATACCTTCGCTTTGCCGACATAAATAATGGTTCCCTGCCTGTCTTTCATTAAATAGCAGCCTGGCTGATCGGGAAGGATGGCTAATTTTTCTCTGATTTTATCTTTCATCTAACCACTTCCATCCAGTCATTTGCCTTTTATTTTACGATAAATGCACGAAAATTACTAAGAATAGCCTTCCACAAACTGTCCATTCGCTCCGTTTTATCGGCCGTTCGATATATTCTGTCCGTCCACCATGGTTATTTAGCCGTTCATATCTGAATTTTGGCCGTTGATCCGGGTTTCCTGCCCAATCTCCCATCGGATCTGGCCGCTCGATTTATTCTATCCATCCGCGCCGTTTTATTGTTCCGGACTGCCGATTTTAGATATAAAAAAAATCAGCCCTGTAAGAGGGCTGATTTTTCATTACGCGTGTTTGCTTAGCAATTCAGCTAGAGCTTCTTTCGGCTGGTAGCCAACCGCTTTGTCTACAACCTCTCCGTTTTTGAAAACTAGAAGAGTAGGAATGCTCATAACGCCGTATTTGCCAGCAGTTTCTTGATTTTCATCAACGTCAAGTTTGACGATTTTTACTTTGTCACCCATGTCTTGATCCAGTTCTTCAAGTACTGGGGCAATCATTTTGCAAGGTCCGCACCAAGGTGCCCAGAAATCTGCAAGAACGACGCCTTCTCCAGTTTCAGCAGAAAAGTTTTGATCCGTTACGTGTGAAATAGCCATCTCGTATTCCTCCTAAAATCTTAAAGAATATGCACTTAGTATAGCACCTAACCTTTGAGTGTGCTAAGAATTTGCTTCGATGTCATTATTCCCATTTAAATATGGAAAAACACAAGAATCTAATTAGCGTTTCTTTTTAGTAAAGCTCGGTTAAACTAGTCTGTTGATTTCCGCTGCAGCCGTTCGCTCCAATCAACAGGTGTTAAAAACCAACTTCATTCTTATACATAGCCTTTAGTAAAAACTGTTTGCGTTTTAATTAGTGCTTTCTAAAAACAATTCTATTACAGGAATAGGGTCATTTGCCTAAAAAAGCCCCCAGAATCATCCCGGGGGCTTTTCGGCTGCGTACGCCAATGATTATGAATGGACTTTCATTTTCTTAAACTCTTCCGTCAGCATCGGAATGACTTCGAAAAGGTCTCCTACGATGCCGTAGTCAGCCACTTTAAAGATGTTTGCTTCCGGATCTTTGTTAATGGCGACAATAACCTTTGAGTTGGACATACCCGCTAAATGCTGGATTGCTCCGGATATTCCGCAGGCGATGTACAGATCAGGTGTGACCACTTTTCCTGTTTGCCCAATTTGAAGGGAGTAATCACAGTAATCAGCATCACATGCACCGCGGGATGCTCCAACCGCCCCGCCCAAAACATCAGCAAGCTCTTTCAGAGGATTAAACCCGTCAGTGCTTTTCACGCCTCTTCCTCCAGCAACAATCACTTTTGCCTCGGAAAGGTCTACTCCTTCTGTTGCTTTACGGATTACATCTTTCACAATTGTACGCAAATCTTTAATTTCTGCCGTAACGGAACGAACCTCTCCGCTTCTGGATTCGTCCTTTTCGAGCGGTGCAATGTTATTAGGACGAATGGAAGCAAAAATGATTCCTTCTGTTACAATTACTTTTTCGAAGGCTTTACCAGAGTAGATTGGACGGGTAAAGACGATATTGCCCCCTGCTTCTTCTACGCCTGTAGCATCTGATACTAAGCCAGTGTTTAGTCTAGCAGCGATTTTAGGTGATAAGTCTTTCCCTAGTGCTGTATGGCCAAACACCATTCCTTCCGGTTTTTCTTCCTCCACAACGGTCATTAGAGCTTGTGAGTACCCGTCAGGTGTGTAAGCAGCAAGCTTTTCATCTTCTACGGTTACAACACGGTCTGCTCCATATTGAATCATTTCTTCTGCAAGAGCTGAAACTTGGTCACCAATTAAGACGGCTACGATTTCTCCGCCTTCTGAAACAACTTTACCCGCTGCGATTGCCTCAAATGAAACATTACGCAATGATTGATCACGAACTTCTCCCAATACAAGCACTTTTCTTGCCATCGTCATTTCCCCCTATTTCTCCGAATTCCCGAGCATGCTAATCAATATCAAGCGTTTGATACGGCAATTATATGACTTTTGCTTCGTTTCTTAACAAGCTGACAAGCTCTTTCACCTGTGCATCCAATTCTCCCTGAAGGACTTTTCCCGCTTCCTTCTTGGCCGGCATATAAATTTCAATCGTTTTTGTTTTAGGCTCTACATCGTCTTCTTCCAAATCCAGGTCATCGAGTTCAAGCTCATCCAGCGGCTTTTTCTTCGCTTTCATGATTCCCGGCAGTGAAGGATAGCGAGGTTCATTCAGTCCTTGCTGAGCGGTGATAAGAAGCGGCAGAGAGGTTTCGATGATTTCTGAATCTCCTTCAACGTCTCTTGTAACCGTAGCTTTGCGGCCTTCGATTTCAAGTTTTGTGATCGTCGTGACATAAGGAATATCCAGAAGCTCTGCAAGACGGGGACCAACCTGTCCAGATCCGCCGTCAATCGCAACGTTTCCGCCAAGGATCAAGTCTGCCTCTTTATCTTTCAAAAACTCAGAAAGGATTTTTGCAGATGTAAATTGATCGCCGTTTTCAAGGTCATCTTCCGTATTGATTAAAACAGCTTTATCGCAGCCCATTGCAAGAGCGGTACGCAATTCTTTTTCTGCTTCTTCGCCGCCGATTGTGACAACTGTCACTTCTCCGCCTTCAGCATCCCTGATCTGAATGGCTTCTTCAATCGCATATTCATCATAAGGATTGATGATAAATTCGGCTCCATCCTCTTGAATTCTTCCGCTGCTGATGGAAATTTTCTCTTCCGTATCAAACGTGCGCTTCATGATTACAAAAATATTCATTTCTCCATCCCCCTGTTTCGCATATCATTCCGTTTTAGTTGTATACGCTTCCATTATATAGCCGGGGAATTCCCCCCGTCCAACTATTCCCCTTTAAATTGAGGAGTGCGTTTCTCAAGAAAAGCCTGTATTCCCTCTTTAGCATCCTGTTTATCAAAAACTTCTCCAAAAAGAACAGCTTCTCTTTCAATTCCGCTGTGGAAGTCTGCTGACTTTCTATAGCTTAGAAGCTCAAGAACCGCTTTAATGGTATTCGGACTCTTAGAAGCAATTTTTAAAGCGAGCTGTTTTGCTTCATGAAGGAGCATTTCATCCGGAACCGCATTGTTTGCAAGTCCAAGCTTCGCTGCTTCTGCCCCGCTGATCGGTTCGCTCGTCGCCATCATTTCCAGTGCTTTTGCCTGGCCGACATAGCGCGGCAGACGCTGTGTACCGCCAAAACCAGGCACTAGCCCAAGCTGCAGCTCCGGCAGGCCAAGCTTTGCATTTTCTGTCACTAAACGAATATGACAGGACATCGCAAGTTCAAGGCCGCCACCTAGTGCAGCCCCATGAATGGCTGCAATAACCGGTTTGCTGAAGCTTTCTATTCTTTCAAACAGCTGCTGTCCCTTTGCTGCAAGCCTGGAAAATTCCGCACCGGATTCCACAGTAGTGAACTCCTTAATATCGGCTCCCGCCGAAAAGAATTTTCCTTCTCCGTAAAGTAAAATAACACGGATGGAAGGATCATGTTCGGCTTCTTCTATGAATCCCCCTAATTCCTCAAGGACGTAGGAACCTAAGGCATTTGCAGGGGGATTATCAATTTTAACCGAAGCGACGAATTGTTCTTTTTGAATGGTTAAGTATCCCACTGGACATCCTCCTGAAAATGGTTTATTGATTGCTCCCAAAGCCTCGGACAATCATATGATGAACCTGTCCGGCAAGAGCCATCAGGTCATACTTTTCTTCATTCATTACCCATGTGGTTACAATTTCATCAATTGTACCGAAAATCATTTGCCTTGCAAGCCGCAGGTCCAGATCTTCCCTGAATTCGCCGGTGTCGATCCCTGTTTGAATAATTGAATCCAATACGTTCAGGTATCCTTTCAGCACTTCATTAATTCTCAGTCTTAGATCCTTATTGGACTGTCTCAGCTCAAGCTGGGTAACGATCGCGAGATGATGATCCTCCGAAAGAAGAGAAAAATGCTTTTCAATCAGAACATAAAGCTTTTCTGCAGCTTTTGTTCTTCCTGAGGTTTCTCCTTCGATTTTTTCAATAAAGAGACCCATTTTCTCCTGAAACAATGAAACGAGGATATCTTCTTTATTTTTGAAGTATAAATAAATGGTTCCATCTGCTACACCGGCTTGCTTGGCAATCTTTGAAACCTGTGCCTGATGATATCCATTCTCAGCAATGACAATCACTGCTGCATCAATAATTTGTTTGTATTTCGGTTTGTTTTGTTTCACTGGACTACCTTCCTTTATGAAATGAATGAATCATCATTCATATTTTCATCATAGTAAATCAGCCAGGATGTGTCAAGCGAAATCCATTATTTTAAAAGGGGAAATTTCCTGGCCGGAGAAATCCCCCTCTGCCTGGGTTAATTGGCGTTTTTCAGTTTTTCTTTTTCTTCATCAATAAGTGCTCTTCTTAATATTTTTCCAACGGCAGTCTTAGGGAGCTCGCTTCTGAATTCGTAAATTCTCGGAACCTTATATGCTGCCAAATGCTGTCGGGCAAAGACATTCAGTTCTTCCTCCGAAATCTTTACGCCTTCCTTAGGGACCACATATGCCTTAACGGTTTCTCCCCTGTAAGGATCAGGCACCCCGGCGACAACCACTTCCTGTATTTTATCATATTCATAGAGAATTTCTTCAACCTCACGCGGATAAATATTGTACCCCCCTGCAATGATCATATCCTTCTTTCGGTCTACCACATAGAAATACCCTTCTTCATCCATATACCCAATATCGCCTGTAAACAGCCATCCATCCTTCAAAACAGCCTCTGTTTCCTCCGGTTTTCCCCAGTAGCCCTTCATAACCTGAGGACCGCGGACGATCAGTTCCCCTTTTTCACCGGGCTCGGCCTGGCTTCCTGTTTCCTGGGATAAAATCATGGCGTCAGTATTCGGCCAGGGTACGCCGATACTGCCTTTCTTCCTTCTGCCCCATAGAAAGTTGGAATGGGTAACGGGGGATGCTTCTGACAGGCCATATCCTTCCACGAGCTTGCCTCCGGTTTCCTTTTCGAACCTTTCCTGTATTTCTACCGGGAGCGGTGCCGAACCGCTGATGCAGCTCTGTACAGACGATAAATCGTATTTTTTCAGATCAGGATGATTAAGCAGGGCAATATAGATGGTAGGTGCTCCTGGAAACAATGTAGGCTTTTCCTTATGAATGGTTTTCAGTGTATCCCCTGCATCAAATTTCGGAAGGAGAATCATATTATAGCCCTCTGTAACGGAAAGGTGCATAACTGCCGTCATTCCATACACGTGGAAAAATGGAAGCAGCCCGAGTACCTTTTCTTCTCCGCGGCGGCAATTGTACATCCAGGCCGAGCACATCACGGTATTCGCTGCTATATTTTTATGGGTAAGCATAACACCTTTCGGGAAACCGGTGGTTCCTCCTGTATATTGCAGCAGCGCGATATCTTCAACCGGATCCGTTTCAACCTTTGAGAACACAGCTTGAGATTCCTTTATAATCTTAGAAAATAAATGCGTCGTTCCACCATGGGAAACATCTACCTTAACTTTTGTCTGTTTGCGCTGAACGATCGGATACAAAAGATTTTTCGGAAATGGCAGGTAGTCTTGAATCTTTGTAACAATTACATGTTTTAACTTTGTTAACGCTTTCACTTTAGACACTCTCGGGAAAAGCAAATCCAGCGTTATGATGTATTCCGCCCCGCTATCGTTCAGCTGGTATTCGATTTCCCGTTCCGTATAGAGCGGATTCGTGGAGACGACTACTCCCCCTGCCATCAGTACACCGTAATAAGAAATGACCCCCTGAGGACAATTAGGCAGCATGATCGCTGCACGGTCGCCTTTTTTCAGCCCAAGACCTTGAAGATATCCTGCTAATTTTTTGGCTTCATTCAGCAAAACGGAGTAAGTGAGTGTTTTTCCAAGGAAACTGATCGCCTTTTTTTCCGGAAACTCCCCGGCCGTTTCTTCTAAATAGGTTTGAAGCGTTTTGGGCTCAAAGCTTAACGCCGGCGGAATTTCCGCGGGATACTGATCGAGCCATGGTCTGATTAAATCCATATCTATTACCCCCTTATGACTTTCGGCTTACGGCTTTATTATAACAGTATATTCAGATTTTTGAATAAATTATCTGATCCACCTAATTGCTCTTTCATAAGTAAGGGGGCTAGAATTTGCATAGGCTGTTTTAAAGCCGCGGTTGAATGCCCATCTCAATCCAATCCTCCTTAGCAGGCCCATAAATCCAAGCCGGCTTTAAACCCGCCTGGCGCATAAGAACGGTCGCTTGTCCGCGATGATGAACAATGTGTTTAATCAGCCCCATCAGAATCGAAGCATTTGATTCTTGTCTTCCAAAGGCTTCCTGCACTTGTTTGAGTGTTTCATCCTTCCATTGTCCCTGAATTACTCTGGCTGCCTCAGCACTTACATCCTTGAAGGCCGCTGCTATTTCCTGTGCAGACGATGGCACACTTTCCTCAGTTCCGATCCGGTCAATCTCCAGTCCGAACTCGGCTAAATAATCTGGAATATTCACCGTGAAATGCCAGACAATGCTTCCCAATGTACGCCCTTCTGGATACACTTGCTGTTTCAATGAATCATCTGTCAAACGATCCATTAGCTTTTGGGTTAATCCTGCTTCCTTTTTCCATTCAAAAATAAAATCTGCAACGGTTATATACATTCTCTGCTCCTCCTTGCATTTTGATTGATCTCTTCCTCTCCATTATAGAACACTCGTTTGTTTCATTCCATCTCCTGAAGACCATGGATGGGACAAAAAAAGGACTCTCGTATGAGAATCCTTTTTTCAATCGTATCAAGTCCAAAAAAATAGATAAATCAAACCAATTATCAAAAACAATCCGCAGACAGCCAGCAGCACTTTTGCTAAAGTCTCCATTTCATACCCCTTAAATGTTTGATCCAATGACGTAGGATAGCCCCACTGAGATGACCATTGAAATGAATCCTACTGCACGGTTGTCTTTTTCAATTTCTTCGTCAATCCGGAATTTTGGTGTTAAAAACTCATAAATAAAATAACCGAGCAGCATGAGGAAGAAGCCGTAGCAACCCCAGCCGATCATCTCAAAAAGCGAATTATGCTGTTCAATGGAAAAACGAAAGATATTGGCGATCCCGAAAATTTTGCCGCCGGTTGTCATGGCCACTGCAAGGTTTCCCTTTTGAATTTCATCCCAATTTTTATATTTGGTTACAAGTTCAAAGATACTCATGAACACGACCATACATAAAACAACAACACTGTAATAGGCAGCAGTCTGGACCAGTTCATTTTCCCAGAAAGGATTCATCTAGCCGTTTACCTCCCTTATTTGAGCTCAACGATGGTGACACCGCTGCCGCCTTCTCCGGCCTCTCCGAACCGTGTATTTTTCACACTGCGATGGTTTTTCAGGAGTTCCTGTACTCCTTTGCGCAATGCTCCGGTTCCTTTGCCGTGGATAATGGATACCCTCGGGTAGCCGGCCAGTACCGCATCATCCAGATATTTTTCTACTCTCGAAATTGCATTTTCAAAACGCTCTCCCCTTAAATCGAGTTCAAGGGAAACATGATAATCTTTCCCTTTTACCGTAGCAAGAGGTTTTTCAATAATAGGCTTTGGCCTGCTCATATATTGAAGATCGGATTCTTTCACTTTCATTTTTAAAATCCCGATTTGAACATGCCATTCCTTGCTTCCTGATTGCTCAAGCAGAATTCCTTTTTGCCCGAAGCTGAGTACCTTTACTTCGTCACCCGGCTTAAGGGAATGATCTTCTTTCGCTTTTTCCTGCTTCTTTTGTGGAGCTGACTTCGCGAAGACTGGCTGAGCCTCTTCCAAGCGTTTTTTTCGCATCAATCAGCTCGTGCTCTTTTATCGATCCATGCTGTTCCATCTGAAGCTTTCGGAGATGGCGGATAATTTCTTCTGCTTCCTTCTTGGCTTCATCCAGCTTTTCTGCCGCCTTTTGCTCTGCTTCCCCGAACAGTCTGTCGCGCTGCTCATTAAACTCCAGAATTTGCTTTTGGAGCTCTTTATGAAGATCTTCAGCGTCTTTGCGGAATTGTTCTGCTTCCGCTGTTTCTGCTTCCGCCTCTTTTTTACTTTCTTCAAGTGAAGCAATCATCGTGTCGACTTCATTGCTTTCTGCATTCATATTCGATTTTGCGTAGTCGATGACATGCTCGGACAGACCCAGTCTCCTTGAAATTTCAAAGGCGTTGCTTCGGCCTGGAACTCCGATCAGCAAGCGATAGGTCGGGCTCAATGTCTCAACATCAAACTCAACGCTCGCATTTACTACTCCCTCGCGATTGTAGCCGTAAGCTTTTAACTCAGGGTAGTGAGTTGTAGCGACTACAGTCGATCCCCTGCCGTATACTTCATCCAGGATGGAAATCGCAAGAGCTGCCCCTTCCTGCGGGTCTGTTCCCGCTCCAAGCTCATCAAAAAGGACGAGACTCTTTTCATCCGCTTTTTTCAAAATGTCTACGATATTCACCATATGGGAGGAAAAGGTACTCAAGCTTTGTTCGATAGATTGCTCGTCGCCTATATCCGCATAGACAGAATCGAAAACAGCCATCTCTGATCCATCGGCAGCCGGAACCTGCAGACCTGATTGAGCCATCAGCGTGCAAAGGCCAATCGTCTTAAGAGTTACAGTTTTTCCTCCTGTATTCGGTCCGGTAATAACGATTGTTGAATACGAGTCTCCGAGTACAATATCGTTTGCTACGACTTCATCTGAAGATAATAGCGGATGACGGGCTTTTATCATATTGATATAGCCTCTGTCATTCATAAGCGGGCGAGAAGCTTTAATTGCTTTTGCATACCTCGCTTTTGTAAACATAAAATCCAAGTCGGCCAATACTTCTACATTGGATAGAATAAAATCTGCTTCAACAGCAATCGCCTCTGACAGCTCCCGCAAAATTCGTTCAATCTCCTGCTTTTCTTTTACCTTTGCCTGCTGAAGTGAATTATTGATGTCAACAATCGCTTGCGGTTCAATAAACAGAGTCGCTCCGGATGATGACTGGTCATGGACAATTCCGCCGTATGATGAACGGTATTCCTGCTTAACGGGAATAACAAACCGGTCATTTCTAATGGTAATGATGGCATCAGAAAGCATTTTTTGAGCCGCAGAGGAACGAATCATGGATTCAAGCTTTTGACGGACGCGGGATTCAAGCGTTCTCAGCTGCTGCCGGAGCGAGCGAAGTAAATCACTTGCATGATCAAGGATATCTCCATTATCATCCACGCACTGATTGATTTTTTTCTCAAGCTCTGAGAGTGGCTCAATAAGACGGGCCTTTTCCTCTGAATAAGGAATGGTCAGGATTTCATCTTCAGCAAGATCCAAAATAAATTGCTTCATTTGTCTCCCTGCATAAAGAACGCCTGCGGTGCTCATACATTCATGCGCACTGAGCACTCCCCCTATTTTTGCCCTTTTCAGGCTCGCCCGAATATCGGTCAGGCCGCCAAATGGAGCATGGCCTCTAACCCTCAATATATCTGCTGCTTCAAACGTTTCCTGCTGCCGCTTCTCCGCTTCATTGAGATCCCTTGTCGGCAGCAGGGCCTCGGCTCTCTCTTTACCCAGTGATGAGGCAGCATGATAAGTCAGCTGCTGCCTGATTTTATGAAATTCTAAAACACGCAATCCTTTTTCCTGCAACTTGCAGACCTCCCAAATCTTCAGGAATCATGTCTGTTCAGAAATTGTTTAAGCTGATCCAGTTCCCAAGTATTTAAGACATTTTCCCCTTTTACATTTCCTTTTATCGCGGTTGAAATACCGATTGGCATATGTTCGAGCATGTCCAGGCTGTGCGCGTCCGTATTGATGACGAGCTTCACTCCAGCCTCCTGAGCTTTTTTCAAGTGCTCGGCACTTAGATCCAGTCTGTTTGGATTAGCGTTTAACTCGAGTGCTGTATCCGTCTCTTTTGCGAGCTGAATCAGCATATCGATATCCACATCATAGCCATCCCTTCTGCCGATCAGCCGGCCGGTCGGGTGGGCAATGATATCCACATGGAGGCTCGTTAAAGCTGTTTTAAGCCTTTCCATAATCTTTTCTCTTGGCTGTGAGAAGCTTGAATGAATGGACGCAATGACAATGTCCAGCTCCTGCAGCATCTCATCATCGTAATCCAGTGTCCCGTCAGGCAGAATATCCATTTCCACTCCAGCGAGAATGGTAAAATCGTTGAATTTCTCATTGAGGCGGTCAATTTCTTTTCGCTGCTCTCTCAGTCTTTCAGGTGTCAGACCGTTTGCCACTTTTAAATACTGGGAATGATCGGTTATGGCCATATACTTGTAGCCTTTTGCTCGGCACGCATTGGCCATTTCTTCTATTGTAAAGGCACCATCGCTGTATGTGGAGTGCATGTGAAGGTCAGCAATGATTTGATCGTTTGAGACTAGCTCATCCACATTGACCCGTTCCTCCACTTCTTTCCCGTCCTCTCTCAGCTCGGGCGGGATAAATGGCAAACCAAAGCGGGCGAAAAATTCAGCCTCATCTTTAAAGGTCTCAATTTGGCCGGTTTCTAAATCCTCTACCCCATATTCACTGATTTTTTTCCCCTGCTCCTTGGCAAGCTGGCGCATGCGGACATTATGATCCTTCGATCCGGTAAAATGGTGCAGGGTTGATGCAAACTCCTCATCCTTTACAATCCGGAAATCTGCACTGACGGCAAAATCATACATGAGTTCTACCGAAACCTTCGTATCGCCGCCTGCAATCACATCACCTTTGTGCGGGATTTTCATAAGGTAGTCCCTGACCTTTTCAGGTTCAGAAGCTGAAATGATAAAATCGAGATCTTTCACGGTTTCAGCCATTCTTCTGATAGATCCAGCTTTAGAATACCTGATAATATCAGGGCATTCAGCTAAATAGGCTTCAATATCGCTTGCAATCGGGAGCATAAAAGCAAGAGGCAGACGTTCCGGTCTCTTTCCTATATCTTCAACTGCAGCAAGAATCTTTTCTTCTGTTTTTATGCCAAATCCGGCCAGTCCTTGTATTTTATGCTCAATGCAGGCTTTTTTCAACGATTCAACACCGTCAACGCCTAATTCCTTATACAGCTTGGCAATTTTTTTCCCGCCAAGTCCAGGAAGCTTTAGTAAAGGGATTAAGCCCTCGGGAACTTCTTTTTTCAGTTGGGCCAAAGCCTCAGACTCTCCTGTTTGCAAAAATTCCTGTATGACTGCTGCCGTTCCTTTACCAATTCCCTGCAGCTTCGTGAAATCCTCAATGGAGCTTAAGCTTCTTTCATCCTGCTCCAGTGCATTGGCTGCTTTTCGAAACGCTGAAATTTTAAATGGGTTTTCTCCTTTAAGTTCCATATAAATAGCAATCGTTTCAAGAAGCTTAATGACGTCCTTTTTATGTATAGCCACACAGCATCACCTCTTCATTTATCGTAAACATGGGAAAAAACCCCTCGTCATGAGAAGTTTAAGACTTGCCGGTATATTGAATCCACAGTTCATTCACCTTATCGGAAAAGTATGGTGTATGATGGACAATTGTATTCGTTAATGCAGAATTCTTCATAGCATTCTGAACATTTTCCATTGGAAGCAGACCTCCGATGAAAAGAAGGATAAACACGATGAGATAAACTTCTGCAAAACCAAGAATGGCCCCGCCCCAGCGGTTAAGCTGCTTGATAACCGGAAGCATAGCTATGAAATCGAGCATGGATCCAATGATTTGCGTAACAATTTTTGTACCGAAAAATAAAATAGCAAACGCTATTGCCCGGTAATAGGCTTCCTCCAGCTGCCCGCCAGTAAAAAATGAGATGGCAGCCTGTCCTTCTCCCATTGATGGATAAGGAATCCACAATTCGAGTTTAGGAGCTAAATCATCACAATATAAATATGCTACAATGTAAGCAATGATAAATCCGGTAAGATGGACAAGCTGCATGATAAAGCCGCGCCTCAAACCGGTAAGTATTCCAAATAGCAGTAAGACTGCCAGGATCAGATCAAGCATACTTTCATTCAATCCTTTTCTGAAAGCTTTCTTTCCAGAAGCTCGCATTCTTCTTTTAATTTTAAGTATTCGTGTACGACATTCACCGCTGTCAAAACGGCCAATTTGTTAATATCAAGAGAAGGGTTATGACTGTTCATTTCGCGCATTTTGTCGTCTACAATGGATGCGACAAGGCGCATATGGCTTGTGCTTTCCGTTCCTATGATGGAATATTGCTGACCATATATATCAACATTCGTTTTAGTCTTTGAACGATTCGACAACGTACATCCTCCATTCCTCGGAATCCTAATCTTTATCATAACACGTTTATTTCCAATATGGGAAGCAGTGTGAAGCTTGATCCGGGCGAAAATCCGTAATTTACCAAGGAAGGAAGAATCCTTTTGTCCCATTCCGTCATTCAGGCAAATCAAGAGCTGCTCATGAAAGCAGCAAATTATTACCAAAACAGCGCGGCTGTGAAACTCCCCCTGGTGCCGTTTTTTCAGCCAAAATTGAGGGCTGCACCATTACCGGCTATAAATCCGGTAAAATTCTTTTCCAGGGCAAGCTTGCCGAATCGGAAGCTCAGCGCTGGGGTATAGCGGGGACAGGGTCTAAACCGAAGTCAGCGGCCAAAACCGTTAACGGCTTTGCTCCGCCTCCAAATATCGCATCCCTCTCTGCTATTGGTTCCGACGAGGTTGGAACAGGCGACTTTTTTGGTCCGATTACCGTTGTAGCTGCATATGTAAGCAAGGAAAATATCCCGCTCATTAAAGAAATGGGAGCTCGTGATTCCAAAGGTCTTAAGGATCCGCAAATCATTGAAATTGCGAAAAACCTTATTCATGCTGTGCCGTACAGCTTGCTAGTTTTGAAAAATGAAAAATACAACGAGCTTCAAGGAAAGGGCATGACACAGGGAAAAATGAAAGCATGGCTCCATAACCAGGCGATCCGGCATTTGCTTGACAAAATCAGTCCCGAAGAGCCTGAAGCAATTCTGATTGATCAGTTTGTGGATCCAAATATTTATTACAGCCACCTGAAGGGCCAGACCTTTTCAAAGAAAAACACCTATTTCAGTACGAAAGCGGAAGGAATTCACCTTGCCGTAGCTGCCGCTTCCATTATTGCACGCTACTCCTTTGTAAAAGAGTTCGAAAAGCTTTCTAAGAAAGCGGGGATGACTCTTCCAAAAGGTGCCGGCAAACAAGTGGATGAAGCAGCCGCAAAATTTATTTTGAAAAATGGGGAACAGGATCTTGGCCAGTATACCAAATCACATTTTGCCAATACCCAGAAAGCCCTTGCAATTGCAAGCCGCAAACGCGATTAACTGATTGTCTCCGCCTCCTTCCCGGCGGGTTTTTTTATGCCTCGACAAGCTGTTTGTAATAAATGACCGTGGAGTGCAGGCTTCCGTCCGCAGATTTTGCATAAGCGGGGATAATTCCCGCAGCCGTATATCCCATTGAGACATACAAATTGTTTGACGGAGCACCTTCTCTTGTATCAAGAACGAGTAGACTCCTGTGTTCTTCCCCCGCTCGCTGCTCTGCTTTTTCCATCAGCAGACGGGCAATCCCCCTTTTACGGTAGTTCGGATGAGTCATCAGTTTTGCGATTTCAGCCCTGTGCAGACCATTTTGTTTAAGGGAAAGATGCAATTGGACACTTCCGGCAATCACGCCATTTATCTCAACGGTAAATAGAATTACCCCTTTTGAGGGCAGACTTTTCCAGTATTCAGCTGCCGCTGCCAGTGGCATAGGCGGCATAAATCCTACGGCGGATCCTTCCTCTACCACGAGCTTTAACAGATTTGAAAGTCCGTCCATATGATGTTCTTCTATATTGATTTCCTTTGCTATCAGTTCGTTTATACTCATGCTAATCCCCTTCCGGATGATCAAGTTGGCTTGATTGTAAGAGAAAACAGCAGATTTGTCACTGTTTTTATGAATTGGGCTAATTTAAAGCATGGCGTTGATTTTTAACACCTGTTGATTGGAGCGGCTCGCCTGCAGCGGAAATTAAAAGACAAGTTTAAAAGCGCGATAAATTAATATAAAAGAAAACCGCCTTCATAAAGAAGGCGGCATCTAAATTATCCTCTTAATGCTGCTCCAAATTTCTCCGATACCGCATTTAGAACTTTTTCGTGTGTTTTGGTTACTTCTTCGTCTGTCAGTGTCCGTTCAGGATCCAGGTACAGGATGGAGAACGCGACTGACTTTTTCCCTTCTTCCATCCGTTCGCCTTCATATAAATCGAAGATGACGGCTTCCTTCAGAAGGGTACCGCCAGCTGCTTTAATGACAGACAGCATCTCTCCTGCTGGCACTTCCTTGTCTACAACTAACGCTATATCGCGTGTAATGGAAGGGTACCTCGGAATAACCGTATATTGAATTTCACCGATTTCCTGTTCCAACAGGTCTTCAAGCATCAGCTCAAATACATAGGTTTCAGAAAGGTCCATTTCTTTCTGAATTGAAGGGTGAAGCTGACCGACAGCGCCTGCCAGTACACCGTTGATATACAATTCCGCAGTGCGTCCCGGATGAAGTCCGTCTCTTGATGCCGCCTTGTATTCAACCTGCTCTAATAGTCCAAGCTCAGAGAATAAACCATCTAGAATTCCTTTTACTACGAAGAAATCAAGAGGTTTCCTTTCTCCCTGCCATTGATGCTGCTCCCATAGGCCTGTAATCGCTCCAGCCAGGTGCTCCTTCTCCACAGGCTGCTCATCCTTCCCCTTTGTAAGGAAAACAGAGCCTGTTTCAAAAACGGATGCCTGATCCATTTGCCGCGATAAATTATGATTCAGCACTTCCAGCAGATGCGGAAGCAGGCTTTGCCTTAGAACGCTGCGATCCTCGCTCATCGGCAGAGAAAGACGCGTTATTTCCGTTTCCTTCAAGGCGAACTGAATCGCTTTTTCCTTGCTGGTTAAAGAGTAGGTGATCGCCTGCAGAAGACCTGCACCCTCAAGGTATTTGCGCACCTTTCTCCGTTTCGCCTGATACTCGGTCAATTTTCCGGGAGTTGATCGGAATAGCGGCAGAGTGGAAGGGATATTATCATAGCCGTAAAGCCTGGCAACTTCTTCAACGATATCCTCTTCAAGAGTAATATCACCGCGTCTCGTCGGTACGGTTACAGCAAGCTCTTCTTCATGAGCTTCAACAGCAAAACCAAGCCTTGCCAAAATGGATTTAATTTCCTCTTCGGAAATGCTCATTCCCAGAACGGAATTGATTTTTTCTTCGGAGATTAAAATAGTTTTAGGCTCTGGGGCGTGATGCTTCACTTCCGCAAATCCTTCTGCTGCTTCTCCGCCTGCATATTGCACCAAGAGCTGAACGGCACGTCGTGCAGCGTCGATTACTCGTTCAGGTGCTACCCCTTTTTCAAAGCGTGCACTTGCTTCACTGCGGAGTCCGTGGTCCTTTGAAGCTCTGCGAACCGTTTGTCCGTCAAAATAAGCGGACTCAAGGAGGACGTTTACAGTATCTTCTTTAACTTCTGAATCAGCACCGCCCATAACCCCTGCAAGAGCTACCGGAACTTTGCCGTTCGTTATGACAAGCTGATCTTCTTTCAGTTGCCGTTCCTTATCATCAAGGGTCAGCAATTTTTCGCCTTTTTTTGCCATTCGAATGACCACTTCTTTTGAACCAAAACGGTCATAATCGAAAGCATGAAGCGGCTGGCCGTATTCAATCAGGACGTAATTCGTAATATCGACGACGTTATTGTGCGGACGAATTCCGGCTGCCATCAGACGGGTTTGCATCCATAGCGGAGACGGAGCTACGGTGACATTTCGCACAACTGCAGCAGTATAATGAGGATTTTCCTGCTTCGCCTCAATGTTGACTGAAATATAATCAGAAGTTTTTTCTCCTTCTGTTTCATAAGATATCTCAGGCAATTTAACTTCTCTGTTCAGGATGGCTGCTACTTCATACGCCACACCAAGCATACTAAGGGCATCAGAACGGTTTGGAGTCAGACCTAATTCCAGAACTTCATCATCGAGGTTCAGCTGCTGGAGTGCATCTGCTCCCGGCTGAACATCTCCCGGGAATACAAAAATGCCTTCTGCGTATTCTTTAGGAACAAGCTTGCCTTCAATTCCAAGCTCCTGCAAGGAACAAATCATCCCGTTTGATTCTTCACCTCGAAGCTTCGCCTTTTTAATTTTAAAATTACCCGGCAGAACCGCACCGACTGTTGCAACCGCTACTTTTTGGCCTTGATCGACATTTGGAGCCCCGCAAATGATTTGAACGGGTTCATCCTGGCCGATATCCACTAAGCACTTATTTAATTTATCTGCATTCGGATGCTGCTCTCTCTCAAGAACGTGTCCAACGACAACCCCGCTGATTCCTTGATTCAGAACCTCTACACCCTCAACCTCAATCCCGCTCCGGGTGATTTTTTCCGCGAGTTCCTCTGCAGTAATCCCGCTTAAGTCCACGTAGTCCTTAAGCCATTTATAGGAAACGAACATGTATATCCCTCCTGTTACGCTCTTTTGAATTGTTTAAGAAAACGAAGATCATTTGTATAGAAATGACGGATATCATCAATTCCGTACTTCAGCATAGCAATCCGCTCAGGTCCCATACCGAAAGCAAATCCCTGATATTTTTTCGAATCGAATCCTGCCATTTCAAGCACGTTCGGATGAACCATTCCCGCTCCGAGAATTTCAATCCAGCCGGTTTTTTTGCAGACACTGCAGCCTTTTCCGCCGCAGTTAAAACAGGAGACATCTACTTCTACAGAAGGCTCTGTAAACGGGAAGAAGCTTGGACGAAGACGAATTTCGCGGTCATCGCCGAACATCTTTTTCGCAAATACTTCAAGCGTTCCTTTTAAATCGCTCATGCTTACCTTTTTATCAATGACAAGACCTTCGATTTGAGTAAACTGATGGGAGTGTGTCGCATCATCATCGTCACGGCGGTAAACTTTACCCGGACAAATAATTTTCACAGGACCTTTTCCTGCATACTTCTTCATCGTTCTGGCCTGAACAGGAGAAGTGTGGGTACGGAGCAAAATTTCATCTGTAATGTAAAAGGAGTCCTGCATATCGCGTGCCGGATGACCTTTTGGAAGGTTTAAGGCTTCAAAGTTGAAGTAATCAATTTCCACTTCAGGTCCTTCCTCAATGGAATAGCCCATTCCAAGGAACAGATCTTCAATTTCTTCTACAACCGCTGTAATCGGATGACGGTTGCCTGTTTTGACCGGACGTCCTGGAAGAGTGACGTCAATCGTTTCGGCAGCAAGCTTCTTCTCTACCTCCGCTTTTTCCAGACGGTCTTGCTTTTCGGTAATCTTTGTTGCAATGGCTTCGCGAACTTCATTCGCCAGCGCTCCCATTTTCGGGCGTTCTTCAGCGGAAAGCTTTCCCATCCCTCTTAACGCTTCCGTAATCGGCCCTTTTTTTCCGAGGTAGGCAACACGGATGTCATTTAAGCTTTTCAGACCATCTGCCTCTTCAATCTTTTGAAGTGCTTCTTGCTGCAATTGTTTTAATTGCTCCTGCATGGAAATCCTCCTTTTATACGGCTGTTTGGAAAATAAAAAAACCTCGCCCCTGGTAAAGGGGCGAGGTTTGAATTCGCGGTACCACCCTTGTTCAAGACTTTTGCGGATAGCAAAAAAGTCTGTCGCTTTGGAACGGATAACGGTTATTAACCGGGGCACCTTTACGTATATATACGGTCCTGGTGCCGGCTACGGAGGTGAATTCATTTGCGCCAGCTCAAAAAATGCTTCCAGTCTAAGGCATTTTATCCCTGATTGGCTGATCCTTGCAAACTACTGCTCTCCATCAACGCCGATTCTGATATTTTATTTTACAACCTGAATAGCTTTATTATAGTGAAAACAAGTCTGATTCGCAACCTTATCCGCGTAAATGGTACAGAAGAATACCGGCTGCAATGGCGACATTTAAGGATTCTGCATTGCCGTGAATGGGGATGTACAGGTTTTGATCGGTTTCGGCGAGATGTTCAGCCGACACGCCCTTCCCTTCATTTCCAAGCATTAAGGCAAAAGCGGGCTGAGATTGAATTTCTTTAAAAGGCAAAGCATTCTCTAAGGCTGTACCGTAAACAGGAATGGATTGGCTTTTAAGGATTTCTGTCCATTCACGGATACTGCCTCTTACGACAGGGATATGAAAAATAGATCCCTGGCTTGACCGAAGGGTTTTTGCATTGTAGGCATCTACCGTACCCTCACCGAGTATTACCGCGTCAATGCCTGCCGCATCCGCTGTACGAATAATCGTCCCAAGATTTCCGGGATCTTGTACGGCATCGAGAAGCAGAACTTTTTTCCACTGCTGTTCATTTTTATATTCCTGCAGGCGGTATACGGCAAATACGCCCTGAGAAGTTTCTGTTTCAGCCAGTGCTTTTAGAATATCATCTGTTACTAAATACAAGTTCACTTCATCTAAATCCCAGTTATTGGGGATAGCTGTGTTTTCTCCGAAAATGATTTCAGATATATGCTGCTTGTTCTTTAAGGCCTCTTCTACGAGATGATAGCCTTCCACGAGAAAGGTTCCGCTCTTCTCGCGTTCTTTTCTTGTATGTAATTTACGCCATTGTTTTACTCTTGGGTTCTGGGCGGATTCAATTCTCTTCAATTGTTCAAACTCCTTTGTCCAATGCTCCCTTCATTATATCCTTTCTTCTGTACATAATAAAATTGAAATTAGCAGATGCTACGGTCAGATGTTATTTAATAAGGAGGAATAAGCGATGAACTTAAATTTACGCAATGCCGTTCTTCACAATGTGACAGGCAATTCCCAGGACGAACTAGAGCATACGATTGTCGATGCCATCCAGAGCGGAGAAGAGAAAATGCTTCCGGGACTGGGCGTTTTGTTCGAAGTGATCTGGCAGCATGCCGATAACACGGAAAAACAGGAAATGCTTGAAACGCTTGAAAACGGCTTGAAGAAGTAATAATGGGGCTGTCTAATTAGTCCTGCAGAGAGGAAATGACTGAAACCAAAACCCCCTGAACGCTTTGTTTGAGCATTCAGGGGGTTTTGGTTTTACGTAGGTACTTTGAACATTTATTGGTTAGGCTGATTGAAGCGGAAGGTGCGCGACTCCTGCGGGAGCAGCGGGACAGGTGAGACCCCACAGGCGCTTGCGCCGCGGAGGCTCACCGCCCGCCCCGCGGAAAGCAAGCATCCTGCAGCGGAAATCAGCCAAAACCAATCCAATTTTAATTGCGAAAGGAGCTTAACAAATCGACTTTCTGGACAGCCCTTTCATAGCTTCCATATTAATCAAACGTAATGGAATCAACAGTGCTTCGGTCAAGACGCTTAATCACTTCCACAAGCAATTTCACCGTGTTTTCGTAATCATCCCGGTGAAGCATGGCTGCATGGGAGTGAATGTAGCGGGTTGCAATGGTAATCGATAAAGCCGGTACACCATTCGCCGTCACGTGGATTGCTCCTGAATCCGTTCCGCCGCCTGCAAGGGAATCATACTGATAAGGGATTCCGCATTCATCAGCTGTATCTGTTACCAATTCACGAAGGCCTTTGTGGGAAACCATTGATGCATCATAAAGAATGATTTGAGGCCCATCTCCCATTTTGCCAAGTGCTTCTTTCTCAGTAACTCCGGGAGTATCACCCGCAATTCCGACATCAAGCGCAAATGCGATATCCGGTTTAATAAGCTGAGCGGATGTTTTGGCACCGCGGAGTCCTACTTCTTCCTGAACAGTTCCTACACCATAAACAATATTCGGATGCTGTACTTCTTTCAGCTGCTTAAGTACATCTATAGCGATGGCGCATCCAATGCGGTTGTCCCAAGCCTTTGCAAGAAGCATTTTTTCATTTTTCATTACAGTGAATTCGAAGTAAGGAACAATCTGGTCTCCCGGGCGGATTCCGAATTCAATTGCTTCTTCTTTGCTTGAAGCACCGATATCTACAAACATATCTTTTATTTCAACCGGTTTTTTTCTAGCTTCAGGAGGGAGAATATGAGGCGGTTTTGAACCGATAATTCCCGTTACATCTCCTTTGCGCGTTACGATGGTAACACGCTGTGCAAGCATCACCTGTCCCCACCATCCGCCTACCGGCTGAAAGCGCAGAAACCCTTTATCGTCAATGCTTGTTACCATAAATCCAACTTCATCCAAATGTCCGGCAAGCATGATTTTAGGACCGTTTTCATCTCCGGTCTTTTTTGCGATTAAACTTCCAAGACCGTCTGTCACAACTTCAGTAGCATATGGAGCTATGTATTTCTTCATGACTTCCCGCGGTTCGCGTTCATTTCCGGGAATCCCTCTTGCATCCGTTAAGTCTTTCAGCATTTGCAAAGCGTCATCCAAGTGCGCCATTTTGCTGCCCCCTTTATTAATCGTTCACCTTATTATACTCAAAAAACAGACAATACAGCAAAAAATCCCTAGTACCCTTTTTTCTGCCTATCATGATTGATTTCATTTTTTAGAAGGTACGCCTTTTCAACATCCTCTGCCGTAAATCCAAGCAGTTCACCAAGATATAAATATTCCCCAAACACTGTCAAATAAGTGGATAGGCTTGGCTGTTTATCGAATAGAGAAATGGAGTCAAAAACCATCAGAAACTGGTGGGTAAGCGAAACGTCCCTGCCCCCGGTTTTTAAATCCAGAACTGTTTGCTCTTCATACTGATGTTCAAGTCCGAGTGAGAGGATGAAATGAATACCATCCACATATTCCTCAAGGATAACCTGCTTCTCTGAAGGGGCTTTTGTACTCCAAAATTTAAAACAGCGTGTTTCATTCGCCAGTTCTCCAAGCTCTACCAGCAGGGCGAGCGTTTTCCGCTGAGCCAGATTTTCATTTTCCAGGGAATGCTGACGCTTAATTTTCGCATCCAGTTCCCTTTGCATCTCAAAAAGCACCGATACGTTCATGTTGTAATCTCCTTTCAAGAATAAAAATTTTCTTCTTTTATGAAACCTTTTTCCAATTTGAAACGTATGTAAGAAAAAATAGCTGGAGGCCTGAACATGTTTGTTTTGCTCATTCGACTTGTCCTTATTGCGCTTATTTTCTTTCTCCTATACCGAGGGGTGAAGTTTATCCTTAATCCGAAACGCAAACTTGAATTGGCCCAGGAAAGAAAGGAACTATACTTCCTGGATGATCGGGAAAACGTCAGGAAAAACTTTCTCATCACTTATAAAGGAGCGCTATTTGAAGGAGAAAAATACCTCGGTACTACAGACCAGTCGTTTGAAGTCATCTCCATTTTTATCTGGAGCAGCACGGTTTCAAAGCTGCAGGGCCTCACGATCGAAGATTTCCGGTACCTGGAGTCGATCGTGAAGGAACACTATCCGTTTGCCAAGATAGATTGGAAAAGTCCGATTCATGAATTTCTCGGAGTTAAAGAATAATTCCAAATAGATAGACAGCCAGGGCGAAGTGGCCGGCTGAAAGCAGCGGCATGCCATATTTAAATGAGGCATGCTTTGTTTTATGCCGGATATGGTACATGCCTAACAGCGACCCCCAAGCTCCTCCTGCAAGAGACACGAGCCAAAGCGTTTTTTCACTGATTCTCCATTGGCTCTTTTGTGCCTTTCTTTTGTCAGCTGCCATTAGTAAGTAACCTGCAGCGGTTAAGATCGCATACACGATCAGCAGTCCTTCTGCCATTTTCTTCAGCTCCTGTCGTACAAAAAAGAGGCTGGTCCCTCACATGGAAGATGTACTGCAATCCCCCCTATCTAAAAGATATCGGAGATGCAGCAATCTGTCACGCTGTAAAGGGTCCAGCCTCTTTAATTTTTAACTTACTTGTCTAGTTTTGCTTTAGCAGCATCAGCAAGCTGTGCGAATGCTTTTGCATCTGCAACAGCAAGATCAGCAAGCATTTTGCGGTTTACTTCGATACCAGCAAGCTTCAATCCGTGCATTAGACGGCTGTAAGAAAGACCGTTGATGCGCGCAGCTGCGTTGATACGAGTGATCCATAGTTTGCGGAAGTCACGTTTTTTCTGGCGACGATCGCGGAAAGCGTAGTTGTAAGATTTCATTACTTGCTGGTTCGCTACCTTGTAAAGCGTGTGTTTGGAACCGTAATAACCTTTTGCTAATTTAATGACCTTTTTACGACGTTTGCGTGTTACTGTACCGCCTTTAACTCTTGGCATGTCATTTACCTCCTAGTTTTGTTTCCGATCTATTTTGAAATTATTTAATGTTATCAAGCATGTGGCGAATACGTTTGAAATCGCCTTTGCTAACCAATGAACCTTTGCGAAGTTTGCGTTTCGCTTTAGTGGATTTGTTAGCGAACAAGTGACTTGTGTAAGCATGTGAACGTTTAAGTTTACCAGATCCAGTCTTTTTGAAACGTTTAGCAGAGCCGCGATGAGTTTTCATTTTAGGCATAGGGGTTTCCTCCTCGTGTGATTACTTTTCGAATTTCGGTGCTAATACCAAGAACATGCTGCGTCCATCCATCCTAGGTGAAGACTCGATAGTTGCCACGTCAGCACAAGCTTCAGAGAAACGATCCAGAACGCGCTGGCCGATTTCTTTATGGGTAATAGCACGTCCTTTAAAGCGGATAGAAGCTTTAACTTTATCGCCTTTTTCAAGGAACTTGCGTGCATTTCTTAGTTTCGTATTAAAATCATGCTCGTCAATAGTCGGGCTGAAGCGAACTTCTTTAATACTGATGATTTTTTGGTTTTTGCGTGCTTCTTTGTCTTTCTTCTGCTGTTCGAAGCGGAATTTACCGTAATCCATGATCCGGCATACAGGCGGTTTAGCTCCTGCAGCAACCATCACTAGATCCAGGTTTGCGCGTGTTGCAATTTCCAGCGCTTCCTGACGTGATTTAATTCCAAGCTGGTCACCATTCTGTCCGATTAGACGCACTTCACGAGCACGAATGCCATCGTTTACCAACATGTCTTTGCTAATAGTTAGCCACCTCCATGGTTTATTACTGAATAGTGTTTGGCTACAGCAAAAGTTCAGCTGTCAACCATCCTGAGCGTTTCTTTGCGATTTTTAAGCATATAAAAAGTGCGGGCGCATTATACACCCACACTACGAATTCAAATAACCAAGTTTTGATCTCGTCATACCTGCTAACTGCAAATTGCGTCAATCAGGTGAGAAGCGGGTGCTTCTGCTTTTTCATCAAACAACTATTCAATTAACCTAAAACATCATACCATCTGTGCGGCATGAAGTCAAGGACCAGTACTGAATCACTGTTTTTGATTGTAACAGACGTATTCACCGTTTGCAATAGATTTTTTCACGGCCTGTTTCAGCATGAAACAAAGGGAGGTCCGCTCCAGGATGCCCGGCTTTCCACAGGCGGACGGCGGATCCCCCGAAGCGGGGAGGGAATCGCAGACGTTTCCTGAAACAGCCGTGCGATTCCCGTAAATAATTTGCGCTGTATGTTTACCTGTTAACTTCCTTTGAAATCATTTCAGCAAATTGTGCGTAAGGGATCGTTTCTGATTTCTGCTCTCCGTATTTACGGACATTCACTGCATCTTCTGCTGCTTCGTTGTCTCCAAGAACGAGCATGTAAGGGATTTTTTGAATTTGAGCCTCACGGATTTTATAGCCCATTTTTTCATCGCGAGTATCAAGTTCTGTGCGAAGTCCGAGTGACTGCAGCTGTTCCTGTACCTTTTTCGCATATTCCAAATGCACTGTCGGTGATACAGGAAGAATCTGCACTTGAACAGGGGCAAGCCAAGTCGGGAAGGCGCCTTTGTATTCTTCAATCAGGAAGGCAACAAAACGTTCCATTGTCGAAACGACTCCGCGGTGGATAACAACCGGGCGGTGCTGTTTGCCGTCTTCACCTACATAGCTAAGATCAAAACGCTCTGGAAGAAGGAAGTCAAGCTGAACAGTCGAGAGGGTCTCATCCTTTCCAAGAGCCGTTCTTACTTGAACGTCGAGCTTCGGACCATAGAAAGCTGCTTCTCCTTCTGCTTCGAAGTAATCATGTCCAAGATCATCCATTGCTTCTTTAAGCATGCTTTGAGCTTTTTCCCACATCGCATCGTCATCAAAGTACTTCTCTTTATCCTCAGGATCTCTGTAAGAAAGGCGGAATGAATAATTTTCAAGACCGAAATCCTTATAAACCTCTTCCACAAGACGGACAACACGGATGAACTCTTCCTTGATTTGGTCAGGACGAACGAAGATATGGGCATCGTTTAATGTCATTCCCCTTACACGCTGAAGTCCGGAAAGCGCTCCAGACATCTCATAGCGGTGCATCGTTCCAAGCTCTGCAATCCGGATTGGAAGTTCACGGTAGCTGTGGATATCATGCTTATAAATCATCATGTGATGAGGGCAGTTCATTGGACGAAGAACCAGGTCCTCATTATCCATGCTCATAACAGGGAACATATCATCCTGATAGTGATCCCAGTGTCCGGATGTTTTATATAGATCCACACTTCCCATAACAGGTGTGTAAACGTGATCGTAGCCTAAACGGACTTCTTTATCGACGATATAACGCTCAATGATGCGGCGGATTGTTGCCCCTTTCGGCAGCCACATCGGGAGACCTTGTCCTACTTTCTGAGAGTTTGTGAACAGGCTCAGCTCTTTCCCAAGCTTGCGGTGATCGCGCTCTTTTGCTTCCTCAAGAATCCGCATGTGCTCTTCAAGATCTGCTTTTTTGAAAAATGCCGTTCCATAGATCCGCTGCAGCATTTTATTGCTGCTGTCGCCTCTCCAGTATGCTCCCGCTACGCTCAAAAGCTTAAATTCCTTGAGTTTGCCTGTGGAAGGCACATGGACACCGCGGCATAGGTCAAAGAATTCTCCCTGCTCATAAATTGTCACTGTTTCATCCGCCGGAATAGCTTCAAGCAGTTCAAGCTTCAGCTCATCACCAATTTCTTCAAAGCGTTTTTGCGCCTCGCTTCTTGAAACTTCTTTGCGGACAATCTCTATATTTTCATTGATGATTTTTTGCATCTCTTTTTCGATTTTAGGCAGGTCTTCAGAAGAAATGGATTCTTCCATATCGATGTCATAGTAAAATCCATTTTCAATAACCGGACCTACACCAAGCTTCACTTCTCCATATAGTCTCTTGATTGCTTGAGCAAGCAAGTGCGCAGAGCTGTGGCGAAGAATTTCAAGTGCATCCGGAGAGTCCTGAGTGACGATTTCAATCGTCCCGTTCTCCTGAATGGGTGTACGCAGATCAATAAGATTGCCGTCCAGCTTTCCTGCTAAGGACTTCTTTTTAAGACCCGGGCTGATGGATGCCGCTATATCTTCAGTTGTCGTACCTTTAACAAACTCCTTCACTGCTCCGTCTGGAAATGTAATATGTATTGCTTCAGACATCCTGATCACTCCTTTTGTTTTTAAAAAAATAAGATCTGTTAAACTTGGCTGTTGATTGCAGCTAGCAGGCGTTCGCTTATCCTTGGGCGGGCGGTGAGCCTCCTCGCCGCTTTGCGTCTGTGGGGTCTCACCTGTCCCGCTGCTCCCGCAGGAGTCTCACGCCTTCCGCTCCAATCAACAGGTGTTAAAAATCAACATTATGCTTTAACATAGCCAAAAAATAAAAAACCCGCCCCTGTAAAAGGGACGAGTTATGTATACGGAATTATACAAAGCTTCATCGTGGTTCCACCCTAGTTCCCGGCAAGATTAAATAAACCTATGCTCGGCTCTAACATCTGTAACGGGAAAGCCCGTCAGCCATTAGTGAGGACGTACCTGTTCACGACTGAAGTTCAGAGGGGGTAAGGTGTGCCTTGCCGGTTAAAAAGGTTTCAGCCAGTGCCTTTTCTCTCTGAAAACCATTCACGCATCCTCATATCCTCATCGAAACTGATTGTGGTTGAATTTGATTCGATTATAGACTTTTTCTGTAAGGAAATCAAGAAGCTTTAAGGGATTTTTTTAGAGTTTAAATAAAACAAAACTTCCGGATGCAGGATGACCCGCTCCTGAAATACATTTTGTATGGTCTGCACCATCCCGTGATCCGGTTCATCGGTATACAGGAAAATTCTTTTCGGTGCAATACTGACAAGCGGTGCAAGAAGAGCTGTGTCAATATAAACAGGATGATGGAATAGCAGCGCTTTGTCTGTCATCCTCCGGAGTTCTGAATCCGTTAATTCGCTGTAATCCTCTGTAAACAGAAGAAAATGCCTCCGGTGAAAAACATGAATTTCCGGCAAAATCGAATGCTTTTGAAGAAGATAGTCCCTCAGCACCTGAATAAAATTCTGATACTCCTGTTCAAGCTTATATTCCTCAATGGCGGCCTCTGCATATTTACTGAGCCGCTTCAGATAATCATGGAGCCGGAAAAGGATGAACGACTCAAAGGAGAAGCTGAGCTCCGGTTTAATAAAATGGGTGAGAGCCTCTTCAATGCAGGCCTTCTTATCCGAAAACTTCTGAAGGTTTGGGATTTCCGTTCGTTCCCCTTCCATAATGGAATGGGCGATGCTGAGGATCTGCTGCTGTTCATCTTCATCTGTAAAATAAAATTGGTTTTGAATGATGGAAACGATAAAGGAATTTTCCACCTTTTCTGCAATGTATTCTGCAAGTGCAGGAATGAGAAAGATTTGAAACCCTTGCCCCTCCTGATCCTGTTCGGCTTCTACATATCCTGGCTTCCCCTGCCGGACGGACACCCCGGCTTTATTCGGCCTGCTGTGCAGCCACAAATATAGTGAATGTGCATCTTTTTCGGATTCAAAGAAAATCTCAAGCAAAGTTTGTCCCCCCCATAGCGAACATCTGCTTTATGTATATGGAGGCAGCTGGTTTTTTAGAAGGTTTTTTTCAAATATGTGCGGGAATTGGAGAAGGAAAAAAAAGCGCGAGCGCCTTGAAGTAATGAAGTTCTGCTAAGTGCGCGGAGTGCTGTCGCAACGCAGAACTGACCAGCGTCCTGCTGGCCCCCGCAGAATTAGGATTTATGGCCTCAGCGCTTGAGCTGGACGAAGATACCCCCGTAATCCTTATCAACATTGAATCATTTTCCTGCACAGCAAAAAAACTGCCCGGTATGGACAGTTTACTGGCGGCGGTTAACGCCCTCAAGCTTGACTGGGGTTGAAAGGTATTTCATTCTTTCAATAATCCGGGCAGCTTTCACCTTCTCCTCTTCCCCTCTTTGGGTGTAGGAAAGGTGGTGTTCAAGTTCCTTCAAATCAAAATTGGATGTAAAGAAGGTTGGAAGGTTTTCTGTCATTCGGTATTGCAAAAGCACGCCAAGTATTTCATCTCTTGTCCAGCTGGACATGGACTCGGCTCCAATATCATCGAGCATCAGCACCTCTACCTTTTTAACGGCGTCCATTTTTTCATCCAGGGTGGAATCCTGAATGGAGTTTTTAAGCTCTCTCATAAACTCCGGCAAATAAACGAGCATGGAGGGAATGTTTTTATGTGCGAGCTCATTTGCGATTGCACCCATAATATAGGTTTTGCCAACTCCAAACGCCCCATGAAGGTAAATTCCTTTTTGCCTTTTCTTTTGGCCGGCAGCTTCCATGAATTCTTTAATCAGGCCAAATACTTTGACCCTGCTATGATCGTCAAATTCAATATCCTGGAACTGGGCAGCGAGAACATCCTTTGGAATGTATAAGCTCTTAATTAAAGACTCATGCTTTTTCCTTTGGTCGGAAATAACCTTTGTAGGGCATTGATCATATTGCAGGTCGATGGTTTTCCCTTGCAGAACCAATTCGGGATGGTAGCCCTGCAGCAGGTTTTTGCATTGGCCGAGGCTCGGGCATTCTCTGCACTCGATGCTTTGCTGAGTATACTCATAAAGTTTATTCAAGCTTCTCTCTATGACTGCATCATCAATCTGGCTGCTGTTTGCAGAAATGAATGCCTGAATATCAGGATTAGCCAAGACCTCCTCTTTTAATGAGCTTAGCCTTTTTTTGAAGTCAGGCCGGTTTGTCACGTTTTTCATCGATTTTCCAATCGGCTCCATTCATATTCACCTCTTATCCGGATTCAGGATTCTGATTTTGGGGGATTTTTATAATTTTTTATCCATTCTGCCATTTTTTGCTTTTCCTCTTCAAGAGCTGCCTGCTGAGCGGCATCAGGATTAGAAGAAACCTGTTGATCGGGTTTCGGATCCGTGTCCTGCTCTTTCAGCCAATCCGGAAGCATTTCACTTCGGACCGGTTTCTTCCTGGATGATGCAGGTTTATTTTTGCCTCCTGCCCATTCCAGATACTTCTTATGCTCTTTTTTAGCCAGCTGCATAGCGCCTTCAACCGTCGAAACTTTCTTTCTCGCCCAATGACCGGCTATTGTCTGGACGAATCCCTTCGACAGCTTCATGTCAGCACGGAGCATCACATAGTAAATCAGCACATTTGCTACGCCCGGCATCAACTTTTGCTGGATCATAACTTCTTCAATAATCTGCATATCAGCAAGCGTCGGTTCCGCTCCTTCATATAAATCCTTCATAAATTGATAAGGAGAAATGGTTTCAAGCTGGCGAATGATCGTCTGTTCCTTCGTCAGTTCTTTATTCTCTAGGACGGTGCGCTGCATAACCGGCTGAACTTTATTCATTTCAACAAGCTTCGGCGTCTTTTTGCCATATTGGAAGTCATACCATTCCCTTGCACTTTTGCGAAGCCACTCCCTGTCAATGGATTCATCCGGCTGCAGCGAATCCATGAGCAGGTTTTTCATGTTGATCGGATCAATTCCATACACATAGGCAAGCTTTACGATGGTTTCCTTGACAGGATCTGTAATTGATTTCTTCGAGATAACCGATTCCGAAAGCCCTTCAAACAGCAAATCAAAATCAAACACAGATGGAGAGAGGACGGGCTCCGCTCCGCCTGATTCTCCAATATACTCTCTTTCATCACCCGGGTCTTCCTCACCTTGCATCATTGTCATTTCGCTCGGCTGAAGAGACTGGAATACTTCATCAAATGAGCGCGTTACATTTTCGGCAGTTCCGCGTTCTTCATCGGTGAAAAAGTGTTTAAGCTGCATATAGGTTGTATGACCAACCCGATTATATAAATAAATATTCAGCATCCCGTCGTTAAAAAATGCATCGGGCTGAAGAGGAGGCTGAATTTCATAAATGAACATTCGGCTTCCATCCACTTCCTGCAAATAGGAAGTAAGCAGTCCGATTCCTTCAAGCTTAATCCGTTCAGAATAAAAGCTCTTTAAATTCATTTGGGTCAGTGTCATCAGGCGGTGATGCGGGTGTTCCTTTCCCCATACCCTGTCCTGCTCAAGCTCCGCCCACAGGGTCATGTATAAACCTAGAGCAGCTGTACCGATCAGCGGCTGATAAAGCATGGTTGCAAGCTTCCGGTCGTATTCGTGCAGGATGCCCCTGCTTCTAGCCCGGTACCTGTCGCCCGGTATCAGTTCCTTCCAATGATAATCCTTCACTCCGATTGCCTCCCCATTTAAAAGAATAGCGATGGGGAAAAGGAGCCGGAAGCATCAAAGGTCCGTACTCCTAATTGCTTTCCCTCTTAATTAATTCCTTTAACTCATCTATAAAAACGTTAATATCCTTGAATTGTCTGTACACAGAAGCAAAGCGTACATAGGCGACTTCATCCACTTGGGCAAGCCGGTCCATGACCATTTCTCCAACACTTTCGCTCTTCACTTCTGAAACACCATTGTTTCTTAATTCTTTTTCAATATCCTGTACAATCTCCTCAAGCTTTGTCAGGGGGACAGGTCTCTTTTCACATGCTTTTATAAGACCGCGCAGCATTTTTTCTCTGCTGAATTCTTCGCGCGTACCTTCCTTTTTTACCACGATCAGCGGAATCTCTTCCACTTTTTCGAATGTCGTAAACCGGTATTGGCAATCTTCGCACTCGCGTCTCCTCCGGATGGCTTTGCCTTCCTCAACTGGGCGGGAATCAAGCACCCGTGTACCCTGATTATGACAAGTAGGACACTTCATGTTTTATTAACAGCTCCAATCCATGCATGGTAACCGGGCTATGCCCTATACAGCCTATCGTTTCTTTATTTGCCGGAATTCAGTCCGGAGCCGACAAATTTTAATTCGCCGTCTAATTTCTGCTGAAATTCCAGAATAACTTTTCTGCTGTAGCCGAAATCTGTCGGAAGGGCAGTGTCGGATGAAACAGAAAAATCAATGGCCGTCTCAAATGGTCTTACAGAAATAACAGTCGCGACCAAAAGAGCTGATTTAGGTTTTTGAATCTGAACACTGATTTCCCCGCGCTCCTCTGAAACGGATGTAACTTTACAGCCGCCTCTGACAGCTGCTGCAGCCTGTACTGCGTCCATTGCTTTTTTGGCCGTCGCTTTATAATAACGGCTTCTCAATTCAGGATCATTATGCGCCTCAGCTGTTTCGCTATGTGCTGAAAAGAATGCTTGTACTTTTTTTAATAGACTCATAGAAGATCTTCTTCTCCTCTGCAGCACCCCCGAATGGATGCGATATGTATTTATCTCTATCATACTGTTTTTTCCGGATAATCAAAAGAGGTGTGAATGAATCTTCACACCTCTTTACCCAATGACATTATCAAACTTGAAATTACTGAGCTTTTGCTTGAGACTGTTTTACTTGAACAGGTCCCATGCCGCGAGGAATTTCGATATTCTCACGCGTTTGTGCACTAAGTGCCTCAGCAATGTAGTCGGCAGCAATATTCGGATTTAAATCTCCGCATGTATATACGTCAATACTCGCATACCCATGTTCAGGAAAACTGTGAATGGTTAGGTGGGATTCAGAAATAATAACAACCCCGCTCACACCTTGTGGAGCAAATTTATGAAAAGCTACCTCTCTAACTTCTGCACCAGACTTTAAAGCAGCATTAACAAACGTTTTTTCAATATAATCCATGTCGTTCAACTTATCGAAATCACAGCCCCATAGTTCTGAGATTACGTGTCGTCCCATTGTTTCCATAGTCATGGATCCCCCTTATTCATATTTGGCATTAAATGAAATTCTCCGCACATTGGCATGCCATACTACCACGGGGGAAAGTTAGTCCTAAGAGGTCCTAACCCTTTAAGTAGCCACAACACCTTGCTCTCAAGAAGTTCACGAAAAATAGTATACTTCCTTTGAATAGTTTTTGCAACACACTTTCGGAAAAAATATTTTCCTGAAATTGAGAACATTTTACAAGAAATAGTTACCTTAAGATTCCTAACCCCTGTCGCAGTAACATGGTTGAGCATCTGACGGCAAAACGGCATTTTTTTTGCCTATAAAAAAAGCTTAGCGAAAAATCGCCAAGCCTTCAAGAAAGAAGATTATACATTTAACGGCTTCCTCAGACTAATTGCAGCAAGATTGACTAAATCCACAACCCTGCAGGAATAGCCCCATTCGTTATCGTACCAGGCCAGAACCTTTACTTTTTTCCCTTCGATGACAATGGTAGAAAGTCCATCAATAATAGCGGAATGCGGATCTGTATTAAAATCGACCGAAACCAAAGGCTCCGCTGTGAATCGGATGATGCCCTCCATCGGTCCTGAAGCCGCATTTGAAAAGGCTTCGTTGATTTCACTTGCTGTTATTTCCCGTTTTAAATCAACGACCAGGTCGACGAGAGATACGTTTGGTGTTGGAACTCGAAGTGACATCCCATGCAGTTTACCTTTTAAATGAGGCAGCACAAGCGAAAGTGCTTTTGCTGCTCCGGTTGTTGTAGGAATAATGGATTGTGCACACGACCGCGCACGTCTTAAATCTTTGTGAGGATTATCTATATTCTTCTGGTCATTTGTATATGCATGGACCGTTGTCATCAGTCCGTTCTCAATACCAAACTGCTCGTCAAGTACCTTTACGACCGGAGCAAGGCAGTTCGTTGTGCAGGATGCATTTGAAATGATTTGATGCTCCTCTTTTAGCATGTGCTCATTGACACCCATAACAATCGTAACGTCCTCATCTTTGCCGGGAGCAGTCAGGACAACCTTCTTTGCACCGGCAGCAATGTGATCCATCGCTTTGTCCTTCGAATTGAACTTTCCTGTAGCTTCAATAACGATATCCACATCCAGCTCCCTCCAAGGAAGCATTTTAGGGTCCCGATTGTTAAGCAGAAGGATTTTGTGACCGTTTACAATTAAGTGGTCACCAGCTGGAATAACGTCTCCTTCGAATTTCCCGTGGTTTGTATCATATTTAATCAGATGTGCAAGAGTTTCAGCCGGATAGCTCGCATTGATTGCGGCAATACGAAAATCTTCACCCATAATCGCCTTGCGAAATACCATCCTGCCTATTCTTCCAAACCCGTTAATGGCTACATTTACGTTCATAGTTAATGACCCCTTCCGCTTTGTGCTATACTAGAAGTGTTAATTATGTAATTAGTATATCACATTTGCGCTTTTTGGAAAGATGAAAACGACTAATTTTCTATAATTTTCATTCTTTTTAATGGAATAGTCCGGGCTATAAGATGCACAATTGGGTTAAAAGGTAAAGTAGGACTGTCCAAAGTACAGTTTTCAAAGCTGCTATCTCTGTTTAAAATTCGTTTGGTTTTGGCTGATTTCCGCTCAGCCTAACCTTAGTTGTTCTAAATATCTATTATAAAAATACAACCCCCGGAATGCTCATATAACAGCGTCCCGGGGGTTGCAATTTTAATACATTTCCTCTCAGCAGGACTATTTAGACAGCCCTTTCTGTTACTCGCTGATTTTCCATTTTCTAAGAATCCCGAGAAGCTGAACTTCCGTTTCTTCCCTTGTTCCATTGTTATCGAGCACTTCATCTGCAAGTAATTTCTTTTCATCAAGCGGCATTTGCGAATCAATCCGCTGCTGAGCTTCTTTTTGGGCATAGCCGTTTCTTTTCATCAAACGCTCCAGCTGAGTTTCAGGGGTCACATATACAAGAAGGCTCTTGTCGGCAAAATGGGCGAGCCTGCTTTCAAAAAGAAGCGGAATATCAAGAATGACCGCTTTGCTGCCTTGCTGTATATATTCATCCCGCTGGCGGATCATTTCTTTTCTGACCTCCGGATGAACAATCTCATTCAGCATCTTCCTTTTTTCAGGATCAGCAAAAATTTCACTTCCAAGCTTAGCTCTGTCAATCGCACCATCATCCTGCAAAACACGATGGCCGAAGACTTCAGCAATTCTGCTATAGGCAGGTTTCCCTTGATCGACGGCTTCTTTTGCAATTACATCTGCATCGACAATCGGGAAGCCAAGCTCCTTCAATAGGGAGGAAACGGTGCTTTTACCGCTGGCAATACCTCCCGTCAAGCCAATTACTAGTGTCATTTAAATCGTCTCCCTTATAGCTTCCAAAAGCCCACAAAGATTAAGAGAATTCCGGGAAGACAGCTGAATTTTTCAATCCATGACCATTTTGAGAACAGATGGCCTGATTTGATGCCAGCAAGCAGAAAGACGGAACTCATTACGGCAGCTGTCACACTCATAACATAAGGCGAAAACCCAAGCAATGCAGCCCCGAAGCCGGCACCAAAAGCATCCAAAGACAATGCAGTCCCCAGCAGCAGCGCTTCTATCCCGGCAATATGGCCGGAGCCATCCAAATCAGCTGTTGATGGTCTTTTCAATATGTGGATTACAATTCCCAGTGATTTGATTTCCAGGTTAAAAAGTGTTTTTTCCCGTTCTTCTCTAGTAAGGTCTTTGGAAGGCCTGAAAAATTGGTATAGCACCCATGCTCCGATTCCGATCAAAATGATCCCGCCCATTCTTTTTGTCCATTCCGGATCAATAAATGAGCTGAGCAAATGGCCAAGCAGCATGGCCGCAAGCAAACTAAAAGCAGAGCATAAAGCAATAATGAGCAGTGATTTTATCGGGATTTTCATTTTCTTCAGTCCGTAGCTGAATCCGACAGAAAAACTGTCCAGACTTATGGCAAAAGCCATAATAAAAAGTGAAATGGATGTCATATAAGGCACGGGCCCCTTCCGTTCGGTTCTCGTGCATTATATGACATTTGCCCATCAGAAGTGACGTGTTGGAATGAAAGGATTAAGCATCAGCACTGACACCCGCGTCAAGCGGCTGGCAGTTCGGACAGTAATGAGTTCCTCTCCCGCCGGTCGTTTTCTTCTCAATAGGAGTTCCGCATTGTTTGCACGGCTCTCCTTTTCTTCCATAAACGTAAAGCTTCAGCTGGAACATCCCCATTTTCCCTTGGGAATTGAGATAAGAGCGAATGGTGCTTCCGCCTTGCTCAACCGCTTCATTAAGCGTTTCAATAATTTTGTCCCTCAGAACGTTTATTTCCTCAATTGATAATTCTTTAGCTGGTTTGTCAGGATGAACACCTGCTCTGAACAATGCTTCATCCACATATATATTGCCGAGGCCGGTCACGATCCGCTGATCAAGGAGCACGACTTTGATCATCCGATTTGTCCGTGAAAGCTTTTCGGCTAAATAGTCTCGGGAAAACTCATCCGAAAAGGGTTCAGGACCAAGCTGGGATAAAGGAAGATCCAGCTGCTCTGTTCCTTTTTCAAAAAGATGCATCGTCCCGAATTTCCTTACGTCATCATATCTCAAATGGGTGCCGTCACTGAAGCGGAAAATTACGTGTGTATGCTTTCCTGCCTCTTCCCCATCCTGGTAAAGCCCATACTTCCCTTCCATTCGAAGGTGTGAAACCAGGACATAATCATCCAGTGAAAACATAAGAAATTTCCCTCTTCTTCCTATATCCTGAATCGTCTGTCCCTTTAGCGCATCCTGAAACTGCAGAACATCATCCGGCCGTTTAATCATCTTCGGCCAGCGAACTTCGATTTCCGCGATGGACTTCCCTATTATAAGTTCAGAAAGTGTTCTTCTGACGGTTTCTACTTCCGGTAATTCAGGCACATTCACACATCCTTTTACTACTTTGCATCATACCAGGAATCTCCGTAGGCATAATCCACTTTTAATGGAACATCCAGCTCAACTGCATGCTCCATGACCTGCGGCACCAGTTTTTTTAGAATTTCGATCTCTTCAGGTGGCGCTTCAAAAATCAGTTCATCGTGCACTTGAAGAAGGAGATTGGACTGAAGTCCTTGTTCTTCAAGCTCTCTCGCCATATCAATCATTGCTTTTTTAATGATATCAGCAGCACTTCCCTGGATTGGTGTATTCATTGCTGTCCGCTCTGCAAAGCTGCGAAGGTTAAAGTTACGGCTTGTGATTTCCGGCAAATAGCGTCTGCGCTGCAGCAGGGTGGAAACATAGCCCTTCTGCTTCGCGTCTCTAACGATATCATCCATATATTCTTTGACCCCATCAAAGCTTTCTAAATAGCGGCTAATAAACTCAGATGCTTCTTTTCTTGTAATGCCTAGGCTTTGAGAGAGTCCGTAATCACTGATACCGTATACAATGCCGAAGTTTACGGCTTTTGCCTGCCGCCTCATGTTCGAGGTCACTTCGTCCATTTCCACGTGGAAAACGTCCATGGCAGTCTTCGTGTGAACATCCATGTCATTACGGAACGCTTCCATCAAGTTTTTATCCTGAGCAATATGCGCAAGGACTCTCAGTTCAATCTGTGAGTAATCAGCAGCAAAGATCACCCAGCCTTCTTTTGAGGGAACGAACGCCTCACGGATTTTCCGGCCTTCTTCAAGACGGATAGGGATGTTTTGAAGATTTGGGTCGGTCGAGCTTAGACGGCCGGTCTGGGTAAGAGCCTGATTGAACCGGGTGTGAACTTTATGGGTATCCTCGTGAACCACTTTCAAAAGCCCTTCGATATAAGTAGATTGAAGCTTGCCGAGCTGTCTGTATAAAAGAATTTGCTCGACTATTTCATGCCGGTCAGCAAGCTTTTCAAGAACATCAGCTGACGTTGAATAGCCTGTTTTCGTTTTTTTCACAGGGGGCAGCTCCAATTTTTCGAACAAAATGACTCCCAGTTGCTTCGGTGAATTAATATTGAAGGACTCTCCGGCAAGACCATGGATTTTATTTTCAAGCGCCTGCAGCTGCTGGGCCAAGTCCGCACCCATTTCCTTCAATTTATTCACATCTACTTTGACCCCGATTGCTTCCATCTTACCAAGGATAATCGCAAGCGGCATTTCCAGATCATGATAAAGCTCGTACTGATCATTTTCACGGAGCTCTTTCTCCAGGACTTTGCTTAGCTTTCTGAGAGCTTCCCCCTTACGGACAAGATGGTCGCCAAGAACGTCATTTTCCGGAAGTTTTCGCTTTGCTCCTTTACTGTAAACGGATTCATCCGTTCTCGCCCCGCTGATTCCTTTCATCTTGGCGATTCCAGCTACGTCTTCAACCGTTTGGGAGGCATCAAGAATATAAGAAGCGAGGAGCACATCAAAATCCACTCCGGCTAGCTCAATACCTTTCCATTTCAGGGCGACAATTGATCGTTTAGCGTCAAAAACCGTTTTTCTCATGTGCTCATTTTCTGCCCATTTTCTGAAAGGGCCGGAATCCATAGCCAGTCCAAAAGGAAGATAATAACGGCCGTTTTCGTTAATAATGGCGAAACCCGCTATATCGCTTCGGTGATAATTTTCATTCCATACCTCAACAACGAAAATGGAATCATCCACAAGCATCTCATCTGTTATTTCCTCAGCAGCAACGAATGGCAGCTCTTCAATTTCTTCCGGTTCATCTGTTTCAGAACCCGTATCAAATTTATCAATCAGTGTTTTAAAACCAAGTTCTCTGAAAACAGGGAGAACTTCCTGCGGATTATAGCCGCTGTATAGAATGTCATCAATTGAAATCGTAATGGGTGTATTGAGGTTTATCGTTGCGAGCTCCTTGCTCATTATTGCATCCTCGCGATGAGTTTCCAGGCGCTCTTTCAGTTTTCCTTTAAGCTGATCAAGCGACTCAAGTACATTTTCAACCGTACCGTACTCTTTCAAAAGTTTAATGGCTGTTTTTTCGCCGATCCCCTGCACCCCTGGAATGTTATCCGAGCTGTCTCCCATAAGACCCTTCATATCGATGATCTGATCAGGTGTCAGTCCATACTTTTCTTTCACAAATTCAGGAGTATAGGAATCAACCTCCGTAATTCCTTTTTTTGTAATAGAAATTGTCACATGCTCGCTTGCAAGCTGAGTTAAATCCTTGTCCCCTGAAATGACTTTCACTTCAAATCCATCTTCTTCAGCCTGTTTGGATAGGGTCCCGATAATATCATCAGCTTCGTAATTCTCCAGCTGATAACGCGGGATTTTATAGACATCCAGCAGTTCGTGGATAAATGGAAACTGCTCTGAGAGCTCCGGCGGAGTCTTTTGTCTGCCGCCCTTATATTCTGAATACGTTTTATGTCTGAAGGTTGTCTTGCCCGCGTCGAACGCCACAAGCATATGGGTAGGCTGCTCTTCCTCTAAAATTCTCATCAAAATCATGGTGAAGCCATAAACGGCATTCGTATGTACACCTTTGTCGTTATTCAGCAGAGGCAATGCGAAAAAAGCCCGGTAAGCAATGCTGTTCCCGTCAATCAGGACTAATTTTTTACTGGCCAACGTTCTTCCTCCTTAAAGCGCAAGCGCTAAATATTTCAACAGCAAAAAAGCCGCCCTATTCTTCCTCATATTCTACCATGAGTTAACGGGGAAAGAAAAATGGCGGCTTTCTATTCAGTTTGTCTGCCCGAGCAGGGTTTGAGCATATGGAGAATCAAATGGAATGATGATGACGGTTTCTCCGTCTATTGTCTTCTTATAGGACTCCAATGTCCGGTACAGCCCGTAAAATCCCGTGTCAGCCGAGTAGGCTTTGTTATAGATTTTAGCTGCTTCCTGCTCCCCCTGCCCTCTGATGACATCCGCATCCGACTCTGCTTTTGCGAGGGTTTCCTTCACGAGTTTATCTGCATTGGCAGTTATTCTGTTTTTGTCCGCGTCACCCTTTGACAGATACTCCTGCGCAGTAGAATCCCGTTCTGAAATCATTCTTGTGTAGACCGATTTTTCATTGGCTTCGGGAAGGTCGGTTCTTTTAATCCTTACATCCGTTACGATGATTCCATATTGATCCCGTTCCAGTGAATCATTCACGAGCGCGGTCACTTTGTCATTCAAGCTTCCTCTTGAGGATTTTTCGTCGTTGATAATCTCATCGTAATTCAGCTGCCCCAATTCTGATCGGATAGAGGAAAAAACGAATTCTGCCATTTTTGCTTCTGCGTTCACCATATTGCGGGCATTGGAAATGAGTTTTTTCGGGTCTTTGATTTTCCAAACAGCATAATTATCGATAATCATGCGCTTTTTATCCTTTGTGTTAATTTCAGCCTCTTTTACGTCATAGGTCATCTGATATTTCGGGAGAGAAGAAACACTTTGAACTAGAGGGATTTTCGCATGAAGACCCGGTTTCTCAATTATGTTCACAACTTCTCCGAACTGCCGGACCACTTTGTATTCATTTTCCTGCACGATAAAAATGCTGGAGAACAGGACAATCAGAAGCACAGCGCAGATGATTAGAAACAATCCAAAGCGGATGAACTTTGAATAGCCGCCTGGAATTCTTTCTTTAAAATTTACGATGTTTTCATTGGCCATCTTTTTTGCCGCTCCCTTCTTCTGAAGCTTTCGGTACAGCTGGCTGCTGGGCAGCTTGTGAACCTTTGGAAGGATCGATTAGCGGCAGGTATTTCATTGTATTGCCATCATCCTTCATAATGTAAATTTGCGCGTTCGGCAAAACCTGGTCGATCGTCTCAAGAATCAAACGCTTTTGAGTAAGCTCCTTGGCGTTTTTGTATTCAGCGAATAAAGCGTTGAATTTAGAGGTTTCACCTATTGCCTTCTGAATACGTGCGGTTTTATCCCCCTGTGCTTTAGAGATGATGGCATCCTTTTCTCCAAGTGCTTCTTCTCTTTTTTGATTTTCATATTTCTTTGCTTCATTTATTTTTGTATTCATCGTTTCCCTGGCGTCCGTTACATTTGTAAACGATTTTCTGACTTCCTCATTCGGCAAATCCACATCCTGAAGCTTAACCGCTAAAATCGAAATCCCAATATCATATTTAGCCATCAGTTCTCCTAAGAGCTCCTGCACTTCCTTTTCAATGTCCGCTTTTCCTGAAGTAAGCGCGTCATCTATTTTTGAGCTTCCAATGATGCTTCTTAAAGAAGAAGATGTGGAATCATACAGGATTTCTTCCGGTTCTTCTGAAGCGAATAAAAATTTCTTAGGATCAGAGATTTTCCACTGAACGACCATGTCGGCTAGAACAATGTTCTCATCACCCGTAATCATTTTAGTTTCTGCAGGGAAATCTTTTACATCGCCATCTTTTTCCTCATAGCCAAATTGCAGACTGAATGTCTCTTTAGAAAGTTTCTCAACCTTTTGAATCGGCCAAGGCCACTTTACGTGCAAACCTGATTCTGTAACCGTATCCTGAACTTCTCCCAATGTCATAATGACAGCCTGATCGGACTCGTCAACTGTAAACCAAGTGGTAAATGCAAGGATAATAGCTATCACAATTACGGCAGCAAGTCCTGTCAGTGTGTACAATCGTTTGAGTGTCATCCGCTTTGCCCCCCTATATCTTTGTATACCTTACTTACGTTTATGTATCTTTAAAGTTTCATATTATGGAAATTTAAGAAAAAGGAGGAAAGCCGGATTATGGATGGACAAAAAAAAGGGACGAAAGCAGATTTGCTTTCGTCCTAAAGATTGGCTCCTTGGATGAAGGGGTTTTCATCTATTATATTATCAGGGATATGTTAAGTAAGAATAAATACCTTGTAAAGGTATTGTAAACTATTCCGTAATTTTCCGTTTGTTAAATTTAACGGTGAACGTCGTTCCTTCTCCTACTTTGCTGCTGACACTGATTTGTCCTCTATGAGCTTCCACAAGATGCTTAACGATGGCAAGCCCGAGTCCCGTGCCGCCAGAGTTCCTGCTTCTGGCCTTATCCACTCTGTAAAAGCGTTCAAAGATCCTCGGAATTTCCTCTTCACTGATACCGATTCCTGTATCTGAAATCGTCACAATCGCATGGTCCTTCCCGTTCCTTAAAGTGATATGAACCGTCCCGCCTTTAGGAGTATACGTTAATGCGTTGTTTATAAGATTAATAAAAATTTGTTTGATCCTGTACATATCCCCGATTGCCGGTATGACCTGCGCCCCGCTGTCAACGGTTAACGCAACTTCCTTCTCTTCAGCTTTACTGGAAAGAATCGCCACTATATCATCCAGGATTTCATGCAGATCACAATCATTGAAGGTTAATTTAAACGCCTGCTGCTCAATTTTGGATAAATCGAGCAAATCCTGAATAAGGGTTTGAAGCCGGTCGCTTTCCTTTAAGATAATGGACAGAAAATATTCAAGAGTCTGCTGATCTGACATGGCCCCGTCCAAAAGCGTTTCCGAAAATCCCTTAATGGATGTAATCGGAGTCTTCAGCTCATGAGATACGTTAGCCACAAAATCCTTGCGCATCTGCTCAAGCTTCTTCAGCTCGGAAATATCATGGAATACGAGAACAATTCCTTTCCATTCATCGTTGGTTCCGATAATCGGGGCTCCGTAAATTTCAAAATGCCGCCGGTCGATTCCAATTGCAACATGCAGCTGTTTTCTCAACCGTACTTCCGTCATGAAAATCTCTTCTATAATATCAACAATTTCCTTATGCTCAAATGCATCATAGTAAAGCCGGTAAAGAAAGTTTTCCCCGTCAACATGAAAGGTTTCTTTATATGCCCGGTTTACCAGGTTAATGTAGCCTCTGCCATCGATTAAAATCAGCCCGCTGCCCATATTTTCAATAAGGGTTTCCAGACGGTCCTTCTGCATTTCCTGCGCTCTGGTCATATCCTGCAGGTTTCTTGCCAATATGTTGATTGACTGGCTAAGCATTCCTGTTTCATCCATGTGATCTTCATATGTTCTTGCCTTATAATTTCCTTTAGCCAGTTCCATAGCAACCTTGGTGGCACTTTCAATCGGCTTCGTATATTGTGAGGTGATTCTAAATCCAAGAAGCAGAATCACTATAAGGGAGAGGCCCAGACTCGTTACCAGAAGACCCCATACTTGCTGATTCACCTGTTTCAGCGACTCAATGGGAGTGCTGAGAACTAAGTAGGCCTTATTTTGGCTGTAATCATTTATTTCAATTGCATAATAATAAAGACCTTCTCCCTGCCCATTCAAATGAGTGCCATCTTTGCTTTCCTTCAAATCCTCAAAGGCTTCTTTCGCTAAATCCTCATCATTTTGATGACGGCTTCCGGCATCATAAAGTACTCGTCCGTCTTCGTTTAGTACGGTAATATGCGACTGTGCAGCTTTGCTTGCCTGCTGCAAAAGAGAGGCAGTTTTTTCTGATTCCAGTCCTGCCTCAGCTATGAGCAATTCTGTCAGCTTAGCTTCCTTTTCAATCCGTTCCTTGAACGTATCGACATAATAGCTATTGAAAATTTGTCCAAGAAGAAGTCCCAGCCCCACTAATACAGCTATTATTAGGGTAATTAACGCAAATAGCAGGCGGGAGCGGAATTTATTCATCCGCCTTTGGCTCCTCAAGCTTGTAACCAAGTCCGCGAATCGTTTTAATATAAAGAGGCTTCTTCGTATTACGTTCGATTTTTTCTCTTAAATGACTAATATGTACATCCACAATACGGGTATCTCCTGCAAAATCGTAGTTCCACACAGCGCTTAAGAGCTGATCTCTCGTAAGGACTCTTCCTTTATGGCGAGCAAGATAAACGAGAAGCTCAAATTCTTTAGGTGTCAGCTCCAAGCGCTCCTGGCTGTAGTAAGCCTCATAATGCTCAGGCAGGATCCGCAAATCGCCAATGAGAATTTTTTCCGAGGACTCCGTTTCTTCTTTCGTGTCCGTTTCAGTCAAAAATTGTGTACGCCTTAAAATAGCTTTAATTCTTGCCACAACTTCCCTCGGACTGAACGGCTTGGTCATATAATCGTCTGCTCCCAGCTCAAGCCCAAGCACCTTATCGAACTCATCATCCTTGGCTGTCAGCATCAAAATCGGCACCATTACCTTTTGCTGGCGAAGCTGTTTGCAAACTTCAATTCCGTCCATCTTTGGAAGCATTAAGTCCAAAACCATTAAATCAGGTGATTCGGTCAGCCCTTTGTGGAGTGCTTCACTGCCATCCATAGCTGTTACAACTTCATATCCTGATTGCTCGAGATTATATTGAAGTAAAGTTAAAATGGAATGTTCATCATCCACTACTAGTATCTTCTTACTCATAAAGGCCTCCAAGTCGTATTTTCCTAAATGGCCATCTTGCCATTACTTCTATTATAGTCAAAGAAGCGGCTCCTACAAAAGAGGAAGATGGCAACTTCCAAATATATTTAGGCCGATTTCAGTGAAAATAGGATAAAAAAACCTAAAAACAGCCTGATTCAATTGAATCAGGCTGCCTGCATGGATAAACCTGTTAAAAATTTTCGAAGGCCAGTCCATCTTGGGAGTCTGGATATATGGGGGGAATGACCTCGAGAATGCCGCTCGCTGCCAATTTTTCCTCTTCACTGAAAGCTTCTACAGAAATACGGATCCGCCCCTGCTCTGCATCTACGTCTTTCACTTCAAAAAAGAATTGGATCACCTCATAATGATATACTGGCAAATGAAAATCCAGATGCTGTTTGGTCACATGGCTCCCGGGACCGGGCAGATACTTGGAAATGGCTGAGGTAATAAATCCGGAGAGCATAACTGCCGGGACGACCGGCTTCTTGAATGGAGTCATGGATGCATAATCATGCTGGATGTAAAGCGGATTCGCATCATTGGTAAGGCCCAAATACAATAGCAAATCTTTATCCTCCATCTTTTCGGTCAAGGTCAGCTTTTCCCCTGTATTTATCTCTTCAATCGGCCGCCCGAGCTTTCGTTTTTTTCCTAAAACCATCTTATAAGCACCTCCTAAGTAATCGCTTACATTTTTCTGTTAGCCTTGCCTGCTGGTATCTGCTCGAAGCCATAAGATGCCTAAATCAAAACAGACCCATATGAAAAGAAATTGGAGTTTCCTCCAATTTCCGTTTTTGTTCTATTAGTCAGCAAGAACCTTCATTACATTTTTTACCGATTCAGCAGATTTGCTGAGAGCGGCCTTCTCATCTTCTGTCAATTCAAGCTCGATAATCTGCTCTAAGCCGTTTTTGCCAAGGACTGCCGGAACACCAAGATAAATTCCGTCATAGCCGTATTCCCCTTCAAGATAAGCAATAGCCGGAATGACACGGCGCTGATCTTTTATAATAGCTTCTGTCATTTCAACCAGGGAAGCAGCCGGAGCATAATAAGCACTGCCGTTTCCTAAAAGGTTCACAATTTCTCCGCCGCCTTTGCGTGTTCTTTCTACAATGGCGTCCAAACGGTCTTTAGGAATCAGTGTGTCCAATGGAATTCCGCCTGCATAGGAGTATCTTACAAGCGGGACCATGTCATCTCCATGCCCCCCAAGAACGAATCCTGTTACATCCTTAACAGAAAGCTTCAGCTCTTGTGCCACAAATGTACGGAACCTGGCTGTATCAAGTACACCGGACTGGCCGATTACGCGGTGCTTAGGGAAACCGGATTCAGTGAAAACAGCGTATGTCATGGCATCAACCGGATTTGTCAAAACGATAATAGTACAATCCGGAGAATAGTTTGCAATTTCCTTTGTAACGCTTCTCATAATTTTTTCGTTGGTTGCCACAAGGTCGTCTCTGCTCATTCCAGGTTTTCTGGCAATACCCGCTGTAATGACAACTACATCAGAGCCTGCCGTATCTTCATAGCTTGACGTTCCAGTAATATTTGCATCAAAACCCATAACAGGTCCAGCTTCAAGCATATCAAGCGCTTTTCCCTTTGTAGGGTTTTCCATTTGAGGAATATCCACAAGTACAACATCGCCTAATTCTTTTGCTGCAAGAAGGAAAGCAGTAGTTGCCCCAGTAAAGCCGGCCCCGATGACAGAAATCTTTTTGCGTTTGTTCATTTTCCCCATCTCCCATACGATAAAATAGTCAGACCGTTAAAAGGTAATGCATGTAAAGTCAGGCAATGCCTTAATCAGCATTGCCTGTCATTTATTGATCTATTAGCCCATGTTTTTAATAAGCTCGTCCCCGAACTGAGAACATTTAACTTCTGTTGCTCCATCCATTAGGCGGGCAAAGTCATATGTTACAACTTTAGAAGCGATTGTTTTTTCCACGGCTTTCATCACTAATTCTGCTGCCTCGTTCCAGCCAAGGTGCTCAAGCATAAGCACGCCTGAAAGAAGGACGGATGAAGGGTTCACTTTATCCAGTCCGGCATATTTAGGAGCAGTACCGTGAGTAGCTTCGAAAATAGCATGTCCCGTTTCATAATTGATGTTTGCTCCGGGAGCAATTCCGATTCCTCCTACTTGTGCAGCAAGGGCGTCAGAGATGTAATCTCCGTTCAGGTTCATTGTAGCTACTACATCAAACTCGCTTGGACGTGTAAGGATTTGCTGAAGGAAGATGTCGGCAATTGAATCCTTAACAATAATTTTTCCTGCCGCTTCTGCTTCACTTTGAGCATTGTTCGCTGCATCCTTGCCGTCTTTTTCTACGATTCTGTCATATTCAGCCCATGTGAATACTTTATCGCCGAATTCTTTCTCAGCAAGCTCATAGCCCCAGTTTTTGAACGCGCCTTCTGTATATTTCATAATGTTTCCTTTGTGTACAAGCGTAACCGATTTGCGTCCTTGATCCAGCGCATATTGGATAGCAGCGCGTACCAGACGGGAAGTTCCTTCCTGGGACACAGGCTTGATGCCGATTCCTGAAGTTTCAGGGAAACGGATTTTATTTACACCCATTTCATTTTGAAGGAAATTGATTAGCTTTTTCACTTCATCAGAACCGCTTGCATATTCGATACCGGCATAAATATCTTCTGTATTTTCACGGAAGATGACCATGTCCGTATCTTCGGGTCTTTTAACTGGTGAAGGCACTCCAGTGAAATAGCGGACTGGGCGAAGGCAAGTGAAAAGATCCAGTTCCTGGCGAAGCGCTACGTTTAGAGAGCGGATCCCTCCTCCGACCGGCGTTGTAAGAGGTCCTTTAATAGCGATCATGTACTCGCGGATTGTATCGAGCGTTTCTTCAGGAAGCCAGCTTCCAGTTGCATTAAATGCTTTTTCTCCTGCAAGAACTTCTTTCCAGACGATTTTCTTCTCGCCGCTGTACGCTTTTTCAACTGCCGCTTCAAGAACGCGGGATGCACTTGCCCAGATATCAGGACCGATTCCGTCTCCTTCAATGTAAGGGATGATTGGCTGATTAGGTACATTCAATACACCATTTGATACTGTAATTTTTTCACCGTTTGTCATGTTTCTTACCTCCTGTTTATGTATACTGCCCACGTTAAAATGGTAAAAGAGGTTAACTTTTCAGTCAACCTCTAACCGGATTTTGGTGCTGATTTCTTTTCGCCTGCGTCCAGACTGAAGTTTAAAGCACCATCTTCCGGTTTTGCTGCATATGAATTAAGAACGCTCTTCAATTGGTACATAGCGCTGTTTGTCCGGTCCGATGTAATCGGCACGCGGACGGATTAGGCGGTTGTTTTCATATTGCTCAAGAATATGTGCAAGCCATCCTGAAACCCGGCTGACCGCAAAGATCGGCGTGAATAAATCGTGATCAATGCCAAGGCTGTGATAGACAGAAGCTGAATAGAAATCCACATTTGGCAAAAGAGATTTTTCAGAAGTTACAATTTCCTCCACCTTAAGGGACATTTCATACCATTTGCTTTCACCAGTCAGGTTGGAAAGCTTTTGAGACATTTCTCTTAAATGCTTCGCACGCGGATCGCCATTTTGATAGACACGGTGTCCGAAGCCCATAATTTTTTCTTTGCGGGAGAGTTTTGCCTGAATATAAGCTTCAGCATTTTCTACATCCCCGATTTCAGTCAGCATCTTCATAACCGCTTCATTGGCTCCGCCGTGCAGAGGACCCTTTAGAGCTCCAATTGCAGCTGTAACTCCTGAATAGATATCAGACAGCGTTGCGACACAAACGCGTGCCGTAAAAGTAGAAGCATTTAATTCATGATCTGCATGCAGAACAAGTGCTTTGTTAAAAGCCTCTACAGCAACATGGCTTGGCTCTTCCCCTGTAAGCGTATAAAGGAAGTTCGCAGCGATTCCGTAATCCGGGCGGGGATCAACCGGTGCAAGACCTTTGCGGATTCTGCTGAATGCGGTTACAAGCGTTGGAAGCTTCGCTTGAAGGCAGATCGCTTTCCGGTAATTTGCCTCTTTAGACATATCATCTGCTTCCGGATCAAAAAGCCCAAGCATGGATACAGCTGTTCGAATCGCTGCCATCGGATGAACTTCTGAAATTGAATACTGTTTGAAATGTTCAATCACCTGATGCGGAATGCCTGCATTATCTGCAAGCTGTTTTTTAATTTGTGCCAGCTCTTCCTCTGTAGGAAGCTTCCCATGCCATAACAAATAGATTACTTCTTCAAAACTTGCATTTTCCGCCAGGTCATCGATGTTATAACCCACATATGTAAGGGTATCATCGATGATGGAGCTTACTGCAGAAGTAGTCGCTACTACCCCTTCGAGACCGCGAGTTGCTGTCATATCCAATCTCTCCTTTGCGCAATTTTCCCTGAATTGTTTAAGATTAAAAGAAAGGAATTCCTTCTCTTATTCTATCAAACATTAAATGAATGAGCGCTTGCTCAGCAAGCAGCCATTATGAAAGCGATTCACAGGAAAAGTAAATGCTTACATTTTCACATAAGCAAATAATCAGAAAAGTCCTATTAAATCATCTCTCCGTTTGGAAAGGCATACATTTAATTTGTAGCCTATTGTCATTATAAACAATAATCTGACATTTGTGAATCGAAAGCACCTAAAAGCGCATAAAAAAATTTGCCAAAAAAATTTAATAAAAGGGAAATGCTTGATTTAACGCCATTTCCCTTTGTTCAATTTAATGTAATTGCTATATTAGCCAAAAAGTTTAACGAATTGCATGACAAGATAGGCAATTCCCGCTCCAATCAACGGACCAACAGCAACCCCATTAAAAAGAGCCACTGCCAAGATGGTTCCAAGGACAAGAGCTGCTGTAATGTGAGGATCCTGCGCAAGCAGCGTCACGCCATTCTTAGCAATTAAGGCCACGGCAATTCCGGAGCCCATTGCAATCCATGCATAATAGGATTTCAGCGCATCTCCCATCTGCTTAAACCCGATATCCCCTGTTGCGATCGGCACAAGGACCGCTATGGTAATAACCGTCACTCCCCAATTAATTCCTTTTGACTGCAGAAGCGGAAATAGCTTCGCATCAAGCCCCGTCCATTTGACAGCAAGCAAAAAGCCTACAGCGATCATCAGTGACTGATTTTTAGCAAAGACCCCTATTCCAAGAAGAATAAGAAGAAAAATACTTGCCTGACTCATTGTAACCCCCTTATTTTTGACATGTTTCCGTATTACGGGAGTAAGTATAATAGTACAACCCTTCCATAAAGAGGAGGATCGCTCATTGAATGCTCTTGCAGCCGCTATCATAAGAGGATTGATTGCAGCGGGCGCATTAGCCGGAGTCATTCTCCTGCTTTTTGCTGCCATTCCAATCATGTATCCATTCATCCTGGCCTTTTTTCTTGCATGGTTTATTAAAAAACCTTCCGACCTTCTGCACAGAAAAACAGGATTGCCTGCCGGGGTATCCGCAGGACTTGTCCTGATAAGCCTCATTGTCATCGTAACGGGCTTAACCGCTTTATTGACACTGGAATCCATTGCAGTGATTCAGCAGGCCGCTTCGTCTCTGCCCGCCTATTTAAATCATATGACAGGAGCGTTTAATCATATTCTCTCCTATCAGGTTTCCCCCCTCATAGAGAAAATTTCAGAACAATTCTCTGCATTGAGCACAGGACAGCAAACGACCATTATTGCAGAACTGCAGCAGGCAGGAAACGGTTTGATAGGGGAAGCCGGCAGCCTATTGAGGGCCTCGCTTAATGCTGTCCCTGCGATCATTATGTGGATTCCTAATGCTGCAAGTGTAATGATCATTATCGTCATCGCTGCCTTTTTCATATGCAAAGACTGGGATCATGTCATTCTTTTCTTAAATAAGAAGCTCCCTCAGGCAGCCGTCAGCCGAATCTTACTATTTGGAGCTGAGCTAGGCAATGCACTTACCGGTCTTGTTAAAGCCCAGCTGCTGCTGAATACCATTACACTTGCAATCGTTTTTCCCGGCCTTCTTATTCTCGGTGTTTCTCAGGCTTTGACCATCAGTTTCTTTATTGGGATCGTCGATTTTATTCCATACGCAGGAACGGGCACGATTTTTATTCCTTGGGCCCTCTATTTAATGCTTATGGGGCAAACGAAGCTCGCAAGCGGACTGGCAATACTGTTTATCATCGTCTTGATGGCAAGACAGATTCTGGAACCAAGAATTTACTCGCGGTCGATCGGGCTCAATCCGCTGCTCACTCTAATGAGTATTTATGCCGGATACAAATGCTTTGGCCTTCTGGGTATGGCATTAGGGCCCGTCATTCTTGTTATCGTCCAAAGCATGTATAAGCTCCGGCTCTTCCACGACCTTTGGAAATATATTGTTCAAAAATAGAATGCAAACAGAAAAAAGGACGGTTGAACTGGAATCCCGTCCTTTTTTCTTTATCTGATGATGGTGATTCGATCCCTGTTCATCCGTTTTTGAATCGCCCGCAGTATGAACGGTTTAATTCCTTTTCTTGAAACCGGCAAAAGCAAAAAGAACCCTGCGACATCTGAGATAAATCCAGGAGTCATTAATAAAACGGCCCCGATAAGAATGCAGATTCCATCGATAAGTGCATCTCCCGGCAACTGTCCTGAATTCATATTTCGCTGGGCCTTTTTCCATGTTTCCAGCCCCTGCTTTCTGGCAAGCCAAGCTCCGCCTAAGCCTGTGGCGGCAATCAATAGGATGGTTGGAATCAGCCCCAATGTTCTGCCAGACCATATAAGCAAACCGATTTCAAGAGCAGGTACAGCAATAAGCAAAAGAACAAGCCATCTCATTTGCCTCGTCTCCCCGGATTTTTGTAAAAAAAGAGAAGGAACAGCGTCCTTCCCTCTTTACTCATTAAATTACGCTTGCATGGCCTTTGTATATAGCACCGCGAGTGCCATCAACTGTTATTTCCATTCCATCCTCTAAAAGCGATGTCGCATTTTCAACCCCTACAATAACAGGGATTCCAAGGCTAAGCCCTACCACTGCAGCATGGCTTGTTAAACCGCCTTCTTCAGCAATAAGTGCTGAAGCCTTATTCAAGGCTTCCATCATATCACGGTCTGTTCCTCTGGTAACAAGAATCGCACCGTCAGTCATTTTTGAAGCGGCTTCCTCTGCATTATTAGCAATGACCACTTTGCCGAATGCAGATTTGCGGCCGATTCCTTGACCTTTAGCAAGAATATCACCGACAATATAAACCTTCATAAGGTTCGTTGTGCCAGCTTCGCCAATTGGCACTCCAGCCGTAATAACGATAAGATCACCATGTTTAACAATACCTGTGTTAATGGATTCCTGAACTGCATTTTCAAGCATTTCATCCGTTGAACCAGCCTTAGTTCCTGTTTTTGAGAATACTCCCCAAACAAGAGCAAGCTTTCTGGACACAGACTCGCAAGATGTTACAGCTACGATTGGAGCCTGCGGACGGTATTTGGAAATCATTCTAGCTGTATGCCCGCTTTCAGTCGGAGTCACTACTGCACTAACATTCAAGTTCAATGCTGTATGTGCTACAGATTGTCCGATTGCATCTGTAATCGTCATGCCCGTTTGTTCGCGGCGCTTAGACAGCATTCCTTTATAGTCAAGGGCAGTTTCAGCTCTTGAAGCGATATTGTGCATGGTTTGTACTGCTTCAATTGGATATTGTCCAGCAGCTGTCTCACCGGAAAGCATGATGGCGTCCGTACCGTCAAAGATGGCATTCGCTACGTCACTTGCTTCTGCACGTGTAGGACGCGGGTTGCGCTGCATGCTGTCAAGCATTTGAGTAGCAGTAATAACAGGTTTTCCAAGTGCATTGCATTTTTTAATCAGGTCTTTTTGCACAAGAGGCACTTCCTCAGCCGGAATTTCAACACCCAAATCTCCGCGTGCTACCATCAAGCCATCAGAAACCTCAAGGATTTCATCGATATTGTCGACTCCCTCCTGGTTTTCAATTTTTGGAATGATTTGAATATCCGTTGCTTTATGCTCTTCAAGAAGCTCGCGGATTTCAAGCACATCGGACGCACGGCGGACAAAAGAAGCAGCAATAAAGTCAACTCCCTGCTCGATTCCAAATACGATATCCTTTGCGTCTTTTTCTGTAATTCCAGGAAGGTTTACACTTACACCCGGAACGTTGACACCCTTTTTATTCTTCAGCGTGCCGCTGTTAAGGATTTTTGTTCTGATTTCGCCAGCTGTTTTATTTACTTCAAGAACTTCAAGACCGATTAGTCCATCGTCCAGAAGAATAATGGATCCGGCATGAACATCTTCTACAAGTCCTTCATAGGAAATCGAGAATTTTTCAGTTGTTCCGGTCACTTCAGTCATAGAAACAATGATTTCTTTGTCTCTTTCCAGCTCAATCGCGCCATCCTGCATCGAATGCGTACGGATTTCAGGGCCTTTCGTATCAAGCAGAATCGCAACAGTTTTTCCAGTCAGCCTGGAAGCTTCTCGGATGTTTTTGATGCGGTTTCCGTGCTCTTCGAAATCTCCGTGGGAAAAGTTAAGACGGGATACATTCATTCCTGCTTCCATCAATGCTGTAAGCTTCTCTACAGATTCACTTGCAGGACCAATAGTACAAACTATTTTTGTTTTACGCATGCAGATAATTCCTCCTAGTTCTATTATGGAAACGATACCAAATTGGCTGCGTTAAATGGATAACTCCTGAGACAGCTGATACAGTTTCGGGTCAACCGAATGCTTCGTTTCGAGAATCTCGATGATGTCATGGTCGACAAGCTTATTGTTTTGAATTCCTACACAGCGTCCGCCTTTTTCTTCAAGCAGAAGTTCAACTGCGTAAGCACCTAAACGGCTGGCAAGCACACGGTCCGCAGCGGTCGGCGATCCTCCGCGCTGAATGTGTCCGAGAACAGAAACCCTAGTCTCGAAACGGGTTGCTTCCTCAATCTTTTTGCCGAACTCCACGCCGCTTCCTACACCCTCGGCAACGATGATAATACTGTGCTTCTTGCCGCGGTCATGGCCTCTTTTAAGACGGGCTACAACATCGTCCAGGTCATGGTCGGCTTCGGGGATCAAAATCGTTTCTGCTCCGCCGGCAAGACCGGACCACAGCGCAATATCTCCTGCATGGCGTCCCATTACTTCGATGACATATGTACGTTCGTGGGACGTAGCTGTATCGCGAATTTTATCAATCGCATCGATAACCGTATTTAAGGCTGTATCAAAACCGATTGTTAAATCCGTTCCCGGTATATCATTGTCAATTGTTCCAGGCACACCTACACATGGGAAGCCCATTTCAGTAAGCTTCTTCGCACCCATATATGAGCCGTCTCCGCCAATTACAACAAGACCTTCTATTCCGTATTTTTTAAGCTGTTCAATCCCTTTTTCCCGTCCTTCAACTGTTCTGAATTCCGGACAGCGGGCTGTATAAAGCTTAGTACCTCCGCGGTGGATAATATCCCCTACAGAGCCAAGTTCTAATTTTTCAATGTTTCCGGCAATCAATCCGGCATATCCATGATAAATGCCAAAAACTTCAACATCATGGTAAATCGCTTTACGGACAACAGCGCGAACGGCTGCATTCATCCCTGGGGAATCTCCTCCGCTTGTCAAAACGCCGATTCTTTTCAACTTCCTCACCCCAATAGGTAATATGTATGTGCTTTAAAGATAACATGAAGGAATTGGCAGTACAAATACAAATCGACTTTTGTCGAAAATTCTTCATGTCTTTCTAACCGTATTCATTATACAATACTTTTTTCCAGAAAGAAAAACTTTGTTGGATATTTTCAAAATCCTAATTTTAACACAAATAGAAACGTGTCCCTTTAGAAAGGGGAGCACGTTTCATCAATGCATGCCAAGCATTTCTTCGGCAAAAGATACCTGGCCAATTGCCTTGTATTTTTCATAGCGATGTTCAATAAGCATATTCTTATCCATTTTTGACAGAATCTCCATAGACTTGCCCAAATGCTGTTCAATTAAAAGAGCCTGTTCCTGAAGATTACGATGCGCTCCGCCTTTTACTTCGCTGATAATTTCATCTACGACCCCTAATTTTTTAAGATCCGGTGCTGTGATTTTCATGGATTCTGCAGCTTTTTTAGCCTGGCCGGAATCCTTCCAAAGCAGCGCAGCCGCGCCTTCAGGAGAGATAACAGAATATGTGGAGTTCTCAAGCATCAGCAAATGATTCCCTACTCCGATCCCAAGAGCACCTCCGCTTCCGCCTTCTCCAATCACGATGCAAATCACCGGGACGGACAGTCCGGCCATCTCAAACAGATTCCTTGCAATGGCCTCACTTTGGCCCCGCTCTTCTGCTGCTTTCCCGGGATAAGCTCCTTTTGTATCTATAAACGTAATGATGGGGCGTCCGAATTTATCAGCCTGTTTCATCAGTCTGAGAGCCTTCCGGTATCCTTCAGGATGCGGAGAGCCAAAATTGCGGCGGATATTTTCTTTCGTGTCCTTTCCGCGCTGATGCCCGATAACAGTTACGGGTGTTCCTTTAAACTTTGCGATTCCTCCGACAATGGCTTCATCATCCCCAAAATAGCGGTCACCATGGCATTCGAAGAAATCGGTAAAAAGAATCTCCACATAATCCATTGTGGTAGGCCGCTTCGGATGTCTGGCAATTTGCACTCTGTCCCAGGGGCTGATATTGGAGTAAATATCCTTTTCAAGCTTTTCAAGCCTGGACTCAAGCTTCTCAATTTCAGAAGAAAGGTCAACATCTGCCGTAGCCGTAAATTCTCTCAGCTCCGCTATTTTCTTCCTTAATTCAATTACCGGTTTTTCAAACTCAAGCTCTCCAACCATTATTGCCTGCCTCCTTGATGAAGATCCAAAATTCTGGAGAGCGTTTCCCTCAGTTCAAGGCGGGAAACAACTGAATCCAGCTGACCGTGCTTCAGCAAAAACTCCGCTGTCTGGAAATCTTCAGGAAGTTCTTCGCGAATCGTCTGTTCAATGATTCTTCTTCCGGCAAACCCGATTAGGGCTCCAGGTTCTGCAAGGTTATAATCCCCCAGTGATGCAAAGCTGGCAGAAACTCCTCCGGTAGTAGGATGGGTCATGACCGAAATCGTTAATCCGCCTTCATTGCTGAACAGTTTTAATGCAGAGCTGGTTTTCGCCATCTGCATCAGGCTCAAGACCCCTTCCTGCATTCTCGCTCCGCCCGAAGCGGTAAAGATGATAAAGGGAAGCCTTTCTTTTTTTGCCTGCTCAACAGCTCTTGTTATTTTCTCTCCAACAACTGAACCCATGCTTCCCATCCGGAAGCTTGCATCCATCACTGCAATCACTGTGCGAATTCCATCAATCGTTCCTTCTCCGGTAACGACCGCTTCATTTTGCGACGTTTTTTTGCGGTCTTTCTCCAGCTTTTCTTCATAGTCGGGAAAATTCAGCGGATTTTCAGAAATCATTTCTTTATCGTATTCCTTAAACGAATGTTCGTCGAACAGACTCTTAATTCTCTCTTTAGCATTCATCTGTAAATGATAATCACAGTTCACGCATACCTTCAGGTTTTTATTCAATTCTTTTGTCACTAGAATTTTTTTACAGTTCGGACACTTCGTCATAATGCCTTCAGGAACATCCTGCCTAGCTTGTTCAGAAGGGACGGAAGCGTATTTCTTTTTCTTTGAAAAAAGATCCTTAAGCAATCTGAGTACCTCCCTAACGAGTCTTTCTCTTAATCTTAATGATAGCAGACAAGTATTTATATGTTACTTTAGCGAAAAAGATGCGCATTTTATGTAAAACGGTGTCATAAAGAGACATTTTTGTACTTTGTAATCCGTTCGTATGCTTGCAGGACAAGGTTTTTGTTGTTCAGAACGAGTCCTGACATCAGCTCTTCATAGATTGGAATCGGCGGTTCCTGAAACTTGCTTCCTGCTTTCAGGTAGTCAGCGAGAACCGACCACGTCCGGAAAAGTAAATGGTTTCCAGCCATATGTATCAGTTTACCCATAAGCTCCTGGGGATTATTAATCCCTTTTCTGAAATCCTGATCGATCTGGACAAGCTTCTTCTTGTCAAAGGATTGCAAAATTTTCATTAAAGCATGCTTCTCTATTAACACGCTCATCTCCAGTATATCCTCGATTGACTTTGCATCTTCCAGGACAAAGAGCCCGAGGACGCTGACGAGATGATTTTCCCGAAAATCCTTTATAAACGTTCCTTCTCCTCTTTTTGTCTCAATGATTCCAAGAAGTTCAAGCGCTCTTAATGCCTCTCTAACAGAAGAGCGGCCGACGTTTAACCGGTCGGCCAGCTCTCGTTCAGATGGAATTTTATCTCCCGGCAATAGTCCGTCCTTCTTTATAATCAATCTGATCTGCTGAAGGGTCTCTTCATAGACTCTCGACTTTGGACCAGGCATATCATTCACTGGACTCATTCCTTGCCGATGATTGCAAGCTGTCTTGTTTTTTCAGCAACCTCTTCAGGGGAAACCTTAATGCGCGCTACTCCTGTTTCCATTGCAGCCTTTGCTACAGCAGCCGCCACAGCAGGTGCCACTCTCGGATCAAAAGGAGCAGGGATGACATAATCAGGGCGGATTTCAGATTCATCTATCAAGCCGGCAATGGCTTCAACAGCCGCCATTTTCATTTGTTCATTGATATGAGTCGCACGGACATCAAGCGCACCTCTGAATATCCCTGGGAAAGCAAGAACGTTATTAACCTGGTTAGGGAAGTCCGAACGGCCGGTCCCGATGACCATTGCTCCTGCTTCACGGGCATCCTCAGGCATAATTTCAGGAACCGGGTTGGCCATTGCAAAGATAATCGGATTTTCCTTCATGCTTTGAACCATTTCTTTTGATAGGGCGCCTTCAACGGATACACCTATAAACACGTCCGCATCGGTCATAACATCAGCAAGCGTTCCTTCTATTTTTTCACGGTTCGTAAACTTGGCAACCTGATCTTTCACTTCATTCATTCCTGCAGGACGCCCTTCGTAGATGGCTCCCTTGGAATCGCACATAATAATATCTCTTACACCATAGCGATATAAAAGTTTAATAATTGCAATACCGGCAGCGCCGGCACCGTTTGCCACTACTTTAATCGAAGACATTTTCTTTCCGGCAAGCTTAAGTGCATTTAATAGACCGGCAGCTGTTACAATCGCTGTACCGTGCTGATCATCGTGGAAGATCGGAATGTTTGTCTCTTTCTTCAGTCTTTCCTCAATAACGAAACAATTAGGAGCTGCAATATCCTCCAAATTCACTCCGCCGAATGTAGGCTCAAGGAGCTTAACCGTTTCAACAATCTGGTCAATATCCGTTGTATTCAGGCAAATAGGAAACGCATCTACCCCGGCAAAGCTTTTAAAAAGAACCGCTTTCCCCTCCATAACCGGGAGAGCCGCTTCAGGACCGATATTCCCAAGTCCCAGAACCGCTGTTCCATCAGAAACAACTGCCACCATATTGCCCTTCATTGTATAATCGTACACTTTATTTTTATCATCATAAATTGCTTTGCATGGTTCTGCCACACCGGGAGAATAAGCAAGACTTAAGTCCTTTGCATTTCTAACCGGTACTTTTGATTTAGATTCCAGTTTCCCCTTGTTCACGCGATGCATATGCAGCGCTTCTTCTCGTAAAGACAATACTCTCACTCCTCATCAAATTCCAATGCAGTGGTCTGACCACCTATGTAATATAAAAACTATAACACATGCAAGTAAGGCAGACAAAAAGAATTTTGCCTGCCTTGCTCATTCTTTCAGTACAACATGATCTTCACCCAGGAGAGCTTTCAGCATCCCAATGCATTCTTTTGAGGCTGCAGCAGTTTTGTAACCGTTCAGCTGGACGGTTTTTTTATCTTCAGGGTTGAAAAGATATACCGGCGTGTTCCCTTTATGCTTTCCGAGTACTTCCCTAAGCATGGCCATTCTCTCGGCACTCCTGTCCATGTTTTCAATTTTCAGGAATAATGTCCCCGCTGATACCGGCTTTCTGACGTCCTTTAAAGGCTCCGCTTTTTGCAAAATAAACTGAACGGAATCATCACGCAGCTCTGCTTTTCCTTCCGCGAACAAAAGTGTTCCCTCTTTGATGATTTCCGAAAGCTTCGTATATTGGCCGGGAAAACAAACGCCTTCCGCATCTCCTGTTTCGTCACTCAACGTAAGGAAAGCCATGAGGTCCCCTTTTTTTGTACGGATCGTTCTGACTTTTGATAAATAGACACCCGCTCGGATATACGACCCTGCTTTTCTCTCAATCTGATCGAGCTTGACCGTCTTCAGAGCTTCCAGGATTTCTTTATAACTGCTGACAGGGTGATCAGAAAAATAAAATCCCAGCGATTCTTTTTCGAATTGAAGCTTCTCGGCAATAGTGAACGGTTCTACTTCAATGTATTTGGGCTTGAGTGTAAATTCGTCTTCAAATCCCAAATCCATCTGGCCATCCCCTGAATCAGGCCTCATCAGTTCGGCATGCTCAAGCGCCACATCCAATGTCGCAAGCAGCGATTCCCTGCCGATTTTGAATTCATCAAATGCCCCTGAGAAAACAAGTGCCTCAAGGGTTCTCCTATTCGCTGTTTTTGCTGAAACTCTCAAGCAAAAATCAAAAAGGTCCGCAAAAGGCTTTTGCTGTCTTGCTCTAAAAATATCTTTCACAGCAGCAACCCCAACATTTTTAATGGACGAAAGGCTGTACCTGATTGCTCCGTTTTCAAGCTTAAATGGCACCTCACTCCTATTGACTGACGGGGGCAGGATGGTGAGCCCTTTGCCGCGTGCTTCTTTCACATATTGTGCAATTTTCTCATCGTTCCCAATTGAGCTGGTCAGCAGGGCGGTCATGAAGGCAGAAGGAAAATGAGCTTTTAAATAGGCAAGCTGGAACCCGATCATACTGTATGCAAAGGCATGGCTCCGGTTAAATCCGTAATCAGCAAACCGGACGATAAGATCATATACTTCATTCGCAGTTTTGGCTGAATATCCTTCCTTCGTGCAGCCATCCACAAAGTGCTTTCTTTCTTCGTCCAAAACACTTTTCTTCTTTTTCCCGACCGCTCTTCTAAGCAAGTCGGCATCCCCCAATGAAAACCCGGCCATTAGTGAAGCAATTTCCATGATTTGCTCCTGGTAGACAATAACCCCATAAGTAGGCTCCAATAGCTCCTTTAAATCAGGGTGCGGGTAGGCAATCGGTGCATTTCCATGCTTTCTTTCGATATAATTCGGAATATTTTCCATTGGACCCGGCCTGTACAGAGCGTTAACGGCGGCAATGTCTTCAAGGCTTTCAGGTTTCAGCCTCCTAAGCACGCTCCGCATTCCTTCTGACTCCAGCTGGAAAACCCCTGTTGTATCCCCCTCGCTCAGCAGCTGAAAGGTTTTCAAATCATGATAGTCTATTTTTTCAAATGAAGGAGCGGTCCCTGTTTGAGCCTTGACCATTTTTACAATGGATTCAATCAGCGACAGGTTTCGTAGGCCTAAAAAGTCCATCTTTAGCAGACCTAGCTCTTCCAGATGATCCATTGAATATTGTGTTAAATACACATCCTGGTGGCCTTCTCTCAGCGGAACCACCGCAGTGAGCGGATCCTCACTGAATACAACGCCTGCAGCATGAGTGGAAACATGCCGCGGCAGTCCCTCAATTTTCGAGGCGATTTCGACAATCTTTGCAGCTGCCGGAGAATTTTGTACTTCCTTCAAAAAGGCCGGAGACTCTTTTAATGCTTTCTCAAGCGTTACTCCAGGGCCTGAGGGAACTTTTTTCGCAAGCTGATCCGCCTCTTTTGGAGAAATCCCCATAACTCTCGCTGTATCCCTTATAGAGGCGCGGGCAGCGAGTGTACCGAACGTTATGATTTGCGCGACATGGTTCGAGCCATACTTTTCAGCCACGTACCCAATGACTTCATCTCTTCTCGTATCCGGAAAATCAATATCGATATCCGGCATGCTGATTCTTCCCGGATTCAAAAATCGTTCGAATAGCAGCCGGTGTTTTATCGGATCGACATCCGTAATTTTCAGTACATAGGCAACGAGTGAACCCGCTGCAGATCCCCTGCCCGGTCCTGTCAGAATACGGTTTTCATGGGCAAACTTCATAAAATCCCATACGATTAGAAAATAATCGCTGAAGCCCATTTTCTTAATTACATCAAGTTCATAGGTAAGCCGGCGGTACACGTCTTCTCCCGGTTCCGGGAAACGCTTTTTCAGCCCTTCCAGGCAAATTCTCTCCAAATACTCATCAGCAGGCTCTCCTCCAGGTGCGGGGAACGACGGAAGCCTCGCTTTACCAAGTCCCAGTTCTACATGGCATCGATCCGCAATCTTAAGTGTATTCTCAAGAGCTTCAGGCAGATCGCTGAAAAGCCCGGCCATATGTTGTGCTGATTTAAAATACCTCTCTTTAGAGGCGTCCGATGAATCCTCGTTCAGCTTTTCGCCATTTTGAATAGCAATCAGGCTTTGATAAGCGAGGTAATCTTCTTTTTCCAGATAATGAACATCATTCAGCGCGGCCAACCCCGCTCCGGCTGATGCGGAAACCTTAAGAATGTACTGATTCAGACTCTTCTCTTCTTCCGTCTGTTCGGTTTTTTGGATACCAAGAAAGAAGGAATCTGCGCCGAATAACTCGAGGTAATGAGCAGCAGCACGTTCCGCCTCCTCTATCTCTCCGTTCTCAAGAAGTGTTTCAATCCAGCCTTCTTTGCCTGGAGAAATGGCAATAAGCCCTTCACGATAGCTTTTCATCCATCGATCGGGTATTCCATCAGGTGACTTCGTTTGAAGAGCACTACTGATTTTCAGCAAATTTTGATAGCCTTTGAAGTTTTCGGCAAGAAGAATGAGCGGGTATCCTTGGGGAATGGTTTCATCTTGGGGAATAACATCAGCGGTTAAGCCGAATATCGGTTTGATTCCGTTATTTTTGCACTGTTTATAAAAGGCGACTGCTCCGTACATAACGCCTTGGTCGGTTAATGCAAGCGTCTTGAAATGAAGCTCCGATGCTTTTTGGACGAGCCGGTCCAGGCGCACAGAACTATTCAGCAAACTGTAGGAACTTTGTAATTGGAGGTGAACAAACGGCATTTTAATCCCATCCTAACGGCATTCATTATTTTCATTATAGAACAAGCGTGCGCTCTTCACAAACTTCATTCCTTGAAAAAGTCTGTGTTAAACGATGCAATAAATTTTTAAACACCTGCTGACTGCAGCATAATACTCGAGTCTTCTGAGGAATAGCGGATCAGGCAAAACCCCGCATGAGCAAAGTGAACCCCTGCAGCAGAGCATGCTCAAAAACGCTTGAACATACTTTGAACTGTCTGTCCATATATTGAAGCGAGGGGATGATGAACGTATGGAAAAAGCATTTTTGCCTGCTTTTATTGATAGCTATTTCATTGCTCTGGGGGTGCTCTTAGGGGGAAGCATCATTGGAGGGATCGGTGCTTATTTATCAGGCGAACCCCCGATGACGACCATTGTTGAATTTGCCAACCGTCTGAAGATCTGGGCTCTAGTCGCGGCAATCGGCGGAACATTTGATGCCTTTTACAGCTTTGAACGCGGACTGTTTAACGGAGAGACTAGGGATATTTTGAAACAAGTCATGCTGATTGTTTCTGCTATGGGCGGAGCCCAGACAGGCTGGATTATCATAACCTGGCTTACACAGGAGCATCTTTCATGAGAATTCCGCCTTATCACAGACAGCCTGGGTGGCAGCGTTTTTTTGCCGGGATGATTGCTGGAGCGGCAGCTGCGTGGTGCGTCTTTCTTTTCACGTATGGCGTTCTTCAGGAAAAGCAGGTGAAAATTATTCAAGAGCAGAAATCGGCAGTACTTGAACTGACCCGCAAAAACAGCATTTATCAGGAGGATTCAAGAGAGCTGAATGAAGAAGTCAACAAGAAACTTGTCGTTCAGGAATTAAATGTAAAGCTGACAAACGGGGAAAGATTCAAGCTGAGTCCGTTAACGATCCACAAAATAGAAATTGAGGCAAAGGAAGATCTATCTGATTTGCTTGAGAGGGATTTGGAAAGCATCTTTGAAAGCAGGAAAATCATAAAGAAGGCCATAGAAAATAAAGTGTATCGGATTGATGACAAGGACTATCGGCTTTTAGTAAAGGAAATGACTATTTATACAACCCTTTACCTTGAAGTAGAGGTTTCATTCGTTAATTAAATGATTTTTTGAATTTTTATTCATTTTTATCGCAAATCCCTTCTTCCTTGGATACAATATATTTACAGCTGCAAATAAAAAAGGAGGGATAAGTATGGAGTTGCTGACACAGAAGATGTTTGTAAAAGAAAAGGTCGAACGGATGAAAAAAGGGTATTCTGCTTACGCTGAGTCGCCGGAAATGGCAAGCCTGCTGAAAAAAGAAATCAGCAAGCTTAAACTCAAGGTATATGAGGATATCACTGAAATGGGATCCTGGTTTATCCCTGAAACCTCTGGGGATCAAGAGATCAAACGGCAGCCAAAAACACCGTTATAGGGTTATTTCTGCTGATAATCCCTGCATATAAGCTCCAGTTCCTCAAACACCCGTTCCGCTTCTTCCCATTGATGGATGGAGGCGCCGGCAGCCAGCGGGTGCCCGCCTCCCCGGTATCTTTTTGCCAATTCATTAATAACCGGCCCTTTAGAACGAAGACGCACCCGGATTTGATCCTCTTCTTCCACGAAAAAGACCCAAGCCGTCATTCCTTCAATATCACCTAAAATGCTGACAAGCTGTGAAGCTTCTGAAGCGGTCGTCTCGTATTTTTCAAGCAAATCCTGTCTAATGATAACGCTCGCTGCTCCTGATGGGGATACTTCGAAATTTTGAAGAACATATCCGCTCAATTTAGCCACATTTATTTTTGTCTTGTACAAGCTGCTGTAAAGCTTATTAAGGGAAAAACCGTGGTCAATCAATTCACTCGCATATTTAAAGGTGCGATCGGTTGTACTCGGGAACAAAAATCTTCCGGTATCCCCCACAATTCCTGCATAAATAAGTTCTGCCCCTTTTTGGCTGATTTCAAGTCCGCTTCCTTTCCCATCAAGGTAAAGCTCGTAAATCATTTCACTGACAGAGCTTGCGGACGTATCGACCCAAATCAAATCGCCATACTGATCTTCATTCGGATGATGATCGATTTTAATAAGCATCGCTCCTGAATGATAACGCTGGTCGCTCACACGCTCTTGGTTTGCTGTGTCACACACAATAACAAGCGCCCCTTCGTAATCCTGGTCTGAAACAGTATCCATTTTGTATAAGAATTCAAGCGAAGGCTCTGTTTCACCGGTTACAAGGACTTTTTTTTCCGGAAAAGAAGTTTTTAATATTTCAGCAAGTCCGCATTGCGATCCTAAAGCGTCGGGATCGGGACGGACATGCCTATGAATAATGATGGTTTCATATTGTTTAATGGTATCCAGAATTTGGTCTCTCATCACTTTCTCCTTTAGTCTCTTTATACCATTTATTAAAACACAACCACTAAGGAAACTAAAGAATGCTTTTCTTATTTCAAAACAAAGATGGAAAAAAAGGACATGCAGAGATAAGATTAGAAGTAACTTACAGTGTTGGGAGCTGAATACATGCCTATACTGGCTTTTCTAATTGTAGCTGCATTTTCCTTCTATTTCTTCTACAAACTAAAGTACTACCGGTCCGGGAAACCAATGGAACGAGGCCTTTATTCCGGCAAATCAAGAATGGCTCTTGGAGTCTTTGTCTTTTTATTTGGAGTCAATCAATTTTTCCTCTATCCATCTGCCGTCTCCATTTCGATCGGCATCATCTTCATAATCATTGGAGCCGGCAGTTTCTGGGCAGGGCAAAAAATGCGCCGGCACTACCGTCCGCTTGCAGAAAAAGAACATCAGAAAATGTCCATATAAAAAGGGTTCGGCCATATCGGCCGGAACCCTTTTTTAGCTTCGTTCCATAATTTGAACCATCATCATCGCTTTTCCGACAATCACACCTTCATTGTAAACATCCACATCCATCTTCCCGAATTTTCTTCCTACCTCAAGAATGCGGGGATGGATTTCAATGAGGGTTTCCATTTGGACGGGCTTCATAAAGAAGATTGATAGGTTTTCAACAACCAAATCTCCTTTTTTCTGTGAGCGCAGGAGCCTGTTTGCTGCTTCTGTTACAAGAGTCGTAAATACTCCGTAGGAGATCGTTCCTAAATGATTCGTCATCTGCGGTGTAACGCTGCACTTGTAGACGTGCACATTTTTGGATTCATCCGTATCAACAAACTGATTGGTGACAATATCATCAAGCTTTTCGCCAATCTGGGGCTGCCGCTGAATAACTTGGAGGGCTTTCAATACATCCTGCCTTGATATCATTCCCTCAAGCTTATTATGGGCGTCAGTGACAGGCAATACCTCAATGCCTTCCCATACCATCATTTGAGCGGCAGAAGCTACAGATGTTTTCCCATTTACCGTTATCGGGTTGCGTGTCATCACCCGCTCCACCGAGCTCCCTCTGTCATGGCCCATAATATCCTTCGATGTGACCATACCTAATACTTTGCGATTCCGGTCAATAACAGGAAATCGTCCATGGCCTGTATCCTGATTATACTCATACCACATCTCTATTTTATCCGCTGTATGCAGACAAACCGTCTGATCAGCCGGGGTCAGAATATCCTCTACCAGCACAATTTCCTTTTTAATCAGCTGATCATAAATGGCCCGGTTAATCATCGTCGCTACGGTAAAGGTATCATAGCTTGTAGAAATGACGGGAAGCTCCATCTTATCCGCCAGCTTTTTCACATGATCATCCGTATCAAAACCCCCGGTCACAAGAACGGCAGCACCTGCTTCCAAGGCAAGCTGATGGGCATTTGTCCGATTCCCGACAATCAGCAGATTCCCGGCACCGGTATAACGCATCATGGCTTCAAGCTTCATAGCCCCGATAACAAATTTATTAAGCGTTTTATGGAGCCCTGAACGGCCGCCCAGAACCTGTCCTTCTACGACATTTACAACTTCGGCAAACGTCAGTTTTTCAATGTTCTCTTTTTTCTTCCGTTCAATACGAATTGTCCCGACACGTTCAATCGTGCTGACAAATCCTTTATTTTCCGCTTCTTTAATTGCGCGGTAAGCGGTTCCTTCGCTTACATTCATTTCTTTAGCAATTTGCCGGACGGATATTTTTTCACCGACTCCAAGCGAATCAATATATTTTATAATTTGCTCATGCTTTGTCGCCAAGCTTTTCACCCTTTGTCTGCTCATATTTCCAATATTTATTATAAGCCGGGGAAGCCCGCACTTTCAACGAAGGTTATCCATTTGTTAGATTTTACAATAGTATATAGGCAAAAAAACAGAATTCCCTGCATAGGAAATTCCGCTTTTCATCCATTTTTCGCAATGTTACAGTGAAATTTTATCACCGGCATGAAGGATTTGGCCTACTCCCTCAGGAAGCAAGGAAATAAATTCTTCTGGATTCTGTTCAATTACAGGGAACGTATTATAATGGACAGGAATTACTTTTTTCGCTTTCAGCCATTGGGCAGCCGCCGCAGCATCTTCAGGGCCCATTGTAAAATTATCGCCAATCGGCAGGAAAGCGGCGTCAATTGTGTGGCGCTCACCGTACATTTTCATATCACCGAACAATGCCGTATCACCAGCAGCATAAACCGTTTTATTATCTGCCGTGAAGAGAATACCCGCCGGCATACCGGTATAAACGATTGTCCCATCTTCCTCCGTGTAACTTGAACCGTGGAAAGCCTGCGTCAATTTAACTGTACCAAAATCAAATTGATGGGAACCGCCAATATGCATTGGATGAACATTCAAACCCTTTGTTTCCAGGTAATTGGCCAATTCAAACGGCGCCACTACCAGCGCATCGTTATCCTTCGCAAGCTGAATGGTATCCCCTACATGATCACTATGTCCATGAGTAAGTAAAATCACATCAGGTTTGACATCCTCTGCTTTCAAATCGCACTGTCCATTTCCCGTAATAAACGGATCAATAAAAATCGTTTTCCCATTTGCCTGTATTTCCAGCACTGAATGTCCATGAAACGTAATCTCCACTTTAAGCACCTCACTGTCATAGTCTCTCTCACCCAAACTATACCATAGTGAATGGGTATGAGCTCTCCATACACTTTTCTATAGCACATTTAAGGTAAATGCAAACATTGAAGCGGCCAGTGTGTGCAAGTTCTCTTCTCTATTTGAGTACCAAGGAACAGTTATTACCCCAGGAACGATTCCGGAGCACGGTATGGAAGCTTCCCTTCTGCTGCAACTGTATGATATGTCACGCAGCCGCCGCACGTATTCAGTCCCTTTTTCAATGCCTCATCATCTTGCAAGGCTTTTTTAAATCCTTTATTTGCAATTTGAAGAGCGTAAGGAATAGTAACATTTGTGAGGGCTAAAGCTGAGGTTCTCGGTACAGCGCCAGGCATGTTCGCTACTGCATAATGGAGGATGCCGTGCTTTTCATATACAGGATTTTCATGAGTGGATACACGGTCTGCCGTTTCAAAAATCCCACCCTGATCAATAGCAATATCTACAATCACAGACCCTTTCTCCATCATCTTTACCGTATTCTCAGATACGAGCTTAGGCGCTTTAGCCCCTGGAATCAGCACAGCCCCAATCACGAGATCCGCCCACATAACCGACTCATGAATATGATAAGGATCAGACATCAGTGTCATCACCCGTTCACCAAACACATTCTCGAGCTGCCGGAGTCTGCCGGCGTTTACATCCAATATCCGCACCTGAGCCCCGAGACCTGCCGCAATTTTAGCCGCGTTTGCTCCCGCTGTGCCTCCGCCGATAATCGTCACCTTCCCGCGATGAACTCCCGGAACACCTGCCAGAAGAATTCCCTTTCCTCCCTTATGCTTCTCCAAAAACTCCGCTCCGATTTGAGCAGCCATTCTCCCCGCTATCTCACTCATCGGCGTTAGGAGAGGCAGCGAACCATCGCGCAGCTGAACCGTCTCATATGCGATAGCTGTTACTTTACCTGCAATCAGCGCCCTGGTTAATTCCGGCTCCGCAGCGAGATGGAGAAAGGTAAACAAAATCAGCCCTTCTCTGAAAAAGGAATATTCAGAAGCTACTGGCTCTTTTACCTTCATCACCATTTCCGCACTCCAAACGTTTCCTGGTTCTTGAACGATAGCTGCCCCTGCATCTGCATACTGCTGATCCGAAAAACCTGCACCGTCCCCGGCACCCGTTTCAACCGCTACTTCATGGCCGGCTTTAACAAGGCTAAAAGCGCCAGCAGGAGTCAGAGCTACTCTGTTTTCATTATTTTTTATTTCTTTTGGAATTCCTATTTTCATGGTTTGTCACCTCCTAATATAGGGTGTGTCTGGGATATTGTTTGTCTGATGAGTTTGTCTGACAAGAGATGGATTGGCTGGTTTGTCTGACGATTTTGTCTGACAAATGGTGGATTGGCTGGTTTGTCTGACAAATGGGGATTTGACACCCTTCCCGCTCCTATTACAAAATACCCCTTCCCCCAAAAACCTCATCTTAAAGATGCCTTATACTGACCGTTTTTTTTATATGCGGGCTTTTATCTTTCTCCCATAAGCTGCTTATTCTGAACGGCCGCGTTTCCATATTTCAATTGTACTTTTTCCATCATATGAATGTTTATTACCCTTGGAAAAGCTCCGAGCAAAAAAGGGCGGAAAACGAGAAAAGAACGGACTTTTATTGTTAAAAGAGTCCGTTCTTTCTTTAATTTCCCGATTTTCGTCTGAGTACATCTGCTCCGCCATTTGCGTCAATAATGGCGCCTGTGATGAAGTCTGATTGTTCGTCGCATAGGAATGTGATAATGCGGGCGATGTCTTCACCTGTGCCGGAACGTCCTATTGGGGTGTTGGGATCACGCTGGCTGCGTGCGGTGTCAATTGCGGCTTCTTTCATGTCCCCAATGATATTTCCCGGGCAAACCATGTTAGCTGTGATTCCGTTTTCGGCTTCTTCGTAGGCGATGGATTTTGTTAAGGAAACGAGGCCAGCTTTAGAGGCGCTGAAGGCGGATCTGTGAAGCCATCCAGGTGCGCTGGCAGCGTCCTGAAAGCCGTATGTAATCAGGCGGCCGAATTTTTGCTGCCTCATGATGGGCACTGCTTTTCTGAACAGGTGGAACACGGAACTTAAGTTTCCTTCGATCATGCTGTACCATTCATCATCGGAGTAGTCGGCCAGTTTTTTTCGTTCGAAAATATATGGGCCAGCATTGTTAATCAGGCAGTCGATTCTTCCAAAGACTTGCATGGAAGTATCAATAATGGCTTCCATGTCACTTTTTTTGGTTACATCTCCTTGGAGAAGAAGCAGCCTTCCGGATAGATGCTGAAACTCATTTTCCAGTGCTTGTGCTGCTTCCCGATCGCTGCGGAAAGTGGCGGTAACCGAGTATCCCTGTTGCAGAAAGGCTTCGGTTACTTTTTTGCCGAGTCCCTTTGTTCCGGCGGTAATGATGGCATGCTTCATCGTTTAAGCTCCTTTCGAGCTGCTGTTTAAATAAGGAATATATTGTATCCTATTCGCATTGCTGTAATAATAAAGTGAACCTTTCTTCAATGGCGGTTTGTTCATTCTCCATTGACTTACGATGCAGCCCGCATAGCGCGGGTTACACAGCCGGTGACGAAGGATTCTAAGTCTATTGCACCGCGTCTATGCTTCATAACGCTCCTATAAAGGGGTTTGCCTGTGGATTAAGATGGTTCTATAATTTCGGGAAGCAGGTTAAAGAGATGATTCCAATAGAAAAAAAGCCGGTGCCCCGGCTTGAACGCTTCGGACTTGAAGCGGTCCCCCAAGAGCTGAGAAAAACGGGATGGGTTGAATATTTCATTATCCAATTTGCCTTTTCTTTTAATGCAGGAAATGTTTTGCTGCCTGCTTTGGCTGTTATGGATGGCGGGCTGAGTTTCAGTCAGGCATTCTTCAGCTGTGCTGCAGGTGCCTTTTTAGCTTTTCTGCTTGTATCATTTTTATCTTTGCCGGGTTCTGTCAGCGGTCTGCCTGCACAATATGCGATCCGCAGTATACTCGGGAGCAGGGTCGGACAATATGCAGCTTCTCCAATCCGCTCACTGATTTCGCTCTATTGGTTTTCGGTTCAGACCATTGGCGGAACTTGGATGCTGATTGAGAGTTTGAAAAGATTTGGTGTTCAGAGCGTTTCTTTCCCTTTGCTTGCCGCAGGACTTGGGGCGATTATGATTGGGATTACAATTGTTGGTTTCCATGCTGTGAAAAAGGCTGCTGCTTATTTCCTGCCTTTTTTGCTGGCAGGAGAAGGAATCATTTTATATTTATACTTTACTACAAATACAAGCCTGACTGCATCTGTAAGTACTCAGACTGCAGATGGTGCTGACAGTTTGAGGATGCTGCTGTTTGCAAGTCTTGTTTTTGTCCAATATGTAGCCGGAGTAAGTGCTTCAGCCGATATGACCCGGTACGCCAGATCGCCTCTTCACGGATTTTGGGGAATGTTTGCAGGTAATTTTATCGGGTTTTTAATGACGGCTTTTTTAGGGATTTTCAGTGCTTTTTATTTTGCGGAAATAAATCCATTTTTATCAGCATCCAGACTTACAGAGTCATCCCTGCTATTCTTTATTATTCTGGCAGCCTCAATTCTATCGCTCATTTCGATCAATTTAAGCAATGCATATACGGGAAGCTTCAGTCTTCTGAATATTTTCCCTTCCCTTGGCAGAATTAAAAGTGCGGTCTTATTTGGAACAGCAGGCATTATCCTTAGTACGATGCCTGCTGTTGTTACCGAGGCGAAGAATTGGATTACGATTCTCGGAAGCCTGTCCATCCCTTTATCTGCTGTCATCGTATCTGATTTCTTATTTGTGAAAAAAAGAACAATATCTGATACAGATCTTTTACACATGGGGAACGTTAACAGACAGGCTGTGTTTTCCATGGCTGCAGGAATACTTATTTACTGGGTGATTCCTTCAGCCGCTGGTCCAGGATTTATCAGTTTTATTGCAACATGCGTAATATATATCTTAATCATACAAAAAAAAGCTGGCTCCAATTGATGCCAGCTTTCCTCATTTAGATTTCGTCTGCTTTTTCTGTTTGATCCTCGGTAAAATTCTCATCAAAATTCTGCTCTACTACTCCGCTTTCGTATGCATTTTTGATTTGATCTGAAGTTTCCTGGTCTGCTGCTGAATCGTATTGGATAGACGGATTGTTTGGTTCTTGTTTTTTCACAGGACAGTCCTCCTCAAAATTATTGGGTTCCTGTCCTAGTGTGTGTGTTAGGTTGCGTTCGATTGCAAGGTAACATTTTCCTTTTGCAGCTTTGAATGGGCTTTCTCCATTGCATCTTTTACTGCTTCAAATCCGGTTCCGCCTTCGCTCATCCTTTTGGCAACCGCGTCATAAGGATCAATGGCCTCATATAGATCTTCACTAAAGAGCATGGACGCTTCCAGGTAATCTTCCATGGGAAGGTCTTTTAAGTAGCAGCCTCTTTGGATGCATTGATAAACGAGTTTTCCCGTTACTTCATGCGCCTCTCTGAATGGCATGCCTTTTTTAGCAAGGTAGTCTGCAAGCTCGGTGGCATTTGAGAAATCTTTTTGAACAGCAAGACCCATGTTTTCTTTTTTTACAGTCATGGTATCCATCATTCCTGCAAAGATTTCAAGACTTCCTTCTACCGTTTTCACAGTGTCGAACATGCCTTCTTTGTCTTCCTGAAGGTCTTTATTGTACGCAAGAGGCAGTCCTTTCATCACAGTTAAAAGGGAGAAAAGGTTCCCGTAAACCCGTCCGGTTTTCCCTCTAATCAGTTCTGCCATGTCCGGATTTTTCTTTTGGGGCATCATGGAGCTTCCGGTTGCATATGTGTCATCAAGCTCCACAAACTGAAACTCCTGGGAGCACCATAAAATGATTTCCTCGCATAATCTGGATAGGTGCATCATCAGCATGGAGCTGTTATTTAAAAATTCCAAGATAAAATCACGATCGCTTACGGCATCCAGGCTGTTTTCATAGATCCCGTCAAATCCTAGAATTTCCGCTGTGTAAGAACGGTCTATAGGGAATGTTGTACCAGCCAGCGCTCCAGCTCCTAGAGGTGATAGACGGATTCTCTTTAATGAATCTTCATAGCGCTCCTTATCTCTCTCAAGCATCCAAAAATAGGCAAGCAGATGATGAGCAAAAGAAATGGGCTGCGCTCTTTGCAAATGAGTATAGCCCGGAAGAATTGTATACACATGCTCCTCCGCTTTTTGAACCAAAACGTGCTGAAGTGCTTCAATTTTGTTTGTGATATTTTGAACGCGGTCATTCAGGTAAAGATGCATATCCGTTGCGACCTGGTCATTCCGGCTTCTGCCGGTATGAAGCTTGCCGCCGACGGGTCCAATTTCATCAATTAGATGTTTCTCCAAATTCAAATGGATATCCTCATATCTTGATGAGAACGAGAGCTCCCCATTTTTTATTTTTTGCTGCAGTGTATAAAGGCCATTCTTAATGAGCTCAGCTTCATCTTGAGGCAGGATCCCCGTTTTCCCCAGCATTTGGACATGCGCCAGAGATCCTTTTATATCTTCTTCAGCAAGCTGCTGATCAAACCCGATTGAAGCGCCGAACTCATCCACCCACTCTTCAGGGGTTTTCTGAAATCTGCCTCCCCATAGTTTGGTCATGCTTCCACCTTCTTTTTATTTTGAACCATGCTGCTGACCTTTGTCGGAAGCCCGTAAAGAGAGATAAAGCCGACCGCAGCCTGATGGTCGAAAGCATCTTCTGCTGTATAAGTAGCAAGCTTTTCATCATATAGTGAGAACTCGGATTTACGGCCTTCCACAATTGCATGGCCTTTAAAGAGTTTCACACGTACAACCCCTGTCACATGCTTCTGAGTTTCTTTCAAGAAGCTCTCTAATGCAGGCTTAAGCGGTGAGAACCAAAGGCCGTTGTAGATAAGCTCTGTCAGCTTCTGTCCGATAATTGGCTTAAAGTGGGCTACCTCTTTAACAAGCGTTAAATCTTCAAGCTCTTTATGTGCTTTCAGCAGGGTTATCGCTCCGGGACACTCATAAATTTCTCTCGATTTAATTCCGACCAGGCGGTTTTCAACGTGGTCGATTCTTCCGACACCGTGCTTTCCTGCTAATTCGTTTAAATTTAATATAATTTCAGAAAGTGAATACTCGACTCCGTTAATTGCTGCTGGAACCCCTTTTTCAAAGGTCAGTTCAATGACATCCGGCTGATCCGGTGTTTTTTCAATCGGAGCAGTCAGATCATAGGCCTCTTCGGGAGGAGCAGCCCATGGATCTTCAAGTACTCCGCATTCGTTGCTGCGGCCCCATAGATTTTGATCAATTGAAAACGGGCTGTCTAATTTGATTGAAATCGGGATGTCATGCTTCTGGGCATATGCGATTTCTTCCTCACGCGACCAGCTCCACTCGCGTACCGGTGCAATGACTTCCAGGTCCGGGTTTAAAGCCTTAATTGAGACTTCAAAACGCACCTGATCGTTTCCTTTTCCTGTACAGCCATGGGCTACTGCAGACGCGCCTTCTTTTTCAGCTACTTCCACTAGCTTCTTAGCAATGAGAGGGCGTGAAAGAGCTGATACAAGCGGATACTTCTCCTCGTAAAGCGCATGAGCCTGCAGGGCGAGCAGGGCATATTCTTCTGCGAATTCTTTTTTTGCATCAATGACATAGGACTCTGAAGCACCAACCTCTAATGCTTTGCTTTGAATGAATGCCAGGTCTTTTCCTTCTCCTACATCAAGACAGCAGGCAATGACATCATAACCGCGCTCCTGGAGCCATTTAATTGCAACGGAGGTATCTAAACCGCCGGAATATGCTAACACTACTTTTTGTTTCATCTGAATCTCCCTCTCTGTATATCATTGTATAAAAATACTTTTGAATTTATAAAAATACATCTTAGAGAAGACTTTAACAAGGATTCGGACCTTTTTCAACCCTTAATTGCAATCTTTTCGTGAATTTTTATTTAAAAGAATGTATGCTCATACAAAAGGAGGGATTTTAGCTTGGCGCCGGATTTTATTTTTGATAACCGTCTTGGCATTAACGTTCCATCAGACTTCCCATCGAATAAGAAACGTTCCATCCCGATGGCTGAATGGGAAAAAGAAAGGGGCAAAATTCCGGATCGGATTGCGGAGCTCGAGGGTCTGATCAGAGCGAAGCAAAGACTTATGGACAATGAGGAGAATTTCGAAACGGCCTGCATATATAATTCCGACATAGCGGGTCTCGCTTCTGTAATTAACGATCTTTGGCTATGGTACAGAGCTGCAGAGCCTCTTGCGGGAAAAGCTCATCAATAAAAATAGCCCCCCAAAAGGGAGGCTATTTCAAATTTATGTTAAACGCACAACATCGCGTGCAATCATGACTTCTTCATTCGTCGGAATAATCATGACTTTAACCGGTGAATGAGGATAGCTTACGAAGCGATCGTCACCGAATGTGTCGTTAAGGGCTGGATCCCAGTAAATACCCATGAATTCAAGGCCGCGCAGCACGCGAGCACGCACCTCTGCACTGTTTTCGCCGATTCCGGCAGTAAAGATAATCGCATCTACCCCGCTCATGCGGGCTGCGTAGGAACCGATGTATTTATGAATACGGCTTGCAAAAACCTCAAGAGCTGTCTCCGCCCGCTCGTTTCCTTCTTTTGCGGCAGTCGTGATGTCGCGAAGGTCGCTTGATAATCCGGAAACTCCAAGCAGTCCGCTTTTCTTATTCAGGATATTCAATACTTCATCTGCAGAAGATCCTGTTTTTTCCATGATGAATGGGATAAGCGCTGGATCGATATTACCTGAGCGTGTTCCCATTGCAACACCTGCAAGCGGGGTAAAGCCCATGGACGTATCAATCGATTTGCCGCCTTCGATGGCTGCAATACTTGCTCCGTTTCCAAGATGGCAGGAAATCAGACGCAAGTGCTCAAGAGGTCTGCCGAGCATTTCGGATGCACGCTCAGAAACGTATTTATGGGATGTTCCGTGAAATCCGTATTTACGAATGCCGTATTTTTCATAATATTCGTATGGCAAGCTGTAAAGGAAGGATTGCTCCGGCATCGTCTGATGGAAGGCTGTATCAAAGACTGCCACTGCTGGTACGTTTGGAAGAACTTCCTGGAATGCTTTGATTCCAACAATGTTTGCAGGGTTATGAAGAGGAGCCAGATCGGAAAGCTCTTCTATTGCTGCAAGTGTTTCTTCAGTTATTGGAGCAGAATCGCTGAATTTTTCTCCGCCGTGTACAACCCGGTGGCCGATTCCTTCAATCTCAGAAAGCGAAGCAATGATATGAAGGTCCGTCAGCTTTGAAAGAAGAATTTTAACCGCAACCGCGTGATCTGGAATATTCGTTGTTTCTGTTTGCTTTTCACCATTAACAGTAATGGTGAAGGTAGAATTATCAAGACCGATTCTTTCTACAAGCCCTTTCGTTACTACATCTTCGCTCGGCATATCAAACAGCTGGAATTTAAGAGAAGAACTCCCAGCGTTAATCGCAATTATTTTAGCCATTATTACCGCTCCTTTAGTAATCGTACAAGTTGAACGATCTATTCTTATCATTCGTTAAAGATCCGAAAAATATCTGACTTTTCCATTTAAACATTGCCCGGAATACAATGCAATATAAACCGGAACATGCAATCGTTTACAGATAAAAGTCATTGTTTTCGGACTTTTCCTGATATTTTAATCAATTGAAAAAGCAGCTTGAGGGAATCCTCAAACTGCTTATTAGATCAAAAAAGTTTTGAAAAGTTTGTGGCGATCGTATAAATGCTCATTCCTGCCATTAGTACAACAATAATCACACCAAACACGGTTAAAGCTGCTGGATGCTTGTAGTCGCCTACAACTGTTTTTTTGTAAGCCGCAATAAGCATAACAGCTAATGTGATCGGCAAAATCAAACCATTTAAAGCACCAGCAAGCAATAGAAGCTGTACAGGATTTCCAAGGGCCACAAATACAATGGTTGAAATCAGAATGAATGCAATGATCGTTGCTTTCTGATATTTCAATATAGTAGAACTGAATGTTTGAATAAAGGATACGGATGTGTATGCAGCCCCAATGACAGAGGTAATCGCTGCTGCCAAAAGGACCACTCCGAAGAATTTATAGCCTAAATCTCCTGCTGCATGCTGAAAGACGGATGCAGGCGGGTTATCTTTACTGATCGCCAGTCCTTGTGCCACAATGCCAAGGGATGCAAGAAATAAGAAAATCCTCATAAGTGAAGCCACAGCAATCCCGGTTACAGCGCTTTGTGTAACCTGCGGAAGCGACTGCCTGCCTTTAATACCCGCTTCTAATAGCCGGTGGCCTCCTGCAAAGGTGATGTATCCACCAACTGTTCCTCCAACAAGAGTAATAATGGCGATAAAGTCGGTTTTTTCCGGTACAAACGTTTTTGAAATCGCTTCTCCTACAGGCGGACTGCTTGAAAATGCTACGTAAATCGTCAGGAGAATCATTAAGAACCCCATGATCTGCGCAAATTTATCCATCAGCTTTCCTGCTTCTTTAACAACGAAAACAGCAATTGCAATGGCAGCCGCTATGATTGCGCCAAGCTTTTGATCAATTCCAAACAGAACATTGAATCCGAGTCCCGCTCCGCCAATATTTCCGATATTAAAAGCAAGACCGCCAAATACGATCAGGACGGCTACAAAGACGCCTAACCCCGGAAAAACTAAGTTGGCAATGTCCTGTGCCCTTTTTTCAGAAACGGCAATAATTCGCCATACATTCAGCTGTACCCCAATATCCAAGATGATGGTAATTAAAATAACAAACCCAAATGAAGCAGCTAAAGTTTCCGTATAATAGGTTGTCTGAGTTAGAAACCCAGGTCCGATTGCAGAGGTAGCCATTAAAAAGGCAGCCCCCATCAGGACGCTTAAACGATTTTCTTTCATACAATTCCCTCCTTTTTTATATTGTTTTGATCTGAATCCCTGTTTCCTGCAGTTCTTTTCTGATTTTTTCAGCAAATTCAAGAGCGTGTGCTCCATCGCCATGTATACAAACAGTATCTGCAGTTAGGGAGATTTCTTCCCCATCTGTGCTGATAACTTTTTGTTCAGTAATCATTTTCTTCACCTGATCAATGGCAGTTTGATCATCTTTAATCAGGGCGTTAGAGCGGCTTCTTGGCGTTAAAGCCCCGCTGCTTTGGTATGTCCGGTCAGCAAATACCTCACTAGCAGTTTTTAATCCAATGTCCTGTCCAGCTTTTATCAGCTCGCTTCCGGAAAGACCATATAGGATTAAAGATGAATCATATGTATAAATGGCTTTCGCTATAGCTCCAGCCAAGGATGCATCAGCAGCAGCCATGTTATAAAGCGCTCCATGAGGCTTCACGTGATGCATAACTCCTCCTTCGGAACGGACAAATCCGTCAAGAGCCCCAATCTGATACAGGACGATGTCATATGCTTCCTGTGCTGAAATGGCCAGAGCCCTTCTCCCAAAGCCTTGAAGGTCAGGAAGACCGGGATGGGCACCGATTGCCGTATGATTCGCCAATGCTTGCTGCACCGTCCTTCTCATAACGGACGGATCCCCGGCATGAAATCCGCAGGCCACATTAACGGATGAAACAAGAGGAAGAATTTCCTCATCATTTCCGATTGTGTAGGATCCAAAGCTTTCTCCCAGATCACAGTTTAAATCTGTTTGCATGTTAAAGAACCCCCTTGTCGATCTTGTCCTTTACCATCGACCGAATAAAATCAATCTCCTTTTTCCTTTGAACAAAAAGCTTTTGGGCTTCTTCAACCGTGGTCTTTTCAAATTTAATCTTTTCACCCGGCTTCAGCTGGGCCAGGTGCGGCAGGTCAACTGTTATGACCTGTCCCATTTTTGGGTAGCCTCCGGTCGTCTGGTGATCGGCCATCAGAATGATTGGCTGTCCTCCTGCAGGAACTTGGATTGTCCCGAACCCTACTGCTTCAGACAGGAGTTCTCTTTTTTCTTTTAAAGCTAAGACAGGTCCTTCTATCCGGTATCCCATTCTGTCGGATTGGCTCGTCAGCGTAAATTCCTCCGTATTAAAACCGGATCGCGAATCCTCTGTGAACCAGTCATATTCTCTGCCCTCTATGTATCTTACCGTTTTGTTTATCACGGTATAGTCCGGCTTCATATACCAGCTTGCCGCAATGGCTTTCGCTTCTGAATTTTTGATGGCTGCCTTGTCCAGCAGATCGGATTTCCTTATTTTCAGGTCGTCATTTTCTTTTAGCGCGCGGCCATTTACCCCGCCTATTCCTGCCTTTAGATAGGTTGAGCGGCTGCCAAGCTCCGGCTCCAGTTCATAGCCTCCAGATACGGCCATATAGGTTCTGCAGCCTGAAACAGGCGCTCCGAATTCGAGTTTTGCTCCTGCTCTTACAAAGACAGGTCTCCATAGCGGAATGGGCTGTCCGTTAACTTTCGGAGAAAGATTTCCGCCTGTAAGGGCAATAATGTGATCCTCCGTAAACTCAATGGAAGGTCCGAGCAGGGTCATCTCAAGTGTTGCTTCATCTTCTGGATTACCGGCTAAAATGTTCGCAAGCCGGTGAGCATAAGGATCCATTGCACCGCTTTTTATTACACCATACTTCTGAAAGCCGAATCTGCCGTTATCCTGAATCGTGCTTAGCAGACCGGATTGGAGGATTTTTAAGCTCATACTATGACTCCTTTAAACGGTTATATTCTTCTTTGCTGATCCGGTAAAACTGAACGGAATCCCCTGCCTTCAAGAGTGCTGGCGGTTCTTTCGCGGGGTCGAACAAAGAGAGCGGTGTCCTGCCGATGATTTGCCAGCCTCCAGGTGTCTCAAGAGGATATACTCCTGTCTGAGTACCTGCGATCCCTACAGATCCAGCCGGTATTTTAGGTCTGGGTTTCTCTTTTCTTGGAGCTGCTATTTTCCCGGTCATCCCCCCCAAATAAGGAAACCCCGGTGAAAACCCAATCATGTAAACCGGGTATATTCCTTCTGTATGAAGAGTAATGACCTCCTCTTTGCTTAAACCATTGTAATTTGCTACTTCATCTAGATCCATTCCAAATTCTTCGTCATAGCATACTGGAATTTTTACCGGCTCAGAGTCTGGAGATTTCAAGGTTTCCTGCTCCGTTGAGGAAAGGATATTCTCGATTTCTTCCTGAATTCTTTCATGGGATTGGCCAGGGTTTTCCTTAAAATAAAGCAAATCAAAAATGATGGTTACATTTGTAAACGCAGGTATGTATTCTACCAGCCATGGAAAATTCTGCTGATCAAGCAGGTCGGTGAATAATCTGATCTTATTGCGTAGTTCCTCACTTATTTCCTGGCCAAACTCTACAAGCATAGCCTGTTCACTTATTGGATAGTAAGCCGCTCTTTTCATTTCGTTCCCCCTTTCTGCCTGATTGTTATATTGTACATAACCAATTTTTTTAGCACAAATCAAATTTTGGCAAAAGAATAGGCGATGATATTCATTTCTGTGCTGGACCAGTACTAAGTATTTTTTCGTTCCTTTTACTAAAACATGCAGACAATGCAAGTTCAACTCTTATATAATAGAAAAAAATGGAACGGATGCGAGGTCGTTAACCATGTAAGATTTTTAATGAATAATCATATTCCACTCGAAAGGAGCTTGTCAGATGTAAAGGTACAATCCTTCCTAAAAATAAATATAAGGGGATGTGCCTATATGAAAACTGCAAACTTCCGCTATTTATGGATTGGCCAGACAATCGCAAATGCAGGCGATATCTTTTATGCAGTAGGGCTGATTGCCCTTCTTTACGAAGCGACTGGATCGGCATTTTATTTAGCAGCCGTTCCTTTTGCTATTACTGCGGCTAAATTCTCAAGCGGGCTGGCCGCCCCGCTTCTTCTCGACAAATGGGAATTGGATCGGATTCTTGTCTATTCGCAAGCGGGAAAAACCGCCTTCCTTTCCGTGCTTGCTATCGGAATAGCTTCGGGACAATCCGGCAATTTGCTCTTTATGTTTTTATGCATTATCACTATCTCTGTTTTGGACGGCTGGGCTGCCCCTGCCAAAAATGCTATGCTTCCTGGCCTGGTACCTTCAGATGAGCTCGTAAAAGCTAACAGTTTTACCGCGAGCATCGATCAAAGCGTACAGCTTGGCGGCTGGGCAGTCGGCGGAGTGCTTGCTGCTTTAATTGGGGCTATGAGTTTAATTTGGATTTCGGCTGGATTGTATGCTGCCTCAACTATTCTGCTAAAGAGGATCAAGTTTAAGCCAATTCCTTTTGAAAGCAATGAGGAAGGAATCTGGAGCCGTCTGAAAGAGGGCTGGATTGGAATATGGAAAAGTCCATCTCTCCGATCCATCCATTTCATATTGGTTCTTGAAACAGCGGCAGGAGCCGTATGGATTGCGGCCATACTTTATATTTATGTGAAAAATCAGCTGCAGATGGGGGAAGAATGGTGGGGATATATTAATGCCAGCTTCTTTGCAGGCCTGATAGCCGGAGGACTCTTCGGTGTGCGGTATGCTTTATGGATTGATCGAAACAGCCGGAAGGTCCTGATCACTGGGGCATTCGGAGTCAGTGCAGCAGCCTTTATTTTCGGAATGACAAATGTACCTTGGGTTGCGCTGGCAGCATCTGCTTTTTTCGGGATGATGGAACAGCTTAAAAATGTTTGTCTGCAGACGGCTGTTCAGCGCTTTACCCCTTCGGCGCTCCTATCCAAGGTCTATTCAGCCCAAAGCTCTATGCTCGCACTTACCTTCGGACTAGGATCGCTTGCTGTAGGAGCTGCGGCGGAGAGGATTCCGATTTATTTCGTTTTTATGCTGTCCTCAGGAATCCTGCTTCTATCAGCAGGATACACCATTCTGCGCAAAAACAGACTTTCCTCCTGAGAACAAAAGAGCAAAAAGGTCAAATAATTTCGCGGCGACCTGCAGCAAATCAAAAGAGGGGCTGTCTAAAAAGCCTTGCCAAGAGCAACAATATGAAAACCCGGAAACGCTGGTATGCATTTCCGGGTTTTCATTTTCCGTTAAGGATTAAGGATTATGAATGATATCAACTTTGTTCTTTATCCATAATTGGTATGGCTGATTGGAGCGGAAGGTGCGAGACTCCAGCGGGACAAGTGAGACACCGTAGGCGCAGAGCGCGGAGGAGGCTCACCGCCCGCCCAAGGATAAGGGATCATCCTGCAGCGGAAATCAGCCAAATCCAATCCAATTTCAAACAGCGGGAGCAGCTTTGAGAACTGCTTTCTAACAGCCTCGTTTTTTAGCGGCTTTTTTCAAACCATTCATTAATCTGCTTCATCATAGCCTGCATTCCTTCAAAATTAGAAAATTTCGGGAGGTCAGCAAGCATCGCCTGCTTTGGAGGGGCAGCCCCTTCCCCCTTTTTTTGAAGAATGAAAATGCTTTTGGCATGCTGTTCTCCCTGGAACATGGACAATGGCAGCTGCAATAACCCCTGTATATAGGCCTTCTCCTTAATAAATGCATTCAGTTTAGGAGCTTCCTTGGAACTGAATAGCTGATTTGGGATGATGAAAAACAAGTATCCTCCCGGTTTTGTATGATTCATGCTTTGTTCAATAAAGAGATGATGGGCATAGGAGTGGCCTTCGTCAGCTTTCAGTGTATAGGCTGAGGCACCTTCATCATTCGGATAAAAGCCTACAGGCAAATCACAAATAACAGCGTCCGCCGGATCCACAAATAAATTTTGAAGGCTATCCTGATTATAAAATTGAACAGGATGCTTTTGAAGATTGGCGTTAATATAGGAGAGTTGAATCAGAAGGTCATCTACATCCACCCCTGAGCTTTCCACTTTATGATCCTTAAGCTGATTTAATACAGCTGTAAGCAGGTTGCCGGTACCGACAGCTGGATCCAATAGTGAAAATACCGGCTGATTGCTCATGAATCGCTGAACGAGATACCCTGTAAAAATCCCTACTGAATCCGGGGTCATTTGGCGGTTTGGGTGAGCGCCTTCCTTCAGGCCCTTTAGCACACATAATTGGAATGCTTTTCTAACCTCTTCTGATTCATATGTATCAAGCTGGATATCAGCGTATAGTTTTCTTAATTTTTTCTTTGCTAATTCACTTAACTCGTCTTGCAGTACATCACCATGAAATAAGTTTTCTCCTGTTTCAGCTACAGCCTCTACATAGGATAATTCCAATTCTTCGGCAAGCTGTTCAGATGATTCATTTAAAGCAGTAAACAGCTTTTCCATATTTGAAACGGTTTGCATCCTTTTCTCCTCCTAGAGCATACTTCCTACTATTTTAGATAAGCTCTGATTGAAAGACAAGGCTTATGCCTAAAAAAGCGCAAGCGCCTTGAAGGAATGAAGTTCTGCTAAGTGCGCGACGTCCTGTCGCAACGCTGAACTGACCCGCGTCCTGCGGGCCTCCGGAAATAATAACCGGAGGCTTTTGAAATTTAATTGGCTGCTTTCGCTGCTTCAATCGCTGCTTCATAATCTGGATGATTTGTAGCTTCACTAACATATTCAGCGTGAACCACTTCATTATTGCTGTCGACAACGAAGACGGAACGAGCCAGAAGACGAAGTTCTTTAATCGCCACTCCATACGCTTCACCAAAGCTAAGATCCCGGTGATCGGAAAGCGTCACGACATTTTCCAGCCCGTTTGCAGCACACCAGCGTTTTTGAGCGAATGGCAGGTCATTGCTGACCGTTAAAACTGTTACATTGTCAAGCTTCGCTGCTTCTTCATTAAATTTTCTTGTCTGTGCATCACAAACTCCTGTATCAATAGATGGAACGACCGAAATAATGCGGATTTTTCCTTTTGTGTCCTCAAGAGTTACTTCAGACATATCATTAGCTAACACACGGAAGTCAGGAGCTTTGTCCCCTTTTTTCACTTCTGTATTCGGCAAGGTTACCGGATTGCCTTTAAACGTAATATTCGCCATGTTCATTCCTCCTCTATCATCTATGGATCTATGTACAATTTCATGATAGCTTGTCCCAGGAGGCTTTGCAAACTAAATATAGCTTTATTTACTGAATTTTACAAAAATGCACAATCTTGAATAACATGGAGCATTCAAAAAGAACCAATCAAAAAAAGGCCTGTACTCAGAACTTATGTTTTCTTAGAAAATTCTGATTGGACATCCTTACTAAAAAGTGTAAATAGCTGCCCTAACCATCCCATCAAAAATAAAACCCGCTGGCAATCAGCGGGTCCCATTTTGCTATTAAAAGTCGATATCATCTCTCATAGAAGATGGCTGGCCCTTTGAACCGGAATCATTTTTCTTAAACATTTTCTGGATTTTCTCCATCGTTTGAGGGGCAGATTCCAGAATTCTTTCATATAAGTGTGTACTTTCATCGAGATGAAGCATTTTAACTCCATTATGTCCGACAATAAGAAAGGCAATAGGTGTGATGGAAACTCCGCCTCCGCTTCCTCCGCCGAATGGCATTCTGCTGCGGCTGCTATTTCCGGACACATGTCCAGCCTGAGGCTGGGCAAAAGATTGATCTTCGCCGGAACCTGCCTGGCCAAATTCGCTGCCGCCTGCAGCAAATCCAAAGCCTACCTTAGAAACCGTTAAAATCACGCTTCCATCAGGAGTCTCGACTGGATCTCCAATGATGGTATTCACATCCACCATTTGCTTTAAATTTTCCATGGCTGTTTGCATTAAACCTTGAATCGGATGGTCGCTCATAATGTTGCCCCCTATGCAGTATTATTGTGTTCTCCAAATATTTTGGATAAAGGCTTATTGGCAAAGGACGGCTTTCCGCCCTTCCAATATTTAACGAATCGCAATCCACCGATAATAGCATGTCCGATTCGAAACCGGACTATACCTATAATCATTGTATCCATACAAAGCCCTTGAAAAATGGGAACGATTGAAAGAATAGGCTGTGTTTTCAGCTGCATATAATTTCCTGCCGCACCGCATATTAGACCTTTAATTGTCCAAAGCATCCCGGCAGCGCCGCCCGTGGAAGCAGCATCCCCTAATCCGAATCTGGAATGCCATTCGAATGATGTAATTTCGATATGCTTCAGAAATTTCTTTGCTATAGTATGAAGACCAGTAATATGTGCCGCCAGCTCTTTAAAATCCCCTAACCCCGTTTTAACGTCACTTTCTGTAATGTGATCTTCCTTCGTTTTCCCGCTGCTCTCTTCATTACCCATATTGGATTCCTCCACTACGCTTACACTCATATCCTTTTCACTTGCTTTAATAACGGGAACCTTAAATGAGTAGCGAAGCAATCCGCCCCATGCTCTCACCTTTACTTTTAAGTCATCATTCTTTCCAATCCGGCGATATTCAACAGTGATGGTCAGCTTCGTAAAGGCTATAAGCAGCATAAAAAGAAAGATAAAAATAAGAATTCCATATACCCATAACATTTATACCGCCCCTTTCAGCATTTAAGTATCGCCTTGTATGCCTCCTTTTAATCGAAAGGCTGTAAACTTGCCTTTTAAGCCTGTCTTCGAGGTGGAGGTGGAGCTTCGGCGTGTCCCTTAACACCCTGTCCGGCCCGTCCCGCTCCAATCTGTAACAAATCAAAAAAAGCTGTTTCCCAGTTTATCCAGGAAGCAGCTTTTTTTATTTGTTTCTGAACAAGTTTTCATGAATGACAGTGGTATCTGCAAACAGATCATGCAATGCCTGTTTTTTTGGAGTAAATCCCGCTACCAGGTACGCGACCCAAATCGTTTTGCTGATAAATCGACCGACGAGTTCTCTGAAAAGGATCGTTCCCCAGGATAGAGGTTTTTCTTGATTTAAGGAAACCACCCGGATACCAAATATCATTTTACCAAGCGTCTGATTTAGAAATTTCGTCATCAGCACGAAGTATAGAAAGAAAATAAGCAATTCCAGAAGCGGTTTAGGAGAGAACATTGAACTTCCTCCATCGCTTCCTGAAAAGATAAATATGGGCTTGATCAATATAGCATTAATCCCTGCGATAACAGCAAGGTCAATAAGATAAGCCCAAAAACGAATCCAAAACCCTCCATAAACCGGTTCTGAGTGAACGGTTTCCGATGTCAGGACAGAGGGCCGTTCCACTGTATCGTCAAATGTCGTGTCCATACAACGCCCTCCTTTATTTTGAATACATGTACATCAAGCGGCTATTAGCCGGTTTTGAAAACAGTTCATATAAGCCGAACATTTGATACTCATCACTGAAGGCTTTTTTCGCTCCCATTGAAAGCAAAGAATCAAAGCCTGAGCTTTGTTTATATTCAAATACCTCGGCATTTTCGATTTTTAGATCCTTTTTCATTGCCGCTACAGTGTCATCAATATAGCCCAGTTCATCAACGAGCTTTTTTTCTTTCGCCTGGCGTCCGTCATAAATACGTCCGTCCGCGATTTTTTTTACGTCTTCCCGGCTCATTTTGCGGCCTTCGGAAATAACACCCACAAATCCTTCATAGGCATTGTTCACCATTCCCTGAAGGATATTGCGCTCTTCTTTTGTCATATCACGTGATGGAGACATAATGTCTTTATATGGTCCGCTTTTAATCGTCTCAAACTTCACGCCATATTGCTTGGCGAGCTCGCCATAGTTCACACCCTCCATGATGACTCCGAGAGATCCGGTAAGCGTGTCAGGAGCAGCGAAGATTTTATCTGCTGCTGTTGAAATATAGTAGCCTCCTGAAGCTGCTGTAGTTCCCATGGACACATAAAGAGGTTTTTTTGTTTTCTTTTTCAGTTCCATTAAATGCTTATGTATTTCTGCACTTTCTACTACTCCGCCGCCTGGAGAATTTACATTCAGAATGACTCCGCTAATTGAATCATCCTTCTGAACCGCATCGATTTTTTTCAAAAACTCCTGATGATTGTATCCGGAGCTTTGAAAGAAAGAAGCTGATTCTCCCGTATCCTGAATAACCCCATCTACTTCAAGCACAGCAATTCTATTTTCTGCAGAACCTTCCTGAATGATTTCTTCATCGAACTCTGAATCATTCATCGCAAACATTTCATTTGCCGCGCTTTGAAACGTTGTAACGGTATTGAAGATTGCTGAAACTACGACTAGCACAACGGCGATCCCCAATGCAGCCCACCTTTTTCCATTCATTCTGTATCCTCCTTCATTCTCTTCAATATCATTTTTATAGCGGTAAAATTGTTCCCTTATATAAGTAAAAAAGAACATGTCTTAAGGGATAAATGGTAAAATAAACAACATAACACATTGTATCATAATTTTACTCTTCAAGGATAACATTTCCATTTTAAGGGAGGATGTACCATGACAAATCGCCGCAATGTATTTTTTTATTATCGGAACTCGGATGTCTTAGGAGACAAAGTAGAATCATTGACGAAGCTCGCTGAAAAATACGGGTTTACTGTTGTGCCTCACTCAAAGGATGCAAACATCATCGCAAGCATCGGAGGAGACGGTACATTCCTTCAGGCTGTCAGGAAAACAAATTTCAGAGATGACTGCCTTTATGTAGGGATCAGCACAAAAGGTTCAGCCAGCGTTTATTGCGATTTTGTATTGGATGATACAGAAAAAATTATTGAAGCGATCACAACGGAGCAGGTTGAAGTCCGAAAATACCCTGTTATCGATGTAAAAATTGATGAATCCGCTTCTTTTAAATGCTTAAATGAATGCACCATCCGCTCTGGGATTATTAAAACCTTTGTCATTGATGTGCATATTGACGAAATCCATTTTGAAACGTTCCGCGGAGACGGAATGATTATTTCAACACCAACGGGAAGTACAGCTTACAGCAAATCTGTGAACGGGGCAGTTATCGATCCTCTTCTGCCTTGTTTTCAAGTAAGTGAGCTCGCTTCCCTCAACAATAACCGATACAGAACACTAGGTTCTTCCTTCGTATTGAGCGGCAGCCGGAGACTAAGATTAGAGGTAGCTCAAGATGGAAATGACTATCCGGTAATCGGGATGGACAATGAAGCACTGAGCATCCGCAGCGTTCAGCAGATTGAAGTGACATTAAGCCCTTCTATCATAAAAACAGTTAAATTGAAGGACAACTCCTTCTGGGAAAAAGTGAAGCGCAGCTTTTTGTAAGCAATAGGAAGGCCGTCCCTGGATTGGGGGCGGCCTTTGTTTTTATTCAAAGCAAACTAAGTGAACATTTCCGAGCAGATCCTGGATTCAGAAATCAGCCTTTTGATAAACAACTTTCCCTTCCGCTACTGTCAATGCCACTTTCATTTTGAGGAGATCATCCGGATTCTTCATTGTAAACGGATCGCTATCGAAAATGGTAAAATCCGCGTCAAACCCAGGCTGAATTTTCCCTCTTTCGTTTTCCTTATAAATAGCTGCAGCGCTTCCTATTGTATAAAGCTTAATTGCTTCATACATGGAAAGTGCTTCTTCCATGTAGTATCCAGGCTCCTCTGGTGTATGAATACTTTTCCTTGTTACAGCTGCATGAATCCCTAAGAGCGGATCAATCGGTTCAATCGGTGCATCTGATCCGCCGGCACATGGAATTCCACGGTCTATTAGAGTTTTCCAGGCGAAGGATGTTTTTACTCTTTCTTCTCCCAGCCTCTCTATAATCCAAGGGAAATCACTTGCTGTAAATCTTGGCTGGATATCAAGAATAATCGGCATTTTCTGCAGCCGTCCGATTAGATCCGGACGGAGAATTTGTGCATGAATGAATCGGTCTCTCTTTCCACTTGCAGGAGGATAGAGTTCAACTGCATTCAGTGCCATTTCACATGCCAGATCCCCAATTACATGAATGGCAATTTCTTTTCCGTATATCCTTGCTTTCTTCACGAGCTCATTTAACTCGCTCTGAGTATGTACAGCAACCCCAGTAACATTCGGTTCATCTGAATAAGGCTTGCTTAAAAGTGCAGTACGCCCTCCAAGTGCTCCATCTGCAAAGATTTTCATTGCTCCAAATTCGATAAATCGCTGATCTTCTGCCATGGCCTGCATAAACTCGTCTATAACAAGGTGATGGACGAGGAGATGCGCTTTAAATGGAAGGGCTTCGGATAAAACTTCGTTATAGGCATCAATTGGAAGCTGCATGTCTCCGTAATAGGATAAGTCCTCGGAATGCCCCCGGTTAATCCATATTTGAAGCAATCTTGAACAGCCTTGCAGAGCGCCTGCTTCAAATAATCCTTTGAAACAGTGGGAATCGTTTCAAACAAAACGATATCCTGAGCTCTGTCCATTAAAAACCCAGAAAGTGAACCATCTTCCCTGCGGCCGATAATTCCTCCTGCTGGATCCGCCGTTTCCTCTGATATGCCAGCAAGCTTTAATGCAGCTGAATTTGCTAATATAGCGTGCCGGCAAATTCTTTTTAGTACAATTGGATGATCTGCAGACATTTCATCTAGAACCGTCCGGTCAAACATCCATCCTTCGCTCAGCTGATTTTCATTCCATCCTTCTCCGATAATCCATTCTCCCTTTGGAGTATGTGCAATTTTCCCGGCGAGTGCTTCTTTAATGCCTTCTTGGCTTTCCATCTCCGAAAAATCAAGCCTCATTAATTTCTCACCATGGCCTATTAAATGGAGGTGACTGTCCACAAAGCCAGGAAATACGGTTTTTCCATTTAGATAAACTTCCTCATCAATGGTATCCGCATATTCGGCTCTGATTAATTTTTCATCGCCTGCTGCTTCAATTTTATTTCCTGCTGTATAGATAGCCTCAACCTGTTTGGTTTCGCTTTCCATTGTATATATTGTGCCGCCATACCATAGCGTTCCCATGATTATCCTCTCTTTCTATGTATTTCTATGAAATCTAGTATACCCCATAAAGAAAACCAGGCGGCTGCCCGGCTCTTTTATTTCCCTGTGAAATTTAAACACTTTCTCTCATTTGCTCTTTTTGACGAAGCTCGATTCTCCGGATTTTTCCGGACGCAGTTTTTGGCAGGTCTGTTACAAATTCTATTTTCCGCGGATACTTATACGGCGCTGTCAGCTTCTTCACGTGCTCCTGCAAAACCTTCACCAGACCCGAATCTTCAGCATCTGCTCCTTCACTGAGGACCACATAAGCTTTTACCACACTGCCTCTTATTTCATCCGGGCTGGCGACAACGGCACACTCTCTGACAAACGGGTGTTTTATAAGCGCATCTTCCACCTCAAAAGGTCCGATGGTATAGCCTGAGCTGATGATAATATCATCCGAACGGCCCTCGAACCAAAAATAACCATCCTCGTCCATTCTTGCTCTGTCACCTGTTAAGTAATAATCTCCTCTGAATTGCATAGCTGTTCTTTCCGGATCTTTGTAATATTCCTTGAAAAGTGCCGGAGTTGAGCGATGTACAGCAATGTCGCCTACCTCTCCACTCTGGCAAACATCTCCATTCTCATTAATGATGGCCACTGTATTTCCGGGTGTAGGTTTCCCCATTGAGCCTGCTTTAATTTCCATACCTTTCATTACTCCGACCAGAAGCGTATTTTCAGTTTGCCCATAGCCATCGCGCACCTCAATACCAAAGTTCTTCCTGAAAATATCAATAACCTCTCTGTTCAAGGGTTCTCCAGCGGAAACGGCACTATGCAGATGTGAGAGGTCGAAACGGGATAAATTCTGTTCTTTAGCCATCAGTCTATATTCTGTCGGCGTACAGCATAATACATTAATTTGCTGATCCTGCAAAAGCTTCATATAATGTGACGCTTCAAATTTCCCGTGATAGATAAAGCCGGTTGCTCCCATACCAAGCACGGATAAAAACGGACTCCAAATCCATTTTTGCCAGCCTGGTCCAGCAGTCGCCCATACCTTGTCATCTTTATGAATGGAGAGCCAATTGGCTGCAGCGGTTCTGAGATGCGCATATGCCCAGCCATGTGTATGTATAACACCTTTAGGATTTCCTGTTGTACCGGATGTATAGGAAAGAAAAGCAGTGCTGCTGTTCTTTGTATCTGCAAAATCCATCTCGCCGGATTGCCGGCTCATCTCTTCCGTTAATGTGCGCCAGCCCGTCTGAGGTTTTCCTATTACCCATTTAAGCAGAGCTTGTGCTTCCTCTACTTCATTTGTCTGCTCCGTAAATTGGTCATAGCAGATGATTCCTTTCACCTCGCCATGGGTAATTCTGTAGCGCAGATCTTTAGGCCTCAGCAATTCAGAACTCGGGATGACAACTATTCCCGCCTTTAAAGCCCCCATATAAACGGCATAGGCTTCGACAATTCGCGGCGTCATGATCAGGAGCTTGTCCCCCTGACGCAAACCCGCTTCAATTAAAGCGCTTCCAATTTTATTTGCTTCCGAAATTAATTCTCCATATGTAAGCTCTTTGCGATGAACCCCGTCTTCCCAAATCAGTGCAGTTTTTTCAGCCTCAGCATTTTGCTCTATTTCTCTTACAAGGTTGTAATTAACAGGTGCAATTAAGCTGTCCCGGTTCATATGTAACTCCCCCTCTGCATTCTTCCATTTAATTATACAAAATATTTATAAAATTTTGTATAATAAAGATTCAAATTAGAAGGGAAGAGGACTTTTCATCTCAAACCTTTATGTATATTAAGTACGTGTCTCTACGCAATACAAAATAAAAAGAGCAGGGTTGCCCCTGCTCCTGTAGCCATGTTTATTTATTATTTTTGGTATCCACTCATGTTTGATTGAGCGTAAGAAACTAGACGCTTAGTGATCTCTCCACCTACAGATCCGTTAGCGCGTGCAGTAGTTTCTGCTCCAAGGTTAACACCGAATTCAGAAGCGATTTCGTATTTCATTTGATCGATCGCTTGTTGTGCGCCTGGAACTACTAGTTGATTAGAGCTGCTTTGTCTGCTTTGTGCCATGTGTTCTCACCTCCTTGTGAATATAGAGTGTGTAATAACACATGTCTTCATTCTTCAAATCTTGCTGGTAATTGTTACTAGGAAATCACCTGATTCAAAGGTTCAAAGCAGACTGTTTAAACGATTAGCTGAAGCGTCATTTTCTTCGGAAAAATCAAGAGTGACAGTGTGTTCAACCGCCGCCTTTGTCAGGCTTTCAAAGTCTACAAAACTTTCGTATCGATTTGCTTTATCAAGTTTCGGCCTCGTTTTTGGCGCTGCCGGAGTAAAAATTGTACAGCAGTCTTCAAAAGGACGAATGGAAATATCGTGTGTGCCAATCTCTTTTGCAATCTTGATAATTTCCGGTTTATCAAATGAAACGAGCGGCCTGATGACCGGAGTCGCTGTTACATCATTAATAGCAAACAGACTTTCAAGCGTTTGGCTTGCCACTTGTCCTAAGCTCTCACCTGTAACAATTGCAAGCCCTCCATTTTTAATCCGGAGCTGATCCGTAATTCGAAGCATCATTCTTCTCGTAGAAGTCATCGTATAGTTTTCAGGCACCTGCTGTTGAATTTGCTCCTGAATCGCTGTGAAAGGAACAATATGAAGCTTCATTTTCCCTCCATATTTGGAAAGCTGTTCGACGAGGTCAATGACTTTTTGTTTCGCTCTTTCACTTGTATAGGGGGGGCTGAAGAAATGAACAGCTTCCAATTCGACCCCTTTTTTCATCGTCATATAGGCTGCGACAGGGCTATCCAATCCGCCTGAAAGCATCAGCATTGCTTTCCCGCTGATTCCCGCAGGCAGTCCTCCTGCACCGAACGTATCCTGAAACATGATGTATGTTCCTTCTGTACGCACTTCTACTTTAATCTCATGATCGGGCTTCCGTACATTTACGGTCAGCTCTTCAGTATTTGTTAGGATATGCCCTCCAAGAATGCCGTTCATCTCATCAGATGGCACTGGAAAAGTCTTATCCGCTCTCCTTGCACTGATTTTAAAGGTGTCACCGGGCTGGTATACAGAACGGATCGCTTCCAAAGCAGTTTTCTTAATTTCTTCAACATCACTCTCGCACTTCGCGGCAAGGCTGAAAGAATGAATACCGAAAATGCCTGTCAGTTTTTTCGAAATTTCCTGATGCGGCTCCCCTTTAAGCTGAATGTAGATCCGGTCGCGATTTGACTGAAATCGGATAGCAGGAAAGTCCTTCAATACTTCTTTTATATTTCTTCTAAGTCTTTCAACAAATTTACTGCGGTTTTTTCCTTTGGTGGAAATCTCCCCGAACCGCACGAGTATATGTTCAAATTGCATAAATCTACCTCTTCATTTTCATAATATGCTTAATGGACTGTTCAAGAGCTGTGAACAGGTTTTCAAGCTGTGAACGGTCTGTATGGAAATCCAGGCTAATTCTTATTCCGCTCTCAGCCTCATCCTTGCTTTTGCTCATCGCCAGAAGGGTTTTGCTCGGTGAACTCTGTTTTGAAGTACAGGCAGAGGTGGTTGATACATAAATTTCACGTTCCTCCAGCCTGTGAACGAGAACTTCCGATTTAATCCCCGGAACAGAGAAATGAATGATGTGCGGGGCTGAATGCCTCTTAGTGGTGTTCAGTACAACGCCTTCTATTTTGCTCAGTCTTTTGAGTATTAGCACTTTTGTCTCCTCAAGAGCTTTTCCCAAACGTGCATAGTCTTCCTTCGCCATACGAAGAGCTTTAGCGGCTGCAGCGATCCCTGCTACGTTTTCAGTACCGGACCGATATTGATTTTCCTGTTCGCCTCCTGAAAGAAGCGGTTTAAGAAGGATGCCTTTTCTTACATATAAAATACCTGTTCCTTTAAGACCATGGAATTTATGGGCTGAAAGGGAGCATAAATCAACACCTGCTGCTTTTAGGTCCAGTGGAACCTTCGCTGCTCCCTGAACATGGTCTGTATGAAATGAAATGTCAGGATATTCTTGAAGTAACGCTCCAATTTCTTCAATTGGCTGGATGATTCCCACTTCATTATTAACGTGCATCACCGATACTAAAATCGTATCTTCCCTTATTTCTTTTTTCAATTGTGAGGGGCTGACTCTTCCTTCTTCATTAACTGGAAGAATGGTCAAATCAAAGCCAAAATCCTTCTCAAGCTGCAAACAGGCTTCCATTACAGATGGATGCTCAACAGCAGATACAATAATATGCTTGCCCCTATGTTTTTTCATAAAAGCCGTACCTTTAATAGCAAGATTATTAGCTTCCGTTCCTCCTGAGGTAAACACGATTTCATCCTCTTCAGCACCAAGGAGATGGGCTGTCTGCTTTCGTGCCTGCCTCATTAGATTTTCAGCATCGCTCCCCATTTTATGAAGAGATGACGGATTGCCGAAAAAATCATTAGTTACTTGTATATAGGATGCCAGAACATCTGGAAAAGGTTTTGTTGTGGCACTGTTGTCTAAATATAGCATTTTCATTCCCCCATGGATAAATGCACACATCGTAATATGTTATCATATTGGCCAGAATATTGAAATGGAGAAATCTATCCGTTGACGAGATGAATTTTTTGAATAAAATTAAAATTGAAACAGTTGAACAATTCGACATTTTTCACTTAGCTGTGTTAATATCTTACCGGTATGCATTGTCGGAGTCAGGAGGCTTATCATGAAACAAGGTTTATCAACTAAGGAAACGTTTGTAGTAGGATTGATGCTGTTTGCCTTATTTTTCGGAGGCGGAAATATGATTTTCCCCCCTTCATTAGGACAAGCAGCAGGTACGAGCGTATGGATTGCCATAGCCGGCTTTCTCATAACAGGTGTAGGGCTTCCATTGCTTGGAGTCATTGCCATTGGTTTGACAGGATCTGATGTGCAATCATTAGGGAGCCGGATTCACCCCGTTTTCGGAATAGTCTTTACCATTGTCCTTTATTTAGCGATTGGTCCGCTATTCGGTATTCCGAGAACCGGAACCGTCGCCTACGAAATAGGAGTAACCCCATTTCTTCCGGAAGGAATGGCTAAAAACGGAATCTCCTTATTCATCTATACCGTTATATTTTTCGGTGTAACCTACTGGCTTTCTTTAAACCCAAGCAAGCTTGTAGACAGAATTGGAAAGCTCTTAACCCCGGCTTTGCTGGCGATTCTCGCATTACTTGCTATTAAAACAATAGCAACGCCGATGGGAGCCGCAAAGGCACCTCAGCCTGCTTATCAGGATAGCCCGTTTTTCAAAGGTTTTTTAGAGGGGTACTTGACGATGGACACCCTTGCCGCCCTGGTCTTTGGAATAGTTGTCATTAACGCTGTTCGGGATAAGGGAATAACGAGCAGCAAATCCATCACAAAAGTCTGCATACAGGCTGGACTTATTGCGGCTGCAGGATTGGCACTGGTTTATCTTTCTCTTGCCTACATGGGGGCAACAAGCGTAGACTCCGTCGGCTATCAAAGTAATGGCGGACTCATTTTATCCAAATCAGCCAATGTCCTGTTTGGTTCTTTAGGAAACATTGTCCTCACACTGGCTATTACATTTGCATGTCTAACAACCAGCGTTGGACTTGTATCAGCCTGCGGACAATATTTTTCGAAAATTCTACCAAAGGTATCGTACAGCATCATCATTCTCGCACTATCCATTTTCTCCACGGTGATTGCAAACTTTGGTCTGACACAGCTCATTACATTTTCAGTACCGCTTCTGACAGCGATTTATCCGCTCGCCATCGTCCTGATTCTGCTGTCATTCGTTGACCAAATATTTAACAGGGCTCCGGAAGTATACGCCATTAGCCTGCTTTTCACAGGCCTCATTAGTTTCGCTGACGGTTTAAAGGCGGCAAATATACAATTGGCTTCCATATATAATCTTTTCGATACGTTTGTTCCTTTATTCTCAAAAGGAATCGGCTGGATTATACCCGCTATAATCGGTGCCCTTATCGGGTATGTGATCGCTCTTGTCCGCAGACCAAATCTTAAAACGAAAGAAAGTCATTAAAAAAGGACAGATCCATTGGATCTGTCCTTTTTCTCTGCCGGCATTCACGGCTTTATTTGTTTTTCAATTCTTCCAAATCCTCTTCAACAAGCGATCCGATTTTTTCAAAGGAACCCGGCTCTACATGCTCGATAGCGGTTGCTGCCTTCTTTAATGAGCTTTCATATTCATAATGCCTGAACAGGTTCTCTGCTTCATGCAGCTCTTTTGAAAGCTTCTCATTCCGGCTTCTGAACCGGTTTCCATACTGGATAATTTTTTCAACATAATACACTTGTTCAATCATATCTTCCGTCTGCTGATGGACTTTCGAAGAAGCAGCGACGGCATCCTCAAGGAGGATATTGACCGCTACCATATCCAGCGGAATTTCATCCAGTTTCTCAGAGACGTGGGCGATTGTCTTCTGTGCCTCTCTTAACAGCTCAGAGTAGGCTGCCGGCATTCCTGGAACATTGCTTTTGCTGATTAGTCTGGCAGAATCACTAAGCAAACGTCTTGCCTCTGTAAGCTGCTCGCGTGCCAGCAGCTCCTCTTTTCGAAGTGCATGAAGCATCTCCCGGTACTCATTATGTTCTGCCCGTACTTCAGACATCTGTTTCTCAAGCTCAAGCAGCTCTTCTTTCAGAAGGGAATAAGCAATTTTTTCACTCGCCATTTTATCCTGTATGTGATTGAATCGCTTTTGAAGCGCCGCTACCTGTTTATCAATGCTGCGCAGTCTGGATGTTTCCTCTTCGCTTAGATGATAGCTTTTTTTCACCGTGTCCGTTTCTTCTTTTGAAATAAGCTTAGCAGCTGTTAATTCATGAAGTGCTCCCTCTGTCTTCGCGGTTTCAGATAACACAAAATGGTGGGCATGCACTTCCTTTTCTAAAAGATCATACATCGTTTCAATCGATTCGTGGATCTCTTGGAGACTTTCGCTGATTCCGTCCAGTTCAAGTTCGCAGATCTTTTCCTGAAAAATGATCAGCGTACCGGATATCCGCTCTGCTTCACTTTGAATTTGAATGTGCTCAAGAAAATATCCCTGTTCTGCCATTTCCTTATACCCATCAGATATTTCAGCCAGCTGATTCGGAATTCCGCTCTGACAGTCTGCTAGCATTGCGGGGATCATCTCTATTTTGGCGCATAGCTCATCCAAAATAACATTTTGTTTTGTAAGGATTTCTCTCGCAGCCAAATAATTGCCTGCATCTGTTTCAGCTTCAAAACGCTTTAATTCTTCATACACTTCATAAAGGCCGGTCTCAAGCTTTGCATGAGCTCTTCCAAACGTATGACTGTGGGCAAGCAGGGTCTTCTTCGCTTTTTTAAATTTCTCTTTTACATCTTCAATTTCAATGCTGTTTCTCTCTTCGCTCGTTACTAGCTCATAGATTTCTTCGATGATCTGTTCAATGTTCTGATCGGCTGCCTCAAGCATCCTCTCAATATGGGCCAGTACCTCTTTCGATTTCTTGAATCGGTACTTGTCCGCATGATCTTCTGCATCAAATAGCAGCTCTTCTACTTCAGGAAGCTGGGACGTGATAATTTCATCCCATTCCAGTCTCCATTTTTCAAACAGTTCTTCCGCTTGTCCAGTCATCTTCAATTCTTTTACTCTGGACATCTCATCTGCGAGCGACCGGTTCATGATTTCAATTTTTCTCGCTTCAAGCCGGTCAACTTCCCGGTATATATTTTTCCTGATAAAATAACCGGCTGCGAAAAAGATAACGAGCGCAGCCAGTAAACCAATAACGACTTCCATAATGGGCCCCCTTGCTGTATATAAGAAAAAGCACAAGCTCTGATAGCCCCATGAGCTGCTTGCGGCTTACGTCTGCTCAAGCGTTCAAAAGCTTCACGCCGGAAAAAGAATCATGAGCCGGCTGATCCGCTGCGTTGATTGTTTATAATATAAATGTGCCCGTATAAAGGCTTTTACCATTGAAAAAATACGGTCTGCCGCTGTCATGTTAGAATATCTATCGACTCTATCAATACACTTCGTTTGTCATATGCACATTCTATGTATAACACTTGCAAAAGTTATGTTATTTCAATGTTTTTATGATACCATGTTAACGATATTTTTTGACCAGTTTTTTTAATTTTTTACATGCTATTATCCTGCTTTATGCCAAGGGGGAAAAGAATTTGATTAAATTTGACGGTCATATCCATACTCCCTTTTGCCCTCACGGCTCCCCGGACAGCCTTAAAAGCTATGCCGAAAGAGCTATTGTGCTTGGGTTTAAAGAGATTTCGTTTACAGAGCACGCTCCTCTTCCCGAGGGATTTTCCGATCCTGTTCCTGAGAAGGACAGCGCTTTGCCGATAGACCAGCTGGAACCCTATTTACATGCCATTCATGACGTAAAAAAAGCATATTCAAAGGAGATTAGAATTAACCTGGGGTTTGAAGTAGATTATATCGAAGGCTTTGAATCAGCAACGTCCAAATTCCTGAACGATTATGGAGAAGCAATGGATGATTCGATTCTTTCCGTCCATTTCCTGCTGAACAATGGGTCCTATTACTGTTTGGACTACAGTGAAGAAGGTTTTGAAGAAATTTGCCGGGCTGCAGGCTCAATTGAGCAAACCTATGACCTTTATTACCGGACTGTAGAAAAATCCATTCTTTCCGATTTGGGGACTTGGAAGCCAAAACGAATCGGCCATATCACACTCGCACATAAATTCCAGAAACTGTTTCCGGCACCCGGTCAAGATTTAGAACGAATCAGCAGCCTGCTTGATTTAATAAAAGCGGGCGGCTATGAGCTAGATTACAATACGGCGGGTTTAAGAAAGAAACATTGCCAAAATGCCTATCCATATGACAGCGCGGCAAGGCTCGCCATTGAAAAAGGCATTCCTCTTGTTTTCGGTTCAGATGCCCATATTGCTTCAGATATTGGAGCCGATTATGCTTACTATCAAAAGCTGATTACAGGATTGCCTCTCTCTTCGGAGTAAGCAAGGAAATCATCCAGCTCTCAAGCTCATGGAAATACTGTTTAACAAAGTAATCTTCATGAGGCTGAAGGTAAAGGACTTCAGCAATATACTGCGGCTGCAGGAAAGGCATCGTCAGCATCCCTTTCAGCTGGACAATGAAATGGCCGATCGGAATTTTGTTCAAACTGCCGTCTCTCATTCCTTCTTCCAGCAGGGAAGCCAGTAAAAACTTTTCCTTCAGCATGTACGTACTCATCACTTCTCTGATCAGCATCGTATCCAGTGTAATTTCCCGATAAACAAACCGGGTTAATTGACGCCGTTCATGCTGGTAGCTTAAAATGTTAAAAACTAAGCGGGTCAGCCTGCTTACCGGACTTTTATCAAGATCAGCAAGAATGGCCCCGTCCATGGCATTTAAATATCCTTCGTAAAAATCGGAAACGAGGTATTCCATTAATCCGGTTTTACCATTGAAATAGTATGAAATATGAGCTACATTGACGCCTGCTTTCTTGGCAATCGCCCTGACGGAAGTTCCAGTGAAACCATTCGTATTAAACAGAGAAATAGCTGATTGAATGATTTTTTCCTTAGTCAGATTAAAGGTTTCCTGTTTCATCCGGCTCACCCCTTGTATTCTTTCCTACTTCTTTCCATAGAAGGAGGGGGAATCCTTTATGATCTTCTCGACAAACTTCCTTTTGCGGGGGATTCCGTTCGTTATATTTGAATGAAAGAAGGAGATAAATCATGTTTCATGTCGAAAAATACTCAAATAACACGAAAGAAAATTACGAACTTGTTATTAAACAGCTGAAGGCTTTACTTGAAGGCGAACCGGACCGAATTGCAAATCTGTCTAACGCTTCCGCTTTACTTAACCAGTTTCTTACAGAAGTTAACTGGGTCGGCTTCTATTTAATGAAAGAGGGAGAACTTGTTCTCGGCCCATTTCAGGGACTGCCCGCCTGTGTAAGAATTCCAGTGGGCAAAGGCGTCTGCGGAACGGCTGCAGCGGCAGGAGAAACCCAGCTCGTAGAAGACGTTCATCAATTCCCGGGTCACATCGCCTGCGATGGTGCGACAAATTCTGAAATCGTCGTACCTTTAATAAAAAACGGAGAAGTCATTGGAGTACTCGATATCGACAGTCCCATAAAAAACCGGTTTAATGAGCTGGACAAAGAATACCTCGAACTCTTTGCAGAAGCACTGCTGCCGTTTATTTAACTTGAGTGAACAGCAAAACAGCCACTCAAAAAAGCGCCGGGACAATTGTCCCGGCGCTTTTTTAATTATTTTTGAGAATCTGCCTGAACGACCACTTGGTCCTTTCCATTGCTTTTCGCTTTGTAAAGGGCCCTGTCCGCTCTTAAAAACAGCTGTTTGGGCGTATCTGCCCGGTCTGCTTCCCACCAGGAAATCCCGCATGAAACTGTAATAGATGGAGATGTGATCTTTCTTACACGTTTTACAAGGCGGTTCGCAACTGCAATGCCAGACTCGACCTCAACCTGAGGCAGGTAAATCGCAAGTTCTTCTCCGCCCCACCTTGCTCCTACATCATGCTCCCTCACATTGCTTTTAATGATATTCCCTACTTGAATAAGAACCTCATCGCCTGTCTGGTGTCCATACGTGTCATTGATTCTTTTGAAATTATCAATGTCAATTAATATGAATACACCATTTCTTTCCTGGCTCATGGATTGGCGGATCCGCTCGTTTAAATAGTTTCTCGAAAACAGCTTTGTCAGATTATCTGTCTTAACAAGCGCCTCCAGCTCCTCGCGCAGCATTGAATTTGTCAGTGCGAGCGTGGAATGATGAATCAGAGACTGAAGAAGCTTAAAGGTTTCAAATGTAAAATGGTAAGGTGTTTCATGAACGGCAATGGCAAAACCTCTGACCTGCTCATTTTCCATCATCGGAACAGCCATTAGGCATCTGTACAGCCCAGACATGTTTTGGCCGGATAAATTACCTATGAAAATACCTTCCTTCTCATTTATTATCTTAGTCTGGACGAAGGAAAGATAAGACTCGGCTTCGGGAGTAATAAAGAAGCCTGTACTGCCGGGCAAAAGCTGGTAGCTTCCGGATGAATCCTTGTAAAAGAATCCTGCTTCCTGTGCATTAAAGGAATAAATGATCCGTTCCGAAAGGAATTTCATCGTATCTTTCAGCGGCATGTTTTTGTTTAGCTGATGGGATGTTTCATTGATTAGCCTCAGGTCCTCAATTACTTTTCTGGACTGCTGATAGAGCTGGGCATTCTCCATGGCGTTTCCGGCCGCGTTCGCAAGCATCATAATGAATTTAATTTCTGATTCCTTGAGAGGGCTGATTTTATCAGATATGACCTCAAGCACTCCGTATATTCCCTGTCTGCCTTTAAGAGGAACAAATACATGGATATTTTCAGAGGAGGTTCTGTCCATTTTAATGGTGCCCGTTAAAAAAGCTTCCATCGCACTGTCCGTTGACCCTTTTTCATCGAAATATAAATCCTTTGTCGGCAGCTGAAGCCTGCTGTCATTGTCATGAGAGAGAAACAAATAAAATATGTAGGAAGAATACATGCTTTGAAGCGCTTCAATAAGTTCAAAAAGCACCTGATCCTTGTCCATAGATGAATGAAACCGCTCAGTCAGCTCATAAAGATGGGTATGCTTCCTTGAATTCATCACACTCATCTCAATCTCCCTGCAATAAAAAAGAAAATTGCTGCAGGACGTGCTGACAGCCATGAGATCATCTTTAGCAGTCAAATCGGCTCCAATCATCTCAAGAACCGCAAACCATTCTTTTTGAGGATCGCCAATCAGCATTCTGCATTGATCGGTCTTTTTAGAAAAACCATTCTCAAACAATTCTTCCCGATCATCCTGTGAGGAAGCTGCAGGGGTCCTATCAGAAGAAGTGCTAGCGGTAAAATAGGGCAGCAAAGGAACATTTGCAGAATAATAGCAGGAAATTGCTACATGTCCAGCGTTAAATACAGATTTCAATTCGGAGGCCAGCCACCTAGACGCCTTTTCAATTGAATGATCTGCTCTTTCATTATATAAATAGGCAAAAAAACGGCCGTTCAGTGATGCAGCCTTGCTGATAGTTTCTTGCATGTTTGGACCACCCGTTAGATTCCAAATTAAGTAAATTTTAATGATTTTATTATAACATAAAACCAGCTCTTTCCATAGATGAACTTTCCCTGTCAGCCTATCAATTAAACACACTGTTGACATCATCTCTCCAACGTCATATAATGTTCTTTGTTGTGTAAAATATTGCAGCCTCAGAATCGCATAGATGTCCCCATTTTGTTCCCGTGCCTGACACGAGGTGCATCGAGTAACTCCCTGCTGCTGGAGCGAGGATGCATGAAAACATAATGGTCATACATGTAAGGTTCGGTCTGGTTTTTATTTTATACAAAATAAAAACACAAGGAGGAGTCATATAATGTCTCGTTATACTGGCCCTAGCTGGAAACTATCCCGCCGTCTTGGAATCTCTCTAAGCGGTACAGGTAAAGAATTGGAAAAACGCCCTTACGCTCCTGGACAACACGGTCCTGGACAACGTAAAAAACTTTCTGAGTACGGTCTTCAATTGCAGGAAAAACAAAAACTTCGTCACATGTACGGAGTAAACGAGCGCCAGTTCCGCAACACGTTCGTTAAAGCTGGAAAAATGAAAGGGATCCTTGGCGAAAGCTTCATGGCTTTGCTTGAATCCCGCCTTGACAACGTTGTTTACCGTCTTGGCCTTGCGCGCACACGCCGCCAAGCACGTCAATTGGTAAACCACGGACACATCATGGTTGACAACGCTCGCGTTGACATCCCATCTTTCCAAGTTAAAGCTGGTCAAGTTATCACTTTGCGCGAAAAATCCCGCAATCTTGATATCGTGAAAGAAGCTCTAGAAGTAAACAGCTTCGTTCCTGAATACTTGACTTTCGATGCTGACAAGCTTGAAGGAACTTACACTCGTCTTCCTGAGCGTTCTGAGCTTCCAGCTGAAATTAACGAATCTCTTATCGTTGAGTTCTACTCACGTTAATCGATTTGAAGAAAAAACCGCTGAACTTTTGTTCAGCGGTTTTTTTTGTTTTGTTTATTGTTTTTTTCACTCCCCCTCACCTGGATCTCCTCCTTTGATTGTAGACACTAACATGTATAAAGTGACCCTGTAAATTATATGGGGAGCATGGCACAGCGTAATGCACTGACCCTTAATACGGTAATGCGATGGGGGAACAAGCTAAGAGCGCGTCAACCCTTATTACATCTAACTTGAACAGCAACGGGGACGGAGGTTTAGTTCTTTAGCACAGCGGGGGTCAGTGCAAACAAATAAAAAAAACAAAAGGAAAAGGAGCGTTTTCCCCCTTCCCTCTTATCAACAGTCCCATTTTCTCGGGCGCTTTTTTCCAAACTATTAAAATTGTACCATCGTGTACTTCTTTTTCCCGCGTCTGATGATTGTAAATTCATCATCAATCCGGTCATCCGCATGCAGTGCGTAATCCAGTTCCTGCTTGCGCTCGCCATTAATGTAAACTGCCCCATTCGTAATGTCTTCGCGAGCCTGTCTTTTCGAAGGGGAGATGCCGGCTTCAATTAGCAGGTCAATCAGACTGATCTCCTTGCTGCTTGCCTGGTGGGAAGGAACGTCTTTGAAACCTTGTTTAATTTCTTCCCCACTGAGCGCTTTAATTTCTCCGCTAAAAAGAGCTTGGGAAATGCGAATCGCCTGGTCAAGAGCCTCTTGCCCGTGAACCATTGCTGTTACCTCTTCTGCCAAACGCTTATGAGCTGCTCTTTTTTCAGGAGCCTCCTGAACTTCCTTCTCGAGTGCATTGATCTCCTCATGAGTAAGGAATGTAAAGTACTTCAGGTACTTCACCACATCCCGGTCATCTGCGTTGATCCAGAACTGGTAGAACTCGTATGGAGATGTTTTATCACGATCCAGCCAGACAGCTCCGCCTTCTGTTTTTCCGAATTTCGTTCCATCTGCTTTTGTTACTAGCGGAATCGTCAGACCGAACGCTTTGGCCTCTTCTTCTGTTTTGCGGATGAGTTCAAGACCTGCCGTAATGTTCCCCCACTGGTCGCTTCCGCCGATTTGCAGTTTGCAGTGCTCATTCTGGTATAGGCTTAGGAAATCGTAAGACTGCAGAATCATGTAACTGAACTCTGTGAATGAAATGCCGGACTCGATTCTTGTTTTTACAGAGTCTTTTGCAAGCATGTAGTTAATACCGAAATTTTTGCCCACATCGCGCAAAAATTCTATGACATCCATTTTTCCAAGCCAGTCAAAGTTGTTGGCAATGACAGCTGGATTTGCATCTGCTTTAAAATCGAGGAATCTTGAAAGCTGCTCTTTAATGCGGTCGGACCAAAGCTGAACGATGTCCTCTGTATTCAGAGTACGCTCAGCCTTTTTCCCGCTTGGATCACCGATTAACCCCGTTCCCCCTCCAACCAGGGCAATGGGATGGTGGCCAGCCTGCTGAAATCTTTTAAGTGTCAGGATTGGCAGCATGTGGCCAATGTGCAGGCTGTCTGCTGTCGGATCAAATCCGGAGTAAAGTTTAATGGATTCCTTATTCAAAAGTTCCTCGAGTCCTGCTTCATCTGTAATCTGGCTAACAAGACCTCTAAATTTTAAATCCGATAATAGTTCATTCATATGACATACTCCTCTTCATTTTGATGGAAAATAAAAAAGCCCCTTCATTTTAAAAATGAAGGGACGAATTTCGTCGCGGTACCACCCTACTTAAGAATGGTGCACAAAAACCATTCTTCGCTCAATCAAATAACGGCCGTTAACCGTCTTCAGCCGCTAACCGCAGCTTCAGATGCTCATGGAATGTAATTCGCAGTCCTCTTGTGTACTGATTTTCACCGGCCATCAGTTCTCTGAAACAGGGAAGAAGCTGCTACTGTATACCAATCGTTGCTTATTATTCACATATTGAATTTTTACCACAATACAAGCTATTATGTCAAATCTGTTTTTCCGACAAATGATACAAATTTTCAGTTAATTTTGTGTTATAATATTTTTGCTTCAAGGGGGAGGATTGGAATGGAGAAATGGATACAGAAATGGACTTGGGATTCAGCTAAACAGGCAATTTGGAAAAAAAGACTGCGGATTGCTTATGGGGTTCTATGGAATATGACCCTTATTGCCCTTATTCTAATTGGTACTTTCATCATTTTCGCCGGAAGCGCAGGAGCCGGCTATTTTGCCTCGCTCGTAAAAAATGAAGATATTATCAGCTATGATGAATTGAAAAAAGACATCAATAATTATGAAGAAACGACAGAGGTTTATTTTGATAACAATGAGCTGATCGGGATGCTAAGATCGGACCTTTCGAGAACAAAAGTAAAACTTCAAGATATATCGCCTCATTTAAAGGACGCCATTATTGCAACTGAGGATGAATTTTTTTATGAACATGATGGAGTCGTTCCGAAAGCCATCTTCAGAGCACTTTATCAGGAATTTACGAACGCCAATATTCAAAGCGGCGGAAGCACACTGACCCAGCAGCTGATTAAAAATCAAATCCTTACTAATGAAGTGTCTTTTGACCGGAAAGCAAAAGAAATTTTGCTTGCCCTTCGTTTGGAGCGATTTTTCGAAAAAGAAGAAATTCTGGAAGCCTATTTAAATATGGCGGATTTCGGCCGGGATAACTCAGGAAGAAATATTGCCGGAGCCGAAACCGCTGCTCAGGGTATTTTTGGAGTAAGCGCTAAGGATCTGAGCATTGCACAAGCTGCGTTCATTGCGGGTCTGCCGCAAAGCCCCTTTGCATATACGCCTTATACGAATGAAGGGACTCTGAAAAAAGACCTGTCTCCTGGCATCAACCGCATGAAAACCGTGCTCCGCCGGATGCTCAGCGAAAAGGCTATTACGATGAGTGATTATGAAAGCGCTTCTTCAGAAGATATCTCTTCTGAATTTAAAAAGCCTAATGAAAACCGGCATCATCAGCAATATCCTTTTCTGACAGATGAGGTTGAAAAACGGGCAAAAAAAATTTTGATGGAGCATCTCGCGGACGAAGATGGCTTTCTGCCTGAGGACCTTTCCCGTGACTCCAAATTAAAGAGTGATTACCTGACTCTTGCTGATCGTGAGCTAAGACAAAACGGCTACCGCATTCATACAACCATTAAGAAAAACTTATATGAAGCGATGCAGCAAGCAGCAGAAAATTATAAGGATTACGGCACGGTCAACACCGTGCAAAAGAAGAATCCTGATACAGGCAAGCAAGAGTCCGTTAAAGAACCGGTTGAACTCGGCGCTCTGCTGATGGAAAACAAAACCGGAAAGATTCTTAGCTTCGTCGGAGGACGAGATCATGAAAGAGAACAGATTAACCATGCGACTTCAACTCTCAGATCGATTGGTTCAACGATGAAGCCCCTCGTGTTTTACGGACCTGCAATTGAAGAAGGATTTCTGCAGCCGGGCAGCTATGTTGCTGACCTTCCGTATGAGAAAAAACAATTTGATGGCAGCCTCTATAAACCCAGTAACTTCGACCATAAATTTCATGGACTGGTAAGTGCGAGGGAAGCTTTGGCAAGGTCCTATAACGTAGCGGTTGTCAGAGGCTATGATAAGCTGATGCCTTCAAAGCCGATCAAGTATTTGAAGAAGATGGGCATCACATCAATTCCTGACGAAAAAAACGATTTTACTTCTTTTCCTCTCGGCGGGGGCGGTGATGTCTCCGTAGAAGAAAACGTGAATGCCTATTCAACCTTTGCCAACAACGGCAAGTTTATAGATGCATACATGATTGAGAGTATCGAAAGAACAGATGGAACCGTCATTTACCAGCATGAAACGGAGACGGAAGATGTTTTTTCCCCTCAGACCGCCTATTTGACACTGGACATGCTAAGAGATGTGCTTTCAGATGGAACAGCAAAAAGTGTGCCTGGTCTCTTAAATTTTAATGCTGATTGGGCAGGAAAAACAGGAACGAGTCAAGATACAGAGGACTACTGGTTCGTTGCATCCAATCCGAATGTAACGTTCGGGACGTGGATTGGCTATGATACCAATACAACAATCGGTGCTTATCGAGGAAAAAGCTACAGCAGGCGCGGTCAGGAAATATGGTCATCGCTAATGAATGCTGCATACACAAAGAATCCGGAACTGATTGCACCGGAGGAGCCGTTCAAGATGCCAAAAGGAATTGCTGAATTCCCCTATTGCGCACTGTCCGGAGCCCTCCCTTCTGATCTGTGCCGGCAAGCAGGATTGGTAAAATCTGATTTGTTCAATGTAAAATATGCGCCCAGCACTGTGGACGACAGTCTGAAATCAGGAAAGTATATTCTTCAGGATGGTGCTGCCTTCGAAGTGCCTGCCAGTGCCCCGGGAGATTTTGTGTACGAAGGTCCAATGATCAAGAAAGATCTTCTGGAACGGCTGGGACTTCAATCTCCCCGCGATCTTTATAAATATACAAATAATTTGGGAGGTCTAGTGGTCTATTCGGGCAGTAGCTTTGTGGAAGACGGGCTTCCTCCGTCCCAAATTACAGGAGTGTCGATAAGCAGATCTACACTGAACTGGAGCCGCTCCAATAACTCTGATGTCCTTGGATACCGCGTCTATATGTCAACTGGAGGAACCGGCAGCTTTACAAAGATCGCCAGTATATCCAGCTCAGATGGAACAGGCCTCACAATAGGGACATCAGGTGCATCTTATTATGTAACAGCGGTTGATGCATCAGGTAACGAATCGTCTCCTTCCAGAATTGCCGGGAAAGCGCCTCCTCCTGCTCCTGTTGAAGCAAACCCGGCGAGTGCACAAGAGAAGACCGAACCAGGCGAAAGAGAAATTTCACAAGAGGCCTCTGCCGGCGCTATCATTCAGCCGGAAAATGAAACACCATAGAATACAAAAGAGCCAGACCTAATCAGGTCTGGCTCTTGATTTTCAAACTACCAGCCATATCCTCCGCCGTATCCGCCACAAGTTCCGCAAGAACCTCCACCGACGTAAGAAGCTCCGATGATAATTAAAAGAATAAACAGAACAACCACTAAAGCAAATCCATTATTATATCCGCCATCGCTCATTTTATAAGCCTCCCTTCTGCATTTTCAAAATAGTATATGGCCTTCCCTATAAATGTGGAACGGTTCACATCCCCCAATTATTGAAGCAAAAGCCAGTATAGGTTTCAAAATGATTTTCCAGAGGGTAACATAAGCATAAGAACCCTATTACAGGAGGCCATATATGTCATTCATCAAAGAACTTATTCATCGTATTCAAAAGCATGAATTAGGGGATTTGGCAGCCGTTCTTGCCTATTATTTCCTGCTGTCCCTTTTCCCGCTGCTTATTTTTTCACTTACTTTGCTTCCCTATTTTTCAATCGATCCGCAGACCGTCGGGAAATTTGTTAATCAATTTGCACCGGGTGATTCGGGCCAGCTGCTGGAGGAGCAAATCACGTCCCTCATTTCAACACCCAATGGCGGTCTGCTTTCCTTAGGAATCATCGGTACACTTTGGTCCGCATCAAATGCAACGAACGCAGTCATGAGATCATTAAATAAGGCGCATATGGTTGAGGAATCAAGAGCGTTCTGGAAGGTTAGAGGGATGGCCATTCTTTTAACCATCGGGCTTGTGCTTGGATTAGTCGTAACACTTGTTCTTCCTATTTTCGGGGATGTCCTCCTTTCAGGAATTAAAAGCATATTCCCGGAGACCGCATTAACTGACAGTTTATTTACGGTCATTCGCTGGCTGATTGCCTTTGTGTTGATGGCATTGATTCTTGGCATCATCTATTACTTTTCTCCAAACCTTGGTCTTAGAGCGAAGGACGTCATTCCAGGTGCCATCGTCGGAACGCTGCTCTGGCAGCTGATTTCGTTCGGTTTCTCACTGTATGTAAGCCAATTTGGGAATTATCAGGCGACCTACGGCAGTGTCGGAGGAGTCATTGTGCTTATGACCTGGTTATATTTATCTGGTTTTGTGATTCTCATAGGCGGAGAAATTAACGCAATCCGTTTTTGCAAAAGAACCAGTGAGCATTGTTATACAGAGGAAATAGATGATAAAAAAGCATCTTTATAAGAAAAAAATGGGGCTGTCAATGATGGAAATTGAAACCCCCGGGACGCTGTGAGCATTCCGGGGGTTTCGTATGTTTAAATAGGTAATATGAACAATTATGGGTTAGGCTGATTGGAGCGGAAGGTGCGACACTCCAGCGGGAGCAGCGGGACAGGCTAGAACCCGCAGGCGCGGAGCGCGGAGGAGCTTACCGCCCGCCCCTCGGAAAGGGAGCATCCTGCAGCGGAAATCAGCCAAAACCCATCTAATTTCAAACTGCGTAAGCACCTTTGAAAACTGACTTTCTGAACAGTCCTTTTTTTGGAGAATGCATTATTCAGCACCCGCCAATCGGTTTAACCGGCGGGACAGATTGTGAAAAGGACCCTCTATACGAGTATGGCGGGACTTACAGAAAGCATAATAATCGGCTTTGGAAACATATTGAAAGAGCCTGAACGATGAGTAGACAAAGCTGAGCAAGCTCCCTGCCGTAAAACCTACGCCATAGCCTGCCTCTCCTGCTGGAAGCATCAGCAGCGTAAACAGCGCAATTCCCCCAAAGAATGCTGCAGAGGTGATAAGGGCACCCACCCGGTCATCAAAATAAAGAAGCAGCAGCATCATGATCATGGTCATTCCGTTGCAAAAAGCTCCAATCAGCGTAATCCGGAATATGCCCAATATGAGATCTGCATTGACAAACAGAGGGAATATAAAGAGAGCTAAAAATAGTATCGCCAGGGAAATAAACCCTTGATTTCTGACAAGCCTCTCAATCTCCTGTTTAAGCACAAGCAGCATTTTTCCCTTTGACTTTCTGATTTGAGTTAACGTTCCCCCATCATTGATGAAGGAAAAGAAATCCCGGTATCTCTCATAAAATCTTGTTTCAATGGAAACGACGAAAATGACATAGGACGGCAAAATCGTTAAGTAAGCATAAAACACTGCCGTATCATAGCCTGGATGGTAACGAAAGGTACCTAAAAGCCAATGCCCGCCCGATACCCATATGATCCAATTGCTCACCCATAACCCGGCATTATAAAAAATCCCTGTAAACGCAAGCTGCGGATATTTATCAAAATAAGTCAAATATTCGAATGGCAGAGATGCGGCACGGTTTGGGAAGGTTTTCAGCATAGAGTTCACCAGCCAGAGAAAGGTCACTGCGATTCCTGCCGTAAAACTGCCCATCATAATCCAGGCTGGAGTCCATTCCCCTTGAGAGAATGGGTTCCATTTCAGCAATATAAACATACAGCTGATTGAAAAGACTCCGCCTGCCAGGAAGGCTAGGGCTATGGATTGATAATTCTTAGCACCTGACAGATAAAGGAGCATAATCCATATTAAATTAAGAAGCATAAATAAACCAAGCATAAGAAATTTATATTCCCACTGCAGCGGCGACAGCAATGCGAATACTAGCCATAGGATGAAGGCGGCCGCAGCCGTCACCGCCGAAAAACCAAGAAAAGAGGAAAATACCTTTTCTTCTTTTTTTTCGTAGAGGCAATCAGCCGTATACCTTGTCACAACGAGCTGCTGAAAACCAAATAGAACCTGAGAAAACATAAAGCAATAGGAGACAGAAATCATAAACAGCTGCTTATTCAGGGAGTTGACCCCCGGGACTGCCTGGAGCAGGATCTGCAGCATTAGAATGGTGAAAATAACAATCAGCCAAGGGCCCGCTGTAACAAACAGAGAATACAAATACGCTTTTAGCCTGGAAGAATAATAATCTTCTTTAAATAATTTTTGCAGCTGGAATCCGATGCCGGCCAACCTTTTCACCCCTCTCTGCATAAAGATTTCTATAAAATGTAATAACGTCCGATAATAGGTAGTCATTTTTCACACGGTTAAGACCATTTTGGCCCATCCGTCCAAGCAGTTCGGGATGATTAATAAACCATCTCAAACGATCCGCCAGTTCCTCAGGCTGAATAGGAGGAATGACAAAGCCGCATGCACCGTACGGATCTTCCTCCCTTCCCTCGATGAGTTCTCTGCAGCTTCCTACATCTGTTGCCACCCAGGGCCTGGCTGCGGCCATTCCCTCCAAGATAGCCAGCGGCTGTCCCTCTGACAGACTGGTCAGAACACACACATCGAAGGACAACAGGTAATCCTGTACATTAACCTTGCCAGTAAAGGTAACCCATTGCTCAAGTTCAAGACTCACAACTAAATCCTTGCATTCCTGTGCATACTCGGGCAATTCTTCATCTGACCCTAAAATGGACCAATGAAAATCATATCCCCACCTTCTTAAAGTGTTAGCCGCATAAATCATCGTTTTTATATCCTTAATCGGTACAATTCTAACAATGGCTCCGATATGGAAAACCGGCTTCTTCCCTTGAAGAGTTAACGCCGTATTGATGTCTATTCCATTAGGGACAATAGCCGTTTTCTCAGGCGAAGCCCCGAGCTCCAGCTGATAGCCGCGGTTTTTTTCAAATAAGGTGATAATATCCTCTGCCTGTTCATAGGCAATCTTGGAAAGATGATGAAAAAGCTGGATCCATCTTTTTTTGTATATAACAGGAATCCATGATGATTGAAGAATTTCCTCTTCTCTTTCCCTGGAGTATATTCCATGCTCAGTAATAATAAAAGGGATGTTTTGTACAATCGATATATACGTCCCGATTAACCCTCCATACCCGGTAGAAGCGGTATGAATGACATCGACTTTACTGTAATCCTGCTGGAGGAGATGCATAATGGGTGTATACATGGATTTCCACATCCACATATAATCAAGAAATGACCCATATAGCTCCTCAAATTCATAGCACTCCTGAACAAGGGTGTAAAAAGATTCACTCTCAAAAAATTCATCCACCGACCCCATTTTTTCCCGATTCCCAAGAATAAGAAGCGCCTGCGGATCAAGCGTTTGAAAGGTAAACCATCTGAATAGAAGAGATAATTCTTCTTTTGTAAGATTGGATTTGACCCTATTTACCGGAAGATCGGTTATTAATTCGATATTCTGATGATGAACAGTATTCTTGGTAAGTGTATATTTCAGTTCACTTTCTTTTTTCTTTTCAGGAGTAATCGTAAAAAGAGAGAATTCGATATCTTCCATTCCGGTGATCAGGGTATGAATCCAGCTCGATACCCCGCCGCTTACATAAGGATAACTACCTTCAGCGATCATTCCCACTCTCATTTCCTGCCCGCCTCTTTCCAGTCAGCCTCAGCATCAGGCTTGTTCATGCTTAATAAGTATAGTCCAGGCTGCCGCTCTTCAATTTTACCGAACGGATAGCTTCCCTCTTTCAGTTTTTTTCCCTGCTCCAGCCGGACATAAAATAAAGAAGGCTTCGGAACGTGATAGCCATGAATCTCCAACCCGTCTTCTTTGTAAGTAATCGACCATCGGCCTTCCTGATAGGCTGTCATCCGTTGTTTTGCATCAATTTGTTTATAGCCTTTAACATATTCAAAGTTCTTTGCAAGAAACGATTGCATGTGCACATACTCTCCCTTTAAACTTTCCCAGCTTGCATTTTTGGAGCGGTCTTCATCGAGCACATCGTCCGGATGAATAAAATGAGAAAATACCCCCATGTTGGCTATAGCATCCGTTAGCTGGAACTGATCCTCTTTTGTAAAGGTATAACCGCTATTAATCCTTGGGAAATGATATAAATCCGTATAGACCGAATCATAGCCAAATTCCTGAATCAAGCTGCCATTGGAAGGATCTCCAGTATAAAGACTTGAAAGAACCTCTAAATTGGGCATTGTGTGCCTCAAGGCGGATATTCCAGTGCGATTCAGCAAATTGGATGGAGGCACATAAGTCCTTAGCTTTTGATCAGGGAAAAGCTCCTCCTGAACGCCTCTAAGTTCAGAAAGCGAACTTTCCATTTCAGACTGGGACTCCCAGTAGCGGTATCCAAAATCCGAGGAAACCGGCTCCTCTTTTGTCACAAGTGATTCATGATTATATCCATGCAGCGCGAGCTCCCCGTTAATCGACAGCAGCTGCCTTCCATAGGCGAGCAAATCCTTTTGGTTCATTTCCATCAGCTGTCCGGTTAAAAGGCGCGGTTTATCAAGATACGTCCCGATGATGGCACCGGTATAAGGAAAATCATAGGTTTGACTAATTGCCTTCATGTCCGGCCACCATATTTTTTTATAAAATTCAGGGTATGACATTCCATATTCATTCCTGATTTTTTTTGACTCCAATGCTGCGATTGGGGCTGGAAAATCGTCAATATACATGACTTTTCCACCCATTTGACCAGAGACAAATGCTGGGAATGCGAGGCTGATCGACTGAACAATGAGACCGCGTGTGCTTTTATCCTGGAGGCTTGTACCGTTCCAGTTTACGATTCTTCCGGAGCCTGCGTCACGAGTCCACAGCAAAGGAAGCGATCCGGCGGACAAATAAGTTTTTGCCTCAGGATGCAGTTCAGCCTTCAGCATGCTGTTGGAGAAATAGTCCGAATTTGTATCCAGATCAGGATAGCCTTTAAAAAATGAATCTGAAAATGTAATTCCTTTGACTTCGTCATCGAATCCATTTTCCTTTTTTATACCGAGAAATTCATTCCATTCAGGATCAGAAAATCGATTTGCTAAAAAAAGCCGGCCTCCGTCATTTACAAATTGTTCAATTGCATCAAAATCCCAGCGGGCTGTATTCTCTCCCGTTAAAATAAGCAGCGTATACGGGTCGGGTTTTAGGGTCCCGGACTTTTCTGCTGGAATGACTTGGTACTGGATTTTCGCATATTCCAGCGCTTTTTTAATATTGAAAAAGGTTCCCTCACTTAGCTTGTTTCCCTTTTCAGGTTCCGTTAAATACACCAGCATATTGCCAGCCCTCTTATTAGGATAGCTTGAATTCATATAGGCAACTTTTTCTGCAGGCTGCCCATTTTTACTCAGCGGCAAATTGGAATAAAAATGATTCGAATTCATAAATAAAACTCCAGCAAGCAATAAGATGACTGCTCCAAACGTAAAAATGGCAAAACGGGGAATCCGCTCATTCACTTTTGCTCCCCTCCTAAAAATCGGATAATTTCTTGCTGATTTCCCGGGAAAGAAACCAAATCCGGATGGTTTTTAAGCCTGACAGCTAGCTCAAAAACTCTTTCCCATCTCTCTTTTTTATAGGAGATCTTCAACCATCCCCACATGACGTTAGCAGAATTCGGGTTTTGCTTAAGAAGTTTTTCAAAAATGCGTTCTCCCTCTTCGGGATTTTTTTCAAATAAACATAGACCAAGCGCTTCTGTATATTGAACGTCCTCAGGAAATGCTTTTGCTGCTTCTCTCAAAAATGCCTCATATTCAGCCTCGGTTTTCTCCCTGATCGCATTAGAAAGGAGTTCGCTGGAAAGATAATCCTGATAGGAAGCAAACAGCTGTTTATAAGAGGAGGGCCGGTCGGGAACTATTTCTTTTTTCTGCTGCTGGATAAGATTCAATAAACGATCATGCAGAACATTTGTAATGGTTGCTGCATAATGGACCGCCTCCATATCCGGATGGTTAAGTCCTTTCTTAATGATCTTTTCCTGATTGACTGTATTCTCGTTCGACATACGCAGCAGGAGATTCTTCATCATCCAGGTATTTTCCGCGCTGTGGCTCGTCATGTTCAGCAATTCCCGGTCCTGCCTCAGCGTTTCTCTCAAACTCTCAAAATTGTACACCTTATTATGAATGTAGCTAGAATATTCCTCCATGAAAGTGCCGTCCTGTTGTCTCATGTATACCAAGAGCAAAAACCAGCCATATGCGAAACCAGCAACGGGAACCGCGATTGAAAGAAGAATCCATAACGCAAGAAGACCGTACTGATTTTGTTCCATTTTTTTGGCATAGAAAAATCTGGACAGCAGATAGGCTGCCGTTATTCCTAAAAGAGACCCTGCAGCAAAAATCCATATCATCTTAACGAATCCACCTCTTTTTCCAGAGCTCTCTGAAGTCTCGCTTTCACTGCCGTTTCGTTTACAGGTTCTACACCCGGCAGGAGCACATAAAGAATTTCCGTCTCTTCATCCCAGCCTGCTGTATCAAGCTCCCTCAGCTGGTTTTTCATCAAGAGATCGATTTCATCCAGTGAAAGTCCGGCTGTATTCAGTTCAAAAATGACAAACGGCTGACCAATCTTTTCTGCCCTTTCAAGCTCTGCATTGAATCGTTTAAAAAACGAGGCAAGCTTAAAGATTCCCGTACCGGGATATCTTTCATGGTGATTCTGCTCCCGCTCATATTTGTAGGCAAAGCCAAGCCTTGTCCCCATCCACTTTAAGCACCAGTCAAGCCACTGAATCTGCTGAGATGTGCACGACTTTAAATCAATTCCATCCACTGCGAGTAAGTATCTCATCTCCCCATAAATAAAAACCGGTCCTGCCAGCGCGGGGGATGCAGGATCATCTTCTGGAGACCTGAACAGCACATGAGAAGTTTCCTGCATCACTTTGTTAAAGAGAGATGGCATTTCCGCCATCCAATAATTCGATTTCAGCTTTCCATCTCTGTTTGTATTTATTTTGGAACGTATTGAATCCCCGTGATTGGAAATAAGGTATAAAACAAGCTGGCTGCCTTTGAATTTTTGGTTGACAATGCGCACCATTTCATTAAAAATTGTGTCTGAATCCGTAAAATGAAGCGCAGTAATCATTTCATACATTTCTGCATACTGATCCTCTGATTCTAAAAATCTTTTTCTATAACTCTCATTTACAGATAATGCTTCGTCTAATGTTTCTTCCAGAAGTTTTTTATCCTCAGAAATTTCTTCATATAAATATGATATATCAGAATATCTTTCTTTATGAGATTTACTTGATAGTCCAGTAAAAAGCAGCAGGAAAAAGAATAGCATCATCGCTAGCATATGATTTAAGTCTGTCAGATAAAGATATAGATCGCCACCGCTTTGATATTCGTAAGCAAGCGAGGTTAAAAAGGCGATAAAAAAAGGAATCAGACCAAAATATAAGCCATACCTCATAGAAATAAGGACAATTGCAACAGACCAAAGCACCTCATTCAGCACAGGGAGACTGTCCGTAAAGAGGAAAACCAGGATGATGCTTAAAATGGATAGTCCAATCGCTTCAGTTAATTTTAGAATAGTATTAGATTGTCTGTAGATCATTCGAATCACTGCCTTTTATAAAAAATAGGTTGAGTTCAGAAAAATAGGCTGATATGATTAGGACAAAAGGTGATGGGCAAACTTGCTGAAAAGCAAGGACGCAAAGGCATGGGTCGTCGACTTCTACATGGAAGTACCGATCGCCAGCCTGCGAAGCTACCATCCCTCGTTAAAAAACGGAGGGATTACAAATGAATAACGTAATCAGATTTTTTGTATTGGCTTTTTTTGCTGTATCTAGTATTATTTCTTTATCTCCCGCTGCTTCTGCTTTAACGACTTCTTTTCCCGCTGCTTCTGTCCAAAATGTTTCTGCTGCAAATGGAGTGTTTGATGACGTGAAAACCTACAAAATTTTCTACGATGCTCCCACCCCGGCTATTATCAATAAGATGAAGGCTTATGACCTTGTCATAATAGAGCCTCTTCTTTACACCAAAACCCAAATCGAAACGATTAAGGCAAATGGTACGAAAGTATTCGGCTACATCAACTCGATGGAAGCTGATAATTGGAATACCGCATTTTTGCAAAAACTTCAGCCTGCAGATTACTATCAGCAATCCAGTCAGAAATATTATATTCAGCAATGGGATTCCTACTTGATGAATATGTCTTCCCCGCACTTCAGACAATTGCTGCTTTCTGAAATTGAAGCCCAAGTTTACAGTAAAAATATGGATGGCGTCTTTTTCGACACCGTTGGAAATATAGATGATTATTTCAGCGGAAATCCGGACGAGCTTGCCAAACAGCGCGCAGGTCTCGAGGAATTGCTTAAAAGTGTAAAAAACACATACCCTTCTCTTGGAATTATTCAGAATTGGGGCATGGAAACTCTCAAAACAACAAGTGCAAAATATGTAGATGCAATTATGTGGGAGAATTTCAACCACAATGTTGTCTCTAAAGATGCTTGGTCTAAAAATCAGATGAGCGATTTAAAAGCCATTCAGAAGGAAACTGGACTTAAAGTTCTTACTGTTTCTTTTGAACAGCACTCTAAGAGTGAATGGTATTCCCTTCAGCAGGGATTTCTCCATTATAAGGCAACTAAAGACTTTAATAGATGGTAATTATTATATTAGCCTAAAATACCCGGTATTTTTCGACAATAACTAGTTCTCCATTCTTAATAGACTCTAATCTACTTTAATTGACTTACATTATTTGTAGCACAGCCGTAAGATGCTGACAATATTCGAATAGGCTCAGTAAAACCAGACTTGCCTCAAATGCGAGTCTGGTTTTTTATAAGGTCCTACCACCCGATATAATTCATTGTACCCATTTCTATCGACTTAGTCTATTTAGAATATTTAAAATTCAGGTAAAAAGGTAACTTATTTCGCAATAAATATTCTTCCTAACCTATTACCCTTTAATTTAGGTAAACATGCGGAATACAAAAAAGAGGCTGCGGACTATTTTCCGCAGTCTCTTTCGCCATTTATTTTATAGGCTTTTTCCAGAATCCGATGATAAGAGCTGTTACAGCTGCTCCGATAAGGATGGCGAGAATATACAATAACGGATTGCCATCTACAACTGGAATAACAAATGCCCCTCCATGAGGTGCAGGAAGCTTGATGTTAAACAGCATCGACAGAGCTCCTGCTGTCGATGCGCCGATCACCGATGCTGGAATGACCCTTCCAGGATCTGCAGCAGCAAACGGAATCGCTCCTTCCGTAATAAAGGTAGCTCCCATAATGTAAGCCGTTTTCCCAGCTTCCCTTTCCTGCTTCGTGAATTTACTTTTAAAAAACGTTGTTGCAAGAGCCATGCCAAGTGGAGGTACCATTCCTCCAGCCATAATAGCTGCATGAGGAGCAAAGTTTCCAGCGTCAATCATCGCAAGACCGAATGTGTAAGCCGCTTTGTTCAACGGTCCGCCCATATCTACCGCCATCATGCCTCCAAGAATTAATCCAAGAAGGATTAGGTTTCCCTTACCCATCCCTATTAACCAGCCGTCAAGAAGATTCATTAACGCTTTTGCCGGTGGAATTACCACTACGATCATGATCACTCCTGTAAATAGAATCCCGAACAGCGGATAAAGCAAAACTGGTTTAATTCCTTCAAGTGCATTCGGTAACCGGCTGAATGCCTTTTTCAGAAATAAAACGATATATCCGGCAAGGAAACCGGCAATCAGTCCCCCAAGGAAGCCTGCGTCTCCACTAGAAGCAAGCAGGCCTCCAACTGCTCCTGGTGCAAAACCGGGTCTGTCGGCAATACTCATGGCGATGAATGCTGCAAGAATCGGAATCATTAGTTTAAATGCATTTCCTCCGCCGATGGTATTCAAAATTTCTGCGATTTGGTTATAGCTTGGGTCTTTAGGATTTGCGGAGTTAATTCCGAACATGAAGGAAATTGCAATTAGTATACCTCCCCCTACTACAAATGGGAGCATATTGGATACACCATTCATTAAATGCTTATAAAATCCCGTTCTTTGTCCTTTTTCTTTTTGGCCCTCATTGCTCTTTTGCGAGCTGCCCTGGCTGCTTTTATAAGTAGAAGCATCCTGTTTCAGGGCACGTTCGATTAGCTCCTGCGGCTTTCTGATTGCCTGGGCAACCGGCACTTCTATTACATGCTTGCCGTCAAACCGCTCCATCTCCACCTGCTTGTCAGCAGCTACGATGATCGCGGAAGCCCTTTCAATTTCATCCTGCGTTAACAGATTCTTCACTCCGCTTGAACCATTCGTTTCTACTTTGATCATAACGCCCATTTCTTTTGCTTTAGCTTTCAGAGCGTCAGCCGCCATGTACGTATGAGCAATCCCGGTTGGACAGGCTGTCACAGCGAGAACCAGCTGTTCAACTGAATCCGATACAGATTCCTCCTCCTCTTCAGACATCGCATCCTCTTTTGAATTGATGGCTTCCAGCACTTCATTTTCTGTTCTTGCTTCCTCCAATTTCTTTCTGAAATCAGGGTCCATTAGGAAGCTGGACAAAGAAGAGAGAGTTTCTAAATGTGTATTATTTGCCCCTTCTCCAGCTGCAATCATAAAGAACAAATGACTTGGCTGCCCATCTAAAGACTCGTAATCGATGCCGGTTTTCGAACGGCCGAATGCAATAGCAGGACTTTTCACAGCACTTGTTTTGGCATGAGGGATCGCAATGCCCTCTCCAATTCCTGTTGTGCTTTGTGCTTCACGGGCAAGAATCGCCTCTTTGTATAATTCACGATCATTCAGTTTTCCAGCATGATCCAGCTTATTTACAAGTTCGTCGATTGCTTCTTCTTTTGAACCCGCAGATAAATTTAGCAGGATGGTTTCTCTAGTCAGCAAATCTGTAATCCTCATCTTATAGCCTCCTCATCCAATTTTCTCTATTTTTACTTGTTCGAGCAGTTTTTCTGCTTCTTCCTTTGTACAAAGATCATGCGAAAAAGCTGTCGCACTTCCTGCAGCTGTACCAGCTCGAAATGCTTCTTCATAATCACTTTGCTTTGTATAAGACGCCAGGAAACCTGCCACAACCGAATCTCCTGCCCCTACAGAATTCTTTAAAATTCCCTTTGGAACGGAAGCCCTAAGAACCTGATCTTCATTAATAAACACCGCTCCTTCGCCCGCCATAGAAACAATGACGTTCCGGACACCTAAGCCGATGAGTTTTTTACCGAAGTAAGCGGCTTCATTTACTGTGGAAACTTTTGCACGAAACAGATCTCCCAGCTCGTGATGGTTCGGCTTGATTAACAGCGGTTCAAATTGAAACGTTTCCTCTAATGCAGGACCCGTCGTATCGATTACTGTCTCTACTCCTGCACTTTTGCAGATTTCTGTAAGATTGCGGTAAAATGTCAGCGGCAGTGAGGAAGGAATGCTTCCGGCAAGGACCAGTAAATCTCCTTTTTTAAGCTGACGTATTTTTGTAATAAGCTGTTCCTGCTGCTCAATTGTAATAGCAGGACCTGAGGCATTAATTTCTGTTTCCATTCCGGTTTTTAACTTAACGTTGATTCTTGTGTTGTCCTGAACTTCAATAAAATCAGCTGTTATCAATTCTGAATGAAGGAAATTTTGTATATAATCACCTGTGAATCCTCCCGCAAAACCCAGGGCCGTACTCTCGGTTCCCAGCCGTTTCATTACTCTTGAGACGTTAATGCCTTTTCCGCCCGGGAAAAGCTGCGTTTCCTTTGAGCGATTCAGGCTTCCTAATTGAAATTCTTCCAGCTGAATTAAGTAATCAATAGAAGGATTCAATGTACATGTATAAATCATGATGCGCCCACAACCTTTATCTCAGTTTTTTCAGCATATTCTTCAAGCAAATCCTCATCAAGTTCATTCGTAATCACGATGGCCTCGTGCAGGTCCGCAATTTTTGCAAACGCAACCTCGTCAAATTTGCTGCGGTCAGCAAGCATATAAGCCGTTTGCGAGAAGCGGATGGCGCTTGTTTTAACAGCCGCCTCCTCTGGATCAGGTGTGGTATACCCCGATTCAGCATGAATTCCGTTGACTCCCATAAAACATTTGTCAAAGCGGTATTCACTTAAGCTCGAGATAGCACGCGCACCAATCAGTGCTCTTGTTGTCTGCTTTACATAGCCGCCTATTAAATAGGTGGGAATTTGATATTGTGACAGCTCTTCTAAATGGGTAAGGCCATTTGTTACAACCATAATGTCCTTTCCTTCCAGATAGCGGATCATCTGCAGGGTAGTAGTTCCGGCGTCCAGAAAAATCCGGTCTCCGTCCTTCACAAGTCCTGCTGCAAACTTTCCTATTTTTTGCTTTTCATCAAGGTTGATATCTGCCTTTTGCGCGATGTTCGGCTCTATGCCCTTTTGATGAAGAAGTTCTGCCCCTCCATGAACCCGTTTCAGTTTTTTTTCTTTATGAAGCTGGCTTAAATCTCTTCTAATTGTAGATTCAGAAGAATGAGTAGCATCAACGAGCTCCTGGATATTAACAATTTCTTTTTCTTCAATCATGGCAAGAATCTTGCCGTGGCGCTCTGGTGTAAGCATCGGCGCACCTCCAATAAATAGTGCCTTATGACCACATTGTAACGAAAGCCCTTACATAAATCAATCAAAAACATTCAATTTCAATCAATATTAATCTAATAATATTTAAAATCAGTCATTTTCATTCATTATTGTTCAAAACATTAAAAAAAAAACCGAACCAACTTACGGGCTCGGGCTAACTCTATTATTTAATTAGTCTTCCATTGTCGACAAGTCACCTGCAGGCAAATCCAGCTCCCATGCTTTCAATACTCTGCGCATGATTTTTCCGCTTCTTGTTTTAGGAAGCTTATCTTTAAACTCAATTTCTCTTGGGGCAGCGTGAGCAGCCAGACCTTTCTTTACAAACGTCCGGATTTCCTCGCTCAATTCATCAGATGGCTCATAGCCGTCTCTTAAAGCAATGAACGCCTTAATGATTTCTCCGCGAACAGGGTCGGGCTTGCCGATTACCCCTGCTTCTGCGATTGCCGGATGTTCAACCAGCTTGCTTTCTACTTCAAACGGTCCTACCCGCTCGCCGGATGTCATGATTACATCATCAATTCTTCCCTGGAACCAGAAGTATCCGTCTTCATCCATATAAGCGGAATCCCCTGATACATACCAGTCGCCAGGCATAAAATAGGATTCATATTTTTCCTGGTTGTTCCATATCGCATGCATCATGGAAGGCCAGCCCTTTTTAATTGCCAGATTTCCCATTTGATAAGCAGGAAGTTCATTTCCCTGATCATCAACAATGGCAGCCTTGACCCCCGGAACTGGTTTTCCCATAGACCCCGGCTTAATTTCAAGACTAGGGTAGTTGCAGATGGTTTGGGCTCCTGTTTCTGTCATCCACCACGTATCATGGATTCTTTGGCTGAAAACTTTTGTTCCCCAGCGGATTACCTCAGGGTTGAGAGGCTCCCCGACGCTAAGGATGTGACGCAAGCTGCTGAGATTGAAATTTTTGATAATTTCATCCCCTGCACCCATCAGCATTCTGAATGCTGTCGGTGCACTGTACCAAACCGTAACCCCCAGATCTTCAATTGTCTGGTACCAGGCTTCCGGTTTGAATCTGCCTCCGACGATTACATTCGACGCGCCGTGCAGCCAAGGTCCGAATATCCCATAGACAGTACCCGTTACCCAACCCGGGTCAGCTGTGCACCAATATACGTCATCTTCCTTCATATCAAGAACCCATTCAGCTGTCTGAAAATGCTGGATCATGGCCCGCTGAACATGCAGGACACCTTTTGGCTTCCCTGTAGAACCGGAAGTATAATGAAGGAGCATGCCGTCCTCTGCATCCAGCCACTCTATTTCAAAATCCTTGCTTGCCTTTTCCATTTCTTTTCCGAAATGTATAAAGTCGCCTTCGACCGTCTCATCTCCCACGAGAATAATGTGCTTTAGATCGGGAAGCTCATCATGAGGAATCCGTTCGAGCAGTTCAGGCGTCGTCACAATGACCTTTGCACTGCTGTCATAAAGACGGTCCTTAACCGCGCCCTCCATGAATGCTTCAAATAGCGGTCCAACAATCGCTCCTGATTTGATGGCGCCAAGAATGATAAAGTAGAGCTCTGGCGTTCTCGGCATAAAGACGAAAACCCGGTCACCTTTTTCAACATTGGCCGCCTGGCGGAGTACATTTCCTGCCTGGTTGGATAGATCCTTCATTTCTTTAAACGTATATTTTTCGCTCCGGGAAGGGTCTCGATAATAAAGCGCAACTTTATTTTTGCGATGGGTCTCTGCATGACGATCAATTGCTTCATAGGCTGCGTTTAATTTTCCCGTTTGATGCCAGGAGAAATTCTTCTCCGCATCTTTCCAGTTAAAATTCTTATACGCTTCATCGTAGTCGTTTAGATTATAATTACCCTTCGACGCTGGCAGCGCTTCCAATTTCATCCCTGAATCCCCCTCTGTTCTTGATTCAATATTTATTATAGTATACGAGTTGATTTTTCTCAATTTTTAAACAATATGTTTGTGAAAACGCTTTATTATTTGTAGTATAATAGAAGGAAGTTTTAACGTTAGTTTGCTTTGTGTCAAAAAATCTACTAAATAAGAACAATCTATGAAATAAGAGCTTAAAATTATGCTCCGTTAAACTTGGCTTTCGTTCGATCCAATCAACAGGTGTTAAAAATCAACTTGATGCTTTAACATAGCCTATAATTAAAACAGAAGCGGCTAATTTTGCTTAACAGGGCAGCGTTCTACTTGCCGTTTTATAGAATGCGATAGAGGGACACCTTAATAAACTTATTTAGAAGAAAGAAACTTACTTTTCAATGATGCAGAAAGAGGCGGGTGACCTAATGGAACATAACAAAACCTATAATGCCATGGAATTGAAAACTCCTAACGGCTCTCTCATAATTGAAGGTCCGATTGCATCCGGTAAACTTGCAGATTATGAATTTCACCGGGATTTAGTTGCTTTCAGGCCCCCCGGACAGCAGCATAAAGCTTTAATCGAAATAGCTGATTTGCCTGAGGGAAGAATTCTCATAGCACGCCATAAGCATACAATCGTCGGATATGTGACGTACCTGTACCCGGACCCTTTGGAAAGATGGTCTGAAGGAAATATGGAAAATCTGATTGAGCTTGGCGCCATTGAAGTGATTCCCGAGTTTAGGGGATGCGCTGCTGGAAAAAACCTTTTGAGAGTATCGATGATGGATGACAAAATGGAAGATTACATCATCATCACGACAGAATATTACTGGCATTGGGATTTAAAAGGAACAAGCTTAAACGTATGGGAATATCGTAAAGTGATGGAAAAAATGATGAATGCCGGTGGACTTGAATGGTTTGCGACTGATGAACCGGAGATTAGTTCCCATCCTGCCAATTGTTTGATGGCGAGGATTGGAAAAAGAGTCGATCCGGAATCTATTCAGCAATTTGATAAACTTCGCTTTAAAAACCGTTTCATGTACTAAAATTAAGGCTATCAATTTTTCCGCGTACTGTAAGCTAAGGCTGCAAAGGGGATGGAATTGCATGATTGTCGATCAGATCATGAACAGGAAAGTAATTACGCTCAATCCAGGGGATACATTAGCAAAAGCAATTGATGTGATGAAGAAGGAAAGGATTCGGCATATCCCAATTGTTAACGGTAATGGGTCACTTGCAGGAATCGTCTCAGACCGGGATGTTAAAGACGCAGCCCCATCAGTATTTCAGCTTATCGAAAAAGTGGACGAGTTAGACCAGCCGCTTGAAAATATTATGAAAACGGATGTTGTAACAGGACATCCTCTCGATTTTGTTGAAGAAATTTCATCTATCTTTTATGAACGAAAAATTGGCTGCATGCCTATCTTAAAAGCTGGAAAACTAGCAGGGATTATTACCGAATCCGACTTGCTTCATACATTTGTTCAGCTTACGGGGGCAAATCAGCCGGGCTCTCAGATAGAAGTGAAAGTACCAAACCGTGCAGGAATGCTATCTGAAGTATCAGGAATTTTTCAGCAGCGCAATATCAATATTGCAAGTGTCCTCGTTTATCCTGACCGGGATGATCACTTCAAAATCCTGGTATTCAGGGTGCAGACAATGAACCCTACTGGCATTATTTCTGATCTGGAGGCGGCCGGTTACCCTGTTTTATGGCCAAATATGCCGGGGATGCCGTTATGAAGGACTCCCTTTTTGTATATTCTGAGGAATTCCTGAACTATCAGTTTAACCAGCATCATCCATTTAATCAGCTTCGGGTAAAACTGACTTTGGATTTGCTGAAGAAAATGGGGAAAATCGAAGATAGCATGATTATTCCCGCAAGGAGAGCTACTCCTGAGGAACTTGCTCTTATCCACGACCAGAAATACATTGAGGCTGTGCAAAAAGCAGGAAAAGGTGAATTAGGAGAAGAAGAAGCAGGAAATTACGGCATTGGCACAGAGGATACTCCCATCTTTGCAGGGATGCATGATGCGAGTGCAGCACTTGTCGGTGGTACACTTGAGGCTGTTGATGCAGTAATGACCGGAAAAGCGAAGCACGCATTAAATCTGGGGGGTGGGCTGCACCATGGGTTCCGGGGTAAGGCTTCTGGATTTTGCGTCTATAACGACAGTTCCGTAGCGATCAAGTATATGCAGGAAAAATACCAGGCAAGGGTCATGTATGTCGACACGGATGCCCATCATGGAGACGGAGTTCAATGGTCTTTTTATGACGACCCGTCTGTTTGCACCCTATCCTTGCATGAGACTGGACGCTATTTATTTCCTGGAACAGGAAACATAACGGAACGCGGTCACGGAGCCGGATATGGCTATTCCTTCAATATCCCTCTTGATGCGTTTACAGAGGATGAATCCTGGCTCGATGCCTACAGGAATTCATTCCGGGAAGTTATAAAATTCTTCAAACCCGATGTAATCTTTTCACAAAATGGTGCAGATGCTCATTATTTAGATCCTCTTACACATCTCTCGTCAACAATGGAAATTTACAAGGAAATTCCTAAGCTTGCACATGAATTAGCACATGAATATTGCAATGGCAGGTGGATTGCTGTAGGCGGCGGGGGCTATGATATATGGCGGGTCGTTCCAAGAGCATGGGCCATGATTTGGCTGCAAATGCAAAACGAAATTCCTTCAGGTCCTCTTCCGCAGGAATGGCTGGATGCCTGGCAAGACCAATCACCTGTTCCGCTCCCAGCCGGCTGGGAAGATCCAAGGCCGCTTTATAAACCAATTCCCCGCAAACCTGAAATTGAAGAAAAGAACGCGCACACGGTTGCTAAAGCGCTGCAAATCATTCGGCAAAATCAAATGACGAAGAAAAATGCCAACGGATAAAATAATCTATTAGAAAAGGGTCTGGGACAAAACTAACCAGAAATAATGAATAAAGGGTTCCGATCAGATGGTTTTTCTGATCGGAACCCTTTTTTGTGATGGAATCCACACTTCTCTGGACTTTTATGTGTTCATGGCGGTGTACTTTTTCAAGTTCACCGCCATGAAGGCAAAACCTAATTCGTTTTCTACCTTGTTTTTGCCCCTTACGGACATTCGGTTGAAACGCAAATTAGCCTTCAGATATCCAAAAACTGGTTCTACGTCAATCTTGCGTTGAGCGTAGATGGAGCCCGTTTTTTCTTCCGAAAGCTGCTGCTTGATCTGATTTTTCTGTTGCTCCCACTTCTCGTTGTAATAGACCTTGCGGTTATTCCCATCCTTCGCTTTTGTACATTGAGCGCGTAGAGGGCAATCGGAACAGTCCTCGCATTCATATACTTTGATCTCTCGCTTAAAGCCGGTGCGATCGGTGCGATGGGATAAATAGCGGAACGTCAATCGTTTCCCTTTTGGACATGTGAACGAATCGTCTTCTTCCTTGTACGCCCAATTGGCGGCGTGAAACTCGTTCTTCTTGAAACTCTTTTTGTTCTCTTTACGATAGGTATTATAGGTAATGAGCGGTGTACGTTTCCGATTCTCTAAGACATCCGCGTAGTTTTCTTCGCTTCCATACCCCGCATCCGCGACGATATACTCCGGGAGTTTGAAGAAGTACTTCTCAATATGATTCAAAAATGGAATGAATGTGCGTGTATCAGTTGGATTTGGAAATAAATCGTAAGCGAGCGTAAATTGACCTTGAGTCGCAATCTGAACATTATAACCGGGTTTGAGTTGTCCATTTTTCATGTAATCATCTTTCATTCGCATGAACGTCGCATCCGGATCCGTTTTTGAGTAACTGTTGCGTTCCTTGAAGATTTTCATATCGTTTTCATATTTTTGTTTGCGCGTCACAAAATCTGTAAACATCTTATGAAGCTTCTTTGGTTCTTTGCGCATGGAACGAAGTTCTTTCCGTGCTTTCCCATCTTCACTTGCCTCTATTTTTTGATTCAGTTCCTCCACTTTTTCTTCCAGTTGTTTCACGATTAAAGAGAGCTCTTCCGCCTTGAGTTCTTCCTCATGATCCCGTTCAATGGCCGGGATAATATCCTTTTCCAACAGTTCATCATAGATTTGGCTGGACTTCTCCACCAAGCTGTCACTATACCTCTCCACCGATTTCCGCCAGACAAATGTAAACTTATTGGCGTTGGCTTCAATTTTGGTTCCATCAATAAAAATCGCCTCGGCATCAATTAGCTTTTTTTGAACCAGCTGACATCGAAATTGGACAAATCCTTGACGAAGAAGGTGTTTCACTTCCGGATGGACCCGGAACCGGTTAATGGTTCGATAACACGGGACATACCCTTGAGAAAGCCACATCATCCGAACGCTGTCTGTAAGGAGTCCCTCAATTTTTCTGCCAGAAAAAACAGATTGGGTATAAGCGCATAAGATAATTTTCATCATCATTCTCGGGTGATAAGCTGGACACCCGGTCTCGCGTACGAAACTAGAAAAGGCTTCGTTGGGAATCTGTTCAACCATATGATGAACGGTGTGGGCAATATCTTTTTCATCGAGTTTCATTTCTAAATCCAGGGGCAAAACAACCTGGTCCATGTTATACTGTTTATACATAAGGGCACCTCCGATGGTTATTGTGTGGTAACTTTAATTTTATCAGAAGGTGTCCTTATATTCTTCATTAAAAATGAATGCAAAAAATAGAAAGAGAGGCCGTCGCAAACTTATTTGCGATGGCCTCTCTTATTTACTGGGTTTTGTCCCAGCCTCTTTTGTTTGTTTATTTAGTTGATTGGCGCACTTCGATGCGGTGCGGCAATTCAACCGCTTTTTCTTCTACGGTTTCTTTGTTCATTAGCTTCGTCAGTAAACGCATCGCAACCGCTCCAATGTCATAAGTCGGCTGGACGACTGTCGTAAGCTGCGGGCGTACCATTGTAGCTAAACGTGTATTATCAAATCCGATGATTTCCACATCAGCCGGGATGCTGCGTCCCCGGTCTTGTGCAGCATGGATAACACCTAACGCCATTTCATCCGTTCCTACAAATATAGCCGTAGGCTTGTCTGATAATTCCTCGAGCTTTTCATACGCCTCAATCCCTGAGTCGTATGTGTAATCTCCTTCAGTAACGAGATTTTCATCAAAGGAAATTCCTGCATCCTTAAGCGCACGCTTGTAGCCGTTTAGCTTCTTTTCACGATTTGTAGGCTCTTCCAATGGACCTGACACATAGCCGATCCGTTTGTGGCCTTTATCAGCAAGCATGGTTACCGCATCATAAGCACCCTGTTCATAATTAATGTTAACGGAAGGTGTTTCGTTTTCCATGTCTATTGAGGCAGCAAGTACGATAGGCACAGGAGAACGCTTGAATTCTTCGGTATGAGCGCTCGTAACGTTTCCGCTCATAAACAGAATTCCGTCCACTTGTTTTCCAAGCATCGTATTAAGCAAATGAAGCTCTTTATCCTGATTTTGGTCAGAATTGCTTAAAATAATATTGTACTTATACATCGTTGCGATATCTTCAATTCCTCTTGCCAGTTCTGCATAAAAGATACTGGAAATATCCGGGATGATTACACCTACTGTTGTTGTCTTTTTGCTCGCCAAGCCTCTTGCGACAGCGTTCGGGCGGTAGCCTAGACGCTCTATGGATTCAAGCACCTTTTTCCTTGTAGTAGGTTTTACGTTTGGATTGCCATTCACGACACGTGATACGGTTGCCATTGATACATTTGCTTCCCGCGCCACATCATATATGGTTATATTGCTCATTTTTATACACTCCTTTAACTTGCCTGCATGTCCTGTTTATATGTAGTATGAGCAACTTGACAAAATAATAGTATCATCGCTCTATTTCTACATTCATGTACCTAATCATACGATACAATGAAAGCGTAAGCAACGAATTTACACCCTTTTAACATGGATTTTGAATACTCAGTTTCGTTAAGCGCTTACTTATGATTTAGAAAAGAAAGATGCCGTCCAGAAAGTCAGTTTTCAAAGCTCCTTTCGCATTTTAAAGCTAGATTGGTTTTGACTGATTTCCGCTGCAGGCTGCTTGATTATCCTTGGGCGGGCGGTGAGCCTCCGCGGCGCAAGCGCCTGTGGGGTCTCACCTTCCCGCTGCTCCCGCAGGAGTCAAGCACCTTCCGCTCCAATCAGCCTTAACATTAATTGTTCAAAGTACCTATGTAAAACCAAAACCCCCTGAATGAACAAAGCGTTCAGGGGGTTTTAGTTTCAATTATTTTCTCTCTGCAGGACTTATTAGACAGCCCTTTTCCCATTATTATGCTTTTACTTTCACCATTGGTCTAAGTTCAGAAATCCAATTGTTGAATTCGTCGATGTTCATTTGCTGTGCTGAATCGGAAAGCGCAACGGCCGGGTCAGGATGAACCTCTGCCATTACTCCGTCTGCCCCAATTGCAAGTGCAGCTTTTGCAGTTGGAAGAAGAAGATCTTTTCTTCCTGTAGAATGCGTTACATCTACGAATACCGGTAAATGAGTTTCTTGTTTTAAAATCGGCACAGCTGAAATATCCAGCGTGTTGCGGGTTGCTTTTTCATATGTGCGAATACCGCGCTCGCAAAGAATGATTTGATCATTTCCTTGGGCAATGATGTACTCAGCAGCATTCATGAATTCCTGCAGGGTAGCAGCAAGACCTCTCTTAAGCAAAACAGGCTTGCGAACCGCACCAGCAGCTTTTAGAAGCTCAAAGTTCTGCATATTGCGTGCACCGATTTGAATGACATCAACATAATCAAGAGCGATTTCTATATCTGCAGGATTAACAATTTCACTGATTACAGCAAGATCGTATTCATCCGCTACTTTTTTAAGGATTTTCAAGCCTTCTAATCCTAAGCCCTGGAAATCATATGGGCTTGTTCTTGGCTTGAAGGCACCGCCGCGCAAAATTTTAATTCCTTGTTTTTTAGCCGCTGCTGCCACAGCTGCTACCTGCTCATAGCTTTCCACTGCGCAAGGGCCTACAATGAAGGATTGCCCTCCGTCGCCGATTGGCTCACCCTTTACCATAACCACTGTATCTTCAGCCTTTTTCTTTCTTGATACAAGCAGCGCTTTGCTGTGATCATCTTCCTGCAGCTCTAATCCCGCTTTGAAAATTTCTTTGAAAATATGCTGAAGAGTAGACTGTTCAAAAGGTCCATCATTAGACTCTAGAATTTGATTTAGCATTTTGCGCTCGCGAACCGGGTCATAACGATTAACACCCTGTGCTTCTTTTGCTTTTCCAATTTCCTGAACCAGTCTGCCCCGTTCATTAATTAGTTTAAGAATTTGAAGATTGATTTCGTCTGCTCTCTCCCGGAGTGCTTCTAATTCTGCGTGACTCATTCTACTCATCCTTTCGCTGTATCTTTATATTACGCAAGTTATGAATCGCTATGTTCACGCCCGCGTTTCTGATTAGTGTTTATTATAAACAACTTTACTCTCCATGTCACGAAAAAGTTCTTTAACATTTAAACGCTTTTAAGCGATAAAGCATTTTACGTAAATCAAAGCAAACTTGTGCTTATCTATTTTTAAGGCTCTGTTAGACTGGGCTATTGATTTCCGCTGCAGGCGTTCGCTTATCCTTGGGAGGGCGCGGGAAGCCTCCTCTGCGCTTTGCGCCTCTGGGTCTCACCTGTCCCGCTGCTCCCGCCGGAGTCTCACGCATTCGGCTCCAATCAACTTGTTAAAAAAATCAGCATACTCCCTTAACATAGCCATTTTTTAAGTAATCGGGAGTTTCCCAAGGGAGTTATATCAATCCCTAAATAAGGGAATTCAGGCTCCGTTCTTAATAAAAATTCATGTTCCATCTCATATCTCCTGCCTATTGATTTAAATAAAAAAAACAGCAGGATATCCCTGCTGCTCCTTATAACGCTGACGCTTTTCCGAGTGAATCCGCGGTAATATTCCAATGGGATGCATTCCATATCACCGATCCATTATCAATCAGCAATGCTTGGGGCGATTCATGCTTAACACCAAGCTTGTCTGCTATATAGGCAGAAAGTTCTCTGGATTCCTGTACATGGAGATAAAACGTTTTTAACTCATCCTGAGAGGAATCATATTGGGAAAATTGCCTAAAGGCTTCTTTGCTGATTGGGCATGTCAAACTATGTTTAACAAATAAAAATCGGTTATGTGTTTGAAGCAGGTTTTCAAATTCACTGATTTCCTTAATCTGTTCTTTCAATTCATAGACCTCCCTTTATATAAAAAACCGGCAGAAGTCTTCCCTGCCGATTTTTTATATTTTCCTTTTATTTATCATTGAATAGGTTCCGCTTGATTACTTTGAGGAGTCTTTTTCTGCAAATTCGCGCGCTTCCTGCAAAACGTTCTCCTGGGAGTCAAATGCCGATGGGCGGGAGGATGAGGCTGCTTCTTCAGCCAGTTCATCAATCGCTGACACTTCTGCATTCATCGGATCCTGTTCAGGCGTTTTGTCCCCGCTGCGGATATCCTTCACTTTATTCATAATGGAAGAAGACTGGCTGCTGACCGTTTGAGACAGGGAAGCCGTTTTTTCCTTTGCCTTATTCGCCCATTCAGTACTTTTGCCTAATGCATCATTCGTTATTTTATTTGTTTTCTCTGCAACCAAGTTCGCCTGGCTTCCAAGGTCATCTCTTAAATCCTTGCCAGATTTGGGAGCAAGCAATAGGGCTGCTGAAGCTCCAACGATTCCCCCAATAAGGGTGCCGATCATAAAATCTTTGCTATTGATCCCATCTTTGCTCATCCTGATTCCTCCCCATTTTCTGTTTCTGCTTAGTTCATGGTTGAAGTTTTTGATCTTTCTTTTTTCAATTTCCATTTTTGCCAAATGTCCATTGCTGCATTGCTCCATTGAACAACCTGTGAAATCTGTTCTTTGTTTTTATCCAGACCGTTGGATACGGAGGTGGATACATTGCTTACTGAACGGTTAAGCTGCTGAAGTGACTGTCCTACCCCCTGCACAGCGTTAACGACTGTGTTCAGCTTTTCAGATTTCTGCTGAATGTCATTGGCGAGCAAATTGGTTTTATGTAGGAGTTCTGTCGTTTCTGTCGTAATTCCCTGAACTTGTTTTTCCAGCCCTGACATAGTCCCTGCTACATTATCTAGTGTCGCCTGCACAGATTTCAGTGTTTTGGATACAAAAATAACAAGCACTGTAAAGGCGATTGCTATTAGTGCGATGCTTAAATACAAGATGATTTCCAAGATAGGGCACCTCCCATGAATTTAATAACCATTTACCCGTCACATGACATTATAAACATTTAATATACTTTCTATTAGCCAATTCTACATACAGGGCCTCATTTCCTTTTACGGAAAAAAAATTTTTGGAAACCTGGCGCGGATAAATGCAGAAAAATTCAGTTTTTAGGTTTTTTTCAGGTAAAATGATAAAGAATACAATAAATTGGGGGTTATTGCAATGAAAGATCCGCGCATACAGACACTGGCACATAATTTAATTAATTATTCAGTCAGACTTCAAAAGGGTGAAAAGGTGCTGATTGAAAACTTCGGTCTTCAAAGAGAACTTGTGACAGCACTGGTACAGGAAGCATATGAGGTCGGAGGTCTCCCATTTGTATTGCTGAAGGATCAGCAGGTGGACCGTTCTCTTCTCATGGGTGCGACAGAGGATCATTACTCGAAAATTGCTGAGTATGAAGCGAACGTAATGAAAGACATGGATGCATACATCGGGCTCCGCTCAGGAAACAATATTAATGAACACGCTGATGTACCGGATGAAAGAATGAAAGTTTCCAGCAAAACACTAGGCAAGAAAGTACATAGTGAAATAAGAGTGCCTAAAACGAAGTGGGTGGTACTCAGATATCCGACCGCTTCCATGGCTCAGCTTGCGAAAATGAGCACAGAAGCGTTTGAAGACTTCTATTTTGATGTTTGCAATCTGGACTACAGCAAAATGGATAAAGCAATGGACGCGTTAGCTAATCTGATGAATCAAACAGATCAAGTCCGTTTAACAGGTCCTGGGACCGACCTTTCGTTTTCTATCAAAGACATCCCTGCTGTAAAATGCGCGGGTCATCTTAATATTCCGGACGGCGAGGTCTATTCTGCCCCGGTAAGAGATTCAGTTAATGGAACGATTTCCTACAACACACCGTCTCCTTATAACGGCTTTACCTTTGAAAACGTGAAGCTTATATTTAAAGAGGGAAAAATTATTGAAGCCACTGCCAATGATTCAGAGCGGATTAACCGAATCTTTGATACTGATGAAGGAGCACGATTTGTAGGCGAATTTGCAATTGGAGTGAACCCTTACATCCTTCATCCGATGCAGGACATTCTCTTTGATGAAAAAATCGATGGGAGCTTCCACTTTACACCTGGTCAATGCTACGATGATGCGTTTAACGGCAATCATTCTAACATTCACTGGGATATGGTCATGATTCAGCGTCCAGAATACGGAGGCGGTGAAATTTATTTTGACGATGTTTTAATCCGCAAAGACGGCCGGTTTGTTATACCGGAACTGGAAGGTTTGAATCCAGAGAATCTTAAATCATAATCCTGTTTAATGGTTTTGCCGAGACTAACCAACTGAAATTAAAACCCCCGGGACACTGTGTAAGAGCATTCCGGGGGTTGTGTTTTTTTATATTGGTACTTTGAAGAATTATGGTTAAGCCGATTGGCGGAAATCAGCCAAAACCTTTCTAAATTTTATACTCTGTTAAACTTGGCTGTTGATTTCCGTTGCAGGCGCTCGCTTTCCGCGGGACGGGCGGTGAGCCTCCTCGCCGCTTTGCGCCTGCGGGGTCTCACCTGTCCCGCTGCTCTTAGCTCGGAGTCTCGCGCCTTCCACTCCAATCAACAGGTGTTAAAAATCAACATCAGGCTTTAACAGAGCCAATTTTTAAACAGAGAAAGCCGTTTTAGGCCAATATATTTTCATAGGCACGCTGATATTTTTGAATATCTCCTGCTCCCATGAAAACAAGCACGCCGTTCTCATGCTTTTTCAGTACATCCATTTCAGCTTCTTGTATTAAAGAGGATTGATCGATTTTAGCAATCAAGTCGTCAATGCTTAACTTTCCGGCATTTTCACGAGCGGAACCAAAAATATCACATAAGTACACGTAATCGGCTTTTTTCAGACTGTCCGCAAACTCCTGCATGAAGGATTGGGTGCGGGTGAATGTATGCGGCTGGAATACCGCGATGACTTCACGATCCGGATATTTTTGCCTTGCTGCTTCGATCGTGACCTTAATTTCAGTAGGGTGATGGGCATAATCATCAATCAGCACCTGTCTGCCGATTACTTTCTCATTGAAACGCCGTTTCACACCCTCGAAAGTCAGCAAACGCTCTTGAATGATTTCCACGTTTACTTCTTCGTAGTGGCACAGAGCAATAACGGACAAAGCATTCAATACGCTATGGTCGCCGAAGCCCGTAATTTTGAAAGAGCTGTAAAATGTATTCCTTACAAATACATCAAAGCTCGTTCCATCTGTGCTTTTCACCACATTTCTTGCCTGAAAATCGTTTTGCTCTCCGAATCCGTAGTAGACAACCGGCACTTTTGCCTGAATTTGCTGCAAATGCTCATCGTCTCCGCAAGCAATGATTCCCTTGTTAACCTGCAAGGCCATTTTCTGAAAAGCATCGAACACATCTTCAATATTTGCAAAATAATCAGGGTGATCAAAATCTATGTTGGTCATAATCGCATAATCCGGATAGTAAGAAAGGAAATGTCTGCGGTACTCGCAGGATTCAAAAATAAAATATTTACTATCTGGCAGCCCTTTACCTGTACCGTCCCCAATTAGGAAGGAGGTTGGCTCAGCCCCCTGGATTACATGTGAAAGCAACCCCGTAGTGGAGGTTTTTCCATGAACTCCGGTAACTCCCACACTCGTATACTTATTCATAAATTCACCGAGGAAACGGTGGTAGCGAATGACCGGAAGTTCCTGATTCATCGCTTCCGCAATTTCAGCATGTGTATCAGAAAAAGCGTTTCCTGCAATGATGGTAAGTCCCGGTTTAATATTTTCTTTATCAAAAGGGAGAATCGTAATCCCTCTGTCTTCAAGTGCTTTTTGAGTAAAGATCGTTTTGTCGATATCGGAACCCTGAACCTCGTACCCCATATCATGGAGAATCTGTGCCAGTGCACTCATTCCTGTTCCTTTAATTCCAACAAAATGATAAACAGTCATAATTGAACCTCCAGCAACGTCTATCTGTATAATGAACTTGCAATGGGCAATCGCCCGCAGCTATTCTACAGTATATGACGTTCATCTAATTTTGCAACCGCTCCATCCATCCTTGATAATCTTATGGATAAAGGAGAGGTATTTTCCTGTTTTTACTTGTATTGCCCTAACCTTTCAAAAGTAACCTTAACTACTATAAGCCTCTTTTCAAGCAGTGTCAATTTACCGCAGGACCTATTTGTCCTGCGGATTGTTTGATTATCCCAATTTTAGAATTAAAGGAGATTGCTTTCCTGGCTTGACAATAAATCATCTTCAGAAATTAGAATATCGCGCGGACGGCTTCCTTTGGCTTCTGAAATAATCCCTTGCTCTTCCATCATGTCAATTAGACGCGCCGCACGATTATATCCAATTCGAAAACGCCGCTGGAGGCTTGATGTTGATGCTCCATTTTGTGTGACGACAAACTCGCATGCTTCTAAAAATAAATCATCTTCCTCAGTCTGAATGGAGGATTTTTTCAAAAATTCCTCTTGGTTAAACAGATAAACTGGATCCATTTGTTTTTTAACATGAGCTACAACCTGCTCCATTTCATCATCGGACACAAAATTCCCCTGCACTCTTAAATGCTTAGACGTCCCATTTTCGAGGAATAGCATGTCCCCTCTTCCCAGCAGTTTTTCGGCTCCGCCGACATCAAGAATCGTTCTCGAATCCACCTGGGATGAGACAGAAAAAGCAATTCTTGTCGGGATATTGGCTTTAATAAGTCCAGTAATAACATCTACAGAAGGTCGTTGGGTCGCAACGATTAAATGAATTCCGCAGGCACGTGCCTTTTGGGCAATTCGGCAGATCGCCTCTTCCACTTCTCCTGGAGCTACCATCATAAGATCCGCCAGCTCATCAATAACAATAACAAGATAAGGCATGTGTTCACCCTGCTTATGGGTTTTCACAAGTTCATTGTATCGGCTGATGTCTCTCACTCCAGAGTGGGCAAACAGCTCATACCGTCTTTCCATTTCCTCAACAGCCCATTTTAATGCACCGGTAGCAGCTTTTGCATCCGTAATAACCGGACTGACCAAATGAGGAATTCGGTTGTATGGAGCAAGCTCCACCATTTTTGGATCAATCAGCAGCATCTTCACCTCATGGGGAGCTGCTTTATATAAAAGACTGATTAGCATCGAATTGATGCACACACTTTTGCCTGATCCTGTAGCACCCGCGATCAGCCCGTGCGGCATTTTCTTCAAATCCGTTACAATCGGCTGTCCTGAAATATCAAGTCCGAGTGCCACCGTAAGCGGAGAAGGATTGTTTTTAAACTCCTGCGATCTGATAATTTCCCTTAATGATACCGTTTTGCTCTGCAGGTTGGGAACTTCAATACCAATAGCATTTTTTCCTGGAATTGGTGCTTCAATGCGGATATCTTTGGCTGATAAACTAAGTTTAATATCATCTGACAAATTTGTAATCTTATTCACTTTCACACCAGGCTCCGGCTGAACCTCAAACCTCGTGACAGAAGGTCCCTGTGTGACATGAACTACCTTGGCCCGCACATTGAAATTCTTTAGGGTGCTGTCCAAAAGTTCACGCTGCGAGTCAAGCCACACCTGATCATTTGAAGCCTCTCTTGGTGGGATGCTCAGCAAATGAAGGGGAGGGAAAATATAGGAGCCCTCTTGAATCCGGTCCTTTATTCGATTGCGGTCCCTATTCAGCATAAGGACGTTGTAAGGGACTGAAGCGGTTTGAGACTTTAGCTCTGTCCTAATTGGTTTTACCTGTTCTGATTGCACCTGATTTGGTACAGATACGTATATTTCCTTGTCCGGCTCTGCATTCATGGATATTTGCGGAGCCTGTTCCGCATCTGCAGCAATTAAATTTTTAAATTCTCCATGAACGGCATGAATGGGTTCTGTCTCTTCAGCTGTAGCTTCTTCCCGTTCCTCCTGAATGGGATCCAGGTCTTCCATCATAATAGGAATCTCTTTTACCGCAGGATCAGCTTCAATCTCTATTTCATCAGAACCATTGTGCACGTGTTGAGCATTTGCAGCGGCGGCCTCCGGCTCATCAAAATATAGTGGTTCATCAATTGGGTTTACCAAGTAATCTTCTGTACCATGGTCTTCTTCTAAAAGAAGAAGGGATTCATCGTGTTTTTCCAAGACCTCTTTTTCATTTTCTTTTGGAACAAATGCAGAATTTTCATATCCTGCAAATGAAGTCTTTTCATCACTCAAAGGGGTTATAGAATCATCAGTGCCGGAAGGAAGCGTTCCCGTGTCCATTTCAAGCTGCCCATCTTCAAGCTTATCGGTTTGAACATGCGGCGGAAAATCCGGAATTGGGTTTGTACCTTTAGCGAAAAATTCTTTTTTATCAGAAGCGGCTTGTTTTTGAGCTGCCTCTGCTGCTCTTTTTTTATAAAAGGAAGAACTGTGCATGGATAATTTACGAAGCGTTTCTTCTTCATCCATCCTGCTTTCAGCTATGGTTTTTTCCCTGATTTTATATGGAAGAGATTCCATTTCTGACCTCTTGCGGAAACCGTAAATTGGAGAAGGAATTATGGTCGGCTGGAAAGGCTTCTTAACACTTTTAGTTTCAGGCTCTATTTTTCTTGAAGCAGCCGGTTTCGAAACAGTTCCAGGCGGTCTCAGTCCTTCATCCCTTCTGCTTTTCTCTCTGGTAATCTCAGCAGATTTTACTGGATTTGCAGGACGGGACTGTTGAGGTCTAGCCTGACGCTTCCGCTCATCCGGAATGGCAGGAAAACGAAAGTTTCCTGCAGGATATTGATAAGCAATTTTCGTTTCAAACTGATTTCCGGCAGCCCGCACATTCTTCGGCGGCGCCTGGTGATGGGATTGTTTGCGTTCACGCTTTATTTCCTCTACGGTTTCTTCCTCATCCACTCTTACATATTCCACGACTTCTACAATTTCCTCTGTTTCACCAAATAGAAACTGTTTAAATTTTGACATCCAGCTCATTTCATTATCACTCTTTCAGCATCATGTTGTTTGTTCATCTAAAAAGAAGTTAGGATTCACAGACACTATTATTTTTCAAAGGTTTATACCCCAATGGAGGGAGTTTTACTCATTCTCTTTTTATTTTTAAGCTCTGTTATACTTGGCTGTTGATTTCCGCTGCAGTCAACAGGTGTTAAAAAATCAACATAATGCTTTAACAAAGCCTATTCTTATAAGCGCAGACACAGAATACTTTTCCTTATGTTACTGCACAGCACTCTGCGATCTCAAAGTCCTGAAAGATGCAGGCCCCTTCAGCTTTGCGGCAGGACGTCGCATTTTTAGCTGAACTTCCTTGCTGGAAGCCGGGTTTTGAACTTTGTTTTGGTGTCTAGCTCCGGCGGCTAGCCTCTCGAGGTCATAAGCCACTCATCCTACAGAAGGAAAGAGCGCCTTCCTCCGGCAGATTGTCTTATGCTTGTCGAGGCTGAACAAGCCGCCTCCGCTTTTCAATTAAAAAAGCCACTGGATTTATTATCCTAGTGACTTTTATCTTATCATAATTTTCGATGAAAAATATGGTTTTCAGTGGGTTCAATCGTTAATCAGGGTGTGAATTACTGAAAAAAGTTCTCTCCAGGAGTCCTGTTTTCTTCTAGGACTAGAATTCCTTTTTCCTGCGGTGCATCAGGAAGGTCTAATTCCCGGGCGGAACAGATCATTCCGCTTGAAGGAACGCCTCTTAATTCAGCATGCTTAATCATCATTCCGCTTGGCATGACTGCGCCGACTTTAGCGACAACCACATTTTGGCCGGCTTCAACATTAGGGGCTCCGCAAACGATTTGAAGGACTTCTGTTCCTGTATTCACTTTGCAGATATTCAGTTTATCGGCATTTGGATGCTTTTCCTTGGAAAGGATGTGTCCAACTACAAATTTAGGAGAGAAGTCTACGTTCAGGCGCTCATCGAAACCATTTTGGGATAAGGCCTTATTTATATCTTCTACCACTGCTTCTGTTAATTCTACTGGTCCTGCTCCATTCACAGCTATGTATTTGGATGCGTTGAAAAGATTGTAGCCAGCGAGCTCATTTGATTCAGCATCAAAGATTTTTACTGCATCCTGCTTCCTTTCAAATGTCCTGTTTTCACGCGGAATATCATTAATAAAAATAAGCAGGGTATCGCCTACGCCTTCACGGTTATAAAAAACATTCATTCTATTCTTCCTTTCCATCTTTCGGTGAATTTGCTCTGTTTTTCCCCAGAATAAAAACAGGCTCCAATTCGCCATCCTCATATAAGAAAGATAACGCCGTAATCGGGACCCGGCCGCTTGCAAAAAAGCTCATCGTCATTTGGGCAAGTATGTCATACCCCGTCTCATTTTGAACGTCTGCAATAATTAAAACATCCTGGTGCGGCAGTGCCAAAGCCATTGTACCAGAAATTCGTTCTTTAAACGATTCCAGCAAGGAGTCATTTAATACCCGGCTTGCATCGTATCCATCATTGGCTCTGAAAAAGTAAAACGTATTGCCCGCCACCTGATCTTCTTTTACAGAAGGAGCTAGCGATCTTAGGTTGAAAAATGCCGTTTCTTTTATTCTTTTACGGTTCCATCCCTCTTTTTCCATCATGGCAACATCAATTAGCCGATACGTTTTTCCCATATCGAGTGCATAGAAAATTCTCGTTTCAGCAGTATGCTCATCAAAAAGCAGAGGGATGTCCTCGCTTGATTTTTCTGGAAAAGAAGTAGAACGGATAACTGGAAAAATCGATTTTTCCTTTCCTTCCAGACCGCTTTCTTTTTTCATGGCAAGCAGAGCTTCCTCTACATGGTAGATTACCTCTTCTATAGCCTTGTCCTTTTCCGTTTCATAACGGGCAGCAATTTCATTGAGCCCGATTGTTATTCCTTTTTTAATAGCAGGTTCTTCTATTCGAAGCGTTTCTTTTTCACGGTCATAATGAAATGACCATTGATGGCCGCTCAGCTTTTCTTCTATTAGTTGAGAAAGTTTTCTTGGCTTCATCCGCGGTGTCCTCCCGTCAGCCGATTATTGAATTGAATTCAGGAATTCCTGGATTTGCTCGATTGTTTTTCGGTCTTTGCTTACAAAACGCCCAGTTTCCTGGCCCTTATTGAAAGCGACAAAGCTTGGTATACCAAATACACTCAGCTCTGCGCAAAGATCAATGAATTCGTCCCGGTCTGCATAATAAAATGTAAATGACTGATTATCCTTTTCAAGCTCTGGAAGAAAAGGATCAATAACACGGCAGTCAGGGCACCAGTCCGCTGAAAACATAAGCACTGTATGCTCTTTTTGAATGATTTCTTTATATTGTTCCATAGATTGTAATTTTTCCATTAGATGATCCTCCGATTTCTAGATTTCACATAGTTGAATCATACCAGATAAAAGAGGCTTAAATCCATCCGCATGTTTCATTGGATGGATTTAAGCACCTTCATCATCGTCCCGGCTGCAGCAGGCACATCTTCTTTTTTAATTAAAGCTGTCAGTTTATTTCCGCCAATTCCTGCTGTTGCTTCATATTCTTTTTCCTTTGTTTTTCGTACGAAGAGATAGCCGAACTCGCCATCCTCGGTAAACGTTTTGTCAATAAGCGGTTTCTTATATTCTTTGCGAAGCGTTGCGTAGGAAGTTTTACTGTCTTTTCTTTCATTTTTATTTATGAAAAGCAAAAATTTTTGCCCGCCTTTAGTTAAAATCGCATTGTTAGGCTTTTTTGAAGAGATGCTGTAATCTTCCGGCAAGTAGAATGATCCGCTTTCAATCTTCTCATTCGGCTTCTGACTCTTTGCTTCAAAGCTTTTTGAAGCACTTTCTTCAGCCTGCTTTTTCATTTCCTTATCTGAAATTCCGCCGCAGCCTGAAGTCAGAGCAAATAAAGTAACTGCAATCAGACTTATCCATTTCTTCATTGCTTGGTCCTCCTATCAAATACCTTCAGTTCGTCCTTATCTTTACCATTCCCAATTTAAGGATAAACCTCCCTTCTTTTATGTTTTTTGCAATTGCTGTAAGGGTATTGACTGTTAGAATTTGTTTACAGGAGGAATGGATATGAATTTACATATCTTTTTGGCAGGAGAAATCCACAGTGACTGGAGAACGGAGCTGAAAGAAAAAGCAGCTCACTTGCCCATTACATTCACTAGCCCAATGGAAAATCACGAACGTTCCGATCAAATCGGCGAAGAAATTTTAGGGAAGCAGGCGGATTCCATTCAAAAAGACGAGGCAGCCTCCCGGATTAATAATTTAAGAACTTCCTTATTGCTGAAAAAAGCGGATCTTGTTATTTCCCTATTCGGTGAATCCTATAAGCAGTGGAATACTGCTATGGATGCAAGCGCCGCGATTGAAATGGGCAAGCCGCTTATACTAATTAGACCGAGGGAACTGCATCATCCTCTTAAAGAACTTTCCAGTAAAGCAAGTGTCACTGTTGAAACTGTTAGCCAGGCCATTCAAATATTGTCATACATTTACGATAAGGAATAGGATTCAAAAATTTCTGTGCAGACTCTGACAATTGATTTCGCCGCCCGCGAGTCTCTTTGGTGCTTTGTCCCTGCCGCGCGTTACTAATAATGCGTTTATACAGCATTGGCCCGCCGCCCGCTGCTCTAATTGACAGCTGATCCTAAAAACAGGCAGCCCTCCATTAAAGAGACTGCCTGTTTTTTTCATATTGATATCTGCCTGCAAGCAGTTTTACAACGTGGGCAAACATTTCCGTCCGGTCTACCGCTCCGTTCGTGAAAATTCCCATTGCCCCTTCATTTTTCCCTACTTCCGTCCGATGAGCAAATTCATCCATCACATCACTTAGTTCCCTGCCCTTTACAATCTCCGCTCCGATTTCAAGAGGAAGCTCAATCCGGGCTCCTCCGGCAACTATTGGCTGAGAAAGACTTCCATCTGTTAACGCTCCCCAGTTGCAAAGAAAGAAGCCGTATGACGTTTCAACAACTCCGCCTTCAAGTCCGATTCCTATGTCAGCTCCTGTTTCTTTTCTGGAAGCCGCGGCCCGGTTGATGGCTCCCTTCATCGTTTCTTCATCTGAAAAAGGCTGACTGGATACGCCTGAAGCAACATCAGCTTCTATGAATTCCTGTATTAAATCAATCTCTGCAAAGGCTAGTTTTACAGCTCTGACCTTTGTGGGATTTGTTGTCCCGATGCTTACAATCATTCTTTTCCCTCCATGAACATGGGGATCAGCTGTTTGCCCGGATAGAATCCACCGTGCTTTGATCACATGCCTTTACTAATTTAACAAGCAATTCTTTTGCCGCAGCATAATCATCAACATGAACAATGGAAGCATGTGTGTGAATGTACCTTGAGCAAATACCTATGACCGCAGATGGAACGCCTTCGTTCGAGGTATGTACCCGTCCTGCGTCTGTTCCGCCCTGTGAGACAAAATACTGATAAGGGATGCTGTGTGTTTCCGCCATATCCAAAACAAATTCTCTCATACCCCGATGTGTCACCATTGACCGGTCCAGTATCCGCAGAAGTGCACCTTTTCCAAGATGACCGAATTCTTTTTTATCACCAGTCATATCGTTTGCGGGGCTTGCATCCATGGCAAAAAACAAGTCCGGTTTGATCATATTTGCAGCAGCCTGTGCTCCGCGCAAGCCAACTTCTTCTTGTACCGTAGCACCCGAGTATAAGATATTATCAGTCTTTTCACCCTTTAGTTCCTTCAAAAGTTCAATCGACAGCCCGCAGCCATACCGGTTGTCCCATGCCTTTGCCATGATTTTTTTGGGGTTGGCCATTGGGGTAAAAGAGCTGTCCGGAATAATCTGCTGACCCGGTTTAATTCCGATTTCTTTAGCATCTTCCGCACTGTCTGCTCCAATATCAATCAGCATATTTTTAATTTCCATCGGTTTTTTCCGCTGTTCCTCACTTAACAGGTGAGGCGGGATTGACCCGATCACGCCTGGAATTGGTCCGTTATTCGTATAGATGATAACCCGCTGCGCAAGGAGAACTTGGTTCCACCAGCCTCCAAGCGGCTGAAAGCGGAGCATTCCGTTTTTTGTAATCGAAGTGACCATAAATCCGGTTTCATCCATATGCCCGGCAGCCATGATGACTGGTCCATTCGGATTTCCCTTTTTCACTCCAAAGATACCGCCAAGTCTGTCCTGAACTACTTCGTCCGAGTAAAGCTCTAGCTGGCTTCTCATAAATTTTCTTACTCCGTGCTCGTTTCCGGGTGCTCCCGGAAGCTCCGTAAGCGTTTTAAAAAGATCCATTGTTTCTTTATTCATTCTGTTAACCTCTTTTCGAATTTTGTCTGTATATGTAATCACCTTGCTTAACAAGGCCGGCTAACTTAGGTATACTAAGATAGAAAAAGCTGAAGGAGGCAGATAGTCATGAAATGCACAGGTTTAATTGCCGGGATTGGAATAGGCTTCGCAGCAGCGTACCTATTAAAAGACCAGCTCAAATCCCCATTTATTTCGTCCGATAAAGCACTCCAGCTCGTTAAGCAGGAATTTAAGAAAAAGGGACCGATTGAAGGATCCTGGATTTATACGGTTCCAGAGGATTATTCCATCCATGAATCCAGCCATAAAGTGTATAAAACCGGAATCACGAGAACCATTGAAGGATCACTCGAGCAATACGAGGCCATCGTGCACGCAGGAACAGGACTTTTGCTTGAAGTGAACAAGGTTTCGTAATCCCGTTTGGAAGCAGAAGAAAATCTTCTGTTTCTTTTTTTATAGCTCTGTTAAACTTGGCTGTTGATTGCAGCTAGCAGGCGTTCGCTTATCCTTGGGCGGGCGATGAGCCTCCTCTTCGCTTTGCGCCTGCGGGGGCTCACCTGTCCCGCTGCTCCCTCCGGAGTCTCACGCCTTCCGCTCCAATCAACAGTTGTTTAAGCAATCAACATAATGCTTTAACATAGCCTTTATTTAAAAAATTTCATTTTATTTCATTCTATCCACAGTCTTTACCGTTTCCTTTGAAGCATTCCATTTTATTGCCCTGTATTTTGCATCATGGTAAAACGTGATCCATGCTTCGTTTTCAGCAGCATAGCTCAGCCACTTCTCTTTTTGCTCAATGGAAGTCATCGGATAGTCATCATAGGCGAGTACCCAAAGTACATTGTCATGGGCATGTGTTGGCATGAGATCGGCCATATGGATTGCCGTTTCTCCCTGATCCTCGAAAATCAGAATGCTGTGGCCATTGCTGTGGCCTCCAGTGTGAACCATTGTAATGCCTGGAATTATTTCTTTTTTTCCTGTAAACGGGTTAATCTGCTGCTCGATTGCTTGCCAATTTTCTTTCCAATATGTATTCTTAGACCGAATGTTCGGATTTTTCATTTCATTCCATTCTACATCACTTGTATAAATGGACGCGTTCGGAAAGACCGATTGTAATTCACCGTCTATTTCTTTTGTAAGTCCCGTAATATGATCAAAGTGCATATGTGTTAGCAGGACGATATCAATATCCAGAGGAGTAAGCCCGAGCTCATGAAGAGATTCCTCCAGTTTCGACTCTTCCGTCACCCCGTAATTTTTAAGCTGTTTTTCTGACAGTCTGCCTTTGCCAATTCCGGACTCAACGATGATATTCTTTCCATCCTTTTGAATGAGAATCGGATCCGTTCTCAGCTCAATCTGGTTCCGCTCATTCACCGGATATTTCCTGGACCACAGAGCTTTCGGTACAACTCCGAACATAGCGCCCCCATCCATATGAGTATCCCCGCCGTTCAGCCAAGTAAGCTTCATCTGACCAATTTGCAATGTTTCCATACAAAAATCCCTCCCCCATTTATTTTAACAGCAATTCTGCGATTCTGGAAAGCACAGCCTCTCATTAAAGGAAATAAGCCAAGTGAAATTGCTGCAATTCCAAAAAGAACCTGAGCCAATCTGACGGCTTGCAGATTGGCTCAGGCTCCAAACTTCACTTATTCACTTTTGTCATTTTGAAACTTTGCCTCAGACCGGTAAATTCTTTGGCCTTTATTGGAGAACTTCTCTTCATACTCGGTCATAATATTTCCCTCAAAATCGCTTTGGTGCAAATCAAGGCTCACAAAGGTCAGAAGCATCCCATATTCCGAAAAGCTCCTTAAAGAAAACTCAAACAAACCCTGATTATCGGTTTTGAAGTGAATTTCACCGCCTTTTACAAGCAAGCGTTCATAAAGACTTAGGAAGGTTTTATAAGTAAGACGGCGCTTCTCATGACGCTTTTTAGGCCATGGATCAGAGAAATTCAAATACAGCCTGTCCACTTCGCCGTCCTCAAAAATATCCGTCAAAACCGCTGCATCTACATTTAAAAGCTTCAGATTATCCACTTCGGCATCAATAACCTTCTGCACGGCAATGACCATCACACTTTGAAAAAGCTCAATGCCGAGATAATTAATGTCTGGATTGGCTTTAGCCATTCCTGTTAAGAATTGCCCTTTCCCTGTCCCGACTTCTATATGAATAGGGTTGGAATTCCCAAAAAACTCCTGCCATTTTCCTTTTAATTCGGAAGGCTGTGCGATCGCGATATGCCGGTTTTCCGCTAAAAACTCGCTTGCCCACGGTTTATTTCTTACTCGCATAGTAACACCTCATGTACGTTTTTTCAGATTCTGCTCGTTAAAAAATAGCATGACTTTTCATATTGCGCAATACTTGCCGATTGCGGTCCGCCATTTTGAAACGATAAAGGCAATGCTTTTTAAAAATTAGCTCTGTTAAACTTGGCTGTTGATTTCCGCTCCAGGCGTCCGCTCCAATCAACAGGTGTTAAAAAAAGTTATCATTTAAACATAGCAAAAAAAAACCCGGCAGCTTCTGCATGCCGGAGCGTTATAGAATAAAACTTAATGGATGTATTCCTTCCCATTTAGGCGGGATAAAAAGAATGGAGTTGAACATCTTAAAGGTATAGCAAAAAGTCGAAAGGAAGATGAACCATGCCCCTGGATTATCATCATCAAGTCACGCTGCTAAAGGATATCCTTACCGAGCAGCAAGCGGATTGCTGCGGGACAGTTGCAGAATGCGAACAAATTGAACGGCTCATTAAATCTCTGATGGTCAATGCCCAGATTGATCAAAATGTTAAAAATGTTCTTCAGAATATTTACGAATACAGTCAAAGTGGAAAGTCCGCCTCTGAATTGAATCAGCATATCACTTCACAGCAGCAGAACTTAACCCAATGGATACAGGATATCGATTCCTTTTCGTAATCTAAATTTTCCGTTTCAGCAGCAAGGTTAAATTTTGAACCGCCTGATGCATTTCCTTTGCGTGGTTCTTGGAACGGTTCCACATAAGTGAGACAATCGTCTGAGCGAGTACATACCAATACATGCGCAACCGCAGGCGGTCTGTAAGCTCAAGACCATACCGGGAAAGCCAGTCACTCCAGCGGCTTTCCTCAATGTAAGAATACAGAAGGTTTCCTAAATCAATTGCTGGATCAGCGATGACAGCACCATCCCAATCAATCAGATAGAGCTGATCGTTTTCTGAAAGCAGCCAGTTATTATGATTTAAATCGCAGTGGCAAACCACTTTTTCTTGCACTTCCACATCAGGCAGCCGGTCATGCAGATATTGCAGAGCTTCTTCGATTTCCGGAAGAAAAAAAGTTTCGAACTCAAGGGTCTCCCGAATGTCTTCAAGAATAGTTGCTGGCGTCAGCGGCTGCTTCTCCAGCCTTTTCAGCATATCCAGCAGTTCTTTTGAATGATGAATCTTATGTAAAAGCGAGGCTACATGATCTCCGTCCATGTCAGCAGGCTTCAGCTCGCGGCCTTCCAGCCAATGCTGCGCCGTGATCACATCACCGTTTTCCATTCTTCTAGTCCAAACCAGCTTTGGAACAATTCCTTCTGCTGAGAGAACGGCAAGAAATGGCGAACTATTTCGTTTTAAGAAAAGCTTTTGTTCCCCATTTCGGGCATAATAAGCTTCTCCCGTAGCCCCTCCTGCAGGAGAAAGCTCCCACTCTTGTCCGAGCAGATGTTCCAGCCAATTTTGATTCAATGTCAACCCATCATTTCATGTTAAGATTTTTATCAATAAGTCCGTACAGCATTATTGCAGGCGAAGGCAAATGAAGATGGACTATTTCGAAAAAAACAGTTCATCCTCCGAGCCACTCGTTATATTTAAATATTAATTCATTTTTAGAAAGTAATCATAAAAAAAAATAAAAAGACCGCTGATTGAGGCAATCACAGAGCAACATCCAATAGCCGTCCTTTTAAATTTTATCGTTTACAGGTATTTCCCGTCAAGAAAAACTAAGGCCTAAGACTTAAACAATACATACGTTCCTATGTTTTTCAGCTTGACTTTTCCTTTTTCAGCCAAGTAATTTCCGTCTTTAGCTCCCGGGGAATAAGCAATCTCCCACTCATCTTCATCCGGCAAAGCAAATTCCGTGTCAAATTCCCACGCCTGATGAATGACTAAAATATTTGACCAGCTTCCATACTCCCCGACATTTTTCAATAGATAATAAATGGCGTATGGCGGAGAGGGAAGGATATGAAAATGACGCTCAACCTTTTCTTTGCCGCTCAATCTGAATGCTCCATGAGACTTCCTCAAATGGATCAGCTGTCTTATTTCTTCTATGTCCGCTTCAAATGCTTCTCTTAGGTTCCAATCTAAATGATTGATGTCATCATTTTGGTTATAGCTGTTTTCGCATCCTTGCTTTGTTCTGTAAAACTCCTGGCCTGCATGCAAAAAGGGAATGCCCTGAGATAAAATCACCATAGATGAGGCAAGTTTCTGATACTGACGAAGCTTTTCATCCGGCGCATCCGGTACAGCAATTTTTAATTTATCCCAAAACGTATGATTATCATGGGATTCCACGTAATTAACCGATTGGGACGGATCCTCAAGCCATTTGTCGGAACCTTGGCTGTATTGTACAATCCCCTTTATCACGGAAAGCGCTTCATCCTTTTTTCCTTCATCCCCCATTGAAAAGCCTCTGTCTCCATGAAGGAATGTGCTCCCTTTCACCACATCCCGGAAACGATCATTGAAAAATGCAACTCCAGGAATTTTCTTTGCATTAATTATGGTCGTTTTTCGGTCCGCTCCGAGAGGGGTTGATAAATCCCAGCCTTCTCCTAGCAGAATCGCATCTTTTTTAATGGATGATGTAAGCTCTCTTACCATTCTCATTGTGTCAAGATCAAGGATTCCCATTAAATCAAAACGAATGCCGTCTACATCATATTCTTCTATCCAATAACGAATGGAATCCAAAATATATTTTCTTGCCATTCTTCTTTCCGAAGCAAAATCATTGCCGACCCCTGTTCCGTTGGAGGGATAGCCATACTCATCCATTCTGAAAAAATATCCTGGGACAAGCTTTTCAAAAGAAGACAGGTTCATATCATACACATGATTGTATACGCCATCCATAATCATCTTAAGGCCATTTGCATGCAATGCCTGAATGCACTCTTTCAGCTCTCTGATCCTTGCCATCGGATTATCAGGATCTGTCGAGTAGCTGCCCTCAGGTGCGTTGAAATGAACAGGATTGTAGCCCCAATTGTATCCTCCGTCTGCCTCGCCCTCCGCAACTCCTTCAAAGTCATAGACCGGGAGAAGTTCGACATGTGTAACACCCAGACTCTTAATATAGGACATGCCGGAAGAGAAGCCTTTTCTGGAAGCCGTATCTTTTTCTGCAAAGGCTTTATATTTTCCTTTTGCACTCATGCCGCTGTTTTCGTGAATGGAGAAGTCTCTCACATGCAGCTCATAAATAATGGCATCCGTCACTTGGTTCAAAGGAGGGACTGGAATTTTGTCCACTTGTGCGTCTGCAGGATTCAACAGGACGCCCCATTCACCATTTTTAGTTACAGCTTTTACATAAGGATCTGCCGCTTCCCGCCATTTCCCATTAATCAAGGCACGGTATTTATAGAATTTCCCGTACTGATCCAGACCAATCTGAGCTCGCCATATTCCTTGGTCTTCCTTCCTCATCGGCATTTCGATTATCTGGCGGGCAGGATCGCTCAATAGGAGACGAACCTCTACTGCTGTAGGTACCCAGACCTTTAAAGAAATTTGGGCTTCGGTAAATTCAGCTCCGAGTTTGCCGTCAAAGCCATACAATTCATCAAACGCCGCCGTTCTGATTACAGCTCCCATCAGCAATTCTGCCGAGAGGCCGCTTGAGTCAGTGACCAATTGGCGTTTGCCGGCTTTCAGCTGGATACTGGAATGGCAAATGCATTTTACAAAATTTTCGATATCATAGCAATCTGACATGGATAAAGGGGACTCGTTTCCTTCGTCGTCCGTCACAGTAAAAGATTTTTTAAAGAAGTTCTGCCGATCACTCGGCAGCAAAATGGTAATGGTATGAAGATCATCTAAGTAAGCCTCAAATGGGCTGTTTACACTCGTCATTGCTCTTCCCCCTCGGAGAAACGTATATGAAAAATTAGGATGAATGCCTGCAATTGTTCAGTCTCTCCACTTATTACCGGATCTATAATTCATTTTATGTGCAATAGCCCCTCGCGTGTTAGAGGACTTCCCTTAATTTCCCCTGTCCTCCCAGTCACTGCGGATTCTTGAACGTGTAAGAGTGCAGTCAAGAAGGGCTTTCACAGCCTTCAGCTGATCATGTTTAACAGGGGAAGATAAATTTCTCATTTTGCTCAGCCATTCATTAAAGCTCCTCTTATCGGTTACCTCAACATCATAAGGGGGCGTTTGAAAATCAGCATATCCATGTTCAAAGATAAGCCGTTTCATCACAGGAAAATCAATTCCCCTGCTTTCTATTATTTTTTTGATAATTGTGGAAGTACGGTGTAAATCGAGCAATGGATTTAAAGTCTTTTTTGAATATTTACCGCTTTTGATGGTCCAAAATCTTTCGCCGGAGCCAACAAGTATATCCTCTTTTTTGCCTTGAATCCAGGAAATGCACTGGATTCCAGCAGGCGTGATAAGAACAGGGCCGATTTCAACTGCCGCATTTTTCACTTCGAGCACAGCATTGTGCATATACAGATTATGATCTGGAAGACGTTTCAGGAAAAACTGAAGCGTTTCATCATAAAAATAGCGTCTGTCAAAATCGGATTGCTCACGAATTGTCGAGCTCGCCCATTTCAGCTGGAAGCGGTAAATCTTATCCAGAAATTCATGTTTTAGCTCATCAATGGAAGCAGGCACATGGGTAAACAGCAAATCAGGGTCTTCTTCAGCTGCAAAAGCCGGAGACTCGTTTACCGGTTCTTCCTGTTCTTGTTGCTTTCGAAACGTCCATTTTCCCCAAAAGGAAGATTTCTCTTCCCCTTTTTCCGGCTCTTCAGGAAAACGGGCAATGTAGGTGTCAAACTGTCTTTCCTCCCAAGCCTTATTAATCCGCTCCCATTGATGTTTTTTCAAACGGATATATTGCCCTGTATAGTGATAGGGATCTATTTCATATCTTGATATGTAATCTCTCAGTTTGATCAATTGACCCATATCGGTCTCCTTTATAAAAGTAGTGCCGCAATATGCGGACATAATAATGAAGCAAAAATAGCACTGAAGGTCATCGCTGCGGAGCTGACTGCACCCTCCTGTTCTCCGTATTCCAAGGCCCTGGCCGTACCCACGCCATGGGAAGCAGCACCATAACCAATTCCGACAGCGATTGGATTTTGAATGAGCAGCTTTCTCATCAGGAAAGGTCCGAACATCGATCCCGATATTCCCGCCACCATGACGTATACGGCGGCTAATGCTGGAATTCCGTGAATCATAGAGGCAATGTCCATAGCAATCGGAGCGGTGACAGATTTCGGGATTAGAGAACGGATAATTTCAGAATCCATCCCGAACAGGATCGCCATATACATTCCGCTGAAAAGCCCGATTAATGTACCGGCAAGAGAAGCACCGGCCAGCAGCAGAATGTGCTTCTTTAGACGGTCCCACTGATCATGGAGGGGGAATGCAAGAGCGACGACTGCCGGACCGAGGAGCATGCTAATGAATTCCCCGCCCTCCATGTACGCCTCGTAAGCCGTCCCCGTCAGGAGCAGAACCATAATAAGAATTGCCGTACTTGTTACAATTGGAAGCAGTAAAGGGGTCGGAAGAAGCTTATGAACCCTTTTCATTCCGTTAAAGAGCAGAATTGTTCCTGCAAAAGATAAGACGGACGTGATCATGATTCCAAACCCTCTCTTCCGCTTTTCGCTGCTTTACGTTCAAGCGATTTTTCTGTCATCCAGGCAGACAGAGACATAACCAAAAACGTACTGATAAGTGCAGCTGCAGCACTAAGTATCCCTTTACCCTCAAACAGATGAAGATACTGTATAAGACCAACTGTGCCGGGTACAAATAAAAGAGTTAAGTTTCTCAGCAAAAATGAACTTCCCTCTCTAATCCATTCCGGCTTCATCCATCCTGCCCTTAGAAGGCAAAACAGCATAATCATACCAATCATGCTTCCGGGTACTTGGAGATGGGTCAGCCTTTGTATAAACATACCCGCTATGCTTATTCCAAAAAGGAGAGCGACTTGTATAGCAATTCTTGCATACATCATCATAATTCTGCTCCTGTTAAACGAAAAGAACGAATCGTCTTGTACTTAGGTTCTTCGTTTACATTCGTCTGCAGCAATTCAATGGATTTCACTTCAAATGAAGGAATGGACTCAGGATTCCATCCGTCCGGGTTAATATATGAATCTTTTCCGTCCCATTTTCTCGCCAGGGTAATATGAGGCTTGAATGGTCTCGGATCGAGCTGAAAACCATTCTTTATACACGAAGAATAGACTTGCTCTCTCAATTCCATCAAGGTTTTAGACGGACGGACTCCAAGCCATAATATTCTTGGTGAATCTGCTGCTCCGAATGTATGAACTCCTGCAAAGTCCAGAGAAAATGAAGGCAGCCTTCCTTCTATTATTTCGGATAAATCATCGCATAAGTGAAGAAGATGCTCCTCGGAAGGCGGCTCGCCGAGAAATGCAAGTGTAATATGATAATCAAACGGGTGGACCCACCGTTTGAACTTCATTTGACTTAACTGATTGATTAATGGATAAATAATTTCAGACTGCTGTCTCGGAATTCGGACAGCCAGAAAATAATGTGTGCCCATTTTCTACCCTCTTTGCTAATAACTCTTATTCCTATTCTATCAAATGAACGGACTGGATACACAATTCGATGACTAGGTAAACCATCATAATTTTTGTTATGATATTTTCAAATAGTACCTGGAGGAATGACGAATGGATGTAGCAAATAATATGGCAGATTTGATTGGAAGAACTCCGCTTGTGAAGCTTAACCGGCTTGCTCCTGAAGGCGGAGCACAAATCTACCTGAAGCTGGAGTTCTTCAATCCGAGTAAAAGTGTGAAAGACCGCGCAGCTTTTCAAATGATTTCCGAAGCGGAAAAAAGCGGACTGCTGACTGAAAAGTCGACGATTATTGAACCAACAAGCGGCAATACGGGTATCGGACTTGCTATGAATGCGGCCGCAAGGGGATATAAAGCAATATTGGTTATGCCTGACACGATGTCTCAGGAACGGATTAACCTGTTAAAAGCGTATGGAGCAGAAGTTGTTCTTACTCCGGGAGATGAAAAAATGCCGGGTGCCATTAAAAAAGCACAGGAACTGACAGAGCAAATTGAAGACAGCTACATGCCCATGCAATTCGAAAATGCAGCCAATCCGGATGCGCACAGAAAAACAACCGCTATCGAAATATTGGAGGCAATGGAGGCAGCCGGCAAGAAACTAAGTGCATTTGTTGCAACATCCGGAACCGGCGGAACCATCACTGGTACTGGAGAGGAACTGAAGAAGCATCTGGAAGATCTCACTGTGCATGTAGTAGAGCCAGCTGGTTCTCCTGTCCTATCAGGAGGAAAGCCCGGTAAGCATAAACTCGTTGGAACCAGTCCCGGGTTTATTCCATCTATATTGAATCAGGAAGTATATGATGAAATTTTCCGCATAGAAGATGAAGAAGCCTATACAACGGCGAGAAGGCTGGCGAAAGAAGAAGGAATCCTTGTGGGGCCATCATCCGGTGCGGCATGCTTCGCCGCGATTGAGGTGGCAAAACGGTTAACGCCAGAGGATACAGTGGTGTGTATAGCTTGTGATACAGGGGAACGCTACTTATCGACTGATTTGTTTTCTTCTAATTGATGGAGGAAAGGCGGCAGAATTCATTTCAGCCTTGAGCTGGGAAGCAGATATGCCATCTCAAGGCTTAATGAGTCAAGCTCTCTCCTTTCCATAAACCAATATGACGCTGCATACTTTTAAAAGGACTCTTCCATCAAGAGTCCTTTTGGCATATTTAGACCTTCAAACGTTCTTCCACAAAGTTCCCCATCCACAGGCAGATCTCCCATAAATCGGCTAATGGCCTCTTCGTAAAAGGCTCGGTATGCATGTATCCGGGAGGACCGTATTCAGGCGTAAAGCTCAAGGCTCCTGCTCCTTTTTGACGGTGTGCTTCCGCAATCTTTCTCCACCAATCTGAATGGATGTCCAGCTCTTCTTTATATTCCGGTGCTCTTGGATCAGGTACTTGCGGGCCCTGGGTAAACCCCACCCGCGTATGGATATGGACGGTTCGCTGAATAGCTAGATCAAGCCGATCGGCTTGATCGTTCAGCAATGACTCACATACACATACCCAATGACTGAAATCCGCTGTGATGCTTAAATCCTCGATATCCTTAAGCAATCGCTCTGTATTCCAGGGGGTGAACATAGCTCTGCCACGATGTGTTTCATGCCCGATAAGGATTTGTGCCTGTTTTTCAATTCCAACAGCCTTTGTAAAAAAATCCAGTTGGTCTTCGTATGGCATATCAGCTTTCGCACTTTGAGAATTGATTAGGAGGGGCTGGAAATTGACTGCTTCTTCAACCTGCTTTTCAAAACTGCCTGTTTCCTCTGCGAAAATTTGAGCAACGTAATCGAGCTGATGCTCCTGCAGCAGTTCCATGAATTCACTATGCTGACCGGGAGCAGGCAGCGGGGATTCTATCCCGCTGTACCCTGCGTCTGAGACAGCTTTGAACTGATCGCTGAGAGAACCCTCCATCCCCCACAGGGATTTGATTCTTTTCAACTTCATTTTGCTTTGGAGTAAACAAGGGGATTCAGCGGACTGTTTACTTTATCTCCTGTTTTCAATCCGGGCATCCACTGCTTTAAGTCATTTTCCCTTGCTTCGTGATCGATTTCCGATACAGTGGTACCGTCTGCCATGTAAATAATGGTCATGACTTCTCTTGTCCGGTCCGTTGGATTGCCAGGCGCACTGTGCAGTGTCCATCCATAATGGAATGTGGCATCTCCTGCGTTCATTCCCCCGTACGTCACTTTTTCTAACCCCTCTGCCTCAATATAATCGCCAAGCGTCCGGTGGGATTCGTCCGAGATCCCAAGCTTGCTTATATATCCGCGTTTATGGGATTCAGAAGCAAACGACATGGAACCCATTTCATCCGATACATCTACAAGCGGCATCCACATAGTGATGGTTTTATCCGTGTCAATCGGCCAGTAGGTCTGATCCTGATGCCATGGTGTATGACCGCCGCCCGGCTCTTTAAACAATGCCTGGTCATGATATATCCGCACCCCGTCAACACCCAGCAGGTCAGCCGCAATTTTGGCAAACCGGCGCGCCATGACAAACTTCTTAACATCCTCTGATTGCTCCCACAGGTTCATCACCTGTACAAAGGCTTTTCCGTACGTATCCCTTTCTGATAAAGGCGCAAGCTTTTCAGTATGTTCAAGCGTTCTTTGATAAATCACGTCGCGATAAGCTTCCATTTCTTCCTTTGAAGCAGCACCCCTTACACAAATATGTCCTTTATCCTGGTATTCTTGTATTTGCTTCTGAGATAGTAAATACTCACTGCTTAAATCCGGGAGCGCTTTCAATTGATTCTTCAAACCAATCCCTCATTTCATCCTTATTTACAGACGTTATGGCCTGTTAACATCATCATAAGGTTTAGCGAACAAGGAATGTTTTGTTTTTTTGTGCATGAATGTGCGTTTTTTTGATGTTTTCATTGTTCCTTTTGCTATATGATAGGTAGAAAACCGGAAAGGACGATTCATCCATGAATGCCGTTAGAGAATCTCACAGCTTTGATCCGCTCTTCCCCTTTGTATTTTTTTACCACTTAAAGGGAAATCCCGAACAGGAGCCGCATTTATCTCATTTTCACGATTGGTATGAAATCGTTTTTGTCCTGGATGGACAAGGTACCTTTTTTATTGATAAAGAGTTTTATCCAATGAAAAAGAATGACCTTTTCCTTATTCCGGGAAATGTCATTCATCATGCGAATCCTTCTAAGAGAAATCCATTTCTCTGCCACGTAATCTTATTTCATCCTGCACTTATGCAATCCCCGGAGCTAGGTGACTTCTTTTCTTATCTGTCCCCCTTTTCCCAAAAAGAATTCCACTACCTTCTCCTTGCTGAACATATGAAAGAGCATAAAGAATATTTATTCCGCATGCATATGGAGCTTGAAAAGAAAGAAGCCGGATACCGTCATGCTTTGCTCACTCATCTCCAGGGGATCCTTTTGCTGATTGCCAGACAGCAGCCTGCTGTTCCGGAAACATCCGGAAAGCTGTCCAAAAGTGAACTGTGGATGAAGGAGGTACTATTCTATATTGATCTGCATTATACAGATCATGAACTAACCCTGCCTGCCCTTGCTGAACAGGCTTTAGTTAGTCCCGAGCATTTCAGCCGGATATTCAGGCGGGTAACCGGCTTGACGCTCCCCGCTTATCTGGGAGTGAAACGATTGTTCAAAGCTAAAGAGCTCTTATGGCATACCGACTTGTCCGTTGCATTTATTTCTGATGCCTGCGGATATAAAAGCGTATCCTATTTTCACAGTAAATTTAAAGAACAGCTGGGCTGTACTCCCGGTGAGTTCAGGAAAAAATCAGCTGGTCCGGAAGTTTAAGCAATTAATAGGCTGCCTGGTTCTCTTCCTTCAATTGCCTTTTTTCCTTCATTATTCGGTTTAATCTTTCAGAGCTGAACATCATTGCGGCAATCACAGCCACGATAAACAGCGGGAAGATTCCAATGGTCGTGTGTGCAGAAACCATGCCCAGCAAAGGCGGCAGAAAGGTATTCCCTGTAAAGGCAAAGGCCATTTGATAGCCTACGATTGTCTGAGAGTGCGTTTTGCCGAAATGGACCGGGGTTTCATGCATCATGCACGGGAAAATCGGGGCTAATCCAAGGCCGGTCAAAACAAAGCCTGCAAGTGCGAAGCCAGCCGGCAGCGGCAGAACCAATAGCGCTGCTCCCGCTAACGCAATCCCCTGTCCTGCTAAAATTAGAATACGATTGCTTACCTTTAAGGTGATAAAGCCAGTTATAAAGCGCCCAACGGTAATTCCGCCGTAATAAAGGGAAACCCACTGGGCAGCGGTTGCAGCAGGCAGCCCCTTCATATCCACCAGAAAGCTGCTTCCCCATAAACCTATTGCAGCTTCAGCACCGCAGTAAAACAGAAAAGAAAACAGAGCCAGATGAACTCCCTTGATTTTATAGGCCTTGACCTGTTTTCCGGATGGCTGTTCCGCTTCAGCTGTTTCTTCTTTCACAGGCTCACTCTTATCCGCGGCACGTTTCCATAAAGGCAGGGTAAAAAATAATACGGCCGCTAAAGCAAGCTGAATCAAAGCAATGATGAGATAACCGTTTCTCCATGAATTTTCCGCAGAAATGGATTGCGCCATGATAATCGGACCGAGTGTTGCTCCTACACCCCAGAAGCAATGCAGCCAGCTCATGTGGTGCGCTTTATAATGGATTGCCACATAATTGTTCAAGCCCGTATCAATGGCTCCTGCCCCAAGACCAAGGGGAATGGCGCAGACCATGAGCCAAATGAGGGAGGGTGAAAAAGAAAATCCCAGGAGTGCAGCAGCTGTCATCAGGCAGCTGACAAGAGTGACAGGACCTGTACCAAACCGATCAAGAATTTTGCCGCTTGCCAGACTGGAGACAATGGTTCCTGCAGCGATTGTCATGAAAAGCAGGCCTGCCCGATCCATCGGTTCCCCCAAGTCTCCCTGCATGACAGGCCAGGCTGCACCGAGTACTGAATCCGGAAGTCCTAAGCTGATGAAAGCTAAATAGATGATCATTAAAAAGAATGTTGCCATAGATGAATGTCCTCCTTCACTTTCCCTCATTGACCTGACAGGTAATCATTAAATCCAGTCCAAGGCTTTGCAGCCCATATAGATAATCCCTCTTCCAATCACTAATAACGAGCTTTGGAAGGTGTTCTGCAGGAATATAGTGTGCGCTTCTAAGTTCGATTTCTTTAATTGCCGCTTCGTCCACTTCCTCCTGGCTGAAAATAATGAACCGGGGATTGATCATAGCAGTAAAGGAAGCGGCCATTCTGCTTATGGCATCGTATTCTATACCCTTTGAAGAATCCGGATTCCTGAAGCCTGCCCCATTTTGAAGAGCCTGCAAAAAGTTCCGGTCATCATACAGCGGAACAAATGAAACCTCTCCTGAAAAGAAGGTGCTCCCCCTTATAACAGCTCCATTTATCAAAATACCTGCACCTGGTCCATTTTTTCCTGAATACATATAAACAAGGGATTCATCTGCCACCCCCTTATTCTTGTAGTAACCAAGAACGGCAGCATTCATATCATTTTCAACTGCTACAGGAATGGAAAATCGATCCTCAAAATATTCTTTAACATGAAATTGGTCAAATAGCTCGTAATCAGGAATGAAAAAGACGCAGCCATCTTTGACAGATCCGGGAACTCCAATAGCAATGGAACGAATGTTAGGATAGCTCTGCAGAATTTTCTCCATTTGCCCGGTTAGCAAGTCCAAATCTTTCATTAAGACACTCTCTAACATCCGATGTTCCTTCACCTCGCCTAAGCAGGTAAAAACGGTATAATGCGTCTCTGATTTTTCTAAAATGACTGACAATCCCAGCATGTACTCCGGATTATATACATACCTCCGGGCTCTTCTACCGCCGCTTGAGTCATCAAATCCCATTGTTAAGAGCTCCCCATCCTTCTCCATCTGTGTGAGGAATTTGCTGATGGTCGGAAAGCTAATATCCAGCTTCCGGCTAAGTTCAGCCTTTGTGGCACTGCCAAGCTCCATTAATTTTAAACGGATGCCTCGGATGATTGCTTTTTTGATTGTTTTTGGATTTGAAAGTGAGTCATCCAAAACATCTGCCTCCTCTATAAATCTACTTATTAAACGTATTTAAAAAGTTACATCCATACTATACCAAACAGAATAATGGCAGACAATAGACTATTTTTAACGCTCAAAAGTCTTTATTATTTCGACCATATTAAAAGCCCCCTATTTATAAGGAGGCTCAATAAATTAAAGCGGGCCAGGCTGCTGCTTCACAAACAGCAGCAGGATAACGGCCAGCAGCGATAAAATGCCAAAGAATAGATAGACACAAAAGACGGAATACGCCTCCAAAATAAAACCGCCAAGAAAAGTGCAAAACCAGTTGCCAAGACCATTCCCTACTGCTGAATAGAGACTGATAGCTGTAGCTCCTGCAGACACCGGAGCGAGATCTTTTACATATTGTAGAGCTGCGGGAATAAACAACCCTGTTGAAAACCCTTGCGCAACCGTTGTTGCATAGACGAGAGCAAGCGGGGGCTCAAAGAAATATAAGAACCATCTGGCCATTGAAACAATGGCGGCAAGAAGGAGAATCTGTTTCATTCCAAATTTCCCAATCCAGCGGTTTGCAAATTTCATAACGGGTGCTTCGCTTCCGGCAGCAAGCATGAATGCCAGTCCGATTCCCGCAAGCCCTCCCCCTAAATCATCTACGAAAATACCAAAATAAAAATTGTTGGCGAGGATTGGCCCGAGAACCAAAAAAGCGACAGCGAGAAAAATAAAATACGATGGTGCTTTGACAAGATCACTCATCCCTTTTTTAAAGCTCACCTTAATTGGTTTGCTTTCTCTCGGAAGCTGCCACGCAAAAATCATCCCTAAAATCATTACGAGAGTAAACGTATAAAAAATAACGGACAGGCTGGTGGTTTCCGCCAGTTTTCCGACAGCCAGAACCGATACGGCAAATCCAATGGCTCCCCAAAGCCGTATTGAACCATAGTCCATTTTCGTTTTTTGAACATAGTTAATCGAGATGCTGTCCGATAATGGAATAATGGCTGCCTGGAATATGGCGAGCATCGCTGCGGCGCCAATAATGAGAGAATAGCTTGAAACGGCCGAATAAGCAATTCCCATCAAAGCCGTCACTGCAATTGCTGCGGTGAGGAGGTGAACAGGCTTTTTCGTGACGTCGCTCAATATTCCCCAGACTGGCTGAATCAGAATCATCACAACCGGACTGATTGAAAGAACCATTCCGATTTGGCTCCCTGAAAGACCAATCTCATCCCGTAAATAAACCGAAAGAAGCGGAGAGAGGGACCCAATACCGAAAAACACAAGGAAATAAAACATATAAAAATTCAATTTCACAGATCGTTTTTTTGCTAGAGAAGCTTCCAAATCATTATCCTTCTTTCTATAGCGTTTCTAAAATCAGCTTCTCTAACTATATCATTTATCAGGGAGGTATTGGCTTTCATTTTCCATGAATGCGAGAGCAAAAAAAAAGCGCCGGATCCGCGATCCAGCGCCTCTTACTCTTTATCTGCGATTCCGGTCTGCGTAAGGATAAACCGGTTCCTTCAGTTCGAAGTCATACGTTTCTCCGTTCACAAGTCCGACTGTTTTTTCACTGTCATACAGATCAAGCATGAAGCCGGCCATTTCTTTGGCCGTATGGAATTTCGGCACGGCTCCTTCATATTCAAAGCTGTCAAGGTCCATCGAGCGCTTGGCAAACTCCGTTTCTGTTGCAGCAGGAGCAAGTACTTTTGCCTGCATAGGAGCACCTTTTGATTTAAGTTCCTGTGCAAGACCCTCAGTAAAAGCACTCACATAAAACTTTGTCGCGCAGTAGGTAACGGCATCGGCTACGATGGTATAACCGCCTCCTGATGAAACGTTAATCAACTGTGTGCCCTCTTTATCAGAGTAGTCTCTTGCGAAAAGTGAGGATAAAATCGTCAATGCTTCAATATTCAGATGCAGCATTGTTTGAATTTTGTTTAAGTTTTGCTCTGCAACAGATGCAAAATTTCCGAACCCTGCATTGTTAATGAACGTTTCTAGATCATACTCGTTAAGTCCTTCGTAAAAATTGTACACTTCCTCTGATGAAGACAGATCAGCTATGCGTATCACCACATCAAGATCAGGATTCAGACTCTGGATTTCTGATTTCAGCTTTTGAAGCTCGTCCTCTCTGCGAGCAGTAATAATTAAATGTTTCCCGCGGGCTGCGAAAGCCAAAGCTGCTTCATAACCAATCCCTGAACTGGCACCTGTAATTACCGTATACTTCATATGATCTCCTCCTATTCTGCATTTTATATTGTGGTTCTTTACCATTTTCATTATACTGATTAGAGTTAACTCTAAGTCAAATTTGGAGGCAATCATGTATACAATAAGCGAAGCTGCAAGAGCTTTGGGAGTCAGTACCCATACATTAAGATATTATGAAAAAGAAGCAATCATTGAACCGGATCGCAAATCCAATGGAGATCGAATATATTCCGACTTGCATCTTAAATGGCTGCAATTTGTCCTTAAATTAAAAGAAACCAAAATGCCTGTAGCAAAAATTAAAGAATATGCTCAATTATTTAAAGAAGGCCAGCATACAAACCTGGCAAGGCTTGAGCTTTTAGAGCAGCATCGAAAAAGCATCCAGGATCAGCTCACTGTTTTGTCAGCTACCGATATAATGCTTGAAGAAAAGATTGACTCATACAGAAAGAACCTCAATTAATTCTGCATATTAAAATCAAAAAAATCTGTTCAGCTATTTGAAGCAGGCGTACGTTAAAATCATTTACATCGCCTATTTAAATGAAGATTTTATAGGGTTGTGCGCAAAGGAGAATTATTATGGGAAAGCATTTCAACTTAGTCAAATTGGCTAAGATTTTAATCCCGTTTATCATCATCATTTTTATTTATATAGAGGGAAAGAATGAAATTGCCCAGATCAATCCTTCCCGGCTGTTAATCGAGCTGAAATCCCTTGAACCCGTTCAAATCGTTTCAATGCTGCTAATAGGATTAACCGGAGTCTCAGCATTAATGGTATATGACCTTGTGTTAATCAGAAAATTAAGAATCTCTTTGTCTTGGCATACCTTTTTAAAGATCTCTTGGATTGCCAATACATTTAATAGTGTCATAGGCTTTGGCGGTCTTGCAGGTGCAAGTTTACGAGGTTTATTGCTTCATAAACACGTAAAGGATTCATCTAAGCTGTTCTCTTCTATTATTTGGCTGTTGCCGATTATGTTAACCGGGCTTTCGGTTCTTGCATGGCTGCCTCTTATTTCAGAAGGTTATAGGACACCGATGTATAATAGCCATCCATGGGTGAAATTTGCATTATGGGGAATGGCCCTATATCTGCCGGTTTACCTTCTTATTTTTCTTATTTTAAAGGATAAAAAAGCTCATTTCGCATTAAATCGATGGACAGCATCGGGAATCGCAAGCTCCCTGTTGGAATGGCTTTCAGCAGCATTTGTACTTTGGTCCATCGCCCTAATAACAGGGACAAATCTCCCTTTCATTTCCATGCTGGCGGTGTTCGTTATTGCTTCAATTGCCGGCGTCATTAGTTTAGTTCCCGGGGGTATTGGTTCATTCGACTTGCTGCTGTTAGTCGGTTTGAATCATGCTGGTGCAGATGACAGCCAAATTTTAATCATTCTGCTTTTTTATCGGGTCTTTTACTCTCTTGTCCCTTTTATTATAGGTCTGTTATTCGCTTTACCGGAAGCTTACTCTCAAACGAGATATACGGTCGATCCGTTCAAAAATAACAAATGGATGAAACGGTTCTCCTTTATTCCAAATTCGCTTATTCCTAATTTAAGCTTTTGGGCCCTGGCTGTTTTAGTTTTCCTTAGCGGCGTTCTCCTTCTATTATCTGCCGCAACACCTGGAATTGTTGAGAGGATTACATTTGCAGAAAAGCTTTTATCTGAACCCTTTCTCACTATTTCCGATCTTTTGTCTGTAACAGCTGGAATATCACTGCTTTTACTATCCCGCTCCATTCAGCTTAAAGTGAGAAGTGCTTATGTGCTAACCTATATTGCTTTATTGGCAGGAGCTCTGTTTACCTTTTCAAAAGGACTGGATTATGAAGAGTCTATTTTTTTATTCGCCATTCTTGCCCTCTTAAGATTTTCAAAAAATCATTTTTACCGGGAACGTCACCCTTTTTCGTGGAAAGCTTCAATTTATATGATGGCGCTGACGATTTGTTCTTTGTTCGGCTATGTATCGATCGGTTTCTTCGATCAGCCGTTTGAACGGCTTTCTCTGCCCGCTTCTGTAAAGGACGTTCTGATAAAGACACCCGGAGAGCTGGTTCTTACAGCAGCAGCAGGTTTTATTCTTGCGATCCTTTTTTACACAATCGGCTTCTCCTTTTTAACGAAAAAGGAACAAATGGCAAGAGATTCTGCTGAGCTGCTGGAGTTTTTGGAAAACACGAACGGGAATGTGTTAACTCATTTGGCTTTTATGGGGGATAAAGATTATTTTTGGAATAAAGACCGTGACGTTTTTATGATGTACACCGTTTATTCTGATAAATTAGTGGTGCTCGGAGATCCGATCGGGAATAACAAATCGTTCGGCAATGCCATTACCGAGCTTCGGGAATACGCTGATACGAGAGGTTTCACACCCATTTTCTATCAAACAGAGAAGGACTGGCTTTCGTTATACCATGAACATGGCTATCAGTTTTTCAAGCTTGGTGAAGAGGCGTATGTGAATCTTGAAGAATTCACGCTGACTGGAAAGAAAAAAACAAATATGCGTACCGTGAGAAATAAATTTGAAAGAGAAGGATATGTTTTTGCAATTGCCGAACCTCCTTTTTCGGATTCGTTTATTCAGGAACTTGAGAATGTTTCTTCAGACTGGCTGAGAGGCAGAAAAGAGAAAGGATTTTCCTTAGGCTTTTTTGACAGGGACTATGTTCAGCGGGCACCGGTAGCTATATTAAGAGATGGATCGGGGACGTTAATTGGATTTGCAACCATCATCCCTGTATATGACGGTGAGACCATATCCGTTGACTTGATGAGGCATTCACGAGAGGTCCCGAGCGGCACAATGGATATGATTTTCGTCTCCGTCATGCTTCATATGAAGGAACAGGGCTATAAGTGGTTTAATCTCGGAATGGCTCCATTATCAAATGTCGGGCAGAATAAGTACGCCTTCTGGAGTGAAAAAGCAGCGGCACGAGTTTATAAGCATGGCCAATATTTTTATCAGTTTGAAGGAATTCGAAAATACAAAGAAAAGTTCGCAAGCCGCTGGGAACCGAAATATTTGGCCTTCAGCTCAAGGTCCACTCTTCCTGTTACCATGCTGCAGCTCTCGAGACTCATTCAAAAAGACGTAAAAAAAATTTGAATTCTCCCCCTTTATGAAATCTGAAGGGGGTCTCCTCATATAAGAATAAAATCATCACTTTTCCTTATTGTTCCATTTGAGTTTAAAAGTTACAATTCTATCAAACGAATATTGGAGGAGTACTCTTAAGTGAAAAAGTTGTTGTTTTTACAAGCAGGGTTATTTCAGTTTGGTTTTTCCATTTTGGCATTGTTTCTTACCTCTGTAATAAATAGCACATTGCTGGCGTCTCTTATTTCTTTAGTCACCGGCGGACTTTTGTACGGATGGCTGACATCACGCAAGCTAGAAGAAAAAAATTTTTTTTATTGCTTCCTTCCCATTGCCTACACTGCGTCACTTTGGGCAATTTTTATTTTCATCACTGGAGGGGCACTTGGGAAAAGCCTATGGATGTTCTATTCCCTTCTTCACCTTGCTTTTTTACCTGTTTTGTTTGTGGCCAACATGGAAGGGGAAGGACGGATTTTTCTATGGGCTCCGCTTGCTTTTGAACTGGCGTTTGTTCTGCCTATCGTGATTAAGTTTGCCTCGGTGAAAAAATTACATATGATTTCAAGAAGGAATACCCTTATCCTGTTTTCCATTGTCCTGTTGGCAATTGGCTCTGGAATGGCCGTTCAATGGCAGCGGAGCAAGAGTGTTCTTCCCTCCTATGGATTTGATTACGGCGGCGGCTACTCCAGCACAGATTTGTCTCCATATAGGGTGTCAAATCCTGATCATATTCTTCCTAAATTGGACGAAACCTCAACCTATGTGATTAAAGATCCTAAGCAAATGCCTGTAATGGACGGGGCAGAAGCAGCTTATCCGGTTTATTCCGCTTTTGCCAATTCCGTCTACGAAAATGCTAAAGCAGCTAATGATCAAAAGGAGATTATCAGCTTTACCAATACCATCTATGCTTTTGAGCGATTGCTCTCAAAGGAAGTGGATATTTATTTCGGGGCTGAACCGTCTTCAGCACAGCGCAAAATGGCTGAAAAAGCCGGGTTGGAGCTCATTATGACCCCGATAGGAAAAGAGGCATTTGTCTTTTTTGTCAATCCGGAGAATCAGATTGACAGTTTATCGGTTTCCGAGATTCAATCGATCTACTCAGGTGAGGTTAAGAACTGGTCTCAGCTCGGCGGCAAATCTCAAGACATTGTAGCATTCCAGCGGCCAGCAGATTCCGGGAGCCAGACTCTGTTGGAGAAAATCATGGGTGATCAACCAATCATTAAGCCATTGAAGGAAGAAACCCCTGCTGGAATGGGCGGTATCATCGAGCAGGTTGCGGATTACAGAAATTTTGATAATGCCATCGGCTTTTCATTCCGTTTTTTCGCAACCGGAATGAAAAAAAATGAAAAGATTAAACTGCTTTCCATTAACGGAATCAGCCCAAGCCCGGAGAATATCGCAAGTGAAAAATATCCTTTTACCGCATCTCTTTATGCGATTACCTTAAAATCAAACAAAAAGAAAACAATCCCGCCGTTTCTTGAATGGATGAAAGGATCTCAGGGGCAGGAGCTCGTTGAAAAAATCGGATATATTAAGAACTGACAAATAGACGCCTCCGGAATTCCGGGGCGTCTGCTTCATTTAACGGATATCCGCCTGCTGCTTTTGAAAAAACAGCTGCTGCGGATTTTTAGTGAAAAGCTCCTCGAGTTCCTCTTCTGAAAATCCGCGGTCAATCAGCTGTGGCAGAATGTTTTCAAATAAATGGACCGGATGCCAGTTTCTCAATTGTACAGCGATTTCCTCTGGGAGCTCAGGCGGTCTGCCCAGCCAGATATTCACCGTGTCATGTGAGAGCAAAATCTGATTGCTATAGCCTTCTTTCAGCAAAACGCTGAGCGTCTCTATTTTTTCTGCATCAGGCCTTGCCCCGACGATTCCCTGGAGGCCAAAACGGTCAAAACCGATAAAGACTCCGCGTTCCAAGGCCCTTCGGTGATAAGCAGGATCCGTATTTCCGCACATATGGCCGATGACTATTTTTTCGGGCACGGCTCCTTCTGATATAAGAAGCTCTGCCTGTTCCGGACCCATTGTCCCTTCCTGTGTATGGGTTAGGATGACGGCTCCCGTTTCCTTCTGAGCTTTTGCAGCCGCCCGGAAAAACATCTCTTCATAAGGGGTAATGATATCCTTGCTCGAGGCAACTTTGATGACTCCTGCTCTGACTCCTGATTTCCCTATTCCTTCCGTAAGCTCCTCCATGAACATCTCAAAAATTTCATCCTCCGCTGTTCCAAGCTGCTGGCGGAACTTGAAATACGGGGTGGCTCCTTCCCCTTCATAGTAGTAGCCTGTTGCACATACGATCTGCAAGCCTGTCCTTTCCGATACCTCTTTTAAAAATTCCGGATTTCGCCCGCATTCATTCGGAGTAGGATCCACAACGGTTTCGACTCCGAAGCTTCTTAACGACAGGGCAATTGTTTCAGCGGTTTCCAGAGCTTCTTTTGTATTCATACCGCCAAGCGTCAAGTCTCCGCTGTATCCCGGATAGCCGAATAAAAAGTGCTCATGGATGAGAGTTTTCCCCAGCTCATCTGCATGGATGGCTCCAGTTACCGTTTCTAATCCATGATTCATCGCTCGATTCCTCCGCTCACCTTTTGGTGTTCTTCTTCCTGCAGCTGTCTCCACAGTAATTTTCCGCTTGAAGTCATCGGCAGAGAATCCCTAAATTCAATGACTCTTGGATACTTGTAATCAGCCATATTCTGCTTCGCCCAGTCTATGATTTCCTCAGGAGCTGTATCCAGTCTATCCTGTGCCAGAACAACAAACGCTTTTACGGTCTCTCCTCTTCTCTCATCCGGAATTCCTACTACACAGGCCTGCTGAACTGCCGGATGCTTATAAAGCAGTGATTCTACTTCCGCCGGCCATACTTTAAACCCTGATGCATTAATCATCCTCTTCACGCGGTCGACCATAAAATAATAGCCTTCCTCGTCTCTTTTGCCGATATCACCTGTCCTGAAATATCTTTTTCCATCAATCTCAATAAATGCCTGCTCATTTTCCTCCGGCCTGTTGTAGTAGCCAAGGAAAACTTGCGGACCGTTCACAACAATTTCTCCTTCTCCGCCTGCCGGCAGTTCTTCCTGAGTAAGAGGGTCTATAATTTTTGCATCCACATCAAAGGAGGGAATGCCGAGGCATTGCAGCTTTGGACGATCCGGCGGATTAAAATGAGTCTGGGCAATGGTTTCTGAAAGCCCATAGCCTTCGACAAAATGGAGGCCTGTCAGATTGAACAGCTTTTCTCCTACCGCTGCCGGAAGAGCCGCGCCTCCACCCGCAAGTCCCTGAAGTGACGCCATATCTTCCTTTTTCAGGTTCGGGTTGGCCAGGAAATCAATGAGCATCGTACTAATGTTGACCCAGTTGCTGACCTTTTTTTCACGGATGATGTTCCGCGCGTATTCACGGTCCCATCTTGTCATCAGCACCATGGTTGCCCCTGACAAAATCGGAATATGCATGCTATGGATCATTCCGGTAACATGAAAGAGCGGAAGGGTTGCAAGGCTGACGGCATCGGATGTTGCATTGAGCCAGTGGTATCCACCGAATGTATTTGCCTGGACGGTACGATTTGTATGCATACAGCCTTTTGGCAATCCTGTCGTCCCGGACGTATAAGGCATAACAGCTAGATCATCCGGTCCTGAAGCGGACGGAAGTGGTATGCACCCTGCACCTATTGCCTCCTTCCATAAATAATGTCCTTCCTCATTAAACATTCTTCTTTCTGCACGTACCTCTTCCGGCAATTTCACCTCGTGATTCCCTGCATAATCAGAATAGGCAGCAGCCACGACCTGTGTAATCAAGCCTTCTTTTATTAGCGGTGCAGCACGGTCATATAATTCCTGCCCCACTATGGCACTTTTTATTTCACAGTCTTTTACATAGAAACTGAGTTCATCTGCGGTGTTCATTGGATTGATCGGAACGACCACTGCATCCGCTCTAAGGATCGCATAAAACCCAATAATAAATTGAGGGGAGTTCTGCATATAGAGAAGAACACTCTCTCCTTTTGTCACATTCATTTTTTGCTGCAGAAAACCAGCCAGTTCATCTGCTTCTTTTAATAAATCTGCAAAACTCATTTCATTTCCGTAATAATCGATGGCTGTTTTTCCGGGATATCTGGAAGCCGTAACCTCAAGATTGTGATATAGAGTGGTTTCCGGCAAAGTCAGTGTTGTGGAGGTTCTTACCGGCCAAAATTTAAAATGATCCTGATTCAATTTATCCACCTCATCCCATGTATTGTAAACGCTTACTTTCTTGAATTTCTAGACGTTGTGTCTTTTTCCTTTAAAGTACCGTATTTTTTTCTTCTTTTTAATTCGACATGAAAAAAAGATGGGCTCCTGATGCCTCTCAACAGGATTAGAAAAAATTGCCGCTTGTTTGTCCTCCCAATTTAAAAGAAAATTAAGTTAGTAAAAAATACAGCCAAACCTATAGGAGGAAATCATGAAGAATCATAGATTGCTGCTTTCACTCATTGCGTCCACATCTATCCTTTTCTCAGCTTTAACCATCCAGCCATCTGTATCCAAAGCGCAGGCTGATGACCAAAATCCTGTAATTTTCATTCACGGTGCAGGCGGAATCGGCACCAGCTTCTACAGCATTGAAAATTACTTAAAAACACAAGGCTGGTCCGATAGCGAACTCTTTGCAATTGAAATGCGCGATAAGTCAGGAAATAACAAGAATAACGCCAAGCAGCTTGCTGCATATGTAGATGAAGTTCTCAAGAAAACCGGCAAAAGCAAGGTTGATATTGTGGGACACAGCATGGGAGGACCGAATGCCCTCACTTATATTCTAAATAGCGGCGGAAGCAAAGTAGACGACGTCGTAACATTTGGCTCACCAAATAAAATGGTTACATCGAAAGCGCCTGCCGGCAGCGATCCCAACCATAAAATTCTCTATACTTCCATTTACAGCACGAACGATTACGTGGTAAATAAATGGCTATCCCCCCTTCAAGGAGCGAAAAACGTTCAAATCAGCGGACCAGGCCATCTTGGAATGCTTGCGAACACTCAAGTTAACGAGCTGATTAAAGAAGGATTAAATGGCGGGGGCAAAAATACGAATTAATGATCAAGGGCTGTCCTAATGGGGCAGTCCCTTTTTGATTCCTGAAAAGGAGAGCGGAAAAAGCCAAAGGATTGCTTCCTCTGGCTTTTTTCACAGTTACGGCACCAAAATCAATTTTCCTTTCGTTTTACGCCCTTGAAGCATCCGGTGAACTTCCGGCGCTTCCTCAAGCGGGTAGACGCCTCCTATTGTCAGCTGCAGCTTCCCTTCGCTTAAGAATCCAAGCAGTTCATGCAGGCTTTGTGTGTAAAGCTCTTTCTTTCGCATCATTTGCGGAAGGAAGAAACCGATCACAGAAAGATTTTGCCCCATAAGTGAGGAGGGGTACAGCTTTGCCTGTTCTCCGCTCGCTACTCCATAAATGACGAGACGGCCAAATGGCGCCATGCAGGAAAGGGTTTTTCTGAAAATATCCCCTCCGGCCATTTCAAGCGCCACATCCACACCTTTTCCCTCAGTAAAGTTAAGTACTTCTTTTTCCCAGCCTTCCATCGTATAATCGACAGCCTCGTCTGCACCAAGACTTAATGCAGCCTGACGCTTTTCTTCTGTACTGGCTGTTGCAATGATTTTCCCTGCTCCAAAAAGCTTGGCAAGCTGAACTGCAATCGAGCCTACTCCTCCCGCTGCCGCATGGATAAGAACCGTTTCTCCCTCTTCAAGCCGTCCCATCGTTTTCAAAACATGATAGGCACTTAAACCTTGCAGCGGCATTGCTACCGCATGATGAAGATCCACGCCGGCGGGAACGGGAATGAGACCGCGCTCGTCTGCTACTGTATATTCCGCATACCCCGTAGCTCGTGATGTTCCAAGGAGGGTGACAATTTTATCCCCTTTTTTGAACCTCTTTACTTCACTCCCTGTTTCAACGATTGTTCCAGCCACCTCAGCTCCCGGAACAAAAGGGAGCGGCGTATCAATGACATATTGTCCCTCGCGCCTTGCTGTATCCGCATAGTTCACTCCGATTGCTTCAATTTTAATCAATACTTCTTTTTCCCCCGGGCTTGGTGTTTCAAGATCGACGACCTTCATCACTTCTGGACCGCCATATTCATTAAGCTGAATGGCTTTCATCTTCTTCTCCTCACTTTCCCTGAAATTCCGGTTTTCTTTTTTCTTTAAATGCCAAGACACCCTCTTGATGGTCAGCTGTTTCAATCATCATCGGCTGTGTCAGCCTTTCCTGCTCAAGAATGTCCTCTAATCGGGAATAGGAGGCCTGTTCAATAATCCGCTTCATTTGGCCGAATGCCTGGAGCGGTCCTTGGGAAAGACGGAAAGCGTAGGAGCTCACCTCATCCTTTAGCTGTTGAAGCGGAACCGTGTGATTGACGATGCCGTAAGACTTTGCCGTCTCTGCATCAATTGGCTCCGCATTGAAAAATAGTTCCTTCGCCCGCTGCGGCCCGATCAATCGAGGGAGAAAGTAAAGGCCTCCACCATCGGAAATCAGCCCCACCTGGGCAAAGCTCATAACGAATTTGCTGTCCTCCGCTGCAAAGATAAAATCACAGGCAAGCGCCAGGTTAAACGCAGCGCCTGCTGCAAAACCATGGACTGCAGCAATGACGGGCTTGCTAAGGTTTTTAATGGCAAGGATACATTCATTCAATTTTCCCAGGTGTTCATAAATCTGCTGCCCGTTCACCTGCCCCATTGTTTTGACATCCCCGCCGGCACTGAATGAGCGGCCAGCCCCCGACAAAATCACGGCTTTAATTTCCTCATTTGCCTCTGCCATACGAAGCGCCTCGGTGATTCCAACAATCATTTCTGCACTAAAGGCATTTAGCGATTCCGGCCGGTTCATCGTGATCGATAAAACCGGTCCGCTTTGTTCAACTAATAAATGGGACATTGAATTTCCTCCTCTTATTTAATGAGCCAGCCTCCATCAACGAGCAAATCAGAGCCTGTCATATAGGACGCCTGCTCAGATGCAGCAAAAGCAATGACATGGGCGATTTCCTCTGCCTTGCCCACTCGCCGAAGTGCCGTGTTTTTTTCAATCGCAGCTGCAAATTGAGTGTTTTGCAATCCTTCTTCGGTTAAAGGCGTCTCCGTAAATCCAGGTGAAACGGAGTTGACCCGGATTCCATGCGGTGCAAGTTCCAGGGCAAGGGCCTTAGAAAAATTAATTACACCTGCCTTGGCTGCGCTGTAATGAGGAATATGAGAACCTGCTTTATAGCCAGAAAGAGAAGCTACATTCACAATCGCACGATCCATCCTTTTCTCCTTGCTGCTCTCAATCATGAGTTTCCCAAGCACCTTGCTCACAAGAAAAACGCTTCTCAGGTTCAGGGACTGAACCTCGTCCCAATTTTCTAATGAAGTTTCAAGGATTTTGGATTGCCCGGAGCCTCCGGCATTGTTAACGAGAATATCGAGCGAACCGGCTTCCTTTACATATTGGGCTAACGCTTGAATCTCTTCTTCGTTCGTCACATCTGCCCTGAAAAACACGGCGCTCTCCTGTACTGTCTGTTCATTTATATACGCTGCAGCCTTTGCGAGCTTATCCTCGGTCCGTCCGACAAGGATTACCTTGGCTCCCTCTTTGGCTAGCATACAGGCCGTTTCCATCCCTATTCCGCTGCCGCCGCCAGTTACTACTGCTGTCCGCTGTGAAAAACGCATGAAGTTTCTTCCTCCCTAGATAACGGTATAAGATCCTTTTTGCAGAAGAGCGTCCGCTATAAAACGGTTTCTTTCTACCCGGTTTGCAGAACCAAGTTCAGCAAATGTAAAGCTGATCCGGGAAAGAAGAAGGTTCTTCCGGTCATCGGCCACTAATTGATGAACGAGCTGCTTGGCTAATGCTTCGCCTTCATACAATGCTTCCTCGGCTGCCGTTTGGCATAGGCTCACCATTAGCTTTGCTCTTTCTTCTCCTGTTGCATCAAGCGCCTTTTTAGCGCGAAGCAGAGAGGATTCTGCTGAAAACAAAGCAGCTGACAGATTGGACAGTTTCAAAAGTGTCTCCTGTTCTTCTGTCATTTTCCCGCCGTATTTTTCAAAGGCGGCTCCAAAGCAGACAAGCAGGGTATTCCGGAGCGCTGCAACCAGATTTTCTGCCTTTCCAAGGAGCACATCCCTGCTTTCCATGTTTTCCTGAAGGGCTGCATACGCATTTTTTATCAAGCTTTCAAATTCAACCTCTCCATTTGCAGCCTTCCTCAAAAAGTGAGTAGGCAGCAAAAGACGATTGATCTCATTCGTCCCTTCAAAAATCCGGTTGATCCGTGAATCACGGTACACCTGCTCGATCGGATATTCCTGAATAAAGCCTGCACCTCCATGCAGTTGCAGGGATTCATCTGCCGCATAATCGAGGGTTTCTGAACCAAACACCTTGCAGATTGCGCATTCGGCAGCGTACTCCATCATCTGTTTTCCAATCAGCCTGTGATCCTCTGTTTCATATAAATCACCAAGAGCATCCTCAAGGAGACCTGCCGTTCGATACTGGATCGACTCCGCCGCATAAATTCTCGAGGCCATTAGGGCGAGTTTTTCCTTCGTTGCCGGAAAGTCTGCGATGCTGCGCCCGAACTGAAAGCGCCCTTTCGTAAATTCAATTGCGAGCTTAAGCGCATGCTTGGATGCTCCCATACAGGCTGAACCTAGATTAAACCTGCCCAGATTTAAAACATTCAGGGCGATCACATGACCTTTTCCCGGCTCCCCAAGAAGATTTTCTTTCGGTACAAGACAGTCTTCCAGCAGCACCGTTCTAGTTGACGAGCCTTTGATTCCCATTTTTTTCTCTTCTGGTCCTAAGGATAAACCCGGGAAGTTTTTTTCAGCGATAAAGGCAGAGAAATGCTGGCCATCAATTTTAGCGTAAATGATAAACGTGTCCGAAAAAGCAGCGTTCGTAATGTACAGCTTCGATCCGTTCAGAACATAGTGCGATCCGGCTTCATTCAGAACAGCTGTCGTCTTAGCAGCCAGTGCATCCGATCCAGAACCGGGCTCGGTCAGGCAATACGCTCCGATATATTCACCGGACGCAAGCTTCGGAAGATATTTAGCTTTCTGTTCCTTCGTTCCAAAATAAGTAATAGGCAGGGTTGCAATACACGTGTGATTGGAGTGGGCGACCCCGTAGCCGCTCGTTCTACCAATCACTTCTCCGACGATTCCTTTGGTGATTTTGTCTAATCCCAGTCCGCCGTATTCCTCTGGAATGCTATGGGCAAGCAGGCCAAGCTCCCCTGCTTTATGCAAAAGCCCGACGACCCGGTCAAAATTTTGTTCTTCTATTTCTTCACGGTATGGATCCACTTCCCTTTCAACAAAAGTCCGCGCTGTGGAAGCCATCATTTTCTGCTCATCGGTAAAGTCTTCAGGTGTGAAGATGGTGCGGTGATCTGAAGCTTCATACATAAAGCTTCCGCCTTTAATTTTCACAGAGGCTGTCTGCAATTCTTTCACTCTCCTTTTTTAATAGCTCTGTTGGACTTGGCTGTTGATTTCCGTTGCAGGCGCTCGCTTATCCTTGGGCGGGCGGTGAGCCTCCTCGCCGCTTTGCGCCTGCGGGGTCTCACCTGTCCCGCTCCTATAAAGCTCGGAGTCTCACGCCTTCCACTCCAATCAACAGGTATTAAAAAATCAGCACCATGCTTTAACGTAGCCTTTTTAAAAACCGTATCTTGCATGCCTCACCCCATACTCATCGGAATGAAGCCCAGGCTTTCAGGGTATCTGCTTAAAACGCTTTAGCGATCTGTTTTTTAAAACGGGCAGGACTTCATAAACATCCGTTTGGGCCGCATAGGCAATTTCTTCTGCAAATCCGTATTGGCTGAGCATCTTTCCAACTCTTGAGGCAGACATGATTTCTGTCTTTTGACTTTTAAGGCTTGAATAAAAGAGCTTTGCAGCAAGCGCTGAGTCGGTCAAATCCCATGTTGAACCCAGTGTAAGAAGTTCAATCAAATAGCCGGCACCAAGGAAATCCTCCACACAAAATTGTCCGGAAGATCCGGAACATATAAGAATCAAGGTTTCTTCAGAATGTTCCGAAATCAAATGAGATGCCGCTGCCTTCGAATTAAGAAGGCTGGCAGCATACACCGCCTTTGCAGGGGCAGAATTCCGGATAGCGACGGTTCCATTAGTGGTGGAGAGAATAGCCGTTTTTCCGGAAACATGGTTTTTTAATGCAGAAGGTCCTGGATCGAGAAACCCTTCAATCGTCTTGCCCTCGTACTCCCCGATCAGCACAAACGAATTCCCCTCAAGTGATGCTGCTGCTTTCCTTGCTTCTTCTCCGTTCAGCACAGGAATAACTTCCTTTGCCCCGTTGGAAAGGACGCTTGTTATGGTGGTTGTCGCCAGCAGCACATCAAATACGACAGCGATTTTTCCGGCGAGCTTCTCCGGCTCAATCTCTTCCTTTTTCATAAGAACATGGATTTTACCCATGCTTCACGCCATTTGCGGTAATCAAAGCCTGATCAACTAGAGTCCGGACAAACGGCGCAAACTTAGCGAAGCGTTTATCCTTTGTCTGGCCCTTTTGATAACGGTAATAAATCTGCTGGCAGATCACGGCGAGCTTAAAATAAGCGAATGCCAGATAATAAGGAAATTCTTCTAAATTGCGGCCGCTTTTCTCTGCATAGCGTTCTGCAAACTGCTGTCTGGAATAAAAGGCTGGGTGAACGGTAATGGAAGGCTTCCCAAAGCCGAATTTGAGTGAATCCGGGTCATCCTCCTCTACCCAGTAGCTCATTGCTGCTCCAAGATCAGCAAGCGGGTCGCCGATGGTCGCCATTTCCCAATCAAATAAACCCGCCATACCCGATAAGTCCTCAGTAAAAAGAGCATTGTTCAGCTTGTAATCATAATGGATGACAGATGGAGAACCGGACGCAGGAAGGTTCTTTTCGAGCCACCCGGTCAAGGAGTCCACCGCTTCGATTTCATCGGTTTTTGCCCGGTGGTATCGTTCAATCCAGCCGCCCACCTGACGTTCCATAAATCCTTCCGGCTTGCTCAGATGGATTAAATCTGAATCCTGATAAGGAATGGAGTGGAGCTGAACGAGTTTATCCACCATAAGCTCAGAAAGCATCCTCCCCTTTTCTTCCGTCATTTCCATACCTTTCGGAAGGGCGGTATCCACCATGACCCCTCTTCTTCTTTCCATCAGGAAAAAAGAACTGCCTGCCACTGAAGGATCTTCTTCATATAAGAAAGGCTTAGGGGCTTCAGGAAACAGCGGATGCAGCGCTTTTAATATACTAAACTCCCTTTGCATATCATGAGCCTTTGGCGCCACTTGACCAAGCGGCGGTCTTCTCAGCACCGCCTCCCAGTCTCCCGCTTTTAATGCATAGGTGAGGTTGGAAGCACCCGCTCCAAATTGCTCGATTTGCAGCGGCTGATCCGAAATATCCGGGAACCGCTCTTTTAAATAACGCTCCAGCGCCTGCAGCTGAAGCTCTTCCCCTTCTCTTACAGGGATTGTATAGGACATCCATGCAGCCTCCCTTTTTAGGCGTGAGCCAAATATTTTTCAAGCACGCTCCGAAGCTCATCCGGGATTTCTTCACTCTTCTGCAGTGTAAAATTAAAATAGACAATCACTGCTTTTCCTTTTGCAATCATTTTTCCGCTGTTTGCATCTTCAATGATGTGTTCGAGATGAAAGCTTTTCCCGCCTACCTTTGAAATTGCCGTTTTCACAATCAGCTCCTGATTGAAATAGGCCTGCTCCATAAAATCACAGGAAGCAGAAGCGAGGATAAACGGCCAATTATCCGCCGTTAACGGAGAGCCCAGTTTTCCAAAAAACTGAACCCTTGCTTCCTCTATGTAGATGAAATAGCTCGTATTATTCACGTGTCCTAAGACATCGGTTTCACAAAATCTGACTTTAACCTTTATCTCATCATGCATGTCGTTATGCCTCCTTAGCGGTGGGTAAATTCCGGCTTCCGTTTTTCAATAAACGCCTGTACGCCTTCTTTAATATCGTCCGTCTGGAAAACCTCCTCAAAAAGCTCGGCCTCCCGTTCCAGCCCATCCTTTAAGGAAACACCAAGTCCTTCATCGACAGAGCGTTTAATTCTTGAGAGGGCAGGCAATGAAAAGCGGCTGATTTTAGCAGCGAGCTTCAAGCCATGCTGAAGGCCCTCTCCTTTTGCCGTGACTTCATTCACCAAGCCGATTTCTTTCGCTTTGGCTGAATCAATCGGATCTCCGGTAAACATCATTTCCTTTGCCCGCGCTTCCCCTATTACTCTAGGAAGCCGCTGGGTCCCGCCGCCTCCGGGGAATAGACCGAGTTTAATTTCAGGCAATCCGATTTGAACGTGTTCTTCTGCAATTCGTATATCGCACGTCAACGCAAGCTCGCAGCCTCCGCCGAACGTCAGCCCATTTAATACAGCAATCACCGGCTTTGGAAAATCATCAAGTTTATTCAGAACAGCATGTGATTCCATGAATTGTGATTTGATTCCCTTTTTCCCTATCAAACTCGGAAACTCCTTAATGTCCGCTCCTGCCATAAACGCACGGTCCCCTGCACCAGTCAGGATGACACAAACGATTTCCTGGTCATCTCTCATTTCATCAAGCAGCTGATCCAGTTCTCTCAGGACAGCCTGGCTCATCACATTGAGCGGTGGATGGTCAATCGTCAGGACCATAACTGATTCTTGTTTATCTCTCTTAATCACGCTTTCCATTATTGCTTCACCTCTTCCTTCGCGTATTCATACCAGCCCTTGCCCGTTTTTCTTCCAAGTTGGCCTTGTTTTACTTTTTCTTCAATGCAGTCAAATGGCTTGTCGGCAGGATCTCCCGTTTCTGCATACCGCTGCTGCATGACATAATAACCGACGTCAATACCGGATAAATCCATAAGCTCAAACGGGCCGATTGGATGATTAAGCGCTTTCCGGCAAATTGTATCGATGTCTTTAAAGTCTGCATAGCCGTTCTCATAAAGGTAAACCGCTTCCCTTTGAAGGGCACCTAGAATCCGGTTGGCGATGAAGCCTGAAATTTCTTTCTTCAATAGGACCGCTGTCCGGTTAATTGTTTCACATACTCCCATTGTCAGCTGCGCTGTTTCTTCAGATGTCTGTTCGCTTGTCACTACTTCCACACAGTCCATCACAAGAGCAGGAAAGAAAAAGTGCATATTGATCACTTTATCCGGTCTGTTCGTAGCTCCCGCAATATAAGAGTTCATAATCGTTGATGAATTCGTGGCTAAAATAGCATGCGGCTTCGCATATTCATCCAGCTGTGCAAACACTTCTTTTTTTACCTCCAGCTTTTCCACCACGGCTTCAATAATAAAATCAGCCTTTGCGGCAGCGTCTTTTAAGCTTGTGGTCATGGTCAGGAGGGAGAACGCCTTTTTCGCTTCCTCTTCCGATAGCTTGTTTTTCTGTACGCGTTTATCGATCAGTCTTTGAAGGACGGCATCCGCATTGGATAAAGCGGTTTCATTCACATCCTGCAAAATGGTTTTATATCCCCCAAGTGCACACAGCATGGCAATTTGATGCCCCATTTGTCCTGCACCGATTACAGCAATCGTTTTGATTTCTTCTTTTTTCATTAACAGCTCTCCTTTTTAAATTATTAGCTCTGTTAAACTCGGCTGCTGATTTCCGCTGCGGGCGCTTCCGTTTTTGCCCCTTACTGACCGGTTGGTATGTTTAAAGGAAAGAAAGCATCAAGTGCTTCCATTCAATCCTTCAAGCAGAATTTTAATAAAAATTTCCGAGATTTCTGAATCCGTTTCACGCCCCGATGGATCAAACCAGAAGTAGCTCCAGTTGGCCATTCCCAATACCCCGAGTGCGACAATATCCACCGGCAGGTCATTCCTGAATTCCTGTTTCTCCATCCCTGCCCTCAGAATTTCTTCGATTTGGCTGCGGAACAAATCCCGTTTAGAGGCAATCAGGCTAAGATGGGGTTCGCTCAAATTACGCATTTCCCTGAAATACACCTTAGCGCTCAATCCCTCTTTTTCTATATCGTGAATCAGCAAATAGACGACTTCATACAATTTTTCTCTATAACTCTTTTGCGGATCTTCGAGGATGGTCTTCTGCTTTTGAAGAAGACTGTCAATATAGCTTAAATGAATATCCATCAGAAGCTGCTCTTTGCTTGTGAAATAATAGTAGAATGTTCCTTTTGTGACATTCAGCTCGTTTACGATATCCTGAATCGATGTTTCCTTGAATCCCTTTTCAGCAAAAAGCTGAATGCTCATTTGTCTGATTTGTTCTTTCATGCTTATGTCCTCTCCATCTAGCCGGTTTTGCTCCGATTATAGCATAGCCGCTTAAGATTAGAGTTTCTTGGCTGATTCTTCTCTCAGAGCACGCCTTAAAATTTTACCGACATTTGTTTTCGGCAGCTCTGCGCGGAACTCTACCTCGCGCGGAACTTTATAGGCAGCCATCTGATTACGGCAAAATTCAATCATCTCTTCAGCTGATGCACTTTTGCCCTCTTTGCAGACTAGAATTGCTTTAACTGTTTCACCCCGGTATGGATCCGGAACACCTATAACAACAGCTTCCTGTACGGCTGGATGTTCATACAGCACCTCTTCTACATCGCGTGGATAAATATTGTAACCGCTCGCAATAATCAGGTCTTTCTTTCTGTCTACGATATAAAGATAGCCCTCATCATCTACCCTGGCCAAATCTCCGGTAAAAAGCCATCCGTCTCTTAATGCTGCAGCGGTTTCCTCCGGCATATTCCAATACCCTTTCATAATCTGAGGTCCGCTGATGACCACTTCTCCAAGCTCTCCATTCGGAAGCTCCTCGAGGCCTGTTGCGACATCGACAATTTTATAAGCGGTTTTTGGAAAGCCGATTCCAACGCTTCCTGGTTTGCGCTCCCCAAAGTTCGGGTTGCAGTGGGTACAAGGCGAAGCTTCAGATAAGCCATACCCCTCGAGTATATTAGCGCCTGTTTTTCTCTCAAACTCCCTAAGCAGTTCAACCGGCATCGGAGCACTTCCGCTATTGCAGATCCGAATGCTGCTAAGATCGTACTCTTCCGCTTTTGGATGGCTTGTGAGTGCCACATACATGGTCGGTACCCCGGGAAACATCGTCGGCTGTTCTTCCTTAATCGTCTGAAGCACTTCCTCGAGATCAAATCGCGGCAGCAAAACCATGCAGCTCGCTGTTAATACGGATAGATTCATACAGGAAGTCATGCCAAAGACGTGGAAAAACGGAATAACCGATAAGCTTTTTTCCTCTCCGATTACAACATCATGCTTGAAGAACTCATAAGACTGGTAAACATTTGCGACGAGATTCCGGTGGGAAAGCATTGCTCCCTTCGATCTTCCTGTCGTTCCGCCGGTGTACTGAAGGACGGCAATGTCATGTTCCGGTTCAATCGGAACATGAGCGGGTGGTCCCTCTGCTTCTGCAAGAAAAGAATTAAAGCTAAAAGCTGCACTGGCAGGCTTTTCGGTGTGTCCTGGTGTGAGACTTACAGTGACCGCCTGTTTTACGCTTGTTTCTTCCAAAACGGCTTCTGCTTTCGGATAAAGCAGATCATACACAATAAGCGTTTTCGCCCCGGAATCCGTCAAAATATGAGAAAGCTCCCTTTCCATCAGCATCGGATTCACTTGAGTGACAATCCCGCCGGCAGCAAGGATGCCGTAATAGGCGATGACATATTGGGGACAGTTCGGAAGCATGATGGCAACCCGATCACCTTTTTGCACGCCATTTTTTTGAAGAGCTGCAGCGAATTCCCCTGCCAATCCTGCAAGTTCCTTATAGCTGAATGTTTTTTTGTAAAACGTTATCGCCGTCTTTTCCCCGTGCATCTCAGCAGTCGAGCGAAGCATTTCATGAATCGGTATGTCAGGTATCAGGCAATTGTGGTCAATGCCTGGCGGGTAGCTTGCTAACCATTGATTCGTTGTCTCCATCTTTCATCCCTCCATCTGTCAGTAAGTCAAAGTGCCCCCATCAACAAGGAGCGTACTGGCCGTTACAAATGAGGCATCATCGCTTGCGAGGAAGAGTGCGGCTTTTGCGACTTCATCCGGGCTTCCCGGTCTGCCAAGAGCATTAGCAGAAGAAATAATCGGCCAGTTTTTTTCATCCAGCTTCCAGTCTTTAATAATATCCGTATCAATTACTCCCGGGGCAATCGCATTTACCCGGACCTTTTTCTTCCCGTATTCAAGTGCAGCATTTTTCGTCAGCATGATTACGCCTGCTTTTGATGCATTGTAAGGCGCAAGAAGCTTCTTCCCTTTTAGCCCTAGGATGCTGGACGTGTTGATCACACTGCCGCCCCCGCCCTCCAGCATTTTCGGAATTCCATACTTCATCCCTAGAAATACACCTGTTAAATTGATATCAATGACCCGCTGCCATTCCTGAAGTGACATCTCTGCAAGCCTTACACTCTCGTTGCTTACACCCGCATTATTAAATAAAATATCGAGAGATCCATAGGTTTCCGAGACTTGCTCCATAAGCTGCTTGATTTCATCCTCAGACGTTACGTCCGTTTTAATAAAAACGGCTTCTCCGCCCTCATCATGGATTTGAGAGACTGTTAGCTGGCCGCCCTCTTCCATAACGTCCGCTACCGCTACTCTCGCTCCTTCCTTTGCAAAAAGGAGAGCAGCCGCACGGCCAATCCCGCCCGCTCCTCCGGTCACGACCGCTGTTTTCCCTGCTAGCTTCATCCGTTCACCTGCTTTCTTTTTCAGCTCTTACGCCACCAAAACCTGCATAATCGGTTTTAAGAATATCTAAGAGAAACTTTACAAAACGTGCGTACCCCCATCGACTACCAGCACATCTCCCGTCACATAATCAGAAGCCTGGGAGGCCAGAAAAACAGCCGCTCCTTTTAAATCCTGATCGGATCCAAATCTGCCAAGCGGAGTACGCTGAAGAAGACCATCCTTCCCTTTTTCTATAATGACCTGTGACATTTTAGTAGGGAAAAAACCTGGTGCAATGGCGTTTACATTGATGTTGTGCTGCCCCCACTTGGCTGCGAGATCCTTCGTAAACGTAATAACCGCACCCTTGCTCGTGTTATAGCCAATTGTATCCATAAATTTCGGATCCGCACCGCCCAGACCCGCAACGGAGGAAATGTTGATGATTTTTCCGCTTCTCTGCCGGATCATATAGCGGCCTGCCTCCTGCGACATCAGGAACGTACCCGTAACGTTTACATTCATTACCTTCTGCCATGCATCCAAAGGCATCTCCTCAGCAGGCGCCCCCCAGGTTGCACCGCTGTTGTTGACGAGAATATCGATTGCTCCAAAGCGTTCATACGCAAGTTGAACAGTCCTTTTTACATCTTCCTGTGACGTAATGTCGCATTCAAGGGCCATCGCATGACAGCCGGTTTCTTTCTCGAGTCTTAAGGCCGTTTGTTCGCATGCCTCTTTTTTCCTTGAGCAAAGGACGATATTCGCTCCTGCCTCAGCAAGACTCTCCGCAATCTGCTCACCAAGCCCTCGTCCTCCGCCGGTAATAATCGCGGTTTTGCCTCTTAAATTGAATAGTTCATTTACATGCATTCGCTTCACCTCATACCGTCTGCAGGGAGACGTCGTATTTTTTCAATTCAAGCCGTGCAAGCTGTGCTTTATGCACTTCATCCGGTCCATCTGCAAGTCTGAGCGTTCTTGCATTCGCCCACTGCGCGGCGAGCGGAACATCCTCGCTGACTCCTGCTGCTCCGAATGCCTGGATCGCCCGGTCAATCACTCGTAAAGCCATGTTCGGTGCAACTACTTTAATCATCGCAATTTCAGGCTTCGCTATTTTATTGCCGACCGTATCCATCATATACGCTGCTTTAAGTGTCAAAAGCCTTGCCTGCTCAATGTCAATACGTGATTCAGCAATCCAGTCTTGTACAACACCTTGTTTAGAAAGCGGTTTGCCAAATGCTTCTCTTTTTTGTACGCGCTTACATAATTCTTCGAGCGAACGTTCAGCGGCACCAATCAATCTCATACAATGATGAATTCTTCCAGGCCCCAGCCGGCCTTGGGCAATGGCAAATCCCTTTCCTTCTCCCCAAATCATATTGGACGCAGGGACGCGGACATCCGTAAAAGAAATTTCCCCGTGTCCATGAGGCGCGTGATCATATCCGAAAACAGGCAAAGTCCGTTCGATTTTCACTCCCACTGTATCAAGCGGAACAAGAATCATCGACTGCTGCTCGTACTTTGGCGCATCCGGATCGTTTTTCCCCATCACAATCGCAATTTTGCAGCGCGGATCCCCAGCACCGGATGACCACCACTTCGTACCATTAATTACGTACTCATCCCCGTCTCTTTCAATGCGGCATGATATATTCGTAGCATCAGAGGACGCGGCATCTGGCTCTGTCATTGAAAAACAAGACCTGATTTCTCCTGCAAGCAAAGGCTCAAGCCACTGCTTCTTTTGCTCTTCTGTTCCATAGCGGACAAGCACTTCCATGTTCCCTGTGTCAGGAGCCCCGCAGTTAAACACCTCAGGTCCGATTAGTGACCGTCCCATAATCTCACATAGAGGGGCATATTCAACGTTCGTCAAGCCTGCTCCATATTCACTGTCTGGAAGAAATAAGTTCCACAGACCCTGTTTCTGAGCTTCTTTCTTCATCGTTTCCATAATTTCGGGAACGGCTGACCACCTTGATGATTGGCTGTTTAATTCTTCTTCATACCGCTTTTCATTAGGATACACGTGCTCATCCATAAATTCGTTGAGCCGCTTCTGCAGATTCTGTACCTTTTCCGAATACGAAAAATTCATACAACGGTTCCTCCTTCGGCCAACTTACTAACCGGTTGGTATGTAACGTTGACTCTATCATATACTAAATATTCTAACTTTTTCAACTGGTAATCTGTAATTATCTTTATAAGGGTCTATTATCTGTGAAACCCCGTACAGATAAAAAAGAACATAGGGGGATGATGAGAAGTGACGGAATTGAATAAACCGAATTAGGATGAAGTCATGAAAAAAATTGATGAGCTGAACAAAAAGATCGAAAGACTGGAGTCGAAATTGCAGCAGCCAAGCAGTACAGGATCGAATATTTTGGTGCTTGTTCCCGTTGCGGCTATCATAACGTGGGGTCTTACAAAAATCTTTTAAAAATAGAAGGGCACAGACAGGCAGAGTTTCCGCCAGCTTCTGTGCCCTTATTTTTTTAGTTGGCTCTGTTAAACTTGGCTGTTGATTTCCGTTGCAGACACTCGCTTTCCGCGGGGCGGGCGGTGAGCCTCCGCGGCGCAGGCGCCTGCGGGGTCTCACCTGTCCCGCTGCTCCCGCTGGAGTCTCGTGTCTTCCACTCCAATCAACAGGTGTTAGAAATCAACATCAGGCTTTAACAGAGCCTTTTAGTTATAAAGCGGAGTGAAAACCTTATTTCGCTAATTCATAAATAGCCTGCGCATAGATCGCGGTTGCGCGGATTAAATCCTCTATTTCGATATATTCGTCCTTTTGATGAGCAATATCCGGTCTGCCAGGGAATAGAGGACCGAATGCAACGCCTGCTTTCAGTGAACGGGCATACGTTCCGCCCCCGATTGAAATCAGGCTCGCTTTTTCCCCCGTTTGCTCTTCATACACTTTAGATAACGTTTGGATAAGCGGGTGATCTGCTTCTACATAATGAGACGGTGAATCATTGAACATGGTCAGTTCCGCACCTTGAATGGATTCAAAAGCAGCCTTGATTGGTTCTGATGATGCGGTAACCGGATATCGGATGTTGATCCCCAGTTCACCGGTTTGATTCGAAAATTTCATCGTTCCAAGATTAACTGTTAAATCTCCGCTTACATCATCATTCGCTTTTATTTCCAGAGCCTTACCTCTTGTATCCCCATCAAAATGGTCTTTTATAAATGAAACGAATCGTTTTCCGGCTCCGTCCAAATCGAGCGTGTTAAGGAATGAAGCTAAGCTGACTCCGGCATTCTCCCCATTATTTGGTTCCATCGCATGGGCAGAAACCCCTTCGATTTGGAGAACGGTTTGTCCGCTTCCTCGTTTAACTGAACCTTTTACTCCCTCTTTTTCAAGCCATGCTGAAAACTGAGCTTCCAGTTCAGCTGTTCCTTTTACTTCAGCTTCTGCAAAATCAGGCACCATGTTAAACCGCCGGCCTGAGGAGAAGGAAACAAGGGTTAAGCTTCCGGAATCAGCTGATTCTTCTCCATTAAATTGGAGCTTCGCATCAATAATCCCTTTTTCTGCATGAATAATCGGGAAATCCGCATCAGGGGCAAACCCGATATCCGGCATTTGTTCATGCTTAAAGTAATGGTCTACACAGCGCCAGTCACTCTCTTCATCCGTACCGATAATCATGCGGACTTTTTTATTCAGCTCGACACCTGAATCTTTTACAAGCTTCATGGCATGATAAGCAGCCATTGTCGGCCCTTTATCATCGAGGGCACCGCGGGCAAAGATTTTCCCATCGCGGATATCAGCTCCATAAGGATCTGAGCTCCATCCGTCTCCCTCAGGAACCACGTCAATGTGGCACAGGATGCCAAGCAGTTCATCCCCCTTGCCCATTTCCAAATGGCCTGCATAGCCGTCCAGGTTTTTTGAAATAAAGCCATCCTTCTCGCCTTTATTCAGCAAGTGCTCAAACGCTTCCTGGATTCCTTTCCCAAAAGGAGCTCCTTCCTGTCCGTCTTCTTCATCCAAAACACTTTTAATCCGCAAAAATTCCTGAGTGTCTTTAATAATCTGATCTCTTCTTTTTTCTGTTTCTTCAATCCAATTGAACATCCTTAAACCCCTTTTCTGCACTATGTATGTTTTACTTCTATATATGATAAGATACCAAACGAACAGGTTCCATGAAAGAACCGTGCAAAAAAAAGAAACGCACCCCTTGCATTTTTATCTAAAAACGAATATTATTATTAAGGTTTTGAAATAATGTTCGTATTATTTGGAGGTTTCCCATGTTTAAACTAAAAGAGAACCAGACCACTTTAAGAACTGAAATTATTGCTGGCTTTACGACTTTTCTTACCATGGTATACATTGTAGTAGTTAACCCGCAAATACTTGCTGCTGCTGGAGTACCGCCGCAGCAAGTATTCGTTGCAACCATCATTGCATCAATTATCGGAACGCTTTGGATGGCTTTATTCGCGAACTATCCCATTGCGATTGCTCCAGGAATGGGACTAAACGCATATTTCGCTTTTTCCGTTGTTGGAGGGAAAGCAAACATTTCCTATGAAGTAGCATTTGCTTCCGTATTTGTTGCAGGTATTATTTTTGTCATCCTATCACTCACTCCATTCCGAAAACAGCTGATTGAAGCCATCCCTTCAAACCTGAAAAATGGAATCACAGCCGGAATTGGATTATTTATCGCTTTTATCGGACTTCGTACTTCCGGAATTGTTGCCGATCATCCTCAAAATCTCGTAGCACTAGGGGATCTTCATTCAGCACCAGTCGTGCTCACGTTAATTGGACTTGCTATTACACTCGTCCTGATGGCCCGCAATGTAAACGGCGCAATCTTTATCGGGATGATCGTGACCGGCCTAATAGCCTTTTTTACCGGGCAGCTTAAAATTACAGGAGTAATGGCATTGCCCCATCTTCCTGAAGGGATCATCATCAACCCTATTACAGCATTTGGAGATGTCATTCATTACGGATTGTACGCTGTTGTATTTTCCTTCCTGCTTGTAACCATCTTTGATACAACCGGAACGATGATCGGTGTTGCCCAGCAGGCAGGCCTTATGAAGGGCAAAGAACTTCCTAATGCGAGAAAAGCCTTGCTTGCTGATTCATCCGCTACCACGATTGGCGCTATGTTTGGGACAAGTCCTACCACAGCTTACATTGAATCGTCTGCAGGAGTTGCAGCTGGAGGAAGAACTGGTCTTACTGCACTCGTGGTTGCTATTCTGTTCGCAATCTCCTCCTTCTTCTTCCCGCTTGTGAGCGCAGTTTCCGGAATTCCGGCGATAACTGCACCGGCATTAATTATTGTAGGAAGCCTGATGATGGGTTCCATTGCGAACATCAACTGGAGCGAATTGGACGAAGCGTTCCCTGCATTCCTTGTTGTTCTTAGCATGCCGCTTACTTCAAGCATTGCCACAGGTATTGCCCTCGGATTCATTTCTTATCCGCTCATGAAAGCAGCCAAGGGAAAATGGAAAGAGGTTCACCCATTTGTTTATATCTTTGCCGTATTGTTCTTTATTCATCTAGTTGTAATTGGTTCTCATTAAAAAACCGGCTAACGCCGATTTATTGACTGCCGCCAAGTCCTAATATTGGGAACTGGCGGCAGTTTTTTTATGGGCACGGATTCCACAACCTGTACCTTAGGAGAGTGAATTATTAATGTAATCCCAAGACCTTCTGTGTCCACGGGCACTGTATAAATCGAACCATAACTGTTTCCAAAAGGCATGTATTCAGGCTGACCAAGCTGAGTTCATAGTATGACCTTGCCTGCTGCTCCGGCCAGTTCATTTTCATTGGAATAGACGAGTCCGGTTACCTGATGCTCAACCATTTCAGGAATGCCCCCCCGCTTCAGGCAATCCAAAGATTTGTACTTTAGCTTAGAAAATGATATTTCAAATTAACACTCTGTTTCTATAGAACTAGGCAAAAGTCGAATTTGAGAAAAATTTATGATATCTGTTCCAACTGGCATAAAGGAGGGAAATAAGCATATATAGTAAAACTGAAGTATGTTTTTAAAATTAAATATGTTAATATTGTGTAAATTCAAGCCTCAAGGTAGAATCTTTTAAGCGATATCGTGTAAAATATGAGTGTAGCATCAACTATACCAACTAAATAGGGTAATACGAAGACATTTTCAGCGGTTGACATCCTAGATTGATTCGGGTCTTTAGACCTGTTCAATCCAATAATGAGGAGTGGTTTTTTGAAACCTTCAACTAATCGTATGCTAAACCGTATCAAATCTATTTACATGTACATCATGGAAAGAGGTACAGTTACAACACAGCAGCTTGTTGACGAGTTTGGTATAACACCAAGAACCATTCAGCGTGATTTAAATGTGTTAGCATACAACGAGCTTGTCAAAAGCCCCAGCAGAGGTAAGTGGACGACTACAAAAAAGAAAGTAAAACTCACTTCGTAACACAAGCACGGTAAGAACCTATACATAAAAAAGGAGCCGGAAAAATTCTGGCTCCTCTTTTTTATATAAAATCTGCCGGTTTGCTATTTCGCAAAATCTCAACTTCTTCATCGGTCAAATCACGGTACTCCCCAGGTTCAAGATCCTCATCCAGCTCTAAATCACCCATGGTCAGCCGCTTCAAAAAAGTCACCTTTTTACCGACCGCTTCAAACATTCTTTTTACCTGATGAAACTTCCCTTCCGTAATCGTCAGTTCGATTTCAGAGGTGTCACCGCTCTTTAAAATAATGAGTCTTGCAGGCTTTGTTACGTATTCATCATCCAGTGTTACTCCTTTTTTAAAGGCAGAGATATCAGATTCAGTGACCTCACCTGAAATAACCGCATAATACGTTTTCGGAACATGCTTTTTTGGAGAAAGCAGCTGGTGGGAAATCTGGCCATCATTCGTTATCACAAGCAGGCCTTCCGTGTCTTTGTCCAATCTGCCAACAGGAAAAGGCTCTCTGACCGCATCCTCTGGAGTCAGGAGGTCGATTACCGTATGCTGGGCAATATCCTCTGTAGCGGAAAGGACGCCGGGAGGCTTATTCATCATCAGGTAAATAAACTCCCTGTACTCCACCTGCTCTCCATGAACCGTAACGATCTGTTTTTCAGGATCCACATGTGTTTTGGCATCCTTGATGACGGTGCCATCTGCAAGCACAGCGCCTGTTTTCAGCATTTTTTTTACTTCCTTGCGGCTCCCGTAACCGATTGTAGCCAGAAGTTTATCTATTCTCATTTTTATTCCACCTCATTTTAAAAGGAAAGGCTCTTAGGCCTTTCCTTTGTTTTTTCTGTTCAAAAATGCAAAACGTGAGCCGAAGAGCTTTTCAAGAAGGCGGGATTTATAAGCCCCATAAAGATAAGCTGCCGCACCTCCGCCAATCGTCAATGCGAGCAAGATACCGGACTCTACTTTACCGGCTTTGAAGTTGATAAAGATTTCGGCGAAAGACTGTATAACAGAAACAATCACACTCATCACAACAGTCAGAATCAGAATAAAGATGGTTCTTTTAAAGAATTTTTTCATGTTAAACTTCGCGTGTTTTTTAATCATAGCAAATCCGTATAGTATGGAAACTGCGAAGCCAAGGGAAGTCGCAAGAATCGACCCTTCTCCTCCTAACCAGAGAACAAGCGGATAATTTACTGCCGCTTTGACGATTAATCCGACAGCGAGACTAATAACCGCAAGCTTTTGCTTGTTAATTCCCTGAAGTATCGCTGCATTTACGGTGAAGTAGCAAAATAATAATGCAGACGGTGCCTGCCATTGAAGGAGCAATGCAGCTTCTTGAGAATAATTAAAAAACATTTCATAAATAGGTCCTGCAAGAATGATCATTCCTGCAGTTGCGGGCAGAATCAAAAACATGATAATTTGAAAGGCCTGGTTGATCTGCTGGTGCACCTGGCGCATTCCGCCTGCTGTAAAGGCTCTTGTAATGGATGGAACAAGAGTTAAACCAAATGCAGTAGCTAGAGAAACCAGGATCATAATTAGAGATCTGCCTTGAAATTGTACATAAGCAAAAATGTCTTTGGATTCATCACGTGTATAGCCTTTTTCCATTAATGCAGCATACATCGAATCCTGATCAATCAACTGATAAAGAGGAATCGCGAGACCTACAAATACAAAAGGAAGCGAGTAGGCGAGGAGCTCTCTAAAAAGCTTTCTCATTTTGATATCAGAAGGCGGTATTGTATTTTCTTTCATCGCCTCAAGGGTATGTCTTCGCTTTCTCCAATATCCATACAGAACCAAAAGTCCCCCAGCCGCTCCAACTGCCGCAGCCAGAGTCGCATATCCGATGGCCGTTACAAGCGAGCCATGATAAATATTAAGTACCGAATATACGGAAGCGAGCAGGAAAATAATCCGGAACAGCTGCTCAACAACCTGAGAAACGGATGTCGGACCCATCATTTGATGCCCCTGGAAAAATCCTCTGATGAGAGCCATAATGGGTACGATAATCAACGCAACGCTCAGCATCCGTATCACATACGTGACATTCTCAATTTCCTGGATTGGAGGATTTTTTGAGTCCAAAGAAGCCCGGGCAATATCTGGGGCAAGATAATACAAAGCTGCAAAGCTAGCTAATCCCATGAGAAGCATTACAATCATTCCATTACGGAACATTCTCAGGCTGGTCTGATAATCCCCCATAGAGTTATACTTCGATACGAATTTTGAGACAGCCATTGGAAAACCTGCTGTTGCAATACTTAGAAAAATAACATATGGAGTATATCCCATTTGATAGAGAAAGGTTCCTTCGTTACCGACCATTGCAAAAAATGGTACCATGTAAATAATGCCAAGCAATCTGGATATGTATGTACCTAAAGTTAATATAAACGTGCCTTTTAACAATTTATCCGACATAAAGGTTATCACCATTCCTGTGAAAGATAGGGTTCATATATTAATTGAACTTTTCTATTTTAACACACGAATGCACGAAGCGGAAAAGTTGTTCGGATTTGGCATTTTTCTTTCTCCTGCTTTCGGCTATAATGAATGGAGATTTACGGAAAGAAAACAAAGGTTGTGAAAAAGATGAACTATGATGTAATCGTAATCGGCGGCGGACCCTCAGGGCTTATGGCGGCAATTTCGGCCGGCAGCAGGGGCGCCAAGGTTCTGCTCATCGATAAGGGCAGCAAGCTTGGCCGGAAGCTCGCGATCTCCGGAGGCGGACGCTGCAATGTAACCAACAGGCTTCCTATAGATGAAATTATTAAGCATATACCCGGCAATGGCCGATTTTTATACAGTGCATTCTCAGAATTCAGCAATGAAGATATCATTACCTTTTTTGAAGGACTAGGAGTCGGACTGAAAGAAGAAGATCACGGACGGATGTTTCCCGTTTCAGATAAAGCTCAGTCTGTCGTCGATTCGCTGCTGGAGGAGCTTAAAAGGCTCAAGGTTCAAATCAGAGTCAATGAGCCGGTTAACCAGGTCGAGTATGAAAATCATCAGGTGAAGGGCGTCACCTTGAAGACCGGCGAGTTTATCTCCTGTGATGCCGTCGTAACAGCCGTCGGCGGGAAAAGTGTGCCTCACACAGGAAGCACAGGAGATGGATATGCGTGGGCTGAAAAAGCCGGGCACACCATCACTGACCTATTCCCGACCGAAGTTCCCGTTACATCAAGCGAACCCTTTATCAAAAACAAATCGCTTCAAGGACTCGCATTAAGAGATGCGGCTCTAAGCGTGCTCAATCCTAAAGGGAAAACGGTCATCACTCATAAAATGGACATGCTCTTTACTCATTTTGGCATTTCAGGACCGGCCGTCCTTCGCTGCAGCCAGTATATCGTGAAAACGATGAAGAAGTTCAATGCGCAGTATGTCAGAGTATCCATTGATGCTTTGCCTGGCCGAAAAGAAGAGGATATTTTTCAGGAGCTCGTGAAGCTTGGAAAAGATGAACCGAAAAAAGCCCTTAAAAATCTCTACAAAGGGCTGCTTCCTGAACGATATCTTTTATTTTTACTGGAACAGCAATCCATCGATCCGAGCGAAACGTATGCCCAGATTCCCCATGATAAGCTCAGAGCTTTCGCTAAATCTTGCAAGCAATTTGAGTTTAAGGTCGATGGAACCCTGCCGCTTGATAAAGCATTCGTGACAGGCGGCGGTGTATCCGTAAAGGAAATTCATCCGAAGGAAATGGCCTCCAAGCTAATGCCGGGACTATATTTCTGCGGAGAAATCCTGGATATTCACGGCTATACAGGCGGATACAATATAACGGCCGCGCTCATTACTGGGAAACTTGCAGGACATAATGCAGCAGAATACGCGAAGTATAAAGAGGAAAGCCCGGTGTGAATATAGCCGGGCTTTTATGCTTTTTATAAGGGGCTGCGTAAGGGGCTGCGGGCATTAGCGAAAGCTGTCGAAAAGTCGATATTCTTGAAAAATAGCCGATATATTCGAATTTCGGTCGATATATCTGAATTTCGGTCGATATATCCGTATTTCGGTCGATATATCCAATTTCGGTCGATATCTCTGATTTTCAGCCGGTTCATCGGTACCCCACCCCCCACCGCCACTCCAGTTCAGCCAAATATACCCGAATCCCTACTAATATTACCGACTTCCGCTCCGTCCGATCCCTTTATATCAAGCCTCACTAAATATATCGAGCCCAGCCCCCGCAAAAAAAAAGCAAGCACACTGCCTCTCATGGCCGGTACATGACCATAGCCGAGAAACAATACACTTGCTCACCGCCGGAATCGCATGAGGCTGCTACAGAAAATTTTATATCCACCAGCTGTTCATCATCGATGGAGGATAAGAAGCGGTTTACCTCTTTTTCCAGGTCTTTTTCATGCTCTTCATCAAACAGAGCTACTTTCATTAAATCAGCACCACCCTAAGTCGCAGCCCTCCGCATATTGCTGCTGGCCGCAGTTTCGGTCATACAATTTGTAAATCCTGCCTTCTTCCAGTATAAAACCTTCAATTAAATCATATTGCTTGCCCTCTTCATTTATGACAAGCAGTCCGATGCAATCTTTTCCGCAGTACAATTCAATGAGGTCGTCACTTAATTTCGCAGTTACGCGCTTTGTGATATCGAGCATATGGTATTCACTCATCGCCCATTCCCCCTTTACCTCAATGTATGAAAAGAGGGGTTATTTATGTTAACGCTTTCAGTACAGACAATACAGTCTTATTCTATATACCTCTGGCAGACAATAATCGGATCCTGTTTTTAACTAAGAATAATAAAACCTGTATCCACCATCTCGATACAGGCAGATTTCTTCTGCTCAAATTGAAAGGACGCCATTCTAAAGCAGTCACTCCTATCTTTTTTTCTTTTTTGAATTGTCTGCAGCTGCTTTAATTTTACTGACGCTCTGGAAAGCAACTAGAACACGAACATTTTTTTCATCGGTTTGGGTAACCTCTGAAACTTTTCCTAATTTCCCTTTAATTTTCAAGTCTTCTCCAACGCTTGGAACTCTTTTAAGCATCTGGCTTAATACAATGTTTTTGCCGTCAAAAAAATGAACCGTAGTCAGCACGATTTCACCTGCTTTATATGAATGGGATTAGAAAAACATCTATTTCCTTCATATAAACTATAAGTTTAGCCTGCTGTTTAGAACCATAATTCGTTTTAGGTTTGACTTGAGAAAAGTCTAAAACAAGGTGTTCATTAAGTCCGTTTTAATGCTCTCTCCCCTTTTTACAATTTGTTTGATTTGGCTGATTTCCGCTCCAGGCTGCTTGCTTTCCGCGGGGCGGGCGGTGAGCCTCCTCCTCGCTTCGCGACTGCGGGGTCTCACCTGTCCCGCTGCTCCCGCAGGAGTCAAGCACCTTCCGCTTCAATCAGCCTAATCCAATTCTTTAGAACAAACTTATTTTCATAAAGAAAACCCCCGTTTTGCCTCAAATCAAAGCATATCGGGGGTTTTCCATCTCATTATTTTCTTTCAGCAGGACTTTTTAAAAAGCCCCGTTTTTCACTTATTGCTTCGGCACGGTTTCGCCTTTCCATTCAAGCATGCCGCCTGTCATATTGACCACTTTGTAGCCCTGCTCCTGAAGGAAAGCTGCCACATTTTCGCTTCGGCGTCCTGAGCGGCAGATAAAGATGTATTCTTTCTCTTTATCCAGTTCGCTTGCTCTGGCCGGGATCTCTCCCATTTTAATATGCTTCGCTTTCGAAATCATACCTTCTGCTACTTCTTCGTCTTCGCGGACATCGATTAATTCAATATTTTCTCCGTTTTGAAGCTTTTCCTGTACTTCTGACGGTGAGATTTCTTTAATCATTACTGCATTCAGCTCCTTATCCATAATGTCTTTATTATAGCAGGCGTGCCAGCGGGTTGCGAATAGCCGGATTATGTAGGAATTCAGCAGGTTAATGGTGAATAGATGTTCTATACAGGAGGGGATGATGTGAAGGAAATAGACAAACGAAACCGTTTGAATGAGAAGCCCTTCAGCTTTCAGACATCAAAAAATCAAACAGTTTTCCTCTTCTATAGAGGAAAGCAAGTAAAAATTTTAAAGGGCGGCGAGGCGGAGAAGTTTTTAGCCCGAATGAATCTGGCCAAGGATGATCACGAAATCCAGCTGCTTCTGGCAAAAGCTACGGGTAACTTCAAACGGGGAAATGAGCGAAGTAAATAAAGTATCCTTATGGCACTTCATCCTTCAGTTTCATGGTCCTTCCCGTCACTCTTCCTAATTTTTTTCCTTTGATGCGTATAGAAAAACGTATTTTATGGCATCCTTTATAATGGAGCCAGCTCCTTTCGTAATGCAGCTCTGATTTGGTTTGATTTCTTCAATCAGCCAAATTAACCTGCGAGGTTACGAGTAAGGGGCTGGTTTTGTTTGAAAAGCCTATGCAAAATATCAAAAAAGCTTGCAGAAGAATATCTCTGCAAGCTTTTTCTATCTTATTCAGTTCGCCACAATATTAATCAATTTGCCAGGGACGGCAATTACTTTGCGGATGGTTTTGCCCTCAAGCTGCTCTTTTACTTTTGCATCTTCAAGCGCAATTTTCTCCATTTCTTCTTTTGAAGCCTGGGCTGGAACAAGAAGTTTCGCTTTTACCTTGCCGTTAAATTGAACGACCACTTCCACTTCATCTTCCACTAGCTTGGACTCATCATATTGCGGCCATTTTTCGTAGGCAATGGTATCGGAGTGACCAAGCTTTTCCCAAAGCTCTTCCGCAAGATGGGGAGCAATTGGAGAAAGAAGCTTCACAAAGCCTTCCATATACTCTTTCGGAAGCTCAGTCGCTTTATACGCATCATTCGTGAATACCATAAGCTGTGAAATAGCCGTATTGAAGCGGAGCCCTTCGATGTTCTCGCTCACTTTTTTCACGGTTTCGTGGTATACCTTCTCTAAAGACTCGTTTCCGCTGTTTGTAACCTTCGGAGTCAAGTTTCCGTCATCTTCAATCATCAATCTCCATACACGGTCAAGGAAGCGTCTTGCTCCATCCAGTCCTTTTTCAGACCAGGCGATGGAAGCTTCAAGCGGTCCCATGAACATTTCGTAAAGACGAAGCGTATCAGCACCATGGCTTTCAACAACTTCATCCGGATTGACAACGTTGCCTTTAGATTTACTCATTTTTTCATTATTTTCACCAAGAATCATTCCTTGGTTAAACAGCTTTTGGAACGGCTCTTTCGTTGGAACCACGCCGATATCGTAAAGGAACTTGTGCCAGAAACGGGCGTAAAGTAGGTGAAGCACCGCATGCTCGGCTCCTCCGATGTACGTATCAACCGGCAGCCATTGTTTGATTTTTTCCGGATCCGCTAGATGGTTTTCGTTCGTTGGATCGATGTAGCGCAGGTAATACCAGCAGCTTCCCGCCCATTGCGGCATCGTGTTCGTTTCTCTGCGTCCTTTTTTGCCCGTTTCAGGATCAGTTACATTCACCCACTCCGAAATGTTGGCAAGCGGGGATTCGCCTGTACCGGACGGTTTGATTTCTGTTGTTTTCGGAAGCACAAGCGGAAGCTGGTCTTCAGGAACAGCGGACATGGTGCCGTCTTCCCAATGAATGATTGGAATCGGCTCGCCCCAGTAGCGCTGGCGGCTGAATAGCCAGTCACGCAGGCGGTATGTTACCTTCTTTTCGCCTTTGCTGTTCTCTTCAAGCCATTCAATCATTTTTTGAATCGCTTCTTCTTTCCCTAATCCGTTCAGGAATTCAGAGTTTACGTGCTCTCCATCGCCGGAGTAGGCTTCCTTCGATACATCGCCGCCTTGAACGACTTCTTTAATCGGAAGCTCGAATTTCACAGCGAATTCATAATCGCGTTCATCATGGGCAGGCACCGCCATAATCGCCCCTGTACCGTAGCTGATCAATACGTAATCTGCCACCCAGACCGGCATTTTTTCGCCGCTCACAGGATTGATGGCATATGCACCCGTGAAGACACCGGTTTTATCCTTTGCAAGATCTGTTCTTTCCAGATCAGACTTGGATTTCACTTGTTTGATATATGCATCTACCGCTTCTTTTTGATCAGCTGTTACAATCTTGCTCACCAGCGCATGCTCAGGAGCAATAACCGCATAGGTTGCACCGAAAAGAGTATCCGGTCTTGTCGTGAAAACGGTGAAGTTCTCCTCGTGTCCATCTACTTCAAAATGAACGTGAGCTCCTTCTGAACGGCCAATCCAGTTGCGCTGCATTTCTTTAATGCTTTCCGGCCAGTCTACTTCATCCAAATCTTCAATCAAACGATCCGCATAAGCTGTAATTTTCAGCATCCATTGCTTCATCGGACGGCGTTCAACCGGATGTCCGCCGCGCTCGCTTTTCCCGTCAATGACCTCTTCATTCGCAAGAACGGTTCCAAGTGCCGGACACCAGTTCACGGCTACCTCATCAATATAGGCCAAGCCTTTTTCATAAAGCTTGAGGAAAATCCATTGTGTCCATTTATAGTAATGAGGATCGGTCGTGTTGACCTCGCGATCCCAATCATAAGAAAAGCCAAGTGCCTGGATTTGGCGTCTGAAATTGTTGATGTTCTGTTCCGTGAATACTGCCGGATCATTTCCTGTATCCAGTGCAAATTGTTCTGCAGGAAGTCCGAATGCATCCCATCCCATCGGATGAAGAACATTGTATCCTTGCATCCGTTTCATACGAGAAAGAATATCTGTCGCTGTAAATCCTTCCGGATGCCCTACATGAAGACCTGCTCCTGACGGATACGGGAACATATCAAGCGCATAAAATTTAGGGCGGTTCGGTTCCTCACCTGTTTTAAATGTTTTGTTGGCAAGCCAATGCTTTTGCCATTTCTGTTCGATTTTCTTATGACTGAAACTCATATACATCCTCCTTGTTTTCGCTGAACGGACATCGAGTACGCGGCCGTGAAAAATAAAAAAAGCTCCGTCCCTATAAAAAGGGACGAGAGCTTTCTCCCGCGGTACCACCCAAATTAGTGTATACAAACTACACTCGCTTGACATTCGTAACGTGAATGCACGGCAGACACTACTGATTTATTTCGCATCTGCAAACTCAAAGGCGAGTTCATGAACATTTGCTGCTGACTTGCACCTTCCGTCAGCTCTCTATGGTGCATCCTGTTCACTACTGCTCCTTATCACCGTTCGACTATTTCATTCTAATGCTATTTTATAAAAAATTTGAGGGATATGCAAGCTGGTTGCGATTTTTTAGGGAATGCTGTCATCAAAGAGGCATTACTTAAGGGAGAGGCGGCTTGTGACTTGGACAATTTTTGGTTGGGGGACCTTCAGGCTGTTCTTGCTGAGTGGAGAATTCAAAGCTTTTTAGTACGGCTTCACCGCTATATCCAGCGATGATGGATAGCAGTACTAATTGAAAAGAGGATTGCGGTTCTGAGGAGAGGACCAGCATGATGGCCGCGATCGTTCCAACTGCAAAGTCTTCATAGAATCCAAGATATATAAAACGTTTCGTCATTCTCGGTTTTTCAAGACGCCCCCTTTTTTTCATGTGGCTAACAATCCCCATTATGCCTCCGATGATACTGGCAATTAAAATTTGAGCTGTCAATTACACCACCATTCCTTCTTTTTTATTCTGGTAAAGCGGAATAAAAAATGCAGATCGGCGGTCCCACGGGGATGGGAAAGGCTTTTTTATTTCTATTATACAAAATGAATGGGTAAACCGCCTGATTAATTGGAATTATTTTCTATATCGAACAAATGTACTAATTAGAGTGGTAAACTTTACTTCAAAGTTGTTAACATTCTTAAAATAGGAATAGTGCTGGTTGATTTCCACTGCAGGTGTTCGCTTTCCGTGGGGCGGGCGGTGAGCCTCCTCGGCGCTTTGCGCCTGCGGGGTCTCACCTTCCCGCTTCTCCCACAAGAGTCTCGCACCTTCTGCTCCAATCAACCTAAACAAGTCTTGTTCCGAGTCCCTATTTAAAAATAAACCCTTCATCAAATAATGCAGTAGAAAAACCCACTTCTCTTCTTCTATAAAACAAAATAGTGCCAACTTCTCTTATATAGAAATCGGCACTTCATATATTCGCATTAGGTTATCTTGACGCTTTTGGCGGCTGGCATGCGTCACATTTACGCTGGTTATTATTTTTAAATTTTGTAAATGTTTTTTCAAAGGTACTTCCGCATGCACATTTAAATTGCAGCTTTTGAGAAAAACCGTGATATTCCGTTGACAGCAGGGTGCTATCCGAATTTTTCTCAACAAAATCTTTAATTTTATCGATTGTCCATCGTTTATTCATTCTCTTACACCTCCATATTTTTGGCGGAGGCTTTTCTCGGCATCCGTTCGATTGTTAGGTAAAGCCTAAAAGTTTATAAGCTGTTAATTATAATACCATGAGCTGGAGTTGAGTTAAACAGATAGAAATATCTGATTAAACTAACTGCTCCGTAAGTAACCTGCCAAACTTCTAAATGCTAAATTCGCAAACATCTCTTTGTGTTGGAAAATAGTTCCACAGGGTTGGTGGCGGCTCCAGGCTGCTCGCTTTCCGCGGGGCGGGCGGTGAGCCTCCTCCTGGCTTCGCCACTGCGGGGTCTCACCTGTCCCGCTGCTCCCGCTGGAGTCTCCCTGCCTTACGCCGCCATCAACTAACCTTATTTTCAATCAATATTTAATTTCAAAAAGGACAAGTTTTACACTTTGTTGTAACCTGGTTGGTTTCCTTCAAAAAATTTTTGTCCATTTTCTATAAAATTTCATAACTCCCAAACAATCGCCTATCAAAAAAGCCCAAGAAGGATCCAACATCCATCTCAGGCTTCTATTTACCCTTTCACCGTTTCGGCGGAAAGGTCTTGATTTGAAAGATATTTTATATTGCGGTCGTATATCATCGTAATAAAAAAGCTAATAACGAGCAGGCCAATCAGCACGGCAAACATGACGGGCATGTTGTACAAGTCTACTAAAATTCCTCCTAGCAGAGGACCAACCATTCTTCCGGCGGTTGCTGTGCTGTTTATGAATCCCTGATAGAAGCCTTCTCTTCCTTTTGGAGCGAGGTCATTTGCAATGGTGGGAACGGCTGGCCAAACGAGCATTTCTCCGATGGTTAAAATAATCATGGCGGTCAAGAATCCGGAGAATCCTCCCGCTGCTGCAGCGATGACGAAGGATACCATGAAGATTCCCATTCCAATCAGCATCTGGGACTTGAGCGTTTTTGCAAAGCGTTTAACAAAAGCCGAAAGCAAAGGCTGTCCAAGGACAATCATCAGTCCGTTAATCGTCCAGAGGAGACTGTATTGCTTCAGGTCAATGTTGAGCGTTTGAGTATGAGCGGCAATCGTCGACTGCCATTGAACGTAGGCGACCCAGCAAAGCAGGTAGGCAATGGACAGGATGGATAGGGCGGTGAATTTCGTGCGGTCCTTCATGCCTGGTTTTTTTGTGACCAAGGCGGTTGGATGAATCGTTTGCCCCTGAATATTTCGGTATCCGAAAAATGCCACCAAAAAAAAGAGAACATAGAGCAATCCGTTCGCCATAAAAATCCACTGGAATGAGATCGATGCAACCAGTCCGCCCAAAGCGGAACCAATAGCTACTCCGGCATTTTGAGCTACATAAATCGCGTTGAACGATTTTCTTCCGCCTTCAGGCCAGACACTGCCTGCTAGCGCATAGGTTGCCGGGAAAACAATCCCTGATCCGAATCCAACAATCGTAAGCAGAATAACGTAATGCGGCCAGCCATGGAAAAAAATCATTCCAATCAGGGCTGCAAGCGTAATGATGATACCCAGCAAAATCGAGCGATAGCCTCCGATTTTGTCAAACAGAACCCCGCCCGCCAGATTTCCAATTACACTAGCGCCTGCATTCAGCATAAGCACGACGCCTGCTACGGTAAGCGATTTTCCCAGTTCATCGTGTATATATATCGTATTAAGAGGCCATAAAAAAGAAGCCCCGGTTACATTTATGATCATCCCAATTACGAGAAGCCATAGGGAACGCGGCATACGAACCCCTCCTTCTGTATAAATCTTTCAATTCCACTAGCTAGTGTATGAGGTTTTGCCACGTTTTTCAATAGAAGAATACTGGTTTAATAAATAAAAAACATTTCTGATAATTGGAAGTTCCAATCAGAGAAATCCCATTGATTTAGGTTGGTTTTTTCTTAACAGTCCAGGAATCTATCAATTTACGGGATTCGCATATGGTTCGGAAAGACTTTATAATGGAAACAAACATGCAATTTCAGAAAAGAAGGAATGCAGCTATGCAAAACTATAAGTGGGTTTCATTTATGATCACGTTGCTTTTTGCAGGGACTGGCGGTATTGGTTTTCAGCTGATTTCAATGCCAATTCCATGGCTGATCGGCTCCATGGTTTTTGTACTGATCGGCTCAAACATTTTTCATAGCACCAAGCTATACTGGCCTCAGCAAATAAGGAATTCCGGAATGGTAATCGTAGGCTATACCATCGGGTTGTCTTTTACAATGGAGGCGCTGCACCAAATCGGACTGCAGCTTCCTGCCATGATCCTGCTCACCGCGATGCTTCTCATGCTATCAACCATCATTTCAATAATCGTCTCCAAACTATCCGGAATTTCTTTTCCCACCATATTAATGGGCAGTATACCGGGCGGGCTGAGCCAGATCATTCCCCTTGCAGAGGAAACAAAGGGGATTGACATAACGGTTGTCACCTTTCTCCAGGTATCCAGGCTGATGATGATTGTCTTCTGTGTACCGCTGCTGATATTCAGTCCCTTGTTTGGAAATCCGGACCATCATGCTGCAGGCGTTCAGAGGGCTGCCGGCTGGGACGGGCTATTTCCTCACATTTGGATTTTCGCAGTCATCTGTATACTGGCAGCCATCATCGGAAAAAAATTAAAACTCCCGACGGCCTACTTACTCGGACCGATGATTGTGACCATTATTCTCAATCTATCAGGGTATGACGGACCGCCTCTTCCTCAATCCATCCTGAATATCTCCCAGCTGATGATCGGTGCGTATATCGGACTCATGCTGAAGCCTGAAAGATTAAAAAATAAGGTAAGAATTGCTTTCCTTGCTTTGCTAAGCGGATTGCTGCTGATTTCCGGCTCTATCTGCTTGAGTCTTCTCCTTACACAGCTGCATCCCATCACCTTTGTTAGCGCATTTTTAAGCCTATCCCCGGAGGTATGGACCAAATGGCGCTGATTGGAAAGGAAGTAAACGCCGATCTTTCTATTGTGGTTTGCTACCAGCTATTCCGGATTCTATTTATCTTCCTTGCCGTTCCCCCGCTCATCAGGGTTATTTTCAGGACGATTTTGAAAAGAAGTTTGGCTGCAGAGGCATCGAAAATAGAATAAATCACATGCAAAAAACCAGTTAGGTGATCCTAACTGGTTTTTTGCGCTAATTAAATTTCACGCCGAAGCGCGGACAAAACATCAATATTCGTCGCCTTTACAGCTGGACGCAGGCCGGATAGGATGGCCACTCCAATGCTGATGGCGGCTGCAATAAGAACGAGTGACACCGGGATATAGGAAATCTGCATATCAAAAGGAGCGGCCTCACCCCCGCCAGCTGTTGACTGCAGGATAAGCGGGACAATTTTATTTGCAGCCCAGCTTATCCCATAAGAAATGACAACCCCGATCACAGACCCTGCAACCCCAATCCATGCGCTCTCCATTAAAAACAGCCTTCTGATCATGTTTGGCTGCGCACCGATCGCCTTCATAATTCCAATTTGCTGCGTCCTTTCCGTAACGGCCATTGTCATCGTATTGAAAATACCAATAGAGGCGATTAATACAGCTACCGTCCCAACAAAGATCAGCCCAACCTTAAAGGCAGTGAAAAATAGATTCATGCTTTCAAGCTCCTCTGTAATCGAGTAAACGAGATAGCCTTTATCTTTAAGTGCTTTTGTCAGTCCATCCACCTGATCAATTGATGACGCATAAGCGTTCACATTCGTATACGTTATTTCCTTTTCATAATCAAAATCCGGATTGACTAGCGGAGCCAGCTCTTTCAGCATATTGTCCCCGATCATCACATTTGTGTCTTCCATAAAATCTCTTGCAGGCTTTTTGGATACTCCCGTAATGACCAACGGATAAGACTTTTCTTTCCCGTTTAGATCGGTATACACAAACGTTACTTTTTTGTTTAGCACGTCCTCTTTGTATCCTTCAGGTCTCTTCACATTGCCTTCTGGATTAGAGTTGTATGCATCAAGCTGCTTCTGTTCATTTTCAGTGAGAAGCTGTTTTCCAAAATGATACCCAACCACGATTTCATTCGGCTTCTCTGGCATTCTCCCCCGGTCAAGGGATAGATTCGCTTTTTTCTCCTGCTTCATATTCGTTACAATCGATGTGAAATTTTGTCCCGTTCTTCCTTCTAACTGAGCTTTTGCCGGGGCCTCAATCATGTTTCTCGTAACGACCGCTTTCACATTCTCAGTTTTCTCAATATCCTTTATTAAGCTGCTCGTAATGGGCTTGGCAGAATCTTCTCCATTCTGTTTTCCTTCAACCTTCACTTCCGTAAGGATCTGCTGCCTTTGAATTTCATCTGTCAGCGTTTTTTGAAATCCAAACCCAACCGAAGCTAAAACAATCAGGAAGGAACAGCCCATCGTTGTCGCTAGAATGGTCATGAAAACACGAAGACGGTTCTTTTTAATATTTTGCCGGACAAATCCGATCTGATCCTTAAACTTCAACCGGCACACCCCCATTCACTAATACGCCATCATGAAGATTGAAGCGCTTATGGCTTATTTCCGCTACTTCATCATCATGTGTGATGATAAAAAAGGTAATTCCCTTCTCGCGGTTCAGCTCTTGTATCAGTCCTAGAATCTCTTTTTCTGTTTCTGAGTCCAGACTTCCAGTCGGTTCATCCGCGAGAATGATCTGAGGATTCAAAATGAGAGCCCTCGCAATGCTGACACGCTGCTGCTGACCGCCCGAAAGCTCATTTGGATAATGATTCGCCTGCTCTAAGAGACCAACACGGCCAAGCATTTCATTCACTCTTATTTTCCGCTGAGATGCAGAAACTCCTCTAAGAGTTAAAGGAAGAGCAATATTTTCAAAGGTTGACAGACTCGGTATCAACTGAAAATTCTGAAAGATAAACCCAAAATTCTCTAATCGGAACTCCGCCCACTTCTTTTCATTAAATTGAGTTACATCCTGTCCATTAATAAGAATCTGTCCCGCAACCGGCTTCATAAATCCTGAAATCAAGTTCAGCAGCGTCGATTTACCCGATCCGCTCCGGCCGACAATAGAAGCAATTTCACCCTTTTCAATATCAAGGGAAATACCGGTCAGCACCGGAATTTCCCTCTCCTTCCCTTTTTTTCCGACAAAGAAGGAATGAGATAGATCGTTGATTTGTATCATATAAAATCTCCCCATTTTTTATTTTGCTTTCTTATAAATGGTATAGTAGCCAATACCTGCTCCCACCCCTGCCCCAATGAGCAATCCGGAGAAATAGCCAATCATGGATTCCCCTCCGATGGAAAAGCCAAATCCGGCAAACCCGAACATTCCGAGCAACAGAACAAGAATAAATACAGGCAGGTTAAACCCTTTCCATAAAAAGAAATAACCGTTCCTTTCAACAGGATGATGTATGAAAGTAAAATATCCGATAGCTGTATAAATAAGGATAAGTACCAGTGGAATGAAGATGTCTAAAGTAGAGACGCCTTCTGTATAAAGGATTGAATTGATCCCTGTGAATAAAGAAAGCACCTCCATTACACGCTCATCATAATAAAATGTGCTATCAACGAACACTGCAAGATTCATCGAGATTACTGATACAGTAAGTCCCGGTAATATAAGCATGCTTCCTGCAACAAGCCCCTGTGCAAAGGACGTACCCGTCAGGCACCCTGCTGCAAATACAAGCGAATAAAGCAGCAATGCTGAAACAAAGGTATTGCAATAATAAAGGAGCATGCTATCATCAACCACTGCATTCGTAAAAAAGAAAATTCCGGAACTGATTAAATAAGAAATAATCAACCCGATTAAAATCATGGCCAAGCCAATAAGCCACTTCCCCCAGTAAATCGTGCTTCGGGAATACGGCAGAGATAATGTAAAATCCATGCTTCCTCTCTGTTTTTCTGAACCAAGCTGGCCAATAGCCAATATAAATGGAATAATCCATACCATTCCACTAAAACTTGAGTCCATCAAATCAAATTCAAATATGTTCCCCTGCCCTTTTAAATAAAAAGAATAGGCATTCAATATCATCCAGGGAAGGTAAATAATTAAAATAGCTAACGTCGTAACCAGTCCTGCAACAGTCTGCCTCATTTCTTTTAAAATAAGACCTTTTACCATCTGCGTTTACCTCCAAACTTGGCAATGAAAACTTCCTCGAGGCTTACCGGAAGTTCATTCCAAATCCTCGGTTCAAGGGATTTTAGCCAATCTCTTTGTTCTTCGTTTTTCTTTTCCAATAAAACAGTATAAAACACGCCTGTATGATCCAAAATCGGCAGACCCCTCTCACGAATCTGGAGATGCCGGTCATTTTCAAATGCAAGCTGAACCTTCAAATAATCTTCCTTCACATCTTCCATATCCACCAAATTCGAAAGCGTATTATCCTCTAAAAAAGCAATCCTGCTGCAAATCCGCTCAATATCCTCTAAACGGTGTGACGTAACGACAATCGATGTATTCCGGTTAGCCACCTCATCAATCATCAATTCAAGAACATCGTGCCGAGTAACCGCATCAATCCCATCGGTAGGTTCATCCAGCAAAATCACCTCAGGTCTCATCGCAAACGCAATAATTAATGCAAATTGCTTTTTCAAGCCCGTTGACAAGTCACGGTATTTTTTCGTCTCAGACAAACTGTAGCGGTTCATAAGCTCATTCGCGTACGTCACATCAAAATCTGGATACATCGGCTTAAGAATCCTGATCAGCTGTTTATATGTATACCGATCATAAAACCCGTTCCGGATTGGGACATATACAACTTTTCTCTTAACTTCCGGGTGGGCGGCAATTGGAAGATCGTTGAACATAATCTCACCGTGGTCCGGAAGCAAAATCTGTTCAATCAAACGCAAAAGTGTCGTCTTTCCAGAACCATTCCGTCCCAGCAGCCCGAAAATCTCTCCCTCTCCCAGAGTAAACGATACATTCTGAAGAATAAGCTCCCCATTCATCTTCTTAGACAGATTCCGAACCTCAAGCATCTTCCCTTCCCCCAACCTCTTTCTTAATTTCATCAATCCACTCATGGAGCTCATTAATATCTATCCCTGCATAAGCCGCATCAATAATCAATGTCTTCAGCTGCTCCTTAAGCATTTCCATCTTCCCCTCATCCAGTTTTATTTTGACATTCTCCGAAACGAAGGTTCCCCGGCCTCTTAACGTCTCAATAATGCCTTCACGTTCAAGCTCCTTGTATGCTTTTCCCACGGTATTTGGATTCGCAATAATAATCGTCGCTAATTCACGAACAGAAGGAAGTTTATCCCCCGGTTTTAGAGCCCCTTTTAAACACAGCTCCTTCATACTCTGAACCACCTGTTCATAAATAGGCGTCGAGCTGCGAGGATCAATTTGTATCATGATCTCCCTACTTTCTTATATTGAATGAACTGTATTAGGTGTACTACAATGATTAATACACTTATCACAATATACAGTTGGATGTGATTTGTCAACGGCAATTTTTCATGTTGGAAATAGAGGTAATGGGGTTATGCGGAAGATCAGCCAGTTTACCTGTGTTGCCGTCATCGCACCGGTTTTCCCGTCTTGCCTGGCATTCTTGCCTGGCATTCTTGCCTGGCATTCTTGCCTGGCATTGCACCTGGTTTCCGCGGTTTGCCTGGCATTCTTACCTGGCATCGTACTTGGTTTCCGCGGTTTGCCTGGCATTCTTGCCTGGCATCGTACTTGGTTTCCGCGGTTTGCCTGGCATTCTTGCCTGGCATCGTACTTGGTTTCCGGTTTGCCTGGCATTCTTGCCTGCATCTCACTTGGTTTTCGGTTTGCCTGGCATTCTTGCCTGGCATCGCACTTGGTTTCCGAGGTTTGCCTGGCATTCTTGCCTGGCATCACACCTGGTTTCCGGTTTGCCTGGCATTCTTGCCAGGCATCGCACTTGGTTTTCGGTTTGCCTGGCATTCTTGCCTGGCATTGCACCTGGTTTACGGTTTGCCTGGCATTCTTGCCTGGCATCGCACTTGGTTTCCGAGGTTTGCCTGGCATTCTTGCCTGGCATCACACCTGGTTTCCGGTTTGCCTGGCATTCTTGCCAGGCATCGCACCTGTTTTCCGGTTTGCCTGGCATTCTTGCCTGGCATCGCACTTGGTTTCCGCGGTTTACCTGGCAATCTTGCCTGGCATCGTACTTGGTTTCCGGTTTGCCTGGCATTCTTGCCTGCATCGCACTTGGTTTTCGGTTTGCCTGGCATCCTTGCCTGGCATTCACACCCATCTTCCGGTTTGCCTGGCATTCTTGCCTGGCATCGCACCAGTTTTCCGGTTTGCCCAGCATTCTTGCCTGGCATCCCCACACTGTTCCACGTTTCCCACGCATTCTTGCCTGGCATTCAAACCCGGTTCCACTTTCCCCTTCCCCCAAAAAACCCCAAACAAAAAAGCACCCCAATAAATTCAGGGTGCCTTCCATAACTCCTTGCCCTATTCACGATCCAGCTGGATGTCATTTTCGCTTTCAACTGTCACATCCATGTGGCCTTTTTCTTCGAGCTCCCGCTGCATTTCCATGGCTTCTACTTCGCTTCCGAAGGCGGGTCCGTCGAAGACCCGCTCGCCTGTTTCTTTGTCTGTATATTGCACGATATATGTTTTCATTACGCATCTCCTCCTGTAATTCTTCTTCCCTTTTTTTATTTTCAGGAAACGAGGGATGACGTTGTTTTAGTTTTCAGCCGGGTGTTGTTTGGATTTGATTGGCTGGCCCTGCTTCGCGTATTTCTGTTTTGCCTTTGATACTGGATCCAGTTCTTTGGAAAATTCGCTTTGGCCGGTTTTTTGTTCTGGGTTGTTCTGATCGGAACGTTTTTTCACGGGTGTGAACCTCCTTAATGTCTTTGAAGAATCATTTCGTTTTGCAGCTGCTGCAGCTGAAGCCTCATTCTGTATAGCTGTTCTTTTTGCTGGTCATCACAGCTTAATGTGAGTTTGTTTAGTTCATTTACAGCGTCCTCGAGCTTGGATTGGGCTTCTGTGTATTCCTGGTCATGGTAATGCTCCTGCTTTGCTCCGCTTTCAAATTGCTCTTTTGCATAGTTGTATGTGTCTGTGCACATTTGCATATACTCTTCAACCGATTGCCTTGTGGCCATTGTATAATCTCCTTCCATTATTCAGGTTCGATGCTTCACTTTTATAGGGTTTACGATGGCTGGAGTTTTAACACCGAGAAAATTTGTCATTCAAAAAACGGGCGTGCTAAAATGGCTTAATGACTATAAATTTTTCGGGAGGCTTTTCTGATTTGATTCAGTCCAACCCTTTTCCATATGCGAACGATAAAAAAAGGTATCATACATGGAATTATCATTTAAAAGATTTCTTTGGACATAAAGTTTTTAAAGTGGCGTTAGACGGGGGATTTGATTGCCCGAACCGCGATGGAACGGTCGCTTACGGAGGCTGTACATTTTGCAGTGCTGCAGGATCCGGAGATTTTGCCGGCAGCCGTGCGGATGATCTTACAACTCAATTCCATGAAGGTAAAGCAAAAATGCATCAGAAGTGGAAAGACGGAAAGTATATGGCTTACTTTCAAGCCTACACGAATACGCACGCACCTCTGGAGGAATTAAAGGAAAAGTTTGAAACCGTGCTTGGATTTGAAGATGTTGTCGGTCTTTCTATTGCCACGAGACCGGATTGTCTTCCTGATGATGTGGTTGAATATTTGGCTGAGCTGAACAAGCGTACTTATTTATGGGTAGAGCTCGGGCTTCAGACGGTTCATGAACGGACGGCTTTGCTTATTAACCGGGCACATGATTATCCTTCCTATGTTGAAGGAGTAAACAAATTAAGGAAGCATGGAATCCGGGTTTGCACCCATATTATTGACGGACTTCCTCTTGAAGATCGGGATATGATGATGCATACTGCCAGAGAGGTTGCGAAACTGGATGTGCAGGGGATTAAAATTCATCTTCTTCATCTATTGAAGGGCACTCCGATGGTAAAGCAATATGAAAAAGGGATGCTTGAGTTTCTGTCATTCGAGGATTATGTTCAGCTCGTTTGCGATCAGCTGGAGGTCATCCCTCCTGAAATGATTGTGCACCGGATTACGGGGGATGGTCCGATTGATTTAATGATTGGGCCGATGTGGAGCGTAAATAAATGGTCGGTTATTAATGCGATTGACGCTGAAATGGAGCGGCGCGGCAGTTTTCAGGGAAAATTTTTTCAGGCAGAAGGGGTGGGCATTCAATGATTGTAACCCGGATTCTTCCCTTCTGCAGGGATTTGCTTTCTGCTGCCGTTCAGCCTGGCGATATCGCAGTTGATGCGACCGCGGGGAATGGTCATGACACAGCTTTTCTGGCCGGATTAACAGGTGAATCGGGCCAGGTATTCAGCTTCGATATTCAAGAGGATGCCCTCCTGGCAACCGAGAGGCTCCTTGAGGAGAAAAATCTCAGCAGCCGTGTAACCCTTTTTCATAAAGGCCACGAGTACGCTGAGGAATTCATTCCTGCTGAATACCATGGAAAACTTGCCGGAGCGGTTTTCAACCTCGGCTATCTCCCCGGAGGCAATAAAGAAATTGTGACGTCCCCTGACTCCACCATTGCAGGCATCAGCCAGCTTTTCCGCATGCTTAAGCTTGAGGGAATCATCGTTCTTGTCATTTACCATGGGCATCCTGAAGGGAAAATAGAAAAAAACGCGGTCCTTGAATTTGCAAAAAACCTTCCACAGGATGAAGCCCATGTGATTCAGTATCAGTTTATTAATCAAAAGAATAATCCCCCCTTTATTTGTGCAATTGAAAAAAGATAAAAAAGCGCCGGCCGATGAGCCGGTTTTTTCGTTTGCAGGGAAGAATAAATTCACCTCAAAAATAAAATACTAAATTCGAGATTTCTTCGTTGACTTTCGACAATTTCTGCCTTAATCTTATAAAGTATTTTTTAAATAAATTAAACCTATCAACTAACTGGGGGATTACAAAAATGAGAAGATTTTTATCCATTTTTCTTATAGCGGCTGCTTTGCTTGCATTAGCTGCTTGCGGTTCGAAAAAAGAAGAAAGCGCTGGAAGTCTGTATGATTCCATTAAAGAAAAAGGCGAAGTTACGATTGGAACGGAAGGTACATACGCGCCATTTACGTTTCATGACAAACAGGGAAACCTTACAGGATTTGATGTAGAGATTGCAAAAGAGGTTTTTAAACGCCTTGATATTAAACCTAAATTTATCGAAGCAAAATGGGATGGAATGATTGCAGGTCTTGATTCCAAACGCTATGACATGGTTGCCAATGAAGTAGCGATCCGCCCTGAACGTTTAGAGAAGTACGATATGTCTGAGCCTTACATCGTTTCAAAAGCGGTTCTTATCGTAAAGGAAGACAATAACGAGATTAAATCCCTAAAGGATTTAAAAGGCAAAAAAGTAGGGCAGTCACTGGACAGCAACTATCGTAAAATTGCTGAAGAAAACGGTGCAACTAATACGGTTGTGGATGGCTTCAATCAATCCATTGATTTGATTGCTGCTGGAAGAATCGATGCGACAATCAATGACAGTCTTTCATACCTTGATTTGAAAAAACAGCGTCCTGAGCTTCCAATTAAGAAAGTTTATGAAGAAAAAGAAGCGACAGAAAATGCATTCCTTTTCCGCAAAGACAGCGGAAAGCTGAAAGAAGAAGTCGACAAAGCATTGGCTGAAATGAAAAAAGACGGTACTTACTTGAAGATCTCCGAAAAATGGTTCGGTACAGATGTCTCGAAATAAAGGATTTGAGTGAATATGTTTGCTGATGAACGTTCACAGCGGATTATAGGGATTCTAACCGAATCCTTTTTTCCGCTTTTAAAAGCAGGAATTGCCTTTACCATTCCTCTGACCCTTATCACTTTTGCCCTTGGTCTGATTTTAGCGTTTTTCGTTGCCCTAGCCCGTATGTCGAATATTCGGATCCTTACGGCCATATCAGGCTTCTATGTCTGGGTTTTCCGGGGAACACCGCTGCTCGTTCAGCTGTTTATCCTATTCTTTGGACTGGGTAGCGTCGGGATTACACTGGATCCATTCACAGCCGCGGTCATCGGGTTCACCCTTAACAAGGGAGCTTACACCTCGGAAATCATCCGTGCTGCCATTTTGTCTATACCAAAGGGACAATGGGAAGCCGCCTATTCGATTAACATGACGAGAGCTCAGGCGATCCGGAGAATCATTCTTCCGCAGGCGGTGCGTGTATCCATTCCTCCGCTTGGAAATTCTTTTATTAGCCTAGTGAAGGATACATCGCTTGCTGCAACCATCACGGTTACGGAAATGTTCCAAAAAGGTCAGCAGATTGCGGCCGTATACTATGAACCGCTTTGGCTGTATATAGAAGTAGCCTTTATCTACCTTATTTTCAGCACCATACTTTCCTGGCTGCAAACCAAACTGGAACGCCGATTTGAACGCGGCATTGCCAAATAAGGAGGGGCTGTCATGATCAAAATAAGCAATCTTTATAAACGCTTTGGAGAGCTTGAAGTTTTAAAAGGCATAGATTTAACGATAGAAAAAGGAAAAACAGCTGTCATTATCGGCCCATCGGGTTCCGGCAAAACGACTTTGCTGCGCTGCCTGAATCTCCTTGAGGTACCGAATGCAGGAACAATTCAGCTTGGAACGGAAACCATTCAGTTCTCGGAAAAACAAAAGCTGAAAACCAGCACGGTGGCCGGATTCAGAAAGCAAACGGGGATGGTCTTTCAAAGCTATAACCTATTTCCGCATTTAACGGCTGTGCAAAACGTGATGGAAGGCCAGGTTGTGGTTAAAGGATTGTCTAAAGACGAAGCGCGGAAAAAAGCCCTCCTCCAGCTGGAAAAGGTCGGACTTTTGGACAGAGCGGACATGTACCCTCATCAATTGTCCGGCGGTCAGCAGCAGCGTGTTGGAATCGCCCGTGCTATGGCGATGGATCCGGATGTTCTGCTGTTTGACGAACCGACCTCGGCACTTGACCCCGAGCTTGTCGGAGAAGTGCTGAAGGTCATGAAAAACCTTGCGAACGAAGGGATGACGATGGTGATCGTCACCCATGAGATGCATTTTGCAAGAGATGCAGCGGACCTCGTGATTTTCATGGATAACGGGACTGTTGTGGAAACAGGCTCTCCTCAGGAAGTATTCGATCAAACGAAAAATGCCCGCACCCTTCAATTTTTGAATAAGGTACAGGCAACTATTTAATTGCAAAAGCTGCAGAAGAAATTTCTGCAGCTTTTTTGTATTCACTGAGCGGTCATTTTCTGGAACGTACGGTAGGCTCTGCCGTTCAGGTAAAAAAACAGAGACGTTCCGCCGCCCCTCCTCAACAACGTTCGCGCAAGCTTATTCAGTTCTTTTCTGGACGTTACTTTCCTGTCGGAAAGGTACACGCCGAGCAGCCCCCTATTGATGAGCTTGTGAAACCCTTCATGCGGGATTCCTTTTAAACTGCTGTCCGCTTTTTCGATAAAATGCTTAAGCCTTTTCATCATGCTTTCTTCTGTCGGGTAATAGCTGCAAAAGTTCAAATCTCCCCCTGCTCGATCCTCTTCCTGATCGATTAAGTAGTCCAGCAGAATGTGCAGTCCCTGAATATAAGGGAAATAGCTGTCCCGGATCTGCTTGGCCAAGTTCTCATCATAGGAGTTCTGGAATCCGTAAGCTGCAAGGCAAAAAATGCCGAGGGTTGAACCGCTGCAGGCAGAGAACTCGTACCATTCCATTTCAGGAAGCGCGCTTCGATGATGCTCGAACCATGTTTCAAGACGCGGCACCCTCTCATCAATCTGGACATGCTTATGTACTTGAAGATCACAGTAATACCCGGACAGCTCAAGCAGTGTATCTTTTATATGAGGGTAGCCCTCAATTTTCCCCAGCTGTCTTTGGCATATGGAGACAAGATCATGCAAATATCCGCCATCATCCTGATCCTCCCGGAATGAATAATAATTTTTCAGCTCCGCCCCGACCGTAAGTGCGTCAGGCATGGACTGATGCAGCATTCTGAAATCATCCGGATCGAGCGATGTACTGCGGTCGCACAGGTTATCCAGGTAATCGCTGATCGTCTGATAGGCGACGATAAACTCTACGCATTCTTTCATATTGGGCCCTGCCAATATTGCAAGGATCCCTCCGCCTTCACAGTGGAATGATTTTTCAGAGATGCTTGCCATCGCCTGGCTTCTCAGCTCTTCATTCGGTATGAGTTCAGCCTTTTTCTTCCACTCACCCAAATAATGGTGCACAAGCGGGAACACATTTTTGTACACCTTTTTCATAAGTGAAAAAGGCGAGGTTGGGATGGTCATGTCGATTCACTCCACTCTTCTTTCGGAAGCTCCGGAAGATGGTTTTCGGCAAAAGCATGGGCCATTTTAAAAACCTGATCGCGTTCAGGCTCATTGAAAATTTCGTGATAAAACCCTTTCCATTCCTTATACGCTTTTTCGGTGGCATCCAAACGGTTGAACCACGATTTCACGGCATTCTTATCCACTATTTTATCATCGCCTCCCTGCATAAGAAGGACGGGTATATCCGGGAATTTATGCTGTTTGCCGTTCGCCTGATCTATAGCATGCAGGAGCTCCCTGTACCAGCGAACCGAAACTTTGGTTACATATAGGGGATCATTTTCATCGATTTCAATAACAGACTTATTGCGTGTCGCCATCTCAATGGACAGGTTGGAATTCATCAGAAGTCCGGGGTATACAACGTTCAGCCCCTTTGACAGGACATCCAATGCCCGATTCGGCTTGTGGATTAAACCAAGGCACGGTGATGAGAGAATCACTCCGGCCAGCTTGTGTTCTTTCTCCTGCAAGGCTCTGATGGCAATCAGGCCTCCCATGCTGTGTCCGAGAAGAAATAAAGGAAGATCATACTTGTCTGCTTCTGTCAGCCATAAGCTTAGCTCATTTATGTATTCATTAAAGGACTGAATATGTCCTCTTCTTCTGGTTGAGGTTCCTTGTCCCGGCAAGTCTCCCATGATGACGTTATAGCCCGCGCATCTCCAATTCTCAATCAGCCATTTATAGCGTCTGTGATGCTCGGCTGCGCCATGAATCATGACGATCACTCCCTTAGGACGGTCTGCTTCCCATTTCCACATAAGAATCCCTTCCTTTCTCACAATTTTCCTGCATCTCCTTACAAGGAGCCTTTGTTTTATTATAATGTAATTAGAATTCCCTAATTACGTGAAAGGATGTTTAATAAATGATCTATCCATATAACGAATACATACCTGAAATATCTGAAAGTGCTTTTATTGCTGATTATGTAACCATTTCCGGAGATGTAAAAATCGGTGACGAGTCAAGCATCTGGTTCAATACGGTTATCCGAGGGGATGTAGCACCAACCATTATCGGAAAACGGGTAAATATCCAGGATCAATGCTGCCTTCATCAAAGTCCCGGCAACCCATTAATCATTGAAGATGATGTTACCGTCGGCCATCAGGTCATTCTCCACAGCTCCATTATCAAAAGAAATGCTTTAATCGGCATGGGTTCCCTGATTTTAGACGGAGCTGAAATCGGTGAAGGCGCCTTTATAGGAGCAGGAAGTCTCGTTCCTCCCGGAAAAAAAATCCCTCCCAATACCCTGGCTTTCGGACGGCCGGCTAAAGTAATCCGTCCCCTGAATGACGAGGATTTGAAGGATATGGCCCGCATCCGCAGAGAATACACGGAAAAGGCGCAAATTTACAAAAAGGCCATCCCAATTCAAAAAGGATAGTAAGCTGCTCTTAATCCCCCGCTGACGGAAGATTGACTATATTTTATCATGGCGGGGCATGACTTCAAAAGAATGATGCCCTCATCCCTTGGAAAATCAGGTTTTTTACGTCTTCTTAAAGGAATTGAAAAAAAAAGATTGAATTTCTTTACAAATTCTTATTATTAACTAAATAATTCTAAATTAGAATAGTATAAAAGGCGTTTGTAAAGGAGCATCTGATTATATGAAAACCAAGCTGATTGCAAACATGTATGATTTCGAATGCAAGCTCTTCCGAAGCGTCAACAGACATTTTGACCGCAAGTTTCTCAACTTGTACTTTCGGAATATCACACATGTTGGAGGAGCGACTCTAACCATTTTAGTCTGCTTAGCCATGATTTTATTTGCGCAGGGCCCTGTTAAATGGGTAGCGATAGCCAGTGCGGCATCTCTTGCATTAAGCCACATTCCAGTTGCCATGGTAAAAAAAATGTATCCAAGAAAGCGGCCGTATATTTCACTTTTGGAGACGAAGGTGCCTGCCAATCCATTAGAGGATCATTCTTTTCCATCCGGACATACAACAGCCATTTTTTCCGTCATTATACCTTTCTTGCTTTTCATGCCCAGTCTTGCCTTGATTCTGATCCCTTTAGGAATTAGTGTGGGGCTTTCCCGTATCTATCTTGGACTTCATTATCCTTCTGACGTGCTGGCAGGATGCCTGCTTGGCACATCTACAAGCATCATGACTTTTATGATGGTCAGCAAGTGGTTCCCGAATCTGCTGCATTTCACTTAATTATTCGGTCCGACTTTAATGTCTGGAGGGGTTCGATGAAAATCGCATTGTTTACTGATACGTATGCTCCCGATGTCAACGGTGTAGCCCGTACATTAAAACGGTTCACAGACTACCTTGAAGCGAACGGCCATGAATATCGTGTATTTGCACCAGAGAGCACGAAAGAAAGTTTATTTTCCAGTCACATTCACCGTTTTGCGAGCTTCCCATTCTTTTTATATCCTGAATGCCGTGTTGCCTGGCCCAACATGCTTCAGGTTAAAGGAGAGCTCCAAAAATTCCAGCCCGATCTCGTCCACATTGCCACTCCCTTCAATATCGGTTTATGCGGAATGCATTATGCAAAAAAATTAAACATACCGATCGTTGGATCCTATCACACGGATTTCGATCAATATCTTGAATATTACGACCTTCAGTTTTTTTCAAAAATACTATGGAAATACATGCATTGGTTTCACAGACCATTCAAAAAGCTTTTTGTGCCATCTCCCGAAACCCTTGAACAGCTAAAAGTACAAGGATTCCCCAATTTGCGTATTTGGGGAAGAGGGGTAGACTGTTCCGTGTTTTCTCCAAGTTTAGAGGGTTTTGATGCCCATGAGCAATACAATATTAAAGAGCCATTTATCCTCTCCTATGCAGGCCGTCTCGCTCCTGAGAAAGACATTCAGACATTGATGGCCGCAGCGAAAACGATGCCTGCCCATTTAAGGGAAAAAGTTCATTTTCTTATCGTGGGAGACGGACCATCCAAGCTTGAAATGATGAAGGACGCTCCTGAAAATATGACATTTGCCGGTTACGTCAGCGGCAGAAATCTTGCAAAAATTTATGCTTCTTCTGATTTGTTTGTCTTCCCTTCTCCTACAGAAACCTTTGGAAATGTTGTCCTTGAGTCCCTTGCCTGCGGAACCCCTGTTATTGGCGCGAACTCCGGAGGCGTAAAAAATATCATTTCTCAAGAAAAAAACGGGCTGCTGTGTGAACCGCGTAATTCTGAAGCCTTTATTGATGCCATTTCCTCTTTGCTTGAAAATCACCGATTACGGGAGGAAATGTCCCGTAATGCAAGAACCTACGCCTTAACCCAGACTTGGGACAGCATATTCGATGGACTTTTAAACGATTATGAAGAAGTCATCATTCATCCTGAAGAAGTTCGCTACGCTTAATCACCACCATAAAAAAGGCCCCGGCTCTTCACCAGCCGTGGCCTTTCTTTATTAGCGGAACCACTTAATATATCTGGCCGCCCATTTTTTCAAGCCCCCGTCAAAGAGCTTTTCCCTCCAATATAAATCTGCTGCCGACTGGATGCCGGCTGCCCGGTTCGGATAGGGGTATACCATTCCCGAAAGACTTCTCAGCTTTTTCCCGCTGCTTTTTGCAAAAACAACAGATTGCATCCAATCCCCTGCCCCCTCGCCGACCGCATGGGCACCCAGGATCTTTCCTTTTTGATCCATAATTAATTTAACAAATCCGGTTTCCTGTTCGGTTACAAACCGATCGACTTCATCCAAAGCTTTTTTATAAATGGTCACATTGCCATGCTGTTCTTTCGCTTCTTTTTCCGTTAACCCTAGGTGAAAAACCTCCGGCCTTGTATATACGTTCCACGGCATATGATCATATGAAATTTTTCCTTTTACACCAAATAGAGCATTCTGTACAATGGTTTTCCCCTCTTGTCCTGCTGCGTGCGTGAAAAGATACTGTCCAATTACATCGCCTGCTGCAAAGATGTGCTTCCGGTTCGTCTGGAGATAAGCGTTCACTTTTACATGGCCTTTATCATCCAGATCTACACCAGCTTTATCCGCTTTCAGTCCTTTTGTATTCGGGACGCGCCCCATAGCTAAAAGAATTTCATCTGCTTCAAGCATTTCTCCTTTTTGATCTGATACAAGATGCAGTACCTTACTCTGTCCTGAAAGAGAAACCTTCTCCACTTCTGTTTTTGAGCGGATTTCCATTTCTTCAGACAGCTTAGCGGTCATGAAATCTCTTACATCCTCATCCTCTTTAGCAAGGATTTTTGAAGAACGGTCTATGATGGTGACCTCGCTGCCGAGTCTCGCGAATGCCTGTCCCATTTCCACGCCAATTGGCCCTCCGCCTATAATAGCCAGCCTTTTCGGGAAAACCGGCATGGAAAAAATGGTTTCGTTCGTTTGAAAGCCAGCTTCCTTTAATCCATCAATATCCGGGATGAGCGGACTTGATCCCACCGCAATGACAAACCGCTTTCCAATCAGCTTTTGGCCGTTCACTATCACTTCATGCGAGCTTGAGAATTCGGCTGTGCCGTGAAAAATGTCCACACCAAGCTGTTCGAAGCGGTCATCCGAATCATGATGCTGAATGGTTGCTACAGCTGTTTTTACGGAATTCTTGACCTGATCAAAATCTGCGTTCAGGTTATATCCGTGTCTGGCGGCTGCTTTCCTTCCTATGTAGAATTCATTTGCCTGATGAATCAGCGCCTTAGATGGCACACAGCCCACATGCAAACAATCTCCGCCGAGAGTATCACGTTTATCAATAAGAGCAACCTTTGCTCCAAATGAGGCCGCACCGGCAGCAGCTGTTAATCCGCCGGATCCCCCTCCAATGACAATTAAATCATACTTCATTCCTGCTTCCCCCTACTTGAGTAATCGTTTCGCTTCAAACAATCTTTGAAAAGCTGTAAACATTTCAACTACGAAAAAGAGCAAGGTCATCCAGACAAGCTGGCCGCTGAAAATAATCATCAGGGAAAAAAGAATAAACCCTTCTGTCCGTTCCGCCACTCCTGCCTGATAGTAAAAGGATTTCACACCTTGTTTTTCACTAAGGGCTCCTACAGTTAAAAAGATGGTCATTGAGATAATAATGGAAACGCTGAGTAAAAGTAGAGCCCACTGTGCTTCCGGGAAAGCGAAGGCAAGGCCTAAGATCACACTGATCTCCACTACCCTGTCAAACGTAATATCAAGAACGGTTCCCCAGGCGGATGGCTTCGTTTTCCTGGCCATTGTGCCATCGACTGCGTCCAGAAAGCCGGAAATCCACAAAACCGCTATGGCCAGCAGGGGCTGTCCGGCATACACAAATATCCCTGATGACACTCCGATTAGAAAGGCGATACCTGTTACTTGATTCGCAGTGAGTTTCCACCTCAGTAGAACAGAGGCCGTCCCATCAATTGCAGGCTGCACATATTTCCTTCCATGCGTATCAAGCATCCTTCTTCACCTCATTTTCCTGATTCGAAAAGAGCCATTTCTTCATTTTTTTCCTAAAGAGAATAGGAATGATGGCAAGTATGATAAAAATGCCAATTGCAATATAAATGATCATTTTATTATCTGATGTAAAACTCGAGCCTAGAAAGCTGTAGGCAAACGTACCAGGTATAATTCCAATAATGGTCGCGAGCAAAAAGGATCCCCAGCGAATGGTCGTCAGGCCGGCCGCATAGCTGATTAGGTCGAAATTTACGATTGGCAGGATCCTCAGCACAAGAACATAGAGAAAACCATTCTTTTCGATGATCCTTTTTAAAGAACCGATCCATTCGGAATCCGGGACCATTCTTCTCCCAAAGGTACGAGAGAGAAAGAATGCAACCGCTGCTCCTCCGCTTGCACCTGCCATTATATAGATCATTCCCGAAATGGGACCGAATGCGAGTCCTCCCGCCAGTGATAGGATTGAAGCCGGAAAAAGGGTTAGGGGACGAACTGTATAAAGCAGAATATAAACGACGGGCCCAACCGCACCAAGCGATAAAATCCATCCCTTAATCATTTCCGGACTTATGTTCACGTAACTCTGATTAAACCAAATGAGAAGACCGGCCGCGAAAACAAGCAGCAGCAGTCTAGCTATCTTTTTCAAGAAACGCAGCCTCCTCCGGGTTTCTGCAGATATAAACAGTCTGCCCTTCCTTTAAAGGCAGCGATGATTGCAGTGTTATCCACTGTTCCCCGGAGCCAATTGCAATTCGGAAAAAAGACTGTCCGTATTTATACAATTCCCCTTCTATTCTGCCTTTCCAAGCATTCTCAGAAGAGTTTTCAGAGATCCGGAGCTTGTGAGAAGGAATAAATTCCTGCTTTTGCATCATGCCATCTCCATAGAAGGATGCCGCCCTTTCATTTGCAGGCCGCAAATAAATCTCGCGTGCTGTCCCCTTCTGAAGAATGGCTCCTTCATGCAAAATGGCAATCTCGTCGCCTATCATCGCGGCTTCTTCCATATCATGTGTAACAAAAATGGATGTAATGTTCTGTTCTTTAAGCAGGCTTTTCACCCAAATCCTCAATTTATCTCTCAAGAGAGGATCCACATTCGCAAACGGTTCGTCAAGCAGCAAAAGCTTCGGCTCCAATACGAGGGCTCTTGCAAGTGCAGCCCTTTGCTGCTCCCCTCCGGACAGTTCATCCGGATACTGCTTGGCCGCGTGCAGCATTTCCGTCTTTTCGAGCATCTTTTTTACTTTCTGCTCTCTTGCTTCTTTTTTTACTTTATGAATCTTAAGACCATACTCTACATTTTCGACAACGGTCATATGAGGAAACAGCAGCGCCTGCTGAAAGACGAGAACCACCTCTCTTTTTCTTGCAGGAACACGGGTTACGTCCTTTCCGTTCAGAAAAAACTGACCCTCATCCAGGGCTTCTATTCCTGCCAGGCACTTAAGGAGGGTGGACTTTCCTGTCCCGGAAGGCCCTATAAGAGAGAGGATTTCCCCCTTCTGAATAGAGAGCTGAATTCCGTCTAAGATTTTCTTCTTATGAAATCGCTTCGTACCATTGAAAACTAAATAAGGCATTTCTCAAAACCTCCCTTTATATGGAGCAAGGATCCGGTACACCGCTTCAAATGCTATCCAAACTCCGATGGGAATGATGGCAAACAGCAGCGAGAAAGCGGCCAAAACCGCTGTATCCGCCTGTTCAAAATAAGGAAAATAGACAAGAGCAAGCGTCAATACGCTCCCTCCGCCTATTAAACTTGTTAAGATAAACTGACCGAGAGATATAACAAAAATCAGGAATGCAGAGGATCGGAATGAAGAAAGCAGGAGCGGAAGATGGATGGACGTAAAAATCTCCCATCCTGATGCTCCAAGCGTTTTAGCCTGCTGCTCAAAGCTTTGCCCCATTTGTTCAAAGCCTGCTCTGAATATTTTAATGGTATACGGCAGGGTCGGGAGCAGCTGAATCAGCACGACCCCGCTCCACTCATTTGCCAGACCGAGGCGAATAAACGCTATATGCAATCCCATTGCAATAAGTAAAGCAGGAATTAAAATTGGAGCGAGAAGAATTGTCTCCGCGAGCGTCTTTCCTTTAAATTGCCGGAAAGCCAAAGCCCGTGCCGCTGGAATGCCTGCTGCCAAGTTCAGCAGCACGACAGCCGTTCCGATACTAACTGATGTCCATACGGACTGTACAAGCAGCGGATCTTCTGCAATCACCCTCCAGGCTCTCCATGTAAATTCCGAATTCAAGAGATGATTCCGGTCTCTTTGCATCACACTGCTAGCAATTAGAGCACCAATCGGAAGAAATACGAAGAGTAAATAAATGCTGAGAACAGCGACGGAGCCTTTTTTCCTGAAAACAGTGATTCCAGAACTGGACGGTACCATTCTTCTTTTTCTGCCCCATAAAAAATAGAAAATAGCAGTCACCAATATAATTAAAACGGTGACGGTGATCATCGCCGCATATGCCAAAGGGCGCTGTGACCAATCCCCGTTGTAAAACCAGTCAAAAGCCAAAACAGAAACCATCTTAGGGAATGTGATCCCAAGCAGTGCCGGTACCTCATAAGCTGTCAGGATAAAAGCGAACAAGATCAGAAAGGTCTCAATAAGGACGGGGAACACCACCGGCCATTCTGCCGTTTTAAAAACGTCCCACCGCGAGCCCCCAAGTGAGGTAATGACGTCCTTCCTCCTGCCATCCATAGAAAGATAGAGGGGCAGGAGCATCAAAATCACAAAAGGAATTTCCTTCGTGACGTACGTAAGGATTATTCCTATCCCCCATTCGTCCCTGATCAGGACCGGAAATTGCCCGGGCTGCTGCAGAAAACCAATCTCTGTCAGCACCTGAGGAATCCAGCCCGTCTGATCAAGCAGGAGCAAAAGCATGTATCCCCAAACAAAATGGGGAAAAAGAATCGGGGACCAGGCAAGCAGCTTGAAAAAAGGACGCCTCATAAACGGGGCTATTTTTCTCGTAATCAATAATCCTGCTGCAATGGCGAGCAGCGATGAGATCAAGGCAAGTGAAAAACTGTATAAAAAGGACATTCGAAAGCTTTTCCCATTCCAGATCTCTGCATAGGCTTTTAAACTTATATTTCCATTCATTGCTGCACTTTCATACAGTGAAAAAAGAATTCCGGACAGGAGCAGGATTCCCGATAAAACAAGAGCCGGTATAACCGCACCCGGCACTGATTTATTTTTGAACCACTTCATTCGTCCAGTTCTCCTTTAACCAGTTCACATACCGTGAATCAATCTCCGGAAGGAAAGCATCTTTTAATTGCTCCGGCTTCAACACACTGTCCCCCCGCTTAATTTCATCGTATTCAGCCTTCTGCTGATTGGATAGCTTTGAATAATCCAAAGCCGGACTCTCCCCCCAATATTCCGGTGAGAGCTTTTTAATTTGTGCTTCCGGTGAAAGCAGGAAATTAATTGACGCTAATGCCGCCTCTTTATTTGAGCTATTGGCTGGTATTGCGAGGAAATGCGTATTCCCAATCGAGCCTGATTCAAGAACAAAGGACCGGGTTGATTCAAGGAATACGCCTTTCTCAATAAGACTCTCTGCGCGGGCCTCATTATAGCCCATTGTCATGGCAAGCTCCCCATTAGCGTAGAGCTTATCAAGCTCGGTCAGATCATTCGGATAGAGCTTTCCCTTCTTCCAGAGATAGGGCTCCAGCTCATTTAAATCCTTCCAAAGCCTTTCACTGCCTGTTTTTGCAAATTTTTCATCATATCCTTTATCGAGAAGACCCTTTGCCCCGCCTGCTGATTCATAAAACAAGTGTCTGATAAAAGCATTTCCTGTGAAATCTTTCGGATCAGGGTAGGCGAACTGGCCAGGATTGGCTTTCACCCACTTCTTTAAATCCTCTATCGTTTTAGGCGGATCCACAATTTTAGATGAATCATAATGGAAGACAAACTGCACTTTCCCCCATGGTGCTTCATAACCCTCTGTTTCAAGACCGAAGTCATAAAGATTTTCAAGGGATTTTGTATCATAATATTTCGTGTAATTCGGCAGTTTTTCAGTAATCGGGCCAAGAAGCAGATTGTTTTGCTTGGCGTTCTTAAAGTTCTCTCCATTCAGCCAAACGATATCAATCGTTCCTTCTGTCTGTCCTGCTCTTTTTTCTGTTTCTAGCTTTTGAAGAATTTCAGGGGTATCCATTGGAACTCTTTCTAAAAGAATATTGTTTTTTTCTTTGACTGCAGGTTTCACGTACTCATCTATATAAGCATTGATCCCAGGGTCACCACCCCACATGAAGAGCCTCACTTTTTTTCCGGCTGCCACTTTTTCTATATCAGACCAGCTGGATGCAAGAACTTTTTGGCTGTCCTTTTCTGTATCGGCCTTGGAAGAGCAGCCTGCTAATGCCAGTATGATGATAAATAAGACCAGTAATCGCTTCATGCACAATCCCCTTTTACGTTAAGATAGACAGATATTAATACCCCATGAGACCTATATTGAATCCACATTCAGAACATCAAGCATTCAAAAGGCCGGCCATTCAAGCCAGCCTTCCATTTCACTTAAATTCCTCTGCGAATTCTCCATAGCCCTTTTTCTTAAGATCTTCCTTTGGAATAAATTTCAGCGCTGCAGAGTTCATGCAGTAGCGCAGTCCTGTAGGCTTTGGCCCGTCATCAAATACGTGGCCAAGATGAGAGTCAGCGTATTTGCTGCGTACCTCGGTCCTTGTCATAAACAGACCGTTATCCTCTTTTTCAACGATATTTCCGGGAACAAGCGGCTTTGTAAAGCTTGGCCAGCCGGTTCCAGAATCGAATTTATCCTTTGAGCTGAACAGAGGTTCACCAGATACGATGTCTACATATATTCCTTCGTCCTTTAAATCATGATAGGCATTGCTAAACGACCGCTCCGTCCCATTCTTTTGGGTCACCTTGTATTGCTCTGCAGAAAGAGTTTTTTTCAGCTCTGCATCAGAAGGCTTTTTAAAGTCCGCATAGCTTGAGGCAGTTTTTGATTTTCCCTTTATTTTCACTTCCCGGTCTTTCCCCCAGGCATCATCTAAAAACTGATCCCGTCCTGAATTGTTCCTGTAAAATTTATACTGAACCGAGCTCTTTTTATAATAATCCTGATGGTACTCTTCTGCTTGATAAAACGTATCTGCTTTTCTGATTTCAGTCACGAGCTTTGAATCGAACCTTTTCGATGCCTGCAGGTCTGATTTAGATTTTTCTGCTGCGGTTTTTTGCTCCTCGTTGTGGTAGAAAATAGCGGACACATACTGATCTCCTCTGTCTACAAATTGGCCGCCGCTGTCTGTCGGGTCGATTTGCCTCCAGAATACCTGAAGAAGCTCTTCATAGGAAACTTTAGATGGATCGTAGACAACCTGCACCGCTTCAATATGTCCAGTGGAGCCGGAGGAAACCTCTTCATAGGAAGGATTTTTCTTTTCTCCGCCTGTATATCCTGAAATGACTTCATAAACACCTTCCAGTTTTTCAAACGGCGGTTCCATGCACCAGAAGCATCCCCCTGCAAATGTTGCTGTCGCTTTTGTTGAATCAGCTTCCACTGTTTCAACAGGCTGTGTTCCATAGGAGCGTTTCGTAAAATACTCACCAAAATTAGGTGCAACTGCAAACAGAATAGCTGCAATTCCCGCTATGACGATAATCGGCACCCAGATTTTCATGGTCATTCCCCTTTCTGTTTTAGCGGAAGCGAAAACCAAAACTCGCTTCCTTTGCCCTCTTCGCTTCTAACACCAATCTGTCCATGATGAAGCGCGATAAACTCTTTTGCAATCGCAAGGCCTAACCCTGACCCGCCCAGGGCTTTGTTTCTTGATTTTTCTGCTCGGTAAAACCGTTCAAAAATCCGCTTCTGATCGGATAATTTTATTCCCTGCCCCTCATCCTTCACTGAAAAAACGAGCGATTGGTCCACTTTCTTCACTTGAAGCAAAATCACGCTGTTAACAGGCGAATGAGCAACTGAATTTTGAATGAGGTTCGATAAAACTCTCATAATCTGATCCCTGACTATCTGAATAGCCGGTATATCATCATGCATCCGGACTTCGAGCTGCACTTGCTTTTCTTTAAAAATAAGCTCAAACTGTTGCAGAACATCCAGCACCAGCTGATCAGCATGAACGGTTTCAGGACGGAATGGTGTCTGATTGCTATCAAGCTGGGATAGTTCGAATAGCTCCTGAATCAGTTTGCTTAGACGGTTGGATTCCTTTTTTATCGTCTCAAGGTAATCCTTTCTCTCCTGCTCACTTTTCACTACGCCATCCTGAAGTGCTTCAACATAGGACAAGATGGAGGCAATCGGTGTTCTCAGATCATGCGATACATTGGCAATCAGCTCCGTTTTGTAAGCCTCTGATTTCTTCACTTCCTGAAACATGTGATCCAGCTTCTTCGCCATTTCATTAAAATGGCTCCCAAGCTCTTTAATTTCAGCGGGACCTTTTTCAGAAACCCTTACCGCAAATTGTCCCTCAGACATTTTCTTCGATTCAGATTTGACCTGGTTCACAGCTTTCATAAGCGGACCCGTAAGAAAAAAATGAGCCAGAGCAGAAATGGAACCCGCAGCGAATGTAATAATCGTCAAGATTAAAATGGATTCGTTAGGGATGGACATCCGCACAAAACTAATCAGCAAAAACATCAGAATCAGCAGCGTACTTAAAAAATTAGCCAAGATGAGAAGCGTTCTAATTTTCATAACGGCTGCTCCAATTTATAGCCAATTCCCCATACCGTTTTAATATACTGAGGTTCCGCTGGATTGAGTTCAAGCTTCTCTCTCAGTCTCCGGACATGAACATTGACGGTATTTCCATCTCCTGAAAAATCATATCCCCACACCTTTTCAAGCAGCTGGGACCTGGAGAATACTTGAGACGGGTGACTGGCAAGCAGCCAGAGCATATCAAACTCTTTTGCCGTCATATCTATGATTTTTCCACCCGATTTAACTTGCCTTGTCGATAAATCGATGGAAATGGAGCCGATTGTAACGGACTGCTTTTCTTCGTTTTTGTATTTCGAGGTCCGCCTTAACATGTTCTTCACTCTTAATACAAGTTCTCTGGGGCTGAACGGCTTGGTTAAGTAATCGTCAGCCCCTAAGGTTAAGCCAAGGAGCCGGTCCCGTTCCTGTCCCAGAGCGGTGAGCATAATGATTGGGACATCCTCGTCCCCCATTCGGATTTCCTCCGCAGCAGTCCAGCCGTCCTTTTCAGGCATCATGAGATCAAGAACAATCAAATCAGGTCTTCCCCTTTTCCACTGCTCGACCGCCTCAAATCCATTGACCGCTGAATCAACCCTGTAGCCTTCTCTTTCCAGATAGCGCCGGCAAACATCGAGAATAGCGGGTTCATCATCAACAAGTAATATTTTCTGCATGTGTATTGACCCCTTTGATCTATACTTTCTTTATACAACAGTGTGTCTTGGAAACAAGCCCTTACTTTACTATATCCCAGCCAGCCAATCTCGCCTAAGAATCATGCTCTCTGCTTTTAATGGCATCATAAATCAAGAAAATTATGAAAGGATAAGGAAAAGATTAAATAAGTATGAACAGTTCTCTTTTTTGCTATGAAGCAGGATCCCCTCCAGGATGCTCGCTGCCATAAACCCTAAACTGGCATCATCTTTCTAACAGGAAAACGTGATAAATGAATAAAAAGATCATTCATAGTTTCTCCAATCTCTTGAACATAAAAAAACGTCTGGAACGATTACGTTCCAGACGTTTCTGTTTTATATTGCTTCTGTGTTAAGCCAGGCACCCATACGGAACTTTATTAAAGAACAGAGCGAAGTGCTTCTGCTTTGTCTGTTTGCTCCCATGGAAGCTCTACATCCGTACGGCCGAAGTGACCGTATGCAGCAGTTTGCTTGTAAATTGGACGGCGAAGATTAAGCATTTTGATAATGCCTGCAGGGCGAAGATCAAAGTTATTGCGAACCGCTTCAACAAGAACTTCCTCGCTTGCTTTGCCTGTTCCGAATGTATCGATGGAGATGGATACCGGCTGTGCTACACCGATTGCGTACGCAAGCTGAACTTCACATTTGTCAGCAAGCCCGGCAGCAACGATGTTTTTCGCAACGTAGCGAGCTGCATAAGCCGCAGAACGGTCAACTTTTGTAGCATCCTTACCAGAGAATGCTCCACCGCCGTGACGAGCATATCCGCCATACGTATCAACGATGATTTTACGGCCAGTAAGACCTGCATCACCTTGAGGTCCTCCGATAACGAAGCGGCCAGTCGGGTTGATGAAATATTTCGTGTTCTCATCAATTAATTCTGCAGGAACTACAGGTTTGATAACAAATTCTTTAAGGTTGCGCTGAATTTGCTCCAAAGAAATTTCAGGGTGATGCTGAGTAGAAATAACAATTGTATCTACACGAACCGGTTTGTTATTTTCATCATATTCAACCGTAACTTGCGTTTTACCGTCCGGACGAAGGTATGGAAGGATTTCTTCCTTGCGTACTTCTGTCAGGCGGCGAGCCAGCTTGTGTGCAAGGGAAATCGGAAGAGGCATTAGCTCTTTTGTTTCGTTGCATGCAAATCCGAACATCAACCCTTGGTCTCCCGCTCCAATTGCATCAATCTCAGCGTCTGTCATTTGGCCTTCGCGGGCTTCAAGTGCCTGGTCAACTCCCATTGCAATGTCAGCTGACTGCTCGTCGATGGAAGTCAATACTGCACATGTTTCAGCATCGAAGCCGTATTTCGCGCGTGTATAACCAATTTCCTTAACAGTTTCACGAACAATTTTTGGGATATCGACATAAGTGGTAGTCGTGATTTCTCCTGCTACAAGAACAAGTCCTGTTGTAACAGATGTTTCACAAGCTACACGTGCATTAGGATCGTTAGCAAGAATGGCATCCAAAATGGAATCTGAAATCTGGTCGCAAATTTTATCCGGATGGCCTTCCGTTACGGATTCTGATGTGAAAAGATGGCGTTTAATCGACATAGTAATTCCTCCTCTGAAATTCGGTTGTTCTATTGGCAAGGTTCAGTTATGTACTTCCCCTCTTTTTTTGAGACGGAACTCGTTCCCATTACTTATCTTTTGCTTTATTTTAAGAATCTTCCCCTTTAATATAGCCTTTAAGGAAAAAGATTCCAGACTGCATAAAAAAACCCTTCCTACTTAATAGAGGAAAGGAGTTGTTTTTCAGCCTTTCACTCTTATCGCTCAAGGACTACAGCCTTGCGTCAGGTTAGCACCTTTGCATGAGAGAAAACAGCATGTTTTCAAGTCTTGCAGGTTGCTGGGCTTCATAGGGCCTGTCCCTCCGCCAGCTCGGGATAAGAGAATCCGTTCAAGGACATATATTACCCCAAATTTCCCGCAAATGTCAACAAAAATTGACAAGCTTTCTTCCAAAAAGGACAGGGCAGCAGGAAAGATGGGCTTATGATGGATTCAGCTATAGAATTATTTTAGTTGGTTGTGAGTTTTACATTTTGTTCGGCGCGGCATTTTACGAGCGGATTCGGGCCGCTTTCTGGCGGGTTTAACTTCGTGTCCGGCTGATGCCACTCGTTTTCCGGCCGATCAGCGCGGTTTTCCAGCATGGCGTACTATCCGTGCTTGCGTATACGCACCTGCTAAATTTATCAAACCATGTCGGATAGTCGATATATTGAGAAAATAGACGATATAATTTTATTTCGGCCGATATATTTAAATTTCGGCCGATATACTCATATTTCGGTCGATATATTTTGTAATGCTTTTCAACCACTCTAGTTTCCCAGCCAATCAGCCCGGTTTCCCAGCTAAACCCCTTTCCCCGCAAAAGCCTGACCAACTGCTTATACCGCCTTCACCTCGGCCAAGCGCTTCGTTCCGGCGAGTTGATCAGGTTCCCTGATCTGCATGATCCACGAGTCCAGCCCAAACAATCCCTCTTCCAAGCCAAATTTATCGGTATCTGGTTATACGCGGTGGCACTTTCCAAGTTCGAACGTAAAATACATCAATTAGTATAGACTATTAACATTAATGTGTTATACTAATTATGCAAACCACATAATTACAAGCAAAGGAAGGTATGGGGATGAATTCACTTGCGGCAACAAACGAGCTTTCGCTTTTACTTGAAGGGGAAAATGTTTTTCAAAACTTATCGGTACCTCAGCTAGTTGAAAAAATTCTATCAAGAAACGAAGCCGTTCTTACTTCAACCGGTGCCATCCGTGCAACGACTGGAGCTTATACAGGGCGTTCGCCTAAAGATAAATTTATTGTAAAAGAAGATAGCGTAAATAGCAAAATTGATTGGGGCAATGTAAATCAGCCTATCTCAAGCGAAACATTCAATAAGCTTTACCACAAGGTTCTTTCATACTTAAAAATGCAGAATGAATTGTTTGTGTTTGATGGATTTGCTGGCGCTGATGAAAGATACCGCCTGCCGATTAAGGTGGTCAATGAATTCGCCTGGCACAATCTTTTTGCGAATCAGCTGTTCATCCGGCCGGACGGAGAAATGGCTTCCAGAGAAATCGAGCCTTTCACAATTGTATCAGCACCGAATTTTAAAGCAGATCCGTCTATAGATGGAACAAATTCAGAGACTTTCATTATCATCTCTTTTGAGAAAAGAACCATCCTGATCGGCGGGACGGAATACGCTGGAGAAATGAAAAAGTCCGTTTTCTCCATCATGAACTATTTGCTTCCTGAAGCCGGCATCTTTCCTATGCACTGCTCTGCAAATGTTGGCCAGGAAGGCGACGTTGCTCTGTTTTTCGGATTGTCCGGAACAGGGAAAACGACTTTATCTGCTGACCCGAACCGCAAGCTGATTGGAGACGATGAGCACGGCTGGTCTTCAAGCGGCGTTTTCAATATTGAAGGCGGATGCTATGCAAAGTGCATCAGTCTTTCAAAGGAAAAGGAACCTCAAATTTTCAATGCAATCCGCTTCGGTTCTGTGCTTGAGAATGTGGTAGTGGATGAGGAAACGAGAATAGCAGACTATGACCATGCATTTTACACGGAGAATACGAGAGCGGCCTACTCTCTCGATTCCATGAACAATATCGTGCTGCCAAGCATTGCCGGCCATCCGAATACGATTATCTTCCTGACGGCGGATGCCTTTGGTGTGCTCCCTCCAATCAGCAAGCTGACGAAGGAACAGGCCATGTACCATTTCCTAAGCGGCTATACGAGCAAGCTTGCAGGAACAGAGCGCGGAATTACTTCTCCGCAGGCAACCTTCTCAACCTGCTTTGGATCTCCATTTTTGCCGCTTCCTGCGCAGCGCTATGCTGAAATGCTCGGCAAGAAAATTGAAGAGCACAATGCTGATGTGTACCTTGTTAATACAGGCTGGACTGGCGGAGAATACGGCACGGGAAAACGGATGAAGCTAGAGTACACAAGAGCCATGGTTCAGGCTGCTTTAGAAGGGGACCTTGCTTCTGCGGAAATGCTGACGGATGAGATCTTTGGCCTTCAAATTCCTGCACATGTTCCCGGGGTGCCTGATGAAGTGCTAATCCCTTCCAAAACATGGGCAGATCCGCAGGCATATGAAGCGAAAGCCAAACTGCTTGCTGAAAAATTCAATCATAACTTTACGAAGTTTTCTTCCATCAGACAGGATATTGCTGAACTTGGAGGTCCACTCGTTTAATTGCAGCAAGGGATACCTTTATCAGCCGTTTGAGGCAAGGTATCCTATAAGGACGTGCTGCTGCCGTCCAGCCAAAAGAGGAGCATCCGTTTACCCCGGATGCTCCTCTTCCTCGTTTTCAGTTTTGAAAAGCCATAATGTAACCGCCTTGGACAGCCGTTTTCCATGCTTTGCCGTTAACTGACACAGACGTTATAGTTCCTTTGTTAAAGACAAGTGTCATTTTCTGCAGTCTATCTGCTTCTTTAAGGGTTACCTTTAATTCACCGTTTGCAGCAATACTTGTGCTCAGGTTATCTTCAAAATGATAATCCTCTTTATTTCTCGATGAGGCTTTTGCTGCCGTTAATTTTCCGGCAGTCTTTTCCTGATGGTTCTGGTAAAAATGATACGTTCCAGATGGACTTTCTGCTCTTACGCCATACTGACCTACCCTTTTTCCTGTAACAGCGGGTGCATTCAGCTGTGTGTAAGGCTGAAGAATAGTGACAAATTGCGCTTCGTTCCCCGTCACTCTTTGTATCATGATTGGAGACAGCTGGCTTGGCGATGTAGAAGGTCCCGGACCACCTGCCGTTAATACAGATGATTTTTCAAATGGGATTGAGAACGTTCGAAGTCCTTTGCCATTCTGATTCCAGGAGCTCCTCCAAGCAGAATCAATGCTCCCTGACCCTTTAGGATTTTTCAGGTGCTCATAGCCGCCTCCCTTTCCAATCGGATTGCCAAGAGGCTGAAGCGATAAATCGGTTTCAAATTCGCCTAAACCATGCAATGCCAGGTCATACTGATGGGTTTTGGCGTCATCTTTCACCAAAAACCAATCCAGCATAAATTCATCTTCCATCCATATGCTTCTTTCATAGGTGACGCCTTCATAAGCGCCGTCTGCCGTTGCATACATATATTTAAAATCAGGACTGCTCGAGAAGATCGGCATTTCTCCTTTTGTTTCACTTTGGGACTTTCCATCAATCGTGACCGTATTATGGCTGATGGATTGCTTATACCATCCCCTGTAAAGCGGATGAGTGTAGCCAGGTGTACCAAAGTCAGGTGCTAAAAGCATCCCTGCTCCATATACATCGATATTCAGCTTGTCATAATGGCCATGTGAGCCGCCGTGGTCGCCATAATCCATTAAAACATAGGATTGCTGGTCTCTGGAATCCGGGTGCCTTAAAATAGCCTGGCCGATGCTTGTGAGCTGAAGGCTTTTTGTTGGTACCTCAGCGGCCTCTTCTATGCTGTCGCTTCCGAAAAATAAAGCAAAATCACCCGTTCGGCTCAAATTTTTGTATTTTGTATGGAGAAACCAGGCATAGCCCCTGTCTTTATATTTTGAATAGGCAAGCTCATAATCATTGTATCCGCGAGAGGATGTATAATTGGTGATCGTGCTGCCGTATTTTCCTCCGTCATTATTCGCAGGCTGAACAAAATTCGGGTAGCTGTATAACAGCGGGATATCAAACATTTTCTTGAATTTTTCAACACTGTATAAATCATAGCCCCAGTGGGACGCGGTTTGCGCCAATATACTAAGAGGAGCCAGAGCATACGTGTGGTAGGCCATGGAGCCCTCCCACCAGAATCCATCCTCAAGAACGGCTTCATCCATTAAGAAGTAAAATCCGCGCTTCCCATTAATGGCTTCATCAAGAAGATCCTGATTATCAGCCGCAGCACCAATCATTCCAATGGCTGCATTGTGCCATGCCTGCCAGTTGGACTTGCTGTACGGATTTTGCTTCAATGTTTCAGCAATGGGAAAAAGCAATTCCTGCTCAACTTTTTCTTTTTCTTCCTCTGTGAAGGATCGGCTGCTGTAGAGCAGATCATAGCTTGAAGCCAAATCAACGGCACTTACAGCCTCGTCCAGAGATTGATAGTACCATCTTCCGCCTTTATCCTGCTTTGCGAAATCTTTATACATGTCCGCATATTGAAGCAATAGGTGCTGTGCGGCTTCTGCATACGTTTCATTGCCGTTCAATGCGAAAGCTGTTGAGAAAATCCTAATCTGTCTTACTCTCTCGTTATGCTCGTAGGCAAGGCGTCCGGCTTCAATTTTTTCTCCTTCATATATTTGTTTATCGCTAGGGCAGTAGTTTTGTCCATTCTTGTATACGAGCGGCGTTCCATCCTTGCACACATACCAGGAAGCATAGCCCGCAGGTTTTCTGGGAATGGTTTGTTCAAGCTTCAGAAAGGAATTGGATTCGCTCTCAAGTCTTTTTAAATAATTTTTTGCCCATGCATCGTTTAAAACCCTCTTTTTAGCTGTTTGAAGTTCTAATGCACCGATAAAGGAATGAGGTCTTGGATTAGCAGTTTGAGTGTTCATAACTGGAGTATACCCTGGGGCAGCGTTTGATGAACCGGGATGATTTACTGGTTTTGAATAGGTAACCGGAGCTGTTTTAAACTTTTCCGCTCTGGCTGAAACTAAAGACTCATAGGCTGAGGAATTGACGAAAGCTTCGTCCAATCTTCCTGAAGCGGGGGCTGATGCAGCGGTAACAGATGTGAAAGGAATAAGCAGCAGGAGCAATACTAAAAGAACACCCTTAAAGGGTTGAAAAGTCAATGTCATTACCTCCGAAGTTTTTATGTCTTTCTTACTATTACATATCGACTAATTCCCGGTATTATTTCACATTTTTTCATAAAAAAACGGGATTTTTTTCTTATTTGCTCAAGCTGGGTTAGAATTTCTGCTGATTTCCGCAGGATTCTCAAGTCCATAGCCAAAAATAAAAGAAGTCCCATTAAAAGGACTCCTTAGTTCGTTGAATTTAATTTTATGAGCTGGTAGGTAAGAATGGTCTTGCTGTTTTCCCATTCCACCTTATTGATAACCGCTCTCCCGCTCACTTCTCCTTCTTTAGTCTTTCTCACTTCTACTGGAAGATCCAGAGGATATAAGCGGTATCCATCTTTTTGGAGCGTAAATACGTTTTCTTCCATCCGCTTTTCTCTGCCCTTCGTTACAATCATCGTATTCAGTTCAAGGGGCATTCCCATCTCCATCTCTCCTTCTGCACAGTTAGTATCAGTTTACCATATCAGACAGACAGCTGCTTTTTCATCCATTGTGTCAGCCTTTTAACCGTCTCCCTGTTTATATGCGGAGGAAAATAATGAGTAAACTCCTCAAAGTACCATGCTTCCACTCTCTTCCCCAGTTCATGTGCCCGCTTTTCAAGAAGATGTGAATGTTCAACTGATACATTATGATCTTTAACCCCATGGATAATTAACAGAGGGGCTTTTAACTTTTCCAGATCGTTGAGAGGGGTTCTCCAGCTATAAGCGTCAGGCCGTTTGTTTGGACTGCCTCCTATAACCCTTTTCATCATTCTCCTTAAATCCTCCCGTTCCTCATAGGTGAGGACCATGTCTGAGACACCTCCCCATGTCACGATCGAACAAACATCCCTTCTTTCATTTCCTGCTATAAGTGCCATAACTCCTCCTCTTGAAAATCCAAAAACGTGAACCCTTCCTTCATCCGTTTTGGGATGCCTCTTCAGGAGATCAATTGCTGAAAGGGCATCCTCTCTGTCATCTCCCGCAAAATCTTCATTTCCTTCTCCTCCTTGATTTCCTCTGTAAAATGGAGCCATTACGACGAAACCTTCTGAGGCGAATTGAACGATACGGCCGGGGCGGACCATGCCAACTCCCTTTATGCCGCCTCTTAAATATAGAAATCCATCGTACGTCCCGCGTTTTTAGGCTCAGCCAGCAGCCCTTTCACCTTCAGCCCTCCTGACCAATATGTGACAAGGTGAAGGTCAACAGCGGGGTGTGGTGATGGATATTTCTGCTTATCTAAAATATCTCCATTTTTCATTTACATCCCACTTTCTTATATAGGCATTCACACATTTTCATCTTTTTCATAGTTTATTTTAGATCAGAATATTGCGGTTTGCGGCCTAGTCTCAGGCCCAAAGCCGACCAGAAGGAGGAACCGGTTATGAAAAAATGGTTCATCAGCATAATGGCGCTTGTCCTATTAGCATTACCACTTTCCGCCTGCACGCAAAACAAGGTTCAGAAGATTCGTGTAGCGGAAGTGACCCGGTCCATTTTTTATGCTCCTCTTTACGTTGCCATTTCGAAAGGCTTTTTTAAAGAAGAAGGCCTTGATGTCGAACTGACAACCGCATTCGGTGGAGATAAAACCATGACAGCGCTTCTGTCTGGAGGAGCAGACGTCGCTCTTGTTGGTTCAGAAACCTCCATTTATGTAGAAGCTCAAGGCTCGAAGGATCCGGTCATCAATTTCGCCCAGCTAACCCAAACCGATGGTACGTTTCTTGTTGCAAGAGAGAAAACCGAGTCGTTTGACTGGAGTGATTTAAAAGGAAGCACGTTCCTTGGCCAGCGTAAAGGCGGCATGCCGCAAATGGCTGGAGAATTCGTTTTGAAAAAGCACGGTATAAATCCGCATAAGGATTTGACCTTGATACAGAATATCGATTTTGCCAATATTGCCAATGCCTTCGCATCTGGAACCGGGGACTATGTTCAGCTTTTCGAGCCAACGGCAAGCATCTTTGAAAAAGAAGGGAAAGGTCATATTGTCGCATCCTTTGGTACCGAATCCGGTTTAATCCCATACACTACTTTTATGTCAAAGCAAAGCTATATTAAGAAAAACGGAGAATCGGTCCAAAAATTTACGAACGCTATTCAGAAGGCTCAAAATTGGGTAGAAGAGCATTCCGCTAAAGAAATTGCAGCTGCCATCACAAATCAATTTAAAGATACCGACCCTTCATTAATAGAAACAGTCGTCGGCAGATACAAAGAGCAGGGATCATTTGCTAAAGACCCGATCCTTGATAAGAAAGAGTGGGAGAATCTTCAGACCATTATGAATGAAGCTGGCGAGCTTCCGAAGCATATTGATCACAGCAAACTTGTAAATACAGAATTTGCGGAAAAAGCACCAAAATAGTAAGGAGGTTAAAGGATGGCGTTCCTCTCCATACAAAATCTGTCTCATTCCTATTTTACTAAAGACACCATCGCAACCGCCCTCGAGGGCATCAGCCTGACCGTTGAGGAAGGGGAGTTTATCTCCTTTCTCGGTCCAAGCGGCTGCGGAAAAACAACTCTTCTGACCATTATCGCAGGTCTGCTTAATCCAACAGAAGGAACGGTCCTGATCAGAAAAGAGCCTATTAATGAAATGAGAAGAAAAATTGGTTATATGCTGCAGCAGGATTATCTTTTCCCTTGGAAAACAATCAAGGAAAATGTGCTGATCGGTCTTAAAACCCAAAAAAAGCTCTCGCCGGAATCTGAAAAAAGAACGCTTTACCTCCTGCAGGAAATGGGGCTTGGCGATGTCGAAAAAAAATTTCCCCGGCAGCTATCAGGAGGGATGCGCCAGCGTGCGGCATTAATCAGGACGCTGTCAACTGAACCTGACCTCTTGCTCCTGGATGAGCCATTTTCAGCTTTAGATTATCAAACTAAACTCAAGCTAGAAGACTTGGTACAGCTAACACTTCATGAATATGGAAAAACCGCTTTGCTTGTCACTCATGACATTGGCGAAGCAATTGCCATGAGTGACAGGATTTTTCTTTTTTCTGCGAATCCGGGAAGAATCGCCAAAATGTTTCCTATTCCCCGGGAAATTCGAGAATTGACTCCCTTTGAATCCAGACAGCATCCTCTCTATAACGAGCTATTCCAAGCGATATGGAAGGAGCTGGAGCAGCTTGAACAGGGTTAAAACTCATTTGGAACAGCTTCATGACCATTATCTGGACCGATTAAAGCGGGAAAAGATGATTGTCCGTTTATACCAGCTCCTCATTTTTGCAGCATTCTTCAGTCTATGGGAACTCTCAAGCAAGAATAATTGGATTGACCCGTTAATATTCAGTGCGCCATCAAAAATATGGCTGCTCTTTTTGGAGAAATGGCAGGATGGGACATTATACGCAAACGCAAGTGCAACCATTTTCGAAACGGTTCTTGGCTTTATTCTGGGAACGCTTGCTGGAACCCTCCTGGCTGCAATCCTTTGGTGGTCGCCAAGACTGTCCAGGATACTCGAGCCCTATTTGGTTATATTGAATGCAATGCCTAAGGTTGCTCTCGGCCCAATCTTAATTGTTGCAATCGGTCCCGGCTTCTTTTCAATTGTAGCAATGGGGGCAATCATTTCCGTCATTATTACCACCATCGTTGTTTATACATCGTTCAGGGGATTGGATCCGAATTATTTAAAAGTGCTGCAAACATTTGGTGCCTCAAGGCTTCAGCTGTTTAAAGAAGCCGTCCTCCCTGCTTCCTTTCCAGTCATCATTTCATCATTAAAAGTAAATGTCGGATTGTCCTGGGTCGGTGTCATCGTAGGCGAGTTTCTCGTATCATCCAAAGGCTTCGGATACATGATTATTTATGGTTTTCAAGTGTTTAACTTTACCTTGGTCTTTCTTAGCCTCATGCTTATCGCCGTGTTTGCTACCATTATGTATCAGCTTGTCGAGTGGCTTGAAAAAAGGCTAATTAAAAACTCGGATTAAAATAGGCTTGCCGGTATGCGGCAAGCCCTTTTAGTCCTGTTTATTCCCTATAATCCTTTTTAAAGACTGCTGCAGTACTTCATCTTTCATGATGAAACTAAAACGCCTGTCCTGCTGTATATTATCAGGAAGTTCATCCAGAAGGACTGGACCTTTCGTTTCCATATAATCATCCAGTTGAATGAGTTCAGAAACTGCCGCATAGTAAATATTTTTTATAATCGTTTTTTCTTTTCCGGAAACACGATATTGTCCCATATACTGGAGAGATGACACTACACCGCCCGTTTCCTCTTTTACTTCTCTAATCGCTGCTTCGTCTGCCGTCTCATTTTCCTCGACCTTGCCGCCGGGAAACTCATATCCCCGATCCCCATGATTGGTTAAAAGCCACTTATCCTGATAGCGGCACACGACCCAAACATGCTTCGGAAGACTGGAAAATGGATTCTTTTCAAAAGAAAGCTGAACCTGATTGTGATAATAATCCTTAAAACGATACATGTGATCCCTCAATTTTCGACTTTTCCAATTCTATTTTATCACAATGGGATGACATTGTATAAGTTCTGCTAGGTTTGATCCTCAATATTATTCAGAATCTTCTGCTCATCGATATGCTGCTTCGCTTCTGCATCCCCAAGTTCATAAATCATTCTATAAATGTTCATGTTCGCCTGATCGACCGCATCATTAGGACGGTCGAAGTGGTAAGGCAAATAGGGTACATGTGTCCTGAAAAAGCCTTTCCAGTCCGATGCATACTGCTGTTCAAAATAACTCCTCAGCTCAATGATTTGGTCATCTGTTGCTTGAATACGGTAATCCCAAACAGATGAATCAGACAGCTGTGATATTTCTCCGCTGCCGACTGTCACATAATACGTTTTTTTCTCGGAACCTTCCATTAACCATCACACCTTCAAGCCTTTTCCCTTATTTTGCAGCATCTTCATGCTTTTATTCGGCAGTCACTTCTTCATCTTATTTTTAAGAACCTCGAGGGCGTCTTTGACAAATTGAGGAACCGGCAAGCCGCTGCTTGAAACGTGTGTAATAATATAGAGCATTTCGTAAAAAATATAAAAGATAACCGTGAAATCCTTTATTGAGAACTCCATCGGGATAACCTTGTCCAGTAAATTGGCAACAGCAACCATAATCAGAATCAGTGCCTTTTTTGATAGCTGAATGGAAATATCCCGTAATGACAAGTGACCATTTATCGATTTCAAAATCGTGAAGCTGATAAATTCAATAACCATTAGAGCAAAAAGAACATACATCATCTGCTCTAATTCTCCAAGTAAAAATGTCAGAACAGTCATAGTTAAGGAATATAACGTCATGACATCTGCATTCTTGCTCACCTCATCCCTCCTTTCAATAGAGGTATAGATTATGCTATTCAATCAAGGCTGAGGGGTATGGACAAACATAAGAGTTAATGAAAAAAGGCTAATTTCTAATGAATAGGAGGCTTTCTTTTGGACTGGAAAGAACATTTCACTAAAGACATCGCCATGAACTTTCGAACAGATACAGACGACCTGGAAGCTGCAATTGAGAGCTATGTGAGCGGGCTTTCAGAAACAGAGATTCTTCAGCTGACTAAAAAAATGGATGCAGAGAATCTCAGGGATATCCTGGCACAATCCATTTTAAATAAAATAGAAAAAGATGCAGAATAACCAAAAAAAGCACATCCTTCTTTCGGATGCACTTCAAAATGAACTATGCTTTTAGCTTGATTGCCTGCAGGAATCCCGAGCCTTCCGCTCCAATCAGCCTACCCTTTAAAAGAGCGCCTATTTTATGAAAGTATTCTGCTCAAGCTTATCAACCAAACAATAAAAATCTGCAAGCTCCCTTTCGTTAAAACAGGAAAAAAGTTCAGAAGCTAATTCATTGTGTGTGTATTTTGCTTCTTTCAAAAGCCGTTCTCCCTCAGCAGTCAGGGTTATGCGGATTTGCCTTCGATCGGATTCTAAATGGATTCTGTTCAGCCAGCCTCTTTTATGGAGCTGATTTGTTCCCATCGTGACAGCACTTGGCTTCACTTTTAATTTATCTGCAAGCTGGGTTGTTCCCATTTCGCCATCTTTTCCAAGTATCCATAAGATTTGCAGCTGGAACGGAGTAACCCCAAGCGGTTCGAGATTCTCCTTTACAAGCAAAGAATACTTTCTTTTAAATAAAATGGTCTTTTCTTGAACCCGCTCCAGCCATTCCGTTTCTTTCGGCTTCAGCATGATTACCGTTTCCCTTTATTCAATGTTTGCAAGGCTTTTCGATACGCATCATCATCCATTTTATGATTGTGCGCAGCTAGTTGGCCCTCTTCATTCTTAAATTGGGATAAGGCTTTACGGTATGCATGATCATTCATATTGTTAGATTCCGAAGAAGCAGGTTCTGATGGAGCAGCAGAGGCCGGATTCGTTTCTTTTTCATTCTGCTTTTCAGGCAGTTTGTCATCCTGCTGACTGCTGTTTGGCAGATCGTTCCTGCCTTTTGACCGGGACATTGCCTTCGTATTCGCAATTATAATGACGGCAAGCAATATGACCGCAACTACTATTAATAAACCGCCTAACATCTGCACTCACCTACTGTTATTTTGACATGCGTTTCGTAACTTCTGCTACACGTTCCCCTAAAGCCATCCCTAGTGCACGATCGCTTGCAGAAATAACTTCATTGCTTTCTACAGGACACGTAATACCGGCTCCATAATAGGAACCGTACAGGGCATTCTCAGGAGTGTTTCCCGGCAGTCCTGCAATAATCATTCCCTGATGAAGCATAGGGGTAATCAGGTTTAGCAATGTGGCTTCCAAACCGCCATGAGTAGTTGCTGTTGTGCAAAAAACAGCCCCGACTTTATTGATTAGTTTTCCTTCTGCCCAAAGATAGCCAAGTTTATCAATCCACGTCTTTAATCCGGCACTTATGGTACCGAAATGACCCGGGCATCCCCATATTATGGCATCCATTTCAGGAAGGTCGTATACATCTGCGTCATTGACGCTTTTTAGATAAACGGCTGCTTCCCTGGATTTTTCAGCACCAGCTGCAATCGCTTGGGCAAGTGCTTCCGTATGCCCGCCTTCACTGTCGTATACGATACAGATTTTCATTACAATTCCCCCAACTCTTCCGGCTGTTTATGAATGTACGTTTTTAGGTGCAGGGAGCATCCTTATTTCCTCTGAACGCTTAGAAACAGTAGGTTTTTCCGGAACCTTTTTATCTTTTCTCACGTCTCTCATAAAGAATGCAAGCACAAGTCCAATAAGTGAAATACCTGCTGCCCAGAAAAATGCGTCATTAATTCCGTGGATCGTGGAATCCTTGACCACCCTGGCATATAAAAGCTGAACGGCTTGCTGCTGCGCCTCTTCAGGTGACAAACTCATCGTTTGTGCGATTTTTTGAGTGAATTCGCTGAACGCTTCAGCAAAGAAAGGATCAGAAGTATTCATCTGGCTTCCCTGCTCTTCCAAATGGAATTCCGTTCTATTTGAATAAATGGTTGTAAGGAAGCTGATTCCAATGGAACCGGCCACCTGTCTAAACGTATTGGCCATTGTTGAACCATGGCTGCTAAGTCTGTCAGGAAGCTGATTTAATCCAGCTGTCATAATCGGCATCATAAGGAAAGACATTCCGAATGTCCGAATCATATACAAGATTAAGATATGATTATAGGTGGTATCCATTGTAAGCTGAGTAAATTCATAAGTCGTTATGGTCGTAATAACCATTCCGATAATACCGAGTGGTCTTGGTCCAAATTTATCGAATAGAATACCTGAGACAGGTGACATGATCAGCATAACGATCGCACCCGGCAGCAAGAGTAATCCTGAATCCAGAGGTGAATAGCCTCTAATGTTCTGCAAATAGATTGGAAGCAGGAACATCCCTGAAAACAGGCAAATTGTAATCGCAATGTTGATGATACTCGATAAAGTAAAGATTGAATATTTAAACACCCTTACGTCCAGCAGAGGGTCTTCAGATTTAAGCTGTTTGATTGTAAAAACAATCAATAGAATGACTCCGACACCCATTGATGATAAAACAATCGGGTCGGTCCATCCATCATTTCCCGCTTCACTAAAACCGTACAGGAGTAACCCCATACCAGCCAAAGAAGTGAAAATTGATAGGGAATCCGCTTTGATTTTCTCTGGCGGCGAGATGTCTTTTAGTCTAAAGAAGGCAATGATCAATACGATGGCTCCAAGCGGAACCATTCCGTTGAAAAGCAAATGCCAATCATAATTCTGAATTACAAAGCCAGATAGTGTAGGCCCGATTGCCGGGGCAAACATCATCGCTAGTCCAAAAATCCCCATCCCTTTCCCGCGGCTTTCGGGAGGGAAAATAAACACAATAATCGTCATAACGAGCGGAGCTAAAACTCCCCCGCCTATTGCCTGAATCAGCCTTCCCGTCATCATTATCGGGAAACTGCCAGCCAATCCGCAAATTAGGGATCCTATCGTAAAGCAAAACATAGCGAATAAAAACAAACGCCTTACTGCAAAACGCTTAATGAGATAAGCAGATAATGGAATCAGTGCTCCATTCACAAGCATATAACCAGTAAGAAGCCACTGAGCTGTATTGGCCGTTACACCAAACTCCGTAATGAGACGGGGTATCGCTACATTCAGCAGCGTTTGATTTAAAATGGCAAGGAACAAACCGAGCATTAATACAATCAAAAGCGGCATATGCTGACTGACGCCACTGTCTGATTTCGCTGCATTTTTTGTCATCACTCATTTCCTCCTTTCCTTAAAGCTTTCAGAAACACGTGACTTAGTTTTTAGAAATTTTCACTTCAGCATTCATTCCTGGAAGCACTTGTTCAGAATAATTCGTAATAGAAATTTTCACAGGAACGGTTTGAGTTACTTTTGTATAATTTCCATCATCATTGGATTTAGGCATTAAAGAGAAAAGGGAATTGGTTGCATATCCGATTTTTTCAACCTTTCCTTCAATGACTGTTCCGCCGTCGCCATCAACTATGACGTCTGCATCGTCTCCCACTTCAATATCCTGAAGCGTATCTTCTTTTAAATTAGCTGTAATATACAATTCGCTGAGATTTACTTCACTTGCAATGGTCTGGCCAGGCTGTGCCATTTGTTCATTATCCATTTGTTTTTTAATAATGGTTCCGTCTGCAGGGGCCGTTATAGATTGAGTGCTGTTTGCAGTGCTGTTTGCAGCGCCGATTTTGGCAATTTCAGCACCCTTTTTGATTTCATCGCCTTCTTCAACATTCATACCTGAAACTTTTCCGGCTGCAGGGGCCTTAATTGAATGAAGGTCACCTGCCACCTTTGCATTGTCAGTCGTCACATAATTTGTTTGCTGGAAGTAGTAGTAAACGCCTCCTGCGACTAGCGCAAGGATAACTACAATCCCTATAAAATTAATTAAAATCAGCCGTCCTCTGGACATAAATATTCCTCCTTGTTTCGTATTCAATATTACCATTATAAAAATACTTCTTGATAAAGTTACTTTTTAATAAAGGTATTTACGATTCGTAACTTTAACATATTTTTTTGTATTTTTACAGTAAAAACATTTGCCTTACTTTACATTGAATAAAAGTTGAACTAAATTTATAGGAGAAAAGGGAAAGAAATAAAAGTATAAAAGCGAAAGTGACTTGAACAGCCCCGACAAAAATATGTAAAACACTTATTCCTTCTATGGGTGAAGGACTCACGGCCTTAAGGGGAATGCGCCGGAGCTTACCGAAGATATCTTTGGTCAAGTAATGACTGTGAAAGTTTACTTAATTATTTTAAAAGGGGAACCTTCATGAAAAACAATTTAAGCAGTCAGCTGGAGAGGCTGGATGAGATAAAAGACACCTTATTTATGCATAAGCGCCAGCTGATCGAGATGAAAATTAAAGAGATGCCGTATAATTTGACCCCCACTAAATACCACATCCTTAAATTCGTATTCAAACAAAAAAAATGCAAAGTAGCTGAAATCTCCCAGAAATTACTCTTAACATCAGGTGCTACTACCACCCTTTTAAATCAGCTGGAGGACGATTTGCTCCTTAAAAGGGCAAGAGACAGCCAAGACCGGAGAATTGTCTGGATTGTCCTCACAGACCAGGGAGATCAATTTGTAGCAGGTATGATTGAGCAGCGGAATCTCTTCTGGAAAGAAATGCTTTCGGTACTGAATATGGAGGAAAGAGAAGAGTATTTCAGGATTTTGAATAAAATCGAAGCGGGTATTCTTCAAAAAGACGCCGCCGAAAAAAAGGATCAATAAAAAACGGAACCCTGAGGGCTCCGTTTTTTCAGTTCATTTTCCCAAATACGCTTTCAGCATCCAATTATGCTTCTCTAGACTTTGGTGAATAGCAAGAAGCATATCCCCAGTTGTTTCGTCCCCTACCTCAGCGGCAAGCTCCATACCTTCTTTCAGTTCCTGAGCGACATGTAAAAAGTCCTTATGCAGCTGCTCGACCATCTGCTCAGCAGTTTCGCCGCCTTCTGCTTCCTGGATTGTCGAAAGCTCGAGGCACCCTTTCATGGTAGCAGCCGGTTTTCCCTGAAGGGCAAGCAGCCGCTCTGCTAACTCGTCAATATTTGTACCTGCCTCGTTATAAAACTCTTCGAATTTAACATGAAGCGTAAAGAAATCTTTTCCTGTCACATACCAGTGATAATTATGCAGTTTTACATAAAGGACTGTCCAATTGGCAACCTGCTTATTGACCTTGTCCAGCAATTTTTGAGACATTATGTATTCCTCCTTCGATGATAAATCTGCTAAGAATTTCCCCTCATTATCATGTCTCGAAAGGCATCCCAATATCCTTTCTGCATGGTAATATAAAGGAAAGCGTTCTCAGTGTGGATTGTTCAGTAAGGAGGAAACAACCATGTACTTATGGATTCTTGGGATCTGCATCATTATTGTTTTCGTTGTATTAGCCTTAAGTGTGGTTACGACCAATAAAGCATACAAATATGAACACACTATTGACCCTATGGAGGAGGAGGAAATCAGTCCCCCAGTCAATAAAAAGGACTCTGCTGAAAAGTAGAGTTTTTTTATTTCGAATGGGTTCAGTATGTTTTAATTTGCGAAGTTCGGGGAATCTAATTACTACAACTACATGTTCGAAAAGGAGAATGAACCATGCTTTGGACGATTATTTGGATTTTACTGATCGTTTGGCTAATCGGCTTAGTTTTCAAAATAGCCGGAGCTGCAATTAACCTGATTTTAATCATTGTACTGGCTCTGATTGTAGTCAAATTTGTTAAACGGAAAAGGCTGTAGATGCCATTTAAAATAAGCGCACTTATTCAACTGGCGCAGCTTCGGGGCTGCAAGGGTGTTTGAGAGGAAGGGCTTACGCTGTGTAGGTGCTGCAAAAAAATACTTAAGAACAGAACCGAATTGATTCGGTTCTTTATTTATGTTCATTACAAATGCAGAATATCATTCAATGAAGAAGGCCCTCCTGATTGCAGGAGGGCCTTTCATTTATCAGCTGTTTGTTGAGCTGAATGTTTCAGTTAATATCGGAACGATTTGCTTCTTGCGGGAGACCACGCCTTTTAGCAGCGCTCTGCTGTCCTCGATTTTCACATTGTATGCTCTTTCTACTGCTTCAACTTCTCTTCCTGAAGCAAGAGCAATGGAATCACTTTCAAGAATATCTGTTACGACAAACAGAAACAGATCCAAACCCTTTTCAGCAACAACATGTGCAATTGCCGCTTCAATTTCGCTTTGACGAACCAGGATATCATTTGGATCCACTGCATTCACCTGAGCAATTTCAACTCGGCGTGTTCCCATTTGGAATTCCTTTGCATCCAGAGAAATGAGTTCTTCCACTGTTTTGCTGCTTAAATCAGCTCCCGCTTTCAGCATTTCCAATCCGTAGCTTTCGAGGTCCACCCCGGCAATTTCAGCTAGTTCTTTTGCTGCAGCAATATCCTGCTCCGTGCAGGTAGGTGATTTGAAAAGCAAAGAGTCAGAAATGATGGCTGAAAGCATGAGACCCGCTGTATCCTTTTCAATCTCTACGCCGTTCTCTTTATACATTTTATTTAAAATAGTCGTGGTGCAGCCCACTGGCTCTGCACGGTAGTACAATGGATCGCTTGTCTCGAAATTTGCAATACGGTGATGATCAATCACCTCAAGAACGCTTACTTCTGTAATATCATCCGCACTTTGCTGACGCTCATTGTGATCAACGAGAATTACATGGTTAACCTCTGCCGATACTTTTTCCACTAAACGCGGTGCCTGTTTATTGAACGTATCTAGCGCATATTGTGTTTCACCATTAATTGAACCTAATCGAACAGGCTCCGCGTTCAAACCAAGCTTATTCTTAAGCTCTGCATAAGCAATGCTTGAACAAATTGTATCTGTATCTGGATTTTTATGACCGAAAACCAATACTTTTTCCATCGTATCCTGCTCCTTGCTATAGATAGAGTATTTTGCAGCGTCCGCTTTGAACCCTGCTTCCGTTCTCTATTCTATCACATCTTTATTATTTTTTCGGCAGGGGATTTTCTGCATTAGACGAGTCTGTAGTACCTCAAAGCAGCTTTAGGATTATCCTTCCCGCTCAAATCGAGAAGTAATTAAAAAACCCCGCGTGGCGGAGTTAATGGTGATGCCCTGATTCTTTCTCTTCTTTATCCTTTCCGTTATCCGCAGCATGTCCTACTATTAGCTTAACCTTTGGCATGACATGCAAATCTCTCGCAGTTACGTGGGTTTGCAAATAATAAATCCCATCCTCTTTAAACGCCTTTGAAATGGAATAGACCCCGTTTCCGCTATGTTCTGCTTTCACCATTTCGCTTTGTTCCTTCGAACCTGACTCCCAGATTTCAAACTCGACCGAGCTTGCGTCCTGGACCATTCCCTTCCCCTGTGTCACTTTCACTTCATATTTTTGAGTTTCATTTTTGCGGATCACTTTCGGCACACTGATTTTTGCATTGACCATTTCAGGGACATCTGAAGCTTTACTGCCTGTTGCCTGGCATGCTGCCGTCAGAAATAAAACTGCAGATAATAGTACAAGCAATGTCCAATCTTTCCATTTCATATGTATCCCATCCCGTTTTCGACTTTCTTTTATTATAAGAAACACTGTAAGCGGTTTCTATAGAAGATGAAAAAAATTGATTCATAAGAAAAGCGGAGGGCGCTTGACCGTGCCAGCGGCTTCTGGCAAGGAGGTTCTGCTAGAAGCGCGGCGTCCTGCCGCAACGCTGAACTGACCTGCATCGTGCAGGCCTCCCTGAGAGACGGTGGAACCGGGACTGGCAAAGTCGCTCTTTGACTTTGACTGAACCGGTGAAGCGGCCGAAGGGCTAGCCGCTGGACCTGGACAATAAGAAAAGCGGAAGCGGCTTGTTCAGCTCTGAGAGACGGTGGAACCGGGACTGGCAAAGTCGCTTTTTGACTTTGACTGAACCGGTGAAGCGGCCGAAGGGCTAGCCGCTGGACCTGGACAATAAGAAAAGCGGAAGCGGCTTGTTCAGCTCTGAGAGACGGTGGAACCGGGACTGGCAAAGTCGCTTTTTGACTTTGACTGAACCGGTGAAGCGGCCGAAGGGCTAGCCGCTGGAGCTGGACAAAGAAAGATAATTGGGTAGAAATTTATACTTTCTTATCTTTACAAAAAAGCCTGACAGCGGATTGCTGTCAGGCTTTACATAAGATTATCCGAATACTTTTTCAAGCTCTTTCTTATCCTGATCAAGCCAGAACTTCATCAGACGCTTCGCTCCATCCAAATCATGAAGCTTCGCTTGTCCGCATTGCTTTTCATTTGCAGCTGGAATTTCGTCAATTTCAATTGCTGACTTTAATGTATCCTCAAGAAGATCTATAATTTCCTTAACAGTCGGCTCTCCGCTGACTACAAGATAGTAACCCGTTTGACAGCCCATTGGCGAGATATCAATAATATCAAAATGATCGTACTTTTCTGCATGGTCACGAATATTAAAAGCAAGCAAATGCTCAAGCGTGTGAATCGTGTCGGGTTTCATTGCCTGTTTGTTCGGCTGGCAGAAACGGATATCAAATTTATTAACAACACCATCGGATCCTACTTTATGGACGCCGCAATGTCTTACGTAAGGTGCTTTGACTGCATTATGATCAAGCTCAAAGCTTTCTACTGATGGCATATTTTTCACTCCCTATTCATATTCCATAAGCCTATTGTAACAATTCCGATAAGAACCATCAACTTAATTGGCTTTGGTTTTTTTATGTTCTTTGCTTTTTTATTCCCTTTGACGTAAATTTATAACATTAAGGTACATTTGTCCGGGCGTTTACACGTTCATATCATTAATAAAAGGAGGCGTATCATGAAAACATTGTTTTTGAAGCTCATTCGATTTTATCAAAAATTTATCTCTCCAATGACTCCGCCTTCTTGCCGATTTTACCCTACCTGCTCAAATTACGGTTTAGAGGCAATTCAAAAGCATGGAGCCATTAAAGGAAGCTGGCTGACAGCCTTAAGAATTCTTAAATGCAATCCTATGCATCCAGGCGGGTTTGATCCGGTTCCCGAAAAGAAGGAATCTACTCATACCCATTCGTAATCAAATCCAGCTTGCCCGTTCCAGGATCAATTACCAGTCCATGAACCCTAACATCGGCCGGAAGCAGGGGATGATTTTTTATGACATCTACACTATGTAAAACACTATCCTCTACTTTATCAAAGCCCTGAAGCCATTTATCTAAATCCATGCCCGAGTAGCGAAGCAAATCGATTTTATCCTGAGAGATGCCGCGGTTCTTGGTTTTTTCTAAAAATGACTTTGCATTCAGCTTGCTCATTCCACAGTCATGATGGCCGACAACACATATTTCTTCAGCACCAAGCTCATAAACAGCAACCAGCAGACTCCTCATAATACTTCCAAACGGATGCGCCACTATAGCCCCTGCACTTTTTACAATCTTCACGTCACCGTTTCGGAAGTTCATGGCATTTGGCAGAAGCTCAACCAGCCTTGTATCCATACATGTAAGAATTACGAGCTTCTTATCAGGAAATTTGCTTGTTTCAAATTTTTCATATTGTTTAGTTTCGACGAATGTCTGGTTGTGTTCTAAAATGTGATCAAGTATCTTCACTGTCATCTGCTCCTTTGCATTCATATCACATCCAATATAGCATATACCATTCCAATCGTGTCTATTTCATATATACGTTTAAACCAAAATGATTAAGAGAAGCTTAAAATGCGAACTCCCTGGATTGGACGAACTAACACCAAAAGCGATAAAAACCTTATTTTCACCGATTTTAATCAGTCTGCAAAAGAGCGCTCTAGTAGAAAAGTGACGATATTGACTAAATTTCTAGCTATTGCCGGTTCTCAAATCGTAACCTTTACGATATAATAGCGAAGGATATTAGGAACTGGTTTATTTTTGAGAGGAGAAACACAATGAGAAAAATAGCTCTTGCTTTAATTTTGCTCCTCGCTGCGGCTTCATCACTGGCGGGATGTTCATCAAGCGGCGAGACGAACGAGGCGAAGAATGGCAGATTGAAAATATATACGACGATTTTCCCGCTTGAAGATTTCACAAAAAAAATCGGCGGAGATCTAGTGGAAGTTAAAAGCGTGTATCCTCCTAATACAGACGCACATTCCTTTGAACCCTCCACTAAAACCATGGTTAAAATTGCAGAGGGTGATGCTTTTATTTACACTGGAGCAGGCATTGAAGGGTTTGCTGATAAAGCGGCAGAAACATTAAAGAATGAGGATGTTGAAATCGTTAAGGCAGCAGAAGGAATTGAACTCGCTAAAAGTGCAGCTCATTCTCATGAAGGAGAAGCAGGCCATGATGAACATGAAGGACATGAACATGGAGATACCGATCCTCATGTTTGGCTTGATCCAATCCGTTCCATCCAGATGGCTGAAAACATAAAGAATGCACTCGTTAAAAAACACCCTGAAGGCAAAGAAACCTTTGAGAAGAATTTCGCTGCATTAAAGACAAACCTTGAGAAATTGGACAAGGAATATAAGGATACTCTTTCCAAAACGGATAAAAAGGAAATTCTCGTTTCTCATGCAGCATATGGCTACTGGCAGGAACGCTATGGAATTGAGCAAATTAGTGTAATGGGGTTATCAGCTTCAGATGAGCCCTCCCAAAAGCAAATCAGCGCCATCATTAAGGACGCTAAAGAACATGAAATCAAACATGTAATTTTTGAAAAGAATATCAGCAGCAAGCTCTCAGAGATTGTGCAGAAAGAAATTGGAGCAACTCCTTTAACTGTAAGTAATTTGGAATCCGTAACCGAAGAAGATGCAAAAAACAGCGAGGATTATTTCAGTCTTATGAGAAAAAATTTAGAGACCTTGAAAACCGCGCTGACAGAATAATAAAAGTTAAACCGCGACGCCCGCCGGCCTTGCGGTTTTTTTAAACTAATATAGCTACGACCATCTTCCCTTCCTCCAAATATCTGTTCCAATGTCATTTGAAAACGCATACTTCTTGCCGTTATTAGCTTGAATGAGCAGACTCTTCCATGCTGTGATAGGAAAAATGGGCATTTTGCCATTAATCCCTCATGCACGCAACCTCCTGAAGGCACAGTTAACGTCCTATAAATGTCGAGAAAAAACGGTAAACCCATAGGGATAATAGGTCTATCCCCCTTTGCAAATCATCTCGTATTTCATCCCGAATTTAACCCTCTCCTATATTACTATATTAGAAAATAGATTCACTATCGCTTTAAAGCATATAATTGAGAAGGTTTTTCAATAATAAAATCAATTTTCCAAAGGGATTTTCCTTAAAATTTTCATATTTTCTTATGTGTAAAAGCATATTTTGTTACATAATCTTCCCCTTGAATCCTATTCCCTATAATTTCCGAAGCTATATGAGTCCTATTAATCATTTTGAATTTTTAGAAAACTTTTGATATGTTTTTCCGTTTGATGGTGCTACTATTCTATTTGTAATACACAATTTCATATTTGGAGAGGGGAATTCGTTTGAACAAAAAGTTTGCTGCAATAGTTATTGGTACTGCATTAACATTAGGCTCCGCCCTGCCGTCTGCATCTGCTTTGACTGCTCTAACAGACAATAATTTTCAAGAGAAAGCACAGCTTGTCCAGAAGCAATGGCTTAAAGACAAAGGCAGTCCATCTTTTCATACCGGTATTAAATCCTCTATTAAAGTTCAAAAAGAAGCAGATGCAAGAAGCTTCCTTAAGCAAGAAAACGCAGTAAAGATTGATCCCTCCAATGAACTGACTCTCTTGAGCGAAGAAAAAGATGAACTTGGATTTACTCATTACAAATACATTCAATCGGTAAATGGTGTACCAGTGGATGGCGCTGTGTATATCGTTCATACTGATAAAAACGGTACAGTAACTGCTGCAAATGGAGCTTTGCATGATGACGTTAAAGCACAGGTTAAGAGCACAAAAGCAAAAATCTCCAAATCTAAGGCTTCAGATTTGGCATGGAAATCTATTAATCTATCTAAAAAAGAAACTGAAGCTGAAGAACAGTCCATTCCCCAAGGTCCTGTTAAGAAAAGCAATGTGAAAAGTTCAAATGAAAAAGGCGAGCTTGTTCTTTACAAGAAAAACAATCAATTCCATCTGGCTTATAAAGTTCAGCTTCAATTCATTAAACCATACGGAGCCAACTGGCAAATCTACGTTGATGCAAATACAGGAGAAATTATTGATTCCTACAACGCAGTAAACGATGCAACAGGCTCCGGGACAGGGGTATTGGGTGATACGAAATCCCTGAATACTTACTTCTCAAGCAATACTTATTATTTATATGACATTACAAAGGCTATGACAGGTGTAATTGAGACGTTTACAGCAAAAAATGGATCAAGCCTTCCCGGTTCTTATTCCGTTGACAGCGATAACGTCTTCAATGCTACTGGACAGCGTGCTGATGTAGACGCTCACTTCTATGCAGGAAAAGTGTATGATTACTATAAAAACACTCACGGACGTAATAGTTTCGACGGTAATGGCGGTACAATCCGCTCTACTGTTCATTATGGCAGCCGCTATAACAATGCGTTCTGGAACGGATCTCAAATGGTTTATGGAGATGGAGATGGCTCTACCTTCACTTCCCTTTCCGGAGCATTGGATGTTGTTGCCCATGAGCTTACACATGCTGTGACTGAAAGAACAGCGAACCTGCAATACCAAAACCAATCAGGTGCATTAAATGAATCTATGTCCGATGTTTTTGGATACTTCCTTGATCCGGATTACTTAATGGGTGAAGATGTCTACACTCCTGGCAGATCCGGTGATGCCTTAAGAAGTCTTTCTAATCCCGAAGCATATGGACAGCCGAGCAACTTCGCTAACTATGTATACACATCTTCTGATAATGGAGGAGTTCATACGAACAGCGGTATCCCAAATAAAGCCTTCTATTATACAGTTCAAAGCATCGGTAAATCAGCAGCTGAAAAAATCTACTACCGTGCATTGACTAGATACCTGACTCCAACAAGCAGCTTTAGCAATGCCCGCGCAGCTCTTCTTCAATCTGCTGCAGATTTATATGGCAGCGGAAGCAGCACGTATAACGGAGTCGCTAGTGCCTGGACTCAGGTAGGCGTAAACTAATTTCATGAATTCAAAAAGTCGGCTTCCTTCAATGGAAGCCGACTTTTCATTTTACATATTATATTTTTTCATGAAACGATCAGCGCGGCCGCCTTTATCAGCAAACTTCTGTCTGCCAGTATAGAACGGATGAGTATCCGCAGTCGTTTCCATTTTAATGAGGGGATAGGTATTCCCGTCCTCCCACTTAATTGTTTCGTTGGCCCCTTTAGTTGAGCCGCTTAAAAATTTGAATCCGCTATTCACGTCCATATAGACGACTTTTTGATAGTTTGGATGTATGGCTTGTTTCATGATTATTACCCCTTCCTTACAAATCGTAATGTTTACGTTTTAATATTAACAAATGGTCGTGACCATGTCAATTTTGGCGTTTTTATATAGGCTTTATAGGAAAGGAGAGGGCCGGACTCATTGGGGGGACAAACCCGTAAAGAACCTGCACACCGCCTCCCTGCGGAGAGCGAATCAGCCATTCTCATTACTGTAAGGGATCATCCTGAAGCGAAAATCAGCCAAAAACAATAGAATTTCAAACAGTGAAAGGAGCTTTGAAAATTCACTTTCCGGACAGTCCCGCCACTTTATTCTTTTATACGCAGCCCTAGTAGCGCAGCAAAACCAATTGCCTGTTCAGAAGAAACCACACAGCCTTCCAAATTTCCAGGCTGCAAACTAATCTGATCATAATGACATGTACTTATGTCTATCCCTTTTAAAGCAGTGCCTGTAAAATCAGCGGAGTTCAAATCACATTGTTCAAATATAATCTTATTAAATCTAGCATCGAAAAAATTGACATTTTGCAAAGATGAACGTTCAAACGTAATTTGTTTTAAACGGGCATCCCCAAAATCGGCCAAATTTAACAGACAGTTTTCAAAGGTTACATTTCCGAGATTAGCCTCCGAAACATTCAGCCCCATTAGTTTGCAGTCCTTGAAAACGACTCTGTTTAGATTTCCCTCGCTTAAATCAACATTGGACAAATCACAGTTTTCAAAAACAGCATCTGTTAAATCAATTCTCTTAAAAGAAGCATTTACCAGACGCACATGATTAATTACTACTTTGGAAAGAGTTAATTTATCAATTTCCACATAATCAGCCTCGGTGTTTGAAATCAGGCAGTTGGACATATATGGGTCTTCATCATCAAATACGTCCTGAAAATTTCCCTCTTTAAGATCTTTTGGGATTTTTGGACGTTCCATTTTAAAATTTAAGGTCACGAAGCATTAGCACCCTTCAAAGGATAATTTTAAAAAACATTAATGAAAACATACCATAGCAAGGAGTTTTCATATAAGTCTTTATTTTGGTTAGTCATTGTGTTCTCAGAAGGAGCCTATTCTTTAAGTACCCCGTTTTTCAGCTCTGGATTTATATGAACCCAGCCATATCAGCTGTCTGCTTTTCTAGAGTGATAACACGAATAATGATTGGTAAAAAGCGGATAATAAGGAAAGGAAATCAGACAGGAAAGGCGGATTGTTATGACAGATTTAGTGTTTGCTCGCTCCCTTTTTGGAACGACGATGGGATTTCATATTATCTTTGCAACACTCGGGGTAGGAATTCCATTGATGATCTTTTTTGCTGAAATCATGTTTCAGCGTACGAAGGATATTGATTACTCGATTATGGCCAAGCGCTGGACAAAGGGTCAGGCTGTTCTCCTTGGAGTGGCAATCCCTACCGGAACCATTGCAGGAACGCAGCTGACCCTTTTATGGCCAGGCTTTATGGAGGTAATTGGACGAGTCATGTCCCTACCTTTTCAAATCGAAATTTATGCATTTTTCATTGAAGCTCTGTTCATGTCCATCTACGTTTACGCATACGACCGAATCGGACCGAAAACAAGACTTCTTAGTGTATTTTTTATTTTTCTGGGCGCAACAGCATCAGCCGTTCTGATAACAAATGTTCATGCTTTCGAAGGGACTCCGGCAGGCTTTCGAATTCAAAATGGAGAGATTGTGGATGTTGATCCATGGGCGGCATTTTTCAATCCCAGTTTCCTTGTTTCCGCTGCTCATGTAGCGTTTTCCGCCTTTATGACCGGAGCTTTTATGATCACCACAATTGCAGCCTTTAAAATGCTGAAAAACAGAAAAAACGAGCGGCTATTCACCTTTCACCGAAAGGCATTTATTATGAGCCTTCTAATTGGACTCGTGTCCTCTTTTTTAACTGCCATTAATGGGCACGAATCGGCTCAAATGCTTCATGAGTATCAGCCTGAAAAACTAGCCGCAGCAGAAGGCTTATTTGAAACCCAGGACCATGCGCCGCTTGCAATAGGCGGATTCACCGACAGAGAGGCGCAGGAAATCAAATATGGGATTGAAATTCCCTGGGCGCTGAGTTTTCTTGCTGGTAACAGCTTTGATACAGAAGTAAAAGGCCTTAACGATTTCCCGGAGGAATATTGGCCTCCATTATTCGTTCACACCCTTTTTAACGCAATGGTATTAATCGGCAGTGCACTGATTGGACTTTCACTATTCGGTCTTGTGTGGAAGAAATTTATAAAGAGGCCTTTCCCTAAATGGTTTTTATGGGTCTGCATTCCAGCCGGTCCCCTATCCCTTCTTTCCATCGAATTCGGCTGGATTTTTGCGTGTACAGGCCGTCAGCCGTGGGTGATCTACCGATTGCTTAAAACGTCTGAGGTCGTGACCAAATCCGGAAATATTGGAACGCTGTTTTTATGCTTTACTGTTGTGTACGCCATATTAGGGACCGCCGTTCTTCTTGTTCTTCTTTATTACTTCAAGCGGAATACCGTTGAAAAAGATCTTGCGGCTGCTCAGGGTAATTCCAGAGAAGGAAATGGTGTAGATGTTTATTAAAGCGCTCAAGCGACTACATAAGGAGGCAGCACAAAATGGGCGTATCCGCTGATGCACTACTCGCGATCACAGTCCTTTGGGGTTTTATTTTTATCTATGCTGTAATGGGAACAATGGACTTTGGCGCAGGCTTTTGGTCGATGATTTACTTAAATCAGAAAAAGACAAAAGCAACCAATATCGCAAACCGCTATTTAAGCCCCACTTGGGAAGTAACAAATGTTTTCATCGTGGCAATTGTCGTAGCTGTGTTCAGTTTTTTCCCGGGGGCAGCCTATATTCTTGGAACCGTCCTGCTCATACCGGGAAGCATGATTCTCTTACTTCTTGCAATCCGAAGCGGCTTTCTCGTCTTCTCCCATATTGCAAAGGATTATGAACGTGCCTTAACCTATATTTCAGGAATTTCCGGGTTTATCATTCCAGCCCTATTGATTTCCATATTGCCTATTACGCACGGCAAGTACATCAAAGTAGTGGATGGTGTCCACCAGCTTCAAATTGGTACGGTTTTCACAAGTCCCAATGTTTTCGCCTTTATAGGATTTGCCGTAAGCAGCACCTTATTTCTCTCCTCCCTGCTGCTTGCCGACTATTCACGCAATCTTGCCGGCGAAGAAAAAGCCTATGAAGTTTATCGGAGAGACGCTCTGATTACTGGCCCGATTTCACTTGTCATGGCTTTTCTTATCATGCTGACGCTTCGTTCAGAAGCAAGCTGGATTTACAGCAATATGATGGAATATTTGCCTGCACTCATCAGTTCAGTGGTCATGTTTTTAATTGCCGGAGCAGCTCTGTTTATCCCATTTAAAAACAGAAACACTCTGGGAAGACCGAGAATTGCCATGGTCGCTGTTTTATTGCAATATTTTTTCGCAAGCTATGCCTACGGACGCGCCCATCTTCCATATATGATTTATCCTGATATTACACTCGACGCAGGATTCACTGATCCAAATACATTTCATGCTCTATTTATCAGCTACATTGTAGGGTTTGCCATTCTTTTTCCAGGCTTCATTTTCTTCTGGAACTTGTTTATGAAAAACCCCAAAACCGCAGAGGAAAATGAATCCTGAAGATATCAGGTATGCAATGGCAGCCAAAGTGAAAAAATAACATTAAAGTGAAGGAGGAATACAGGATGTCCCATCAAAAAATTCAATGTGAAGTAAACAACTGCACCTACTGGGGCCAAGGCAACAACTGTACGGCCGATGCCATCTATGTAGTCAGCCATGCAGGGAATCATGCAAGCAAAAGCGAAGAAACAGACTGCAAAACCTTTAAACCACAGGATCTATGAGTAAATCCGGCCTAATGGCCGGGTTTTTTCATTTGGCCATGTTAAAGCATGATGTTGATTTTTGACACCTGTTGATTGGAGCGGAAGGCGTGAGACTCTTGCGGGAGCAGCGGGACAGGTGAGACCCCGCAGCGGCGAAGCCAGGAGGAGGCTCACCGCCCGCCCAAAGATAAGCGAATGCCTGCTAGCTGCAATCAACAGCTAAGTTTCACAGGACTTTCATTTAGAACCCGGCAGCCCTGCACACCTTTTGAAAACAGTAAAAAAACACCAGTAAATCGTACTGGTGCAAACAGATGAGCGCTTTTGGATGGGTTATTGGGTTAGAGTTTGCTGGGCTTGAAGCAGCAGGTCTTGAATTTCGTCTTTGGAGAGCTGGGTCAGCTCCTGGACGGTGTCAGGGGAGACATTGCGTTTTAACAGCAGCGCGGCTATAAACCTTTTCCTTTTCAGCGGATCGTGATCACTGGTTCCAGCACAAGCATTCATAAAATGTGGATCCCTCCTTTCCACGAAAGTATAGCGCTGAAAAAGGCTTGGGGCAAAGCAGCATATTGCTTTTATCTCCCTTTATTTAGCGTTTTTACTTGTAAAAAAATAATAACCCCGGCTTAGGAGGTTATTTTGAAAACGTAAAAATCTGTTTTGTATATTTTTTTAATAGCTGCCGGTTTACTTCAAATCCAATTCCTGGACCTTCGGGAACTAGAATTTCTCCGTTTTCTACGATGACTTCAGGTACAATGATGTCCTCATGCCAATATCTTGACGAGGACGAAATATCCCCTGGAATGGAGAAATTTGAAAGCGACGCCGCGGCAATATTATGGGCTCTGGAAATTCCCGTTTCAAGCATTCCTCCGCACCAAACTGGAATTCCCTGTGCCTGGCAGATATCGTGAATTTTTTTTGTCTCGGCTAGTCCTCCTACCCTGCCTGGTTTAATATTGATGATTCGGCAGCTGCCCAGGTTTATTGCTTTTCTGGCGTCATCTGCCGATTCAATACTTTCATCAAGACAGATCGGAGTTTGGATTTTTCTTTGCAAAACAGCATGGTCGATGATATCATCAGCAGCTAACGGCTGTTCAATCATCATTAATTCAAATTCGTCCAGCGCTTTCAACAGGTCTGCCTGTTCAAGTGAATAGGCGGAGTTCGCATCTGCCATCAATGGCAAATTTGGATAAGCCCTTCGGATTTCCCTGATTAATTCAATATCTCTGCCAGGCTTGATTTTCACCTTAAATCTTTTATATCCGGAAGCAAGTGCACCTTCTATTGAAGCAAGCATTTCCTGAAGAGGGGCCAGGCCAATTACGATACCAGCTTCAATATGCCGCTTCGTTCCTCCCATTAGGTTCGATAAGGACTGCCCAGTTTGCCTGCCATACAGATCCCAGCAAGCCATTTCAAGAGCTGCCTTCGCCATCCGGTTTCGTTTCAAGCTTGAAAAGGAAGCACTTACTTCATTTGGGTGGGAGTAATCTGTGTTCAGACAAATCGGAATCAGAAAATCTTCAAGCATATGCGCACTCGTCTTAACCGTTTCCTCTGTATACCAGGGAGAAGAAAAAGCGACGCCCTCCCCCCATCCAATTATGCCCTGTTCGTCCTCAGCTTCTACGATAATGCTTTCCCTGTTTTCTACTCTTTCAAGACTTGATTCAAATGGTTCAACAAGCTTCATTTCCGTCAGATGCAAGGTTATTTTTTTTATTTTCATCATTGCATCATCCCTTTCAATACATGTCTTTGAAGCTTGCGGGAGGCGTTTCTCGGGAGTTGGCTTACAAAAGTAATCCCATTGGGCACTTTATATTTTGCCAATTTTTTAGCGCTGAAGTGAAGCAGTTCATTCGCAGTCAGGTTTTCTGAGGCTACTACGAATGCGTACGGGACCTGTCCCCATTTTTCGTCTGGAACTGCTGTAACTCCTGCTTCCTTTACCAAAGGATGCTCCATCAGCACCGATTCAATTTCTGCAGGATATATGTTTTCGCCACCTGAGATGATTAAATCTGAGCGCCTGTCCAGAACATAAAGGAAACCATCCTCATCCATTCGCCCGATGTCACCCGTATGAAGCCAGCCTTTTTTAAGCGCTCTCGCTGTAGCCTCTTGCCTGTTCCAATATCCCTTCATGACATTCGGTCCTTTAACCATAATTTCACCCGGCTCGTTGATTTCTGCAGCAGCTCCGGATTCTTTCACAATTTTTATTTGGCACGGGAAAAGCGGTTTTCCGGCAGAGCCTGATTTCCGAAGTGAATCTTCCATGGAGAGTGTTGCAAACTGAGAGGAGGTTTCCGTCATACCATAGGTTTGAACGACAGGAATGTCCTTCTCTTTGCATTGATTAAGTAAGGACGCAGGCGCAGGCCCCCCGCCTAAAAGCATGCAGCGGAATGTTTTTGGATAGGAACGCTCTTTAAGATTTTCCAGCATCCCGTCAAGCATCGTACTCACCACTGAAATGATACTGGTTTTATTATGGATGATGGATTGATTAATGGTTTCGGCATCAAAACGCTCATGGAGGCTAACGGTCATTCCGTAAATAACACTTCTAAACAAAATAGAAAGCCCGCTTATATGAAACAAAGGCACTGCTGCCAGCCATTTGTCTTCCGTATGCAAACCAAGGTTTAGTGCAGAACCAACGGCGCTCCAATAGTGATTGCCGAACGTTTGCATGACCCCTTTCGGTTTTCCTGTCGTACCGGAAGTGTACATAATGACTGCAGTTTGATTTAAATCGTATTCTTCCTCGTATACTGCAGGCTTTTGTAATAAACGTACGGCATCCATTAAGGATAATTTTTTATTTTCATTTACTGGTACGCGGTCATAATATTCCGGAGATGCTATGATGAGTTTTGCTCTAGAATCGAGAAACTGATACTCCCATTCTTCTTCTGTAAGCCTTGTATTTAAAAGGACTGCAGTTGCCCCGCAATAAAACACTGCATGAATAATTTTGACCATTTCTGCACTGTTCCCCATCAGAATGGCAATATGATCGCCCTTCTGGATTCCAAGGCTCCCTAAAGCGCCAGCCCTTCCCAGCACTTCTTGATGCAGCTCCAAAAAGGTTAAGGATTCTTCCGCTGTCTCTAAAGCAATCCTCTCAGGTGTCATATACGCCCGCTGCTTGAGCCAGTTCGGCATAGTCGTTGTTTCCATGGTTCTGCCTCCTCTCTTAATGGTTATCCAAACTAACCAAGCTTTTAATACAAAGACAGGCAGCCGGTTAAGGGCTGCCTGTAAAGCTTCGGTTTAAGGAAAACGAGGGAATTGCTTGAAATCAGGATCGCGTTTTTCTTTAAACGCATCTCTTCCTTCTTTCGCTTCATCCGTTGTGTAATATAAAAGAGTTGCATCACCGGCAAATTGCTGAATTCCTGCAAGACCATCTGTATCTGCGTTAAATGCAGCTTTAAGGAAGCGGATAGCAGTTGGACTCTTTTCAAGAATCTCCTCACACCATTGAACTGTTTCTTTTTCAAGCTGTTCAATCGGTACAACGGTATTGACAAGTCCCATATCCAACGCTTCCTGTGCATTGTATTGACGGCAAAGGAACCAAATTTCACGGGCTTTTTTATGGCCTACGATTCGTGCTAGATAGCCTGAACCGTATCCGGCATCAAAGCTTCCCACTTTAGGTCCTGTTTGTCCAAATACGGCATTATCCGCTGCAATCGTCAAATCACAGACGATATGAAGAACATGTCCTCCTCCGATTGCATAGCCTGCTACCATTGCGATAACCGGTTTAGGAATAACACGGATCAGTCTTTGCAGGTCAAGAACATTTAGACGAGGGATTTGGTCTTCGCCTACATAGCCGCCATGGCCGCGTACTTTTTGGTCTCCGCCTGAACAGAAGGCTTTTTCACCGGCACCTGTCAGGATAATAACTCCCACATTGGAGTCGTCTCTTGCATAAGCAAAAGCATCAATAAGCTCCATTACCGTTTTTGGACGGAATGCGTTATGTACTTCCGGGCGGTTAATGGTGATTTTTGCAATTCCATTGTAAGTTTCATAAAGAATATCTTCATATTTACGTTCTGCTACCCATTCAAATGACATTCTGAAAACCTCCCTATTGTTTTAGAAACCCATTTACTATTGTACCAAAAATCCGAGGTTGTTCCACATGGATTGCATGGCCTGCATCATTTACTTCTATATACCGGCTATTTTCAAACAGTTCGGCCATTTCTCTTCCGATTTTGCAAAACTTGGCATCAAGCTCTCCAACCAGTATAAGGACGGGCAGAAGGCATTGGTGTAGTTGTCCCCACCAGCTATACTGAATACCCGTACCCATCCCCCGGAGACTGTTGGCAAGTCCTATAGTGCTATTTGAAAGACGCTGTTCCCGAATCGCCCGTCTTTTTTCCGGCGGAAGAGCTGCCTGACTTGAAAACAGCGGCAGCTTTTCCCATGCATCAACAAAAGAAGCAACCCCGCCTGCCGTTATTTTTTCTGCTAAAAGTCTGTCGCTGTTTATCCGCTTTGTTCTCTCCTCAAGCGTCTTAAGACCCGGAGAGGCACTTTCAAGAATCAAATGAGACACTCTTTCCGGAAACAGTATGGTAAAGTTCAATGCTGTGCGGCCACCCATTGAATAGCCGGCAACAGCTGCTTTGTTAATATCCAGTTCATCTAAAATAACAGCTAGATCCTTGCATACTTCGGCCATTGTATAGCGTGCTTCTTCAGCAGGTGCTTCCGTCTTCCCATGACCGATTAAATCAATTAGAATGAGCTTCCACCCTGTGAGCGCTGGGATCATTTCTTCCCAGTCGCTGCCTGCACCCGTAAATCCATGCAGGAGCAAAAGAGGAGAACCTCCACCGATGACTTGGAAATGATAGCGCACACCTCTGATCGTTTTAATCATAGCTTACATCTTTCATTATTTCCTGGGAAACAAATTGCAGCAAATCACGATGTATTTTGACACGTGTTTTGCGGTTTGTAGGAACTTCAATAATCTGGATACCTTTTTGTCCTGCAGACGTTTTAAAAGCCGACGCGAATTCTTCCCAACTTTGAATAAGAGAATATTCTGCTCCATATAATTGAGCCGCTTTTCCATAGTCCAGGCCAATAGGTGTACCGAATAATTGCTCAAAATGCTTTTCTTCGGCAGATTGGGGCAGGAATGAAAAAATTCCTCCGCCATCGTTATTCAGCAACACAATAGTCAAAGACAGATCATTCAACTTGGCTCCCAAGAGACCATTTAAATCGTGATAAAAAGATAAGTCTCCAATGACGAGAACGGTAGGAGATTGAGAAGCTGCCGCCACTCCCATGCTTGAGGAAACAACACCATCAATCCCGTTTGCCCCTCTATTAGCGTAAATGGTAATATTCTTATCCGTTACTCCGAAATACGTATCAGCATCCCGTATAGGCATACTGTTTCCTACAAATAGCTGGGAATCATCCGGCATAAGCTCCATCAGCTCCAGGAATGCTTTTCCTTCAAATAAATCGCCGCCCTCGTCAAGTAAAGGCAGATGATTTCTAAAAATTTGATTGGCATGCTTCCATGCTAAAGCATACTCATCATTTTTCTTGAAAATTTCAGTTGAAAGCTCTCGGCAAAAGGCTGCTTCATCAACAGAAAACATTTCTGCAGCTGCTAAAGTCGGGTCGCGCCACTTGCCATTCTGATCAACGACAATCTGATAAATCTCAGGTGAATCTCTGAGCATAAGAAACAGCGGCTTAGAAACGGGCATGGCTCCCAATCGGATGACCGCTTCAGGTTTTAGTCTCTCTCTTAATGTTTCATCTTTTAATATGGAATCATAATTTTCAATAATCATGTCTTTTGAGTGAGAACCTGTCCGCATATTGGAAAGGGGGTCGGCAAGTACCGGAAATCCTGTCGCTGATGCAAGAGCTGCCACAGCCTCCTTGTATGCATGTCCTTGTATTTCCCCGCATACAATCAATCCCTTTTCCATACCGCTCAGTGACTCAATCAGCCTTTTAATTTCTGCGCCTTCAGCCAGTGTAACTGCCTGGCCTTTACGTGCTTGTTTTTGTCTCGTTCCTTCTTCCCGCCAAAGGGAAGGAAGTTCGAGATTAGGAATCAGGGGTTCTCTGAATGGAAAATTCAAATGGACCGGGCCCATTGGTACAGCAGCTGACTGGCTGTACGCTCGTGCCGCTAGAGTTCTGGCATACCGGTGCATAAAGGGCCGATCCTCTGGAATTGCTGCATCAGTAAACCATTTTACATAGCTTCCGTACATTTCATTCTGATTAATCGCTTGAGGAGCTCCTACATCCCTCAATTCATGCGGACGATCTGCTGTCAGCACGACTAATGGTACATTTGAATAATGAGCTTCAACCACTGCTGGATAGTAATTAGCAGCAGCTGTACCGGATGTGCACAATAAAGCAACGGGCCGCTGGAGGCGCTTTGCCATTCCGAGAGCATAAAAACCAGCGGATCTCTCATCAATTTGGAGATGAGTCCTTACTTCAGGGTGCTCTGCAAGCAGAATGGCAAAAGGAGTTGATCTTGAGCCCGGGCTGATCACGGCATCTGTTATCCCCTGTGCTGCAAGCTCATCAATAAATCCTGCAGCATAACGGGTTAAAGAATCACGTCCTGTCATATTTCAGGCCTCCTAAAGCTGAAAGCATCGGCCTTAGCTTCATTTTTGTCTCTTCATATTCCATCTCCGGATCTGAATCCTTAACAATTCCGCACCCTGCATATAAAACAGCGGAATTTTCATTCACAAGACTTGAGCGGATTGCGACTGCAAATTCACCGTTTCCTTCTGCATCAAGCCATCCGATCGGCGCGGCATACCAGCCCCGGTCCATCGGTTCGATATCTCTAATCATACTCATTGCTTTTTCCTGCGGCAATCCTCCAAGTGCCGGTGTCGGATGCAGGTGTTTAACGATATCAAGGAGCGAAGAATGTTTATTCAAGAATCCCTCAATTGGTGTATATAAATGCTGAACGTTTTTGGTTTTATAAATTCCCGGTCCATCCGGACAATGAAGATCTGAACAATGATTAAGAAGAGCTTCTCTTATCATTTTTACTACATAAGCATGTTCTTCAAGGTTTTTTTCGTCCTCCAGCAGCGCACTCTCGAGCATCTGATCCTCTTTATTCGATGACCCCCTTTTTATTGTTCCCGCAAGACATGCAGAACGGACGTGCTGATCCTTTATTTGCACAAGCCTCTCCGGTGTAGCACCTATAAAGCTTGAGGTGCCGTTTTCAAAAATAAACCGGAAAGAGGATTGCTGCTCTTTAATCAGTGTTTTCAGGGCTCCCTGGACATCAATCGGCTTTTCAGAATCAAGGGTAATGTCTCTTGCAAGAACAACCTTATCAAGTTCTCCTTTGCGTATTGAATCTGTTGCCTTTGAAATGGAGGCGAGCCATTCTTCTGTGTGGTGCTCATTCATTTCGAATGGAGCGGGAGTGCTGCAAGCAGTAATTTTACCCCTGCAAAGCTTCTTTATATACAAAGTCCGTTTAGTAAAGTCAGCCTCTGCCTCTTCAGCTGTCTCATTGGGCAAAATCACCTTTGAGATAGTGATTTCAGGCTTTTGCCCTTTTTTCCAGGTGCATAAAAAACTCGGAAGAACAAACCGGCCTTCCTTATATGGCTTCCAGAGATGGTTATTATTTTTTAATGGATCAAAAGAAAATCCGCCCATTAGGATTGGACCCTTTTTATAATCAGAATCTGCCGAGTCCGTATACTTTTTAAAGCGCTTCCATTCGATTTCAATCTCCGTAAATCTTGCATTGGACTGTTCAGCTGTATCTATAATCCATTCATTTCCTGCTCCAACCATGGTCTCATCTGAATTAGGAGACATCCAAAATGTTCTCTCACCAGAATAAAGATCTTCCGCTGCAGCATAAAAATGAAGGGGGTTAATATGTGGAACAGGAATGGTTCGGCTGACGATAACCTGCTGCCCCTGCCTGGCATCATCAACAGCTAAGGCTAAAGTCTCCCTGAATGTTTTGCGCATTGTGGTAATCACCTTGCATACCCCCGTAATCCGTAAAAATCGCTTTTTCTAACATACACCCGCTTAAAGGGTGTGTCAATAGAATGAAACAGGCATATTCTGCTTCTCATCCTTATTATAATACGTTTTCTTATTCGAATAAATTGGAAACCCTCAGGAGCTATGCCCGCACGGACTCATTGACAGTAAGTGTCTATTTAACTACACTTATAATTGAAGAAGATTGTCTTCTATTGTGAACTAAAGGAGAGAAGAGAAATGCACCCTGACACACACACGCATTCAGCTCCTTCCATAGAACCTGATAAAAATTGGCGGATTTGGTGGATGCTTATGCGGCCTCACACCTTAACGGCAGCCTTTATTCCGGTAGCGATTGGAACCGTAATGGCCATGAAGGAAGGATCATTTAACGTTTTGCTGTTTTTATCAATGCTGGCAGCCTCAGTTCTCATTCAGGCAGCCACCAATATGTTTAATGAGTATTTTGATTACAAAAGGGGACTAGATAACGAAAACTCCATAGGAATTGGAGGAGCGATTGTACGGAATGGCGTTAAGCCGCAAACTGTTCTTAGTTTGGCATTTGCTTTTTTCGGAATATCAACCTTACTGGGCATCTATATCTGCTTCCAATCGAGCTGGTGGATTGCTGCGATTGGCACACTTTGCATGATTGCAGGCTATCTGTATACAGGCGGACCTCTGCCTATCGCTTATACACCGTTTGGAGAACTGACAGCAGGTCTTTTCATGGGAGTCGTCATTATCCTGATTTCTTTTTATATTCAAACCGGAACAATCAGCATGGATGCCTTCCTGATTTCGCTGCCTGTCTCGATATTGGTGGGAGCCATTCTTCTTTCCAATAATATCCGGGATTTGGACGGCGATAAAGAAAACGGCCGCAAAACTCTGGCCATTTTAATGGGGCGCAAAAAAGCCATTGATTTCCTGGCTCTATTATTTATCTGTTCTTATATATTTATTATTGCCTTTATTGTTGCAGGGACCGCATCTTTTTGGAGCCTTCTTGTATTCCTGAGTGTACCAAAATCCGTCTTTGCTGTTAAAGCTTTTAGAGGTAAAAGTCTTCCAATTGAAATGATGCCGGCTATGGTGGCTACAGCACAAACCAACACACAGTTTGGCCTGCTGCTCGCTGCCGGACTCTTTATAAGCTATCTAGTGTAACACGGTCCAAGACCGTGTTTTTTTTTGCTGTTTGCCCATACTAAGTAAAGGTATTTAAATTTCAATGTATGGAGGGAGAACTGCTATGCTAACAGATCACCAGCTGAATGCCTTCCGGGAACAGCTTCAGACTGCGAAAAAAGAGCTTGAATTAAGATTTGCGGATAACGGTCACTTTGGACTTGAAAGCGGACATCCGCATGACACAGTGGGAGAACTATCCAGCTATGATAATCACCCGGGGGATGAAGGAACTGAACTGTATGAGCGTGAAAAAGATGTTGCCTTAAATGAACATGCAGAAGAAGAACTTAGTGATATTAACCGGGCATTAATGGCGATTGAAAAAGGGACTTACGGAAAATGCGAAGTATGCGGCACAGATATCCCAGCTGAACGATTGGAAGCAATCCCATCTGCCACTACATGCAAAGAGCACTCGCCCAACCAGTCTATATCCTCAGATCGTCCCATTGAAGAAGAAGTACTATCTCCTCCATTTGGAAGATTCACTTCTGACGATAAAGATTCAGTCGCATTTGACGCAGAGGATGCGTATCAGGAAACAGCAAGCTTTGGGTCGTCGGAATCTCCTTCAGATTTTGAATATCCAATGGAGGATTATGAGGATGCATACATTGAATCGGACGAGCGCATAGGTTATGTAGAGGATTACGAAAATTTTGCCGGAACGGATATCGAAGGCAAAAACGTGACAATCTATCCAAATGATGAGCATGAAATATATGAGGACGCCCTTGATGAAGAAGGCATCATGACCTCCTTTGGCGACCTTCCTGCATCTGAAAAAGAACGTTATACCGATTGACACACGGGAGCAGTTTACTCTCTTTTCCTGCGAAGGATAGAGGAGCTAAAAAGCTCCCCTGAGAATAATGCAGAAACCCGGAAGCGCTCCGGGTTTTGTTTTTCGTTTTTGATGAATGGATTTTCCTGTTTACTTAACCATAATGGGTTAAGCTGATGGAGCTGACATCAGCCTAAACCAATCCCTTGCGAAAGATGCTTTGAGTTCTTATTTTCCGGACACCGCCTATTTTCTAAGCCTATCCACAGGTTTTAAACCGCTAGCTTAAGTGAATAGAAAGAAATACAGCGGTTCTCAATGAGGTCCGCCTTTAAGTATTTACCATAGATCCTGAGTTGAAGCGGGGGTTTGGTAAATTATCAGTTAAACGAGGAGGAGCATCCATGGTACGATCCATACTTATTTTTGTTATTACATATGCCTTATTTTTGATAAGCGGATTTTTGTTTCAAATTGATCAAAGCTGGTATGATGCGCTGAATAAACCTGCTTGGACACCTGCCGGAGGTACAATCGGAATGATTTGGTCGATTCTTTTCGCATGTATCGCGGCTTCAATTACCATCATTGATCGAAAAGCAGGGGGACTTAACAACCTTAAGCCTGCATTTTGGATCATACTAATTGTGAATTATCTCTCTAATCAATTGTTCAGCTTTTTCCAGTTCAGTCAAAAAAACCTTGGTCTTGCGACGATTGACTGCGCCATTGTTGCCATTTCTGCAATCATTTTAACCGTCTTTGCGTTTAATATTCAAAAAATAGCGGGTATTCTGCTTGTTCCATATGTGCTGTGGACTTCATTTGCCACCTTCTTATCGTTTATGTTTTACTCGATGAATTTATAAACACAAAGAGCCTTGCCGCCGGACAAGGCTCTCTTGTTTAATTAGCTTCCCACTGAGTTAAATATGGATAAGGATTAATGGCTTTAAAGCTTGAGTCATACAAACCGAAATGCAAATGGGAGACAAATTTTCCCGTCGTCCCCTCAGGACCATATCCGCTGCTTCCAACATATCCGATTAATTGCCCTTTCTTAATATCTGTTCCTGGATCAATTCCATCCGCATATTTAGAAAGATGTGCGTAATAAACGTTATATCCGTCAGGTGTATTAATTGTCAATCTCCATCCGCCAAGTTCGTTCCATCCTTTTCGTGAAACGCTTCCGTCAGTAGCGGCATACACTGGGGTGCCTTCTTTAGCCATGATATCTGTACCCTCATGAACCCTTGCCCCGCCATACTCTCTTGATTTTCCCCATGTATCCACAAATGGATCATACGTACCTTCATTTAGAGGAAACTGCCCGCTGTCCAGAGAGGATAAATTCTGATCTGCATTCACTTCAAGCTTTTGTCCAGCATAGATGGAGTCGGATTGGAGGCTGTTTAAGCTTTTAAGCTCAGCTACACTCATTTTATACTTTAAAGCTATACCGCTTAGAGTTTCTCCGCTTTCGACTGTATGTATGGATGCTCCCTTTACTTCAGTAATTCCATCGCCGATTTTTAGTGATTGCCCCGGAAAAACAAGATCGCCTTCCAAACCATTTACCTGCATCATTTGAGCAACTGTCATATTGTGGCTGTTCGCAAGTTCGGAAAGAGTATCGCCCTGCTGTACGGTCACTGTTTCCTCTGCAGCTGCAGGGATTGTTATAGAAGCAGCTGAGAACGCTGCCGCCAGAATCACTGGTATATACTTATGTTTCATGTTGCCGCATTCCTCCCTAATAATTGTTGGATAGACACCTATCCCATGAGAAGGTTCGAACTGCCCCAGCTCTTTACTTCGCAGTTAGAAAAAACCAAACGGATTGTCCTATGAAAAAGAGATTTTTTACAAAAACAGGTGTGTTTAGACTCTTACTGGATTTTCACCCAATTTCCTATGGCTCCATTTCTCACGAGCATGCATATGGTAAAAGCAAACTGCACGGGAGGAAATCCAATGGATGATCTAAATAAACCTGACAGAAAGACAGCTGTCCTGCTTGCAGACTGCTGCCTCCTGGCTTATGAAGGTGCACGGAATGGCGGAGATTTTAAAGCACCTGAAGGCTTTGTTAAGGCAGCCTCTTTAAGAGGAAATGTTCTCGGTCAAAACGAGTGGATTGGATTTATCATTGAATCGGATCAGCACATTATCGTTTCCTTTCGAGGGAGCCAGTCAGAACCTGATTGGGCAGCTACAGGAGATATCGAGCAAGTTGCTTATCCGTATGCATCCGCTGGCCTGGCCCACGATGGCTTTCTTGGAATCTATCAGTCTTTTCGAACAGATTTATACAAGGCTATCAGAAACCGCTCACCACGAAAAAGCCTATACTTTACGGGACACAGTCTCGGGGCAGGTATTGCAACCCTTGCTTCCCTTGACGCAGCAGAAAATACGGTAAATCCCATTATATATATGTATAATTTCGGAAGTCCTAAGACAGGAAACAGACGATTCGTTTCTTCTTATAGTAAATCAGGAATCCGCTATTGCAGGTTTGTAAACAGAGAAGACCTTGTCCCGCTTCTTCCACCAGGAAAAATAACAGATTTTAGTTTGGGCAAAAACTATTACTATGCCCATCTGCCAAATCAATGCTTATTCTCTCTACAAACCGGAACCATTGCCGGAAACCACAGCATGGCAACTTACTATAAAGCAGCCGCGCAGCTTCCATAACGGCAAATAGCGCCCCTTCCTGGAGGAGGGGCGCTATTGCAGAGTTAAATGGGCTTGATATTCCAAATTCCATCTGCGTACTCTTTAATTGTTCTGTCGCTGGAAAATGAACCGGAATAAGCGATATTAATTAACGATTTTTCCTGCCATTCACCTTTATTAATGAAGGTCTGCTCCACCCTCTCCTGTGCTTCTGCATAGGATGAAAAGTCTTTAAGAACAAAATATTGATCATTATGGGCGATAAGAGAATCATAGATCGCTTCGAATTCTCCTTCTGTTTCATGGAAAAAACCGTTAATCAGCTGATCCGTTGCCTGGCGGATCCGAACGTCGTGATGGTAATATTCTGTTGAACGGTATCCTCCATTCTCATAATAATCCAGGACTTGTTCTGCAGTCAGGCCAAAGGTAAAGATATTAGGAGTGCCAACTGATTCAAGAATCTCTACATTTGCTCCATCAAGAGTACCGAGAGTTAAGGCGCCATTCATCATAAATTTCATGTTTCCTGTACCGGAAGCCTCTTTAGATGCAGTGGAAATTTGTTCACTTACATCAGCCGCCGGGAAAATGGACTCAGCAAGCGAAACACGGTAATTTTCCATGAAAACCACTTTAATCATCTTGGAGACTTTAGGATCTGAATTAACCTTCTCGGCTAAGGAATTAATTAGCTTTATGACTTTTTTTGCATAATAGTAGCCAGGCGACGCCTTTGCCCCAAAAATGAACGTACGCGGATAAACAGAGAAGTTGGAATCTTCCCGGATCCGATTATACAGATACATAATATGAAGCACATTGAGCAGCTGCCGTTTATAGGCATGAAGCCGCTTGACCTGCACATCAAAGATGGAAGAGGGATCGACCTTCATTGAAGATTGCTCAAAAATTTTCTGAGCCAAAATCTCCTTGCGCGCCTGTTTAATTTTAGCTGTTTTTTCCTTCATGCCCTCATCATAGATAAAACGCTTCAGCTGGATCAAATATTCAGGATCCTTCACCCACCGATCGCCGATTGCCTCAGTGATCGTATCTGCAAGTTCTGGATTTGCCTTTAGCAGCCACCTTCTATGAGCAATTCCATTTGTCTTATTATTGAATTTCTCAGGCTCAAATTCATAGAAAAGCTTCATTTCACGCATTCTGAGGATATCGGAATGGATTTTTGCAACCCCATTGACACTATGGCTTCCTGCAATCGCCAGATGAGCCATCTTAACAAGGCCATGGGCAAGGATGGCCATTTGCTCGATTCTATTCCAGTCGCCGGGATATCTCTCCCATAATGCTTTACAGTAGCGTTCATTAATTTCTTCAACAATTAAATAGATTCTTGGAAGAAGCGGTTTAAACAAATAAATCGGCCATTTTTCAAGGGCTTCTGACAATGTTGTATGATTCGTGTAGGAGATGGTATTTGTGGTGATTTTCCAGGCTTCTTCCCATTCCATTCGTTCTTCATCCAGAAGAATTCTCATCAATTCCGGAATCGCCAATACAGGATGGGTATCATTAATATGAATAGCCACCATTTCATGAAAATTATGAAGGCTGCCATTCTTTTTACGAAAGGAGCGAATGATGCTCTGCAAGCTGGCTGATACAAGGAAATACTGCTGCTTAAGGCGTAAAATTTTCCCTTCATCATGTGTATCATCCGGATAAAGGAATTCAGAAACTGCCTCGGTTTCCCGCTTGTAAGTTAGCAAATCTCTGTTTAGGGGAGGATGATGGGCGGGCTCTGCGCTCCATAAGCGGAGCGTGTTCACTGTGCTGGTTTCATAGCCAATCATTGGCATATCATATGGAACGGCAACGACCGTTTCCGGCGAAACATGTTTGAATTCCAGTTTACCATCCACTTCACGGCTTTCAGTCGTTCCCCAAAAAGCAATATCAACTGCCTGATCGGGTTTTCTGACTTCCCACACGTTTCCATGGCGCAGCCATTGTTCTGGATACTCAACCTGATAGCCATCTGCAATCTTCTGATCAAACAACCCATGTTTGTATCGGATTCCGCAGCCATGGCCTGGAAGGTCAAGCGAAGCAAGAGAATCAAGGAAACAAGCAGCAAGGCGGCCAAGACCGCCATTGCCTAAGCCTGCATCCGATTCCGACTCTTCTATATCCGTTAAGCTGATTCCAAGTTCTTCAAGACCCTTTTCTACAACCTCCCGGATACCAAGGTTCAACAGGTTTTGCCCCATTAATTTACCGAGCAAAAATTCTATTGATAAATAATAGACCTGCTTATTGTTGGCAGAGCGGTTTTTTTCATTTGTTTCAATCCAGTTCGTGCTGATGTATTCTCTTACCATATGGCCTAAAGTATTGTATTGATCCCTGCTGGTAGACTCTCTGAACGTCTTTCCATATGTCATTTCCAGCCTTTTTAGAAAACTTTTCTGGAAAGATTCTTTACTTGAGAACAATACTCCCACTTCCCATCAAATCAGTATAGAGCTGATTGTATTTGCTGGCAGATTGAGACCAGCTGTAATCCTGGCTCATTGCGTTCCTGACAAGTTTATTCCATAATTCTTTATCCTCTCTGTAAATAGAGAGAGCACGCCTAACCGTATGCATCATGTCATGAGCATTAAAACTTTTGAATGAAAATCCATTTCCTTCACCTGTTGCTTCGTTGTAGGAAAGAACCGTATCATTCAGACCGCCGGTTTCCCGAACCACAGGGATCGAGCCATATCGAAGGGCTATAAGCTGTCCAAGTCCGCAAGGTTCAAATCTGGAAGGCATCAGGAATAAGTCAGAACCTGCATACACTCTGTGGGCTAATGGCTCATCAAAGCCTATGTACGCTTTTACATTCTCAGGATATTTATGTTCCATATGGCGGAAATAGTTTTCAAACTCATCTTCGCCTGTGCCAAGAATGATCCACTGCGTATCGCTGTCCACCATCTCTTCCATCACATGTCGCACAAGATCAAGACCCTTTTGTTTAGTCAGCCTTGTAACCATGGAGATAACCGGGACATCGGGTTTTTCAGGAAGACCGAACATTTTTTGCAAAGCAGCTTTATTATCCTGTTTCTTCTCAAGAGTTGACACATCAAAAGGTGCTTTGAGGAAAGCATCTTTTGCAGGATTGTAAATTGTGTCATCGATTCCATTCAGGATTCCATGTAGGGAGGCGCCTTTTGCCCTCAGCAATCCGTCAAGACGCTCACCATAATAAGGAGTCTGAATTTCTTCCATATAGGTTGGGCTGACGGTAGTAATGGCTGAAGAAGAAATGATCGCTGCTTTCATGAAGTTCACGCATTGATAAAATTCCAATTTATCGGCTGTGAAATCCTCATGTCCAAGGTTCAGGAGATCATAAATGATCTCCTGAGGGAAAATCCCTTGAAACTCAAGATTATGAATCGTAAAGACTGTTTTCATTTCAGCATAAAATGGATCAGCTGCATACACCTCATTCAGGAAATATGCCACCATGCCTGTATGCCAATCATGGCTATGAATAACATCGGGCTGAAAATCGATGGCTTTAATTGCTTCCAGAACGGCTCTTGAAAAAAATGAAAACCTTTCGCCATCATCGTAATGCCCATACAAAGAGTCACGTTTAAAATAATATTCGTTATCCAGAAAATAATACGTAACCCCATCCATCTCAAAAACTTCAATGCCGCAGAACTGAGATCTCCAGCCTACAGCCACTTCAATCTCTTTTACTTTTGTCATCTGTTCTCTGTATTTTTCGGGAATCTGCCCATACTTCGGCATGATGACTCTTACATCAGATCCTAACCGGGTAAGTTCTTTCGGCAGCGCCCCGGCTACATCGGCCAAACCGCCGGATTTGACGAAAGGCACACATTCAGATACGGCAAACAAAATTTTCACGACTTAATCAGCACTCCTTGGACAGATCCTTTGCGCAGAACAATTGGGTGCTCCATTGTACCTTTCAGAACTTCGTGGCTTCCAATTTTAACATCCTTATCTAGAATAACGTTATCAAGCACGCAGTTTTCGCCCACAGTGGATTTCTGCATAATAATCCCATTTTTTATTACAGTATCTTTGCCAATATGAACTGCTCTGAAGATGATGGAATTTTCTACATGCCCTTCAATACGGCAGCCATTTGCAATCATAGAATTGCGTACATATGAGGATTTAAGATATTTAGTAGGAGGTTCATCCTTTACTTTCGTATAAATAGGCGCAGCTTTAGGGAAAAGCTCTTTCCAAACTTCCGGCTTTAACAGATCAAGACTGTAGCGGAAATAAGACTGAATGGAATCAATCACCGAAACGTAGCCGTTATACGCATATTCACAGATGTTCAGCTGGGATCTGCCTTCATTTACTACTTGATTTAATGTTGTAAATCCATTGTTATCATAGGAGGAAATTAAATCTTTCAGCAGTGAGGTTTTAAGCACATACATTTGCAGAGAATTGCCTTCTTTAGTGATTTCCGTTACATCGCAGCCCATTTCAATATGGTGCTTAAGGACTTTGCAGAAATCAATGTTGCAAACAGTATGGCTGTTTGTAATAACTGTATATTCCTGACGGCTTCTTTTGAAATAATCAAAATGATCTTTGAATTGGCGGAACGATCCGAATTCATCGTATTCATCATGCAGATGCGGAGAAGGGAAAAAGAACAGGCCGTCCCGTTTTCTGTTTAAATCCCACTCTTTTCCTGATCCAAGGTGATCCATTAAAGAACGGTATTGGTATTTAGGGAATATAGCGACGCTGTCTACTCCTGAATTAACCAAATTAGAAAGTACAAAATCTATTAATCTATATCTTCCACCAAAGGGAATAGCAGCCATTGAACGATTTTGTATTAAATCATCAATATTCTGGCTATGCGCTGTTGCATCAATTATTCCAAGCATGCTCATGTTCATGCTTTGCCACCTCTTTCGTCTCAAGTAGTTTACGTTCTTTTTTCAGTGACTTCTGCATCGCGCGCAGCCACTTGCTGCTGTCTAATATAGTCCGGAGTAACAAGCAGGACTTCTTCTAATTCAGGGTTTGAGCGAATAACCGTTCCATCCTCAATGGTCATTCCGCTTGGAACGATGGCATTCTCAATATAGACGTTGTTTCCAATTACCGCATCCGGCATGACAACACACTTTTTAAGGAAGGTATCTTTGCCCACTGTTACACCCTGGAACAGGACGGAATGCTGTACGGTTCCGTATACAACACAGCCCTCATTTACAAGAGAATCGGTTACTTCTGCTTCTGCAGAAATAAATTGCGGCGGCTGGTTTGGATTGACAGAATAAATTCTCCAATCCTGACTGAACAGATTAAGCTCAGGATCGTCTTTTAATAGATCCATATTTGCTTCCCATAGACTTTTCACAGTTCCTACGTCTTTCCAGTACCCTTTGTACGGATAAGCTACAAGCTTTTTCTTTTCTTCAATCAGGAGTGGAATAACGTCTTTCCCAAAGTCATTGCTGGAATACGGATTGCGCTCATCCATCTCCAAATATTCCTGAAGGACAGACCATTTAAAGATATATACGCCCATTGAAGCGAGGTTATTTTTAGGATTTTGAGGTTTTTCATCGAACTCAACGACTTCCATCTGCTCGTTCGTGTTCATGATTCCGAATCTGTTTGCTTCTTCCCAAGGGACTTCAATAACTGAAATGGAAACGTCGGCGTTTCTTTCAACATGGTAGTCCAGCATCTTAGAGTAATCCATCTTATAGATGTGATCACCAGAAAGAATCAGTACGTATTCAGGGTCATATTGCTCTAAATAATTTAAATTCTGGTAGATGGCACTTGCTGTGCCTTTATACCATTTTACTTCAGAGGATTCTGCATATGGGGGAAGTACGGTTACCCCTCCATTTTTACGATCCAGGTCCCACGCGCTTCCAATTCCGATATACGAGTGAAGAACAAGCGGCTGGTACTGTGTAAGAACCCCTACAGTATCAATTCCAGAGTTTGTGCAATTGCTCAGAGTAAAATCGATTATTCTGTATTTCCCTCCAAATGGAACGGCAGGCTTCGCCAAATTCTTAGTTAATGAACTAAGACGGCTGCCTTTCCCCCCTGCCAGAAGCATTGCTACGCATTTCTTTTTCATTGTTGTTCTCCCTTCTCTTTTTAATTGCTCTCAGCAAGCTAAAACCAAATGGCGGGACCGTCATGCTGATGCTGTACGGCTGGCCATGAAGTTCCTCTTTTTCAGCTTTCAATTCTTTGATATTCACCTGACCGGAACCTCCGAAATGAACATCATCACTATTCAAAATCTCTACATATCTCGTGTCTGCCGGTACCCCGATTTTGTATCCGTGATACACATCGCTTCTGAAATTACAGACTGCAACAAGCACTTCCCCTTCTTTAGATCCTTTTCTCATGAAGGAATAAATACTTTGTTCCGCGTTGTCTGCATCAATCCATTCAAATCCTTCCGGAGAATGATCCAATTCATAAAGAGGCTTTTGCTTTTTATAAACATTCATTAGTTCTTTAAAATAAACCCTTGTATCACGGTGAAGCTCATAATCCTCCAGGAACCAATCGAGCTGCTCGAGATCTTTCCATTCATCGAACTGGCCGAATTCAGACCCCATAAAAAGAAGTTTCTTCCCCGGATGAACCAGCATGTAGCCTAGCAGCAAGCGCAGCTGAGCAAACTTTTGCCAGTAATCACCAGGCATTTTATTTAGAAGTGACTTTTTCCCATGAACCACTTCATCATGAGAGAATGGAAGAATAAAATTTTCATTAAAAGCATACATGAGAGAAAAAGTCATCTTATGATGAATATGCTTGCGGTCATGCTGGTCCGTCTCCATATACTCCAGCACATCATTCATCCAGCCCATATTCCATTTATAATTGAATCCCAGCCCTCCATCCGAAACAGGGCTAGTAACCAAAGGCCAATCAGTAGAGTCTTCAGCAATCATAAGTGTATGAGGATCATAGGCAAAAACTGTCTCATTCAGCTTTTTCAAAAAGTTTACAGCGTATGGATTTTCAAACGAATCACTATTTGGCCAATAAAGCATGTTAGCTACCGCATCTACGCGGAAACCATCTATATGATATTTCTCCAGCCAAAACAGGGCATTCGAGATCAAAAAGCTATGTACTTCCGGTTTGCCCAAATCGAAATTGGCTGTACCCCAGACTACATTTTCCCGATCATTGTAGTTTGTATATTCAAATACCGGCTCCCCGTCAAACATATATAGACCATGTGCGTCCTTGCAAAAATGTCCCGGAACCCAATCCATGATCACTCCAAGGTCGTTTTGATGGCAGACATCGATAAACTCCATAAACTCCTTAGGTGTACCATATCGGCTTGTTGCAGAGAAATATCCTGTTCCCTGATAGCCCCATGAGCGGTCATATGGATGTTCAATTACCGGCATGAGCTCAATATGGGTAAATCCATGATCGATTGCATAAGGTATTAACTCTTCGCTTAGTTCTTTATATGAATAAAGGCTTCCATCCTCTTTCTTCTTCCAGGAAGCTAAATTGACCTCATAAATAAAGACAGGCTTTTGATAAATATTTTTTGTTTTTTTCTTTCTTTGCCACTTTTGATCGTTCCATTTGTACCCTTCCAAATCGGCTACAATAGAAGCTGTATTAGGTTTAAGCTCTGAATAAAAAGCAAACGGGTCAGCTTTCAGCAGCCTGGAACCATTTTTGGCAATCAGTTCGTACTTATATACATCTCCTAGCTTCAAATCCGGAAAGAACCCAGTCCATATCCCTTCATTGCTTACTTTCTCAAGTACGTAATCCGTGCCCTTCCACTGGTTAAAATCACCAGCAATTCTTACCTGTTTTGCATGTGGTGCCCACACAGTGAATTGAACTCCGCTTACTCCATCAATAGTCTTAAAATGAGCGCCAAATTGTTCAAAGCTCTTAAACAGGCTTCCTTCATGAAACAAATGAACCTCAAAATCTGTAGGACTTGCAATCATTCAGCATAAACCCTCCCCGCATTTTAGAGTGTATCTCAATCTATATACCCCTTTTACTACTTTTTAATTCTCTACTTTGAAAAAAAAACCCTTTTGTGCAAACGCTTTTATAATTAGACATAATCTAACAAATATTTATTGAAGGCATATAAAAAGTTATTTTTATAAATAGAAATGAGAAAAGTATATAAAAAATAGAGGTAAACCCCCTGCTGCAAAGGGGTTCTTTTATAACGAACGAATAAAACCATTATTTCAAAAACATGTTTTAATAGAAAATTTGTCGTAATTAGTCGAATTTTAATTTTCAAAAAAGCTAAATTGAAGGAAAAAATAAAGGAATTACCAGGGTACAGAAAAGATTAATTTTCTATTTAATCCTATAAACTACAATTAATGACCAATAAATTTTAAATAAAATGGAAAAGCTGTGTTCAAAAAAGGTTGCAGAATCCAGTGACATGGACTATATTTCTAAAAAGATGCCGCACAAGGAGGCCAATGACTTGTTAAGTTTAATGAAACCGGATTTTACTCTTAAACATGCATATATGGAGTTTTATGAGGAATGGAAAAACTCAGAAGAAAAAATCGTTCCATGGGTGGTAGCTGAAAACCCTGCTGACTTTGAAAAGTATCTGCACTATTTAAAGGAACAGGAGCAGGGGAAAAACATTCCTGAGAATTTTGTACCCCACTCTACCTATTGGCTTCTTTTGGACAAGGATCGCATTGCAGGAGCGGTTAACATCAGGCATAGGCTGAATGAATACTTAAAAGAACGGGGAGGCCACATTGGATACGGAATAAGACCTTCTGAGAGGCAAAAAGGATATGCCACAGCAATCCTGTCCCTGGCCCTGGCTGAAACAAAACGAATGGGGATTAAAGAAGTACTGGTTACGTGCGACAAAACCAATATCGCCTCAGAGAAGACGATTATAAAAAATGGAGGAAAATTCGATTCAGAGTTTACTGAAGAAAACGGGAATGTTGTAAAGCGATTTTGGATAGCCGATTGAACTGTCCTCGCTTAACAAGTATGGAGCACCGGTTTTATGCTTGAAAAGATAAAACAAAAAAACGCTGCATCTGCAGCGTTTTTTACAATGACCCGTACGGGATTCGAACCCGTGTTACCGCCGTGAAAGGGCGGTGTCTTAACCGCTTGACCAACGGGCCGAATAGATGGCGGAGAAGGAGGGATTTGAACCCTCGCGCCGCTTACGCGACCTACACCCTTAGCAGGGGCGCCTCTTCAGCCACTTGAGTACTTCCCCTTATACATAAATAGATGATCTGTGAAAGTATTCTCACAAACCTGTTTAACACTTATAATGAAAATGGCTCCGCAGGCAGGACTCGAACCTGCGACCGATCGGTTAACAGCCGATAGCTCTACCACTGAGCTACTGCGGAACAAAATGGGCCTGAATGGACTCGAACCATCGACCTCACGCTTATCAGGCGTGCGCTCTAACCAGCTGAGCTACAGGCCCATATTCAATAGAAATGGAGCGGGTGATGGGAATCGAACCCACTACATCAGCTTGGAAGGCTGAGGTTTTACCAGTAAACTACACCCGCATGAAATGGGGCGACTGATGGGAATCGAACCCACGAATGTCGGAACCACAATCCGATGCGTTAACCACTTCGCCACAACCGCCACTTCAATATAAATGGTGGCTCGGGACGGAATCGAACCGCCGACACATGGATTTTCAGTCCATTGCTCTACCGACTGAGCTACCGAGCCATTATAATTTTTTCGTCAGAAACTTTTGATTAAGTTATCTTATGTACCAAGAAAACATAAATGGCGGTCCGGACGGGACTCGAACCCGCGACCTCCTGCGTGACAGGCAGGCATTCTAACCAACTGAACTACCGGACCATTTTGGTTGCGGGGACAGGATTTGAACCTGCGACCTTCGGGTTATGAGCCCGACGAGCTACCAGACTGCTCCACCCCGCGATAATAAAAATTATTAAGTTTAGCTGCGCTTATAACTAACCTAATTTCTGAACATTTCTCTTACTCAGTATTACTGTCATAGCGGAAATAATACCTGCTAAAGTAAAGAGTATATGGAGGAGGAAGAGGGATTCGAACCCCCGCGGGGTTTGACCCCCCTGTCGGTTTTCAAGACCGATCCCTTCAGCCAGACTTGGGTATTCCTCCAAAGAATAAGTGATGGTGGACCTTGTAGGACTCGAACCTACGACCGGACGGTTATGAGCCGTCTGCTCTAACCAGCTGAGCTAAAGGTCCTATATGGTAGCGGCGGAGGGGGTCGAACCCACGACCTCACGGGTATGAACCGTACGCTCTAGCCAGCTGAGCTACGCCGCCATATAGTGATATATATAATATTGGTGGAGCCTAGCGGGATCGAACCGCTGACCTCCTGCGTGCAAGGCAGGCGCTCTCCCAGCTGAGCTAAGGCCCCATTATTCAAGGAAATGGTCGGGAAGACAGGATTCGAACCTGCGACCCCTTGGTCCCAAACCAAGTGCTCTACCAAGCTGAGCTACTTCCCGATATGGCGCGCCCGAGAGGACTCGAACCTCTAACCTTTTGATTCGTAGTCAAATGCTCTATCCAATTGAGCTACGGGCGCAAAATATTATAAGAGTGCCGAGGACCGGGATCGAACCGGTACGGTAGTCACCTACCGCAGGATTTTAAGTCCTGTGCGTCTGCCAATTCCGCCACCCCGGCGTTAAGGATTGGAGCGGAAGACGGGATTCGAACCCGCGACCCCCACCTTGGCAAGGTGGTGTTCTACCACTGAACTACTTCCGCAAAAAAAAGAAATGGTGCGGGTGAAGGGAGTCGAACCCCCACGCCGTAAGGCGCTAGATCCTAAGTCTAGTGCGTCTGCCAATTCCGCCACACCCGCTTGTTATATAAATCGAAATGGTGAGCCATGAAGGACTCGAACCTTCGACCCTCTGATTAAAAGTCAGATGCTCTACCGACTGAGCTAATGGCTCTCTGTTTTGCCTACACTCTGAAGTTTGCAAGACGCCCAAATCTCAGAAAGCTTATTCAAGCAGCGGCTCCATTTGGGCGCTGATGTTTTGCTTTGAAGATTATTCGAACGTGCTCTACCGACTGAGCTAATGGCTCTCTGTTTTGCCTACACTCTGAAGTTTGCAAGACGCCCAAATCTCAGAAAGCTTATTCAAGCAGCGGCTCCATTTGGGCGCTGATGTTTTGCTTCGAAGATTATTCGAACGTGCTACCAAGAAAGTGGTGCCGGCAAGAGGACTTGAACCCCCAACCTACTGATTACAAGTCAGTTGCTCTACCAATTGAGCTACACCGGCATTTGAATTTAGGTAAAATAAATGGTGGAGGATGACGGGATCGAACCGCCGACCCTCTGCTTGTAAGGCAGATGCTCTCCCAGCTGAGCTAATCCTCCATATAGTTTCGGCTTGCGATGAGCGGCGCATTGCGTTGTCGTCTTCACTCACTCCCATCCTCACGCACTTATGTGCGCTCCGGTGGTCGATCTTTCGACTCCTAGCACTGCTTGCTCCTCTCAACCCTCTTGCATTTACTTTGTTTGGTGAGGTTTCGGCTTGCGATGAGCGGCGCATTGCGTTGTCGTCTTCACTCACTCCCATCCTCACGCACTTATGTGCGCTCCGGTGGTCGATCTTTCGACTCCTAGCACTGCTTGCTCCTCTCAACCCTCTTGCATTTACTTTGATGAGTGGCTGTTTCGGTTTATGATCCGAATCGAATCATGCATTTATAATAAAATATATGCCTGGCGGCGTCCTACTCTCACAGGGGGAAACCCCCAACTACCATCGGCGCTAAAGAGCTTAACTTCCGTGTTCGGTATGGGAACGGGTGTGACCTCTTTGCCATAGTCACCAGACATATTCCATAAAAAAGCGGCAAGATTTATTATACTATGATTCCAGAAGAAATCAAGATATTTTTAATCTTTTTTTGCTCTTTCAAAACTAGATAACGATTGCTGCACGAGTAAAGCAGCCTTACTTGAATAAAGGTTAAGTCCTCGACCGATTAGTATTCGTCAGCTGCACGTGTCACCACGCTTCCACCTCGAACCTATCAACCTGATCATCTTTCAGGGGTCTTACTCTTGCGATGGGAAATCTCATCTTGAGGGGGGCTTCATGCTTAGATGCTTTCAGCACTTATCCCGTCCGCACATAGCTACCCAGCGATGCCTTTGGCAAGACAACTGGTACACCAGCGGTGCGTCCATCCCGGTCCTCTCGTACTAAGGACAGCTCCTCTCAAATTTCCTGCGCCCGCGACGGATAGGGACCGAACTGTCTCACGACGTTCTGAACCCAGCTCGCGTACCGCTTTAATGGGCGAACAGCCCAACCCTTGGGACCGACTACAGCCCCAGGATGCGATGAGCCGACATCGAGGTGCCAAACCTCCCCGTCGATGTGGACTCTTGGGGGAGATAAGCCTGTTATCCCCGGGGTAGCTTTTATCCGTTGAGCGATGGCCCTTCCATGCGGAACCACCGGATCACTAAGCCCGACTTTCGTCCCTGCTCGACTTGTAGGTCTCGCAGTCAAGCTCCCTTGTGCCTTTACACTCTGCGAATGATTTCCAACCATTCTGAGGGAACCTTTGGGCGCCTCCGTTACATTTTAGGAGGCGACCGCCCCAGTCAAACTGCCCGCCTGACACTGTCTCCCGGCCCGATCAGGGCCGCGGGTTAGAAGTTCAACACAGCCAGGGTAGTATCCCACCAATGCCTCCACCGAAGCTGGCGCTCCGGTTTCCAAGGCTCCTACCTATCCTGTACAAGCTGTGCCAAAATTCAATATCAGGCTGCAGTAAAGCTCCACGGGGTCTTTCCGTCCTGTCGCGGGTAACCTGCATCTTCACAGGTACTATAATTTCACCGAGTCTCTCGTTGAGACAGTGCCCAGATCGTTACGCCTTTCGTGCGGGTCGGAACTTACCCGACAAGGAATTTCGCTACCTTAGGACCGTTATAGTTACGGCCGCCGTTTACTGGGGCTTCAATTCAAAGCTTCGCTTGCGCTAACCTCTCCTCTTAACCTTCCAGCACCGGGCAGGCGTCAGCCCCTATACTTCGCCTTGCGGCTTCGCAGAGACCTGTGTTTTTGCTAAACAGTCGCCTGGGCCTATTCACTGCGGCTCTTCAAGGCTATTCACCCTAAAGAGCACCCCTTCTCCCGAAGTTACGGGGTCATTTTGCCGAGTTCCTTAACGAGAGTTCTCTCGATCACCTTAGGATTCTCTCCTCGCCTACCTGTGTCGGTTTGCGGTACGGGCACCATTTTCCTCGCTAGAAGCTTTTCTAGGCAGTGTGGAATCAGGAACTTCGGTACTTAATTTCCCTCGCCATCACAGCTCAGCCTTAACCAAGGGACGGATTTGCCTATCCCTTGAGCCTACCTGCTTGGACGCGCATATCCAACAGCGCGCTTACCCTATCCTCCTGCGTCCCTCCATTGCTCAAACGGAAAAGAGGTGGTACAGGAATCTCAACCTGTTGTCCATCGCCTACGCCTTTCGGCCTCGGCTTAGGTCCCGACTAACCCTGAGCGGACGAGCCTTCCTCAGGAAACCTTAGGCATTCGGTGGAGGGGATTCTCACCCCTCTTTCGCTACTCATACCGGCATTCTCACTTCTAAGCGCTCCACCAGTCCTTCCGGTCTGGCTTCTCAGCCCTTAGAACGCTCTCCTACCACTGTTCGTAAGAACAGTCCACAGCTTCGGTGATCCGTTTAGCCCCGGTACATTTTCGGCGCAGGGTCACTCGACCAGTGAGCTATTACGCACTCTTTAAATGGTGGCTGCTTCTAAGCCAACATCCTGGTTGTCTAAGCAACCCCACATCCTTTTCCACTTAACGGATACTTGGGGACCTTAGCTGGTGGTCTGGGCTGTTTCCCTTTCGACTACGGATCTTATCACTCGCAGTCTGACTCCCATAGATAAGTCTTTGGCATTCGGAGTTTGACTGAATTCGGTAACCCGATGAGGGCCCCTAGTCCAATCAGTGCTCTACCTCCAAGACTCTTACTATGAGGCTAGCCCTAAAGCTATTTCGGAGAGAACCAGCTATCTCCAGGTTCGATTGGAATTTCTCCGCTACCCACACCTCATCCCCGCACTTTTCAACGTGCGTGGGTTCGGGCCTCCATTCAGTGTTACCTGAACTTCACCCTGGACATGGGTAGATCACCTGGTTTCGGGTCTACGACCACGTACTCAATCGCCCTATTCAGACTCGCTTTCGCTGCGGCTCCGTCTTTTCAACTTAACCTTGCACGTAATCGTAACTCGCCGGTTCATTCTACAAAAGGCACGCCATCACCCGTTAACGGGCTCTGACTACTTGTAGGCACACGGTTTCAGGATCTGTTTCACTCCCCTTCCGGGGTGCTTTTCACCTTTCCCTCACGGTACTGGTTCACTATCGGTCACTAGGGAGTATTTAGCCTTGGGAGATGGTCCTCCCTGCTTCCGACGGGATTTCTCGTGTCCCGCCGTACTCAGGATCCACTCAGGAGGGAACGAAGTTTCGACTACAGGGCTGTTACCTTCTTTGGCGGGCCTTTCCAGACCGCTTCTTCTACCCCGTTCCTTTGTAACTCCGTGTTGAGTGTCCTACAACCCCAGAAGGCAAGCCTTCTGGTTTGGGCTAATCCCGTTTCGCTCGCCGCTACTCAGGGAATCGCTATTGCTTTCTCTTCCTCCGGGTACTTAGATGTTTCAGTTCCCCGGGTCTGCCTTCCAGATCCTATGTATTCAGATCAGGATGCTGCTCCATTACGAGCAGCGGGTTTCCCCATTCGGAAATCTCCGGATCAACGCTTACTTACAGCTCCCCGAAGCATATCGGTGTTCGTACCGTCCTTCATCGGCTCCTAGTGCCAAGGCATCCACCGTGCGCCCTTTCTAACTTAACCTGATAACGGAAGTTATCTTCGTTAGAGCTGAAAACAGATGTCTTCAGACTTGATGTTCTCTTCATACGCAAGCGCAGAAGAAAATCGTAAGGTTACTTGCTTACTCGTGTGAATGTTTGACATTCATATCGTTATCTAGTTTTCAAAGAACAAGTTTATAGAGAGAATGATCTCTCAAAACTAAACAAAATCGAAGTGCGTCCGTTAATTGTGCACCGCATGGGTGCTGATAATTCTTCCTTAGAAAGGAGGTGATCCAGCCGCACCTTCCGATACGGCTACCTTGTTACGACTTCACCCCAATCATCTGCCCCACCTTAGGCGGCTGGCTCCCTTACGGGTTACCCCACCGACTTCGGGTGTTGCAAACTCTCGTGGTGTGACGGGCGGTGTGTACAAGGCCCGGGAACGTATTCACCGCGGCATGCTGATCCGCGATTACTAGCGATTCCGGCTTCATGCAGGCGAGTTGCAGCCTGCAATCCGAACTGAGAATGGTTTTATGGGATTCGCTTAACCTCGCGGTTTTGCAGCCCTTTGTACCATCCATTGTAGCACGTGTGTAGCCCAGGTCATAAGGGGCATGATGATTTGACGTCATCCCCACCTTCCTCCGGTTTGTCACCGGCAGTCACCTTAGAGTGCCCAACTGAATGCTGGCAACTAAGATCAAGGGTTGCGCTCGTTGCGGGACTTAACCCAACATCTCACGACACGAGCTGACGACAACCATGCACCACCTGTCACTCTGTCCCCCGAAGGGGAACCTTCTATCTCTAGAAGTGGCAGAGGATGTCAAGACCTGGTAAGGTTCTTCGCGTTGCTTCGAATTAAACCACATGCTCCACCGCTTGTGCGGGCCCCCGTCAATTCCTTTGAGTTTCAGTCTTGCGACCGTACTCCCCAGGCGGAGTGCTTAATGCGTTAGCTGCAGCACTAAAGGGCGGAAACCCTCTAACACTTAGCACTCATCGTTTACGGCGTGGACTACCAGGGTATCTAATCCTGTTCGCTCCCCACGCTTTCGCGCCTCAGCGTCAGTTACAGACCAGAGAGTCGCCTTCGCCACTGGTGTTCCTCCACATCTCTACGCATTTCACCGCTACACGTGGAATTCCACTCTCCTCTTCTGTACTCAAGTCCTCCAGTTTCCAATGACCCTCCCCGGTTGAGCCGGGGGCTTTCACATCAGACTTAAAAGACCGCCTGCGCGCGCTTTACGCCCAATAATTCCGGACAACGCTTGCCACCTACGTATTACCGCGGCTGCTGGCACGTAGTTAGCCGTGGCTTTCTGGTTAGGTACCGTCAAGGCGCGGGCAGTGACTCCCGCACTTGTTCTTCCCTAACAACAGAGCTTTACGATCCGAAAACCTTCATCACTCACGCGGCGTTGCTCCGTCAGACTTTCGTCCATTGCGGAAGATTCCCTACTGCTGCCTCCCGTAGGAGTCTGGGCCGTGTCTCAGTCCCAGTGTGGCCGATCACCCTCTCAGGTCGGCTACGCATCGTCGCCTTGGTGAGCCATTACCTCACCAACTAGCTAATGCGCCGCGGGCCCATCTGTAAGTGACAGCATAACCGTCTTTTATCTTCGAACCATGCGGTTCGAAAAGTTATCCGGTATTAGCTCCGGTTTCCCGGAGTTATCCCAGTCTTACAGGCAGGTTGCCCACGTGTTACTCACCCGTCCGCCGCTGACCTCCGAAGAGGTCCGCTCGACTTGCATGTATTAGGCACGCCGCCAGCGTTCGTCCTGAGCCAGGATCAAACTCTCCAAAAAGTAGTTTGACTAGCTCTTGTTTGTTGCTCTTGAATTAACGTTGGCACTTCGATTTGTTTAGTTTTCAAAGATCATTTTTTGTAACCGCTTCGTTAGCGGCTTTAATAATATATCACGCTGTTAGACAAGAGTCAACATCTTTTTCAACAATGTTTTCTAGAGGAAAATTCTTCTGTTTTCAGCGACGAATATTAATATATCACAATACTTCTAAAAGTACAATCTATTTCTCACATTTCCTCATGAATATGATGCTGAAATTTCTGAAGCGATATTTTATTCCCTGTTTCGATTTCAACTCCTTCTATAGATAAAGCTTTTTTCTGCTGTTCAAGAACATCCTGGTCTTTAATGGATAGTTCTCCTTTGGAACTGATCACTCTATGCCAAGGCAGACTATATTTCCTGCTCATCGTATGAAGAACTCTTACAACCTGTCTTGCTCCTCTCGGACTTCCGGCTGCAAATGCAATTTGTCCATAAGTCATAACCCGGCCCTCCGGAATGCTTTTTATTATTTGAATAGCCTTTTCCGTAAATGGTTTCATTCTCCCCCTCCTTCAGATTAATTGGAATCAAATCAATATTACCAAATAAGCGTCCCTTAAATGTCATGCTTCTATAAAAATTAAAATTGTTATTGTCGAAATTTGTGACATAGTGTATAGTAAAAATAATTAAATAATTCGGTATACGACCACTAGGGGAGCCTCCAGCTGAGAATGAACAATATGTTCTAAACCCTTTGAACCTGTTAGTTAATGCTTGCGTAGGGATGTGGCTTGATCGTTTAACTTCGTGATTAAAGCAGTGCGTGGAAGCAAGAGCATTCTCCGCATTGCTTTTTTATTTTCTCCTTTTGGTCGATGCCTGTAAAAGGAGCCTATATGAAAAACCAAAAACTGCTATTCTTATCCGAAACAGCAATTTTAACTGCTCTGGCACTGTTGCTGGACATGCTTTCAAGTTTTTTCATCAAGATGCCTCAAGGCGGGTCACTGTCATTTGGAATGATTCCAATATTTATTATGTCCTTCAGGTGGGGTCTTAAAGGCGGATTGCTCACAGGCCTTCTGACCGGAATTCTCCAGCCAATTTTGGGACCTGCTTTTATCGTACATCCTGCCCAGGCTATTTTGGACTATCCGCTGCCTTTCATGCTTGCTGGTACGAGCGGCTTGTTTGCAGGATGGGTACACTCTGCATTGAAGCAAAATAAATGGAGCAGCCTGGCCGCTGTTATGGCGGCAACCTTGCTTGGTTCAGCTCTTCGGCTTGCTTCACACGTTTTATCCGGAATCGTCTTTTTTGGCTCGTACGCACCTAAGGGCACTCCCGTTTTCATTTACTCACTTGTGTACAATGCAACCTGGATGATCCCTACTTGGATAGTCGCTGCCCTTGCTATCTGGCTAGTCATTATGAATTCACCCGTGCTAATTAAAAGCAATGCAAAAAAAACCGCAAGCCATTGAGGCTTACGGTTTTTCTGTTTTAATGAGATTTGCGATTAAAACATAGCGTTCTGGAGCTGAACCAATAAAATCGAACGGATAGCATGTAGATACAGTTAGCGTCGCCCTTGGTTTAGGTACGATCACCGTACGGTCATTTTCATCTACGATGCGTACCTTGCGAACTTTATAAGTAAAAGTGCCAGCTGATGTTTTCACTACAAGCAGATCGTTCTCCCCTACTTTTCCAAGCTGTCTGAAGACGGTATCCCGGTGTCCTGATAAAACAGAGTTATCCTTTTCACCAGGAAGGACAGATTGAGCAAAATGCCCAACTCCTTTTTCGAGCTCGTCTTCATCCGTCCCATGGTAAATGGGCAGAACTGCCTCTAGTTTAGGGATGATCAATTCACCCATCCTCTCACCTTTTACCGGTCTTGTTTCGTATAAAGGTGAAGGTTTAGCGCCTTCTGTCTCACTTGCTTTAGCCGGCGCCGTTTTGATGACATGGTAATCCGCTTTCTGCTGTTCATAGAAAAAGTAAGCTTTTGCTAATTTAAACGCATTTGTACTAGTTAAGAAAACTCCGGCAGCAAACAGTATCACGGCACTAAAAAGAAGAAGCGTACGCTTCTTCTTTACTAATGGAAGGAAATGTTTCATCAAATAGATGCACGCAGCTTTCTTCTGATGAAAAAGGACACTGCAATTAAAAAAGCTCCTGCAATCATCCAGTTTGCATGGAATCCTGCTGTCTTAGGCATTTTAGCACCTTTAACCGTAGCTTCCGGTTTTTCAGTCTGATTTTTAATGGATGAAACTGTTTCAGAGGTTTTTACTAAGTCCTGACCCGTTTCTTTAATTAATTCCGATCCAATCATTTCAGAAGTTAAGGTCATATCCAAAATCAGTTTGTTATCCAAATCATAAAGCTCGACGAATAGGTCTGCGCCATCAACATCATTGAGACTCATCATAGTCTGCAAGGAGAGCTCTTTTTTAATGCCATCCTTGACTAGGTAGTATTTCGCCTGCAAATTAAGCAGATCCATCATTTCACCGTAGATGGAGATCATTTCTTGAACGTCTTTCTCAGAAAGCTCATCCACACTTTCAAAATCACCGATTGCCATCATTCTGTCGCCAAGCTGCATCAGCTGCGCATCAATGTATGGATTGTTTTGATACACTTTTTCGAAATGTGCAGCAAGACGCTCAAATTCTTCTTGTGTTAAACCAAGCTGATCAAATATTTCTTCAAAATCAGATTCCATATCCGGAAGTTCCATAAAATTATAGATTTCCTCATCAAGTTCTTCAATAGAATCGTAATCTTCCAAAACAAGTCCGTGCTCCTTCATAAACTGGTCAAACTCTTCACGGGAGGCAAAATCGTAGCTTTCCCAAAGTTCCTGAAGTGTAGCATCATTTATTTCTGTAGGAAAGTCCCCCGCAATTTGGATCGTTTCAAGCAAATAATTTTCAAAATAGAAAACATCCTGTACTTTTTCCCCATCGAATAAATCCCCGTTTTCAACAAGGAGGTCTGTTAATTGTTCTTCTGTTAATTGATATTTTGCAAGAATTTCTTTAAGAACATCATCAGTCACCCTTCTTCCAAGATGACTTCTTAAATCTTCTACATCCTCAAATTCATCAAACATTCTGTAATCAAAGTTCTCTAAGTATGTCTCAAGCTGGCCATGTGTCAGGTTAATTTCTTTTAAGTAGGCTTTATAGCTGCTGCTGTTTACGTCAATCTTGCCTGCAGCCAGTGCTGTGTGTGCAACGAGCAGCTGAAGCAGTACAAGACATGCCGCGAAATATTTTTTCACCGCAGTGTCCCCCTGTAATATTTGTAATCTAGAAAATTATATACTGAAATTTTTGTAATGTATAGCACAATATTTTATTGGAGGTTTATTAAATAGTTCTATTTTAGCTTGAAGATGAATCTACTAGAGTTATAGGAAGTAGCTTCGGGAGGCCAGGCAATGAGTCCAACCTTTTTCTTTATGTTAGGAAGCATGCTGTTATCTATCATTCATTTTCTAATCAGCTATAGGGAAGCCATTCGGGTAAGTAATGAGGAAGGACCTGTATTCGGATGGGGATTGGTATTTAATGTACCGCTTGCATTTCTGTTTGCCATACTGGCTAATTTGTTCCATCACCAGCTAAATTAGAAAGGCCTCCTGAAACGGAGGCCTTTCTAATCTGCTATTAAACTCTGTTGCCTTGCAGCAGCATGGATTTAAGCCGTTCAATATCCTTCCAGCCGAAAGCATATTCAATATGTTCCCGATTTCCAATTGAAAACGTTTCTTCGCCTATTAATTCAGGAAAATAGGATTCGTAAAATCCACGTGAAGGATTTTCACTGATTACCCAAACCATGACAGATTGGAAGCCTTTATCCATGAGATCATCAATCGAATTTAACAGCAGCGCACTGCCAATCCCTTTTCGCTGAACCTCATCCAGAAGATAGATGGCATATATTTCTCCATCAAATCCATGTTTTTCAGAACGCTCCTTGCCATAGCTTGAAAATCCTACGATTCTCCCCTCCTCGTCTTCGGCTATAATCAGGTGATTTAAATCGGCCTTTTCCCACTGGTTTACCTTTTCAGCATAAGTAAGAGAGTTCAAATAATCAGAATCAACGATATCGCGATAAGTGGTCCGCCAACTGTCCACGTGTACTTCTGCAATCCCTTTTATATCCTCTTTCTTTGCTTTTCTGATTTTATACATAATAATCCCCCTGCTCTATTCTATTGTTCACTATTCTCCTATACCCAATTTCTTTCCTTAATCATCCAAATTTCTATTAGAATGCTGAGCAGGAACTTTTTTCCCCCGGAAGCTTCTCTTTATATCCCCCGCCATAAATAGCAAAATCCCCGCAAAAATTACGGCACTTCCGGCTGCCTGAGTCAACATGATCTGCTCATTCAGCACATAATAGGCAAGGATGATTGCACCCGCTGGTTCAAATAGAATAGCGACTGAAATCGTATTCGTGCTGATCCATTTCAAAGCCCAATTAAACAAGGAATGACCCAGCAGATTAGGAAAAATGGCCAAAAGCAGAAGCCACATTAAATTTTCTCCGCTTCCTGGATCTAAACTATACGAAAATACTAAACAATAAAGCAGCAAAGTTCCCGCACTAATTCCGTAAACAAGAGTTGTATGCAAAATCAGCGAATGCCGCTTTCTTACTTCCTGCCCGAATAAAAGATAGGCTGTAACCATAAAACAAGCTGTTAAAGCCAGTAAATCTCCTGCCAGTGCCCATCCGCTGATTTGCAGGTCACCCCAGCTGATTATCAAGCTCCCTATTATCGCAATTGCTGCACTCCACACGGATTGCCGCGTTACCCGCTCTCCAAAAAGAAGGTAGGTTCCTGCAAATGCGAATAGAGGCTGAAGCGTCACAAGAACCACCGAGCTTGCAACGGATGTTAATTCGAGGGACTCAAACCATAAAATAAAATGAAAGGCGAGGAAAATTCCTGCCAGGGAAATATAGAGCCAGTCTTTCTTTTTCATTTCTTTTATGCCCGATCCCTTCGCCATGAGAAAAAAAGGCATCATTAATAGCACAGAAAAGAACATCCGGTAAAAAGCCGTAACAGGCGGCGGAGTGGTGGTCAGTTTGACCATTACTGCAGAGGCCGAGACAGAGAGCACCCCAATTAATAGTGCGATATAAGCATATGTTTTTTGTTTATTCATGTTGATCTCCTCACCCTACTAAACATCTGCAAAAAGGCGAGATTTGTAGAAGGATAATTTTTAAAATATTCTGTTAATATTGTATAATGAAAGCGTTAACTCTTGCGATATAAGGAGGCCCAATGAATTCTTTAAAGCAAATGACAATCGGGAAAATGTTTCAGGAAACCGTCCGGGAGTTTGGAAGCCATGAAGCCATTGTCTATTCTAAAGAAGAAATCCGCTACACCTATCAAGAATTTTACGAGGAAACCGCAAAAATTGCAAAAGCTCTTATAGGAATCGGTATTAAAAAAGGGGACCATATCGCAGTTTGGGCAACGAACGTTCCGGAGTGGCTCCTTCTGCAATTTGCTACGGCAAGGATGGGCGCTGTTCTTGTAACGGTTAATACGAGCTACCAGGTTCACGAGCTTGAATATTTATTACAACAGTCCGATTCAGCTGCTTTATTTTTAATTGACGGCTACAAGGGAACCTCCTATACAGAGATGATCCAGTCAATTACCAGCCGAACCAATCATCCTCTTACCAAGCTAAAACACCAAATCTACATAGGCAGTGATCAGTGTCCTGAAGGGATGACTAGCTGGAATAAATTCCTAATGCATGCAGCTGCTGTTTCAGATGCAGAATTGGAACAAAGGGAATGCGAGCTTGATCAGCATGATGCAATTAATATGCAGTACACTTCCGGAACGACAGGCTTTCCAAAAGGAGTTATGCTTAGCCATCATAACATTGTTAATAACGGCTATTTAATCGCAAGCTCCATGAAACTGACAAATCAGGACAGGCTTTGCATTCCCGTACCGTTCTTCCATTGTTTTGGCTGTGTATTGAGTACGATGGCTGCTGTTACAGTTGGAGCTTGCATGGTCCCAACAATAGAATTCAGCCCTGACCTTGTGCTTGAAACGGTGGAAAGGGAACGCTGCACCGGCTTACAGGGTGTTCCTACCATGTTTATTGCCGAACTTTCACTTGATTCTTTTCCATCATATGATTTATCCTCTCTCCGGACAGGGATTATGGCAGGATCTCCTTGTCCGATCGAAGTGATGAAAAAAGTGATGGACCAGATGGGAATGAATGAAATTACAATTTGCTACGGACAAACGGAGGCATCTCCTGTCATTACTCAAACAACTGTAGATGACTCTATTGAAAGAAAAGTAGAAACAGTCGGGAAACCTCATCCGCATGTTGAAGTTAAAATTATCGATCCTGTATCCGGGAAGGAAATGGCACCAAATGAACAGGGAGAACTGTGTACGAGAGGCTATCACGTTATGAAGGGTTATTATAAAATGCCGGAAGCGACCAGCGAAGCAATCGATGCTGACGGGTGGCTGCATACAGGTGATCTCGCTGCGATGGATGAAGAGGGCTACGTTAAAATTACCGGCCGCCTTAAGGATATGATTATAAGGGGCGGAGAGAACATTTATCCCCGGGAGATTGAAGAGTTTCTATATCGGCACCCTGATATTGTAGATGTCCAGGTTATTGGGGTGCCCGATGAAAAATACGGAGAGAGAACGGCTGCCTGTATCCGAGTCAGGGAAGGAGCTGACCTGACGATGCAGCATATTCAGGAATACTGTGAAGGGCAAATCGCATTTTATAAAATTCCTGAATACTGCTTTATCATGGATGAGTATCCTATGACTGCATCAGGAAAAATCCAGAAATTCAAACTGCGGGAACAGGCACTGGACTGGGTTAAAGAGAGAGTTTAGATGAAGTGCATGAAGGGACTTCATGCATAGGTTTTGATATGATGGACGTGAAGAGGAGGAATCGGCCATGTATGAACATATGAAAAAAGTGCGAGAAGAATTGCTTAATACACTCAATGAAGTATCCAATGAGGAATTTAACAAAAAACCTTCTTCTGACGGATGGAGCGTTGGGCAGGTTGTGGACCACCTTCAAAAAATGGAGAAAATCGTACTGGAAAGCCTCAAAAAATCCATACATCATGCAGAGGATAAGACGGTTGAAGAAAAACAGCTTGAGATTGTAACGGACCGGTCCCGTAAGGTTCCAGCACCTGACTATGTTGTGCCAAGTCCTGTACCAATTGACCGGGTTGAGGTAATAACTGCACTCGAAGAAGCTAGACGAGATCTGATAAATTTCACTGAACTGCTTGCCAAAGATTTCGACCTTACTTCAAGGGCTCTTAAACACCCTGTCTTAGGAGAACTATCCATTAAACAATGGGTTGAATTTGTGGGGTACCATGAGGAGCGCCATCTTCTGCAGATTAAAGAAGCAAAAGAAATAATTGGTGCTTAACCAGCGTTCCGCAGCCGGCCTTAATCAGCCCGGCTGCTTGTTATTTTTGGATAAGTTTCACGTCACCCGTTACACGGTTGACTGAATACGTAACATTTTCATTTCCTGATGCAGTCGTGCCGTCCTCAAACCAAGAGGCACTGCAAATGTATCCATTCTTTGTTTCAACGAGGAATTTAGCTCCGGCTTCCCCTTTTCCGCTCCGTTCGAGAAAATCTACAACCAGAAGAAGTGCTTCATCCTTTGTCACTTCCTGATCAGCCATTACTTCATGCTGGATAGGAGATTTGAACCCGGCCGCATTAATTAATTCATCACCGAAAAATTCATAAATCAAAAACAGAGCCAGCCCTAATCCGAGCACTGCCTGCGCCACTTTCATGCTGATTGCCTCCCGCCTTTCTATCTAAAAGTATTATCGGTTCATTTCGCTTCTGAATAAAGTGATTTTATGTAAATTGATTGTAAATATTAGGTCTTTTTGCACCTTTTATCTTTTTGCAAATTTATTTTTAAATAATTATAAAACAATATTGACTTTTTTCGAAAAATCGTTATGATTTATATTATGCACTAACGCATAAAAATATTACGGGGGCTTAGCTCAGCTGGGAGAGCGTTTGGCTGGCAGCCAAAAGGTCAGCGGTTCGATCCCGCTAGTCTCCATCTAAAAACACCCTTGCGGATGCAAGGGTGTTTTTCTGTTTTCTGGCAGCAGCTCATGGGCATGACCGTTCATTTTCCGTATTTCCGTATGAAATCGTATTTTAGCTATCGTGCTTGCTCATTCCACTATTGTTTTGCAGCTTACTTTAAAATGGCTTTTTTCGTTGCTGGTCCCACTATCCCATCAGCTGTGAGACGGCTGGCCTTTTGAAAGGCTAATACTGCTTTTTCAGTGTTTGGACCGAATACTCCGTCAGTACCCTTTGTATTGTATCCCAGAGCAGTAAGCTTTTGCTGCAGCTCTTTTACTGCAGGGCCTTTGCTGCCTTTTTTTAATGTTCCGCTGTTCGCAAGCGTAGATCCGGGCTGCGGTGTACTTGATCCATTTAACGCATTCCATGTCGCGGGACCAGCAATTCCATCAGCAGTAAGCCCCTTGCTCTTCTGGAAAGCACGTACCGCTTTGTCAGTAGCTGAACCAAAAACACCGTCAATGCCGCCGGTGCTGAATCCAAGATCCGTTAATTTGCGCTGAAGCTCTGCTACTGCATCTCCTCTGCTTCCTTTCTTAAGCGTATCTCCGCTGTTACCTGAATTCCCGCCTGGCTTAACATTATATCCATAAGATTTGGCAATCGAATCGAATGATTTTCCTGAGCTTATGATAATCACTGCCGTATTGATAGGCACTTGACTATAAAGCCATTCAACCTCGTTATCATACATCCTGACACAGCCGCTGCTAACATATCCTCCAATTGAGCTTGGATTATTGTTACCGTGTATCCCATATGTCGAACCCGATGTTCCTCGCGCATTCAAACCCATCCATCTATTACCGAGCGGGTTTCTAGGATCGCCTCCAGGAATATTTCCTTTATAATAAGGTCTGTTTACGATTTTCTGAACAATCTTGAATTTCCCCTCAGGTGTAAGCGACTGGCTTCTCCCTGTTCCAACCTTGAACACTCGTTTCAGCTTGCTGTTTTCGTAATAAGCAAGCTTGTTTGACGACTTATTAATGATGATAAACTTGGTTGCTGCTGCAGATGCATCCGGTATACCTGCAAAAGAGAACAGAAGAAATACACTGCAAAACAAAATAAGCCATTTCTTAAGCAAAAACCTCAACCCCCGGTTCGATTTTTTCAAACATTTATATCTATGCATGGGCTGAGTAGAGAAGTTCCATTTTTACCAATTTAAAATGTGAAATGGTAAAAAACAGATATTTCGAGGAATATACTGTCGTTATTTCTATAATCATTGCTTTCCACATGAGATTTTGATGATAAATGAAGATAAATTTTTGCTTGTTTTAAGGAGGAAAACAGCCGGTTTTCTCAAAATAATAAGTAAAGCTTTTATGTTTTGGAAAGGTGCTGGGCTCCTGCAGGAACAGCATGACAAGATAGCCTGCGAAGAACAGAGTTTATCAGCGCGAAAAACTTAAAAAGGTGGTTAATGACATGATTCAAGAATTTACTTTACAGCAAATTGCAGAAGGTCTTCCTAAATCTGTATTGAATGCTTCGGATAGAGATTTAGAAGGTTTCCAAAAAATTATTGAAGAAACGATTAAACTTAGAGAAGGACATAAAAACCTGCAAAAGATGATAAAGAGCTATTCCACTTCTGTGATCCAGCGATCTTAAGTCTTCAATTATCTGCCTTTTCATAAGGCTTTTTTCTTTTTCCTCTGACTTTGCTAACTCCTTGACATTTTTACTGAATTTTCTATTTTTCATAAAAATACTTCGTGCTAACCCTCCCTAATTACTATATAAATGAATTATAGATATATAAAAATTAGAAGGGGGCACTGGCGATGCAAGCAAATACTCCATTGGAAATAAAGAAAAAGCGGCCGATAAAAAAATGGCTTCTTATAAGCCTATCGATTATGGCATTGGTTCTGATTTCAGCTGGTATTTTTGTAAACGTTTACACAAATAAAAGTCTGCCTAAGCTATCCGGTGAAACAGCGATTGCGGGGCTTACAAAAGAAGCTACTGTTATAAGGGATCAAGAGGGCGTTCCTCATATAAAAGCCGGAAGCGAAAAAGACTTGTACATGGCTCAAGGTTATACACAGGCCCAAGACCGGCTTTTCCAGATGGATTTAAGCCGAAGACAAGCATCAGGAATGCTTAGTGAAGTAGTTGGAGAAGCCACCATTGACCGGGATAAATTTTTCAGGACTCTTGGATTAAAGCGGGCAGCAAAAGCGTCCCTATCTGCTTATGATCAAGAGTCTCTCCAAGTTCTTCAATGGTTTGCTGATGGGGTTAATGCTTATATAAAGGAGGCAAAAAAAGAAGGAAAACTTCCATTGGAATTCACTCTTCTTGGATATGAACCTTCCGAGTGGACTCCTCTTGACTCCCTGACAATCGGCAAATACATGGCGTTTGATTTAGGAGGCCATTGGCAGGGACAGGCGTTTCGTTATTGGGCGATGGATCATCTTTCAAAAGAAGAGGCCATTGAGCTCTTTCCGAGTTATCCAAAGGATGCTTCTGCTATCCTTTCCAGCTATGAAAATATAAAGCTTGATATTCAGGATACGTTTGCAAGCGCCGTCTTTCCAAGGGAATTCAACGGAAGCAACAACTGGGCAGTGAGCGGCAAGAAAACTGTATCAGGCAAGCCTCTATTAGCTGATGATCCCCATCTTGGGCTGGCCACACCATCCATCTGGTACCAGATGCATCTCACCTCTCCTTCTCAGAATGTGAGCGGGGTCATTTTTGCAGGTGTTCCTGGAATCATTCTGGGACATAATGAAAAAATTGCATGGGGCGTGACGAATACCGGCCCCGACGTACAGGATTTATACATTGAGAAACGGAGTCCGCAGGATGATTCAAAGTTCCTCCATAACGGAAAATGGGAACAAGCGAAGCTGATAAAAGAACCCATCGCCGTTAAAGGCAAAAAAACGATTCCCTACGAGGTGACGGAAACGAGACACGGGCCTGTCATCTCAGAGTTTGCATTAGATAAGAAAAAAGATACGGTTCTTGCCATGAAATGGACAGCCTTGATGCCAAGCACAGAGCTGCAGGCTGTTCTCAACATGAACCGTGCTCAAGATTGGGATGAATTCGAAAAGGCATTGGAAGGGTTCCACGTTCCAACTCAAAATTTCGTTTTTGCCGGACAGGATGGAACAATCGCTTACAAAGCAAACGGGAAAATTCCTATCCGCAAAAAAGGTGACGGACTGCTTCCTGTTCCAGGCTGGACAGATGATTATGAGTGGACCGGCTTCATTCCATGGGATCAGCTCCCGCGGAGTGTTAATCCTGATAATGGCTTTCTTGCAACAGCCAACAACAAAGTCATCAATGACCGTTATCCATACCATATCAGCCATCACTGGGCACAGCCTTATCGGTATATGAGGATTGAGGAGTATTTGACAAGCAAAGAAAAGCTGACTGCTAATGACATGAAAAAACTTCAGATGGATCAGAAGAATCTTTATGCGAGAGAATTTGTTCCTTCTTTCCTTAAAGTGCTTAAAGAACAAAAACTCACGGCTCCGGAAAAAGAAGCCCTCTCCCTTCTTGAGAACTGGAATTACGAGGATGATCCGGAATACGGTGCTCCTCTCGTCTTCCATTTATGGATGAAAGAACTTCCAAGGGTTCTGTTTGCGGAGAAAATCCCGAAGGAAATGGATGAACTATTTGAGGGAAAACAGCAGGCAGTCGATGAATTGCTGCGAAAAGCTCTTAATGGAAAGAAATCGGTTTGGATCGACAACAAAGGAGGAATCGAAAAAGTCCTGCATTCCTCCTTGAAAAATGTCCTAGCCGCTATCCAAGATCAATACGGCAACGATCCTTCAGCATGGAAATGGGGTGAGTATCATCAGGTTTATTTCGCCCACCCCCTCTCCTCTGCTTCACCTGTCCTTGAGTGGGTTTTCAACAGGCAAAAGCCCATCCCTGCCGGAGGAAGCCAAGTAACGGTTCAAGCTGCTGCTTATGAAGAGGATGGAGTCGTTGATCATGGTGCTCCATGGCGTTTCGTAGCTGACCTTTCCGATTTGTCAAAGGCTTATCACAATAATAGTCCTGGCCAGTCAGGGCATTTCCGGAGTGAATGGTACAGCAATCAGCTGAAAAACTGGGTGGAAGGAACGTATCATAAAACCTCCCTGACAAGCTACGGTGAAAAAAAATTCGTACTGAAGCTGGAACCGGGAAAATAATTGTTGGTGTCGTCATGCATCTTGTAGAAGTGATGCATGACTTTTTTTAAAAACCAGCCGATAAACCCAATCTCAATAAGAATACCCAACTATTCTCCTAAAATCATATTGACATTGAAATTCATTCTCACTATTATATAAATGAGAATGAATTTCATTATAATTTACGGGGGATGGCATATATGTGGTCGAGTTTATTTCTTGCATTACGCGAAGGGCTGGAAGCAGCACTCATTATCGGAATTATTTTAATACATACAACCAGAATTAATCGGCAGGATCTCAAATCATCTGTCTATCTTGGAGCAGGTATCGGATTGATTGTCAGCATAATCGGCGGACTGATCGTTTTTTCCGGCGCTCAGGAGATGGAAGGCTCTTCTGAAGAACTGTTCGAAGGAATAATGATGCTGGCAGCGTCCGGACTCATCGCTTACTTTATTTTATGGCTGCACCGGAACAGCGAGGTAAGTAATTCGGTTACGTCTAAAGTTTCTTCCAATGCATCGAAAATCAGTTTGTTTATTTTGGCTTTTCTTTCCGTATTTAGAGAGGGCCTCGAGCTGATGATTTTTAATCTTACCCAGATCTCACATCACGCAGGATTGATTGCTGCAGGAAATATCCTTGGGATTGTACTTGCTGTGGCCATCACGATTGTACTATTTAAAACAGCGGTGAAACTAAACTTATCTATCCTATTCAAAGTACTCGGTGTCGCTCTGATTTTCCTTGGAGCCGAAATGTTTGGAGAAAGCCTTTTGAAATTTTATGAGGACGGCGGAGAATTATTGGAGAAAGCAGGCTTTGCCCTATTTATGATTCCTTCTCTTTACATCCTTTTGAAGGATGATATAAAAAGAATGAGAGTAACCCGCAAGCAGGCGGACGTGTAAAATAAAAACCACCAATCACAGATCGATTATTGAAAAACAGCCGGGTCTCCCCGGCTGTTTTCTTTCCTTTAGCAATTGGCAATCATGATTACATTTCCGTCAGGATCCTGTATATTGAACCAGGCTGTTTCTCCCGCCCATTCCAGTTCTCTTACAATCTTTATTTCTTTGTTTTTCACAAAAGCATAAGCCTCCTCTATTTCAGGAGCATAGAGATTGAAAATCGGATTCCCGCTTATGCTTTCTTTAAATTGGGAATCAAAGCTGTGATCATCCAAGGTGAGAGAGGTTGTTCCATTGATAGGAATGTTGCAGACTGGCGAATGAACTTTGTCCAAATCTGCTTTCTGCCCGAGCAGGTCATAATACCATTTTACAGAAACCTTTAAATTCTTTACATGAACAAATACACCATTCATTTGGTTTTTAATAGGGACTGCTGCAGCTTTCATTTTCCATCCTCCTCCGCATATTTTAATACCATTTTATTCCTTTATTTTCCCAAAAGAAAGAAGCAAAAATCCTTAATTTAAAGTATCTTTGCTTCATTCTAATCATTACTCCTTACACCCATCCAAACAGCCAAGCCGCCTGGGCAAGAATGAATGTTACAGCGATGGCTATAACGGTTGGGATGATAAAGGACATGAACGTCCATTTTTTGCTTTTTGTTTCCTTATATATATTGACCAGCGTCGTGCCGCACGGGAAGTGAAGAAGCGAGAACAGCATCATGTTTAAAGCCGTAAGCCACGTCCACCCGTGATCAAGAAAAATTTGCTTTAAATCCATCAGATTATCCACTTCCGTTAAAGATCCGGTCGAGAGATATCCCATCAAAAGAACGGGCAAAACGATTTCATTCGCCGGCAACCCGATAAGGAATGCTGCTAAAATGTACCCATCCATTCCTAGCATTTTGCCGAAAGGATCGAGGAAGTTAACGAAGTACATCAGAATACTTGTGTCCCCGATAAATACATTTGCAAGAATCCATGTAAGCATGGCTGCCGGTGCCGCAATTTTCACCGCTCTCATCAGGACCGAAATAGAACGGGTTAACGAAGCCCGGATCACGGTATCCCAAACTTTTGGTTTTCGGTATGGCGGAAGTTCCAGGGTGTAATGAGTCGGAACGCCTTTCAAAGCAGTTTTTGATAAAACAAAGGAAACGAAAAAGGTAACGATAATTCCAAATAAGACGATTCCAACAATGACAGCTGTTGTGACAAGTGAAGCCCAGCCTCCTGTAAACCCAGCTGCCATGAATAGGGAAGATAGGATAATGAGCGTTCCCCAGCGCCCGTTACATGGCACAAAGTTATTCGTTAAGATCGCGAGCATCCGCTCTCTTGGAGATTCAATAATTCTTGTTGACATCATGGCAGCGGCGTTGCATCCGAATCCCATAGCCATCGTCAATGACTGCTTCCCATGTGCTCCAACCTGCTTGAAAATACGGTCCATGTTAAAGGCTACACGCGGCAGGTATCCGAAGTTTTCAAGAAGGGCGAACACCGGAAAGAAAATTGCCATCGGAGGCAGCATCACACTGATTACCCAAGTCGTTCCCCTAAACAGACCAAGGACCAATATTCCATAAAGCCACTCAGGCGCTCCCATCCACTGAAAGAAAATCGTTAAATACCCTTCAATCCAGCTGAAGAATTCACCAAGCATGGAGGATGGCACATTGGCTCCTGCAATCGTTAAATAAAAAACTGCCCCGAGCATGATCAGCATGATTGGGAACCCAAAAATCGGCGATGTCAGAACGGCATCCAGTTTTTCAGTCCGAACATCTTCTTTTGTTTTACTAAAGGTAACGGTTCGGGCACAAAGCTCTTTACTTTTTTCATGAAGACTCTGAACAATCTCATCGCGTATCTCAGCAGACGAAATGTCTCGTGCCTCGTTTAATACTTTGTCAAACTGGATACTTAAGTCCACGTGTCTGTTCCTCCTTTTGAGCCATACGGCCTTTTATTTCATCCAAAAGGGATTCATCTCCATCCAGTAATCTTAAGGCAACCCATCTTGCAGAGAGGTCATCGTCAATGAGCGGACGGACAAGCGGTTCGATTTTGCTGATTTTTTCCTCAATAACCGTATGATAGCTAATCAGGGCCGGCTGACATTGTATGATCCCTTTGACAAGCCGGTCCATCGTATCAAACAGCAGAGGGAATCCCGTTTTATTGCGTGCTGATATTTTTACAACCGGCACTCCGAGTCTTCTTGTAAGCTGCTGCTCATTAATACTGATGCCCCGCTTCGCCGCTTCATCAATTAAATTGACGCAAACAATAACGTTAGTTGTCATTTCAAGCACTTGAAGAGCGAGATTCATATTCCGTTCAAGCGATGTTGCATCCAGTACCACTAATGTAATATCCGGTTTTTCAAAGACGATGTAATTCCGCGCAACTTCTTCATCCTTTGAATTTGAGAAAAGAGAATAGGTCCCGGGTAGATCAATCAGCTTATACGTTTCGCCCTTATGCTGCATCGTTCCCTCTGCCATATCAACGGTTTTTCCAGCCCAGTTTCCTGTGTGCTGCTTCAGACCGGTCAAAGCGTTGAACAGGGTGCTTTTCCCGGTATTGGGATTGCCGGCTAATGCGACTCTGTACACATTACTCATGAGTGATCAACTCCCCTTCAATTCTCATACTCTCTTCTTTTCGCAGGGCAATCGTCGTTTGGCTGACTCGAAAGGCAATGGGATCTCCAAGAGGACTCCTGCGGATTACTTTTACCACTGCTCCAGGGACAAAACCTAAATCAAGGAGTCTTCTGCGCATAACTCCTTCAAAGGAAAGTGAAGTAATTTTTAAGGTATCCCCATTATTCGCTTGGTATAGACAAACTGTTTTAGTATTGGTCATTTATTTTTCACCCTAACTAGTTTTTTTACCATACGCAACTTTTCTTTTATCATATGATTCTATTGTTAAAATGTCAATTGGCATTCCTCAATGTTTATAAAAATCCCCTGCTGATGGCAGGAGGATTACTGCTAAACTATTCGCTTATAAGCTGAAGAAATGAAACAATTTAATTCCTGATGCCGTTCCATCCACAAGCAAAAAAAAATTATTGAGGTGGAAAAAATGAATAAATGGCTTAAAGCATCAACTGCTTCCGTATTAGCTCTCGGCATCGTCCCTATGACAAGTACTAGGAATCTATACCCTGAATTGTCAGTAAATTACGATTCAGTACCATTAAAATAGTGAACGCGGGAGTAAACCGCCCGTAATGGCCGATTAGTTCAACTAACCGTCAGGAGAACCCGCCTGACGGAAGTTTCACTTTATCCCGCCGTAACGGGCAGTACGGGGCACGTTTTAAGGATTTCCTTGAAAATATGCTGGTGGACGCTTTTTCAATTAACTGCCCGTAACGGCCCGATTGGTTCAACTAACCGTCAGGAGAACCCGCCTGACGGAAGTTTCACTTTATCCCCTATCCAATTTCGTTTAAGATTAGGGATAACAATTAATGCCAGGGGGGAAATGTCATGCTATCTTATACTGAACAGCCTGACGGAGTCTTTAAATCTGTTTGCTCATTGGATTGTCCGGATCAGTGCGGCTTGCTTTTGCATAAAGAGAACGGAAAGATTGTGAAGGTTGAAGGGGATCCTGATCATCCTGTAACGAAGGGGAGCATATGCAACAAAGTGAGGCATATGACAGAACGTCTTTATGACCCGAAACGCCTTGCCTATCCAATGAAAAGGGTGGGACCTAAAGGAGAGGGCCGGTTTGAGAGGATTACGTGGGATGAAGCGATTGAAACCATTAAATCCCGATGGATGAAGCTGATTGAAAGAGATGGGCCCGAGAGCATTCTCCCCTACAGCTTTTACGGAAACATGGGGCTTCTCTCATCGGAAGGAATCGACCGCCGGTTTTTCCATCAGCTTGGAGCGAGTTTGCTGAATCGTGCCATTTGTTCTGTAGCGGGTTCCTTCGGCTACAAATACACAATGGGCGGCAGCTTCGGGATTGATCCGGAGGAAACGATTCACTCTAAATTGATTATTTTCTGGGGAATCAATGCAGTGAGCACGAACATGCATCAAGTGACACTCGCACAAAAAGCTAGGAAGAATGGCGCTAAGATTGTAGTGATCGATGTTCACAGGAATCAGACCGGCCGCTTGGCAGACTGGTTTATTCCGATTCTTCCCGGGACTGACAGCGCCCTTGCGCTCGGTATGATGCATATTCTTTTTAAGGAAAATTACACGGATGAAGCTTTTCTGGAGAAATATTCAGTCGGATATGAAGAATTAAGAGAACATGTCATTCAATATGATCCGGAGACCGTTTCGGCCATAACGGGCGTTCCGGTTAAAGATTTATATACGTTATCCAGAATGTACGGAGAAACCTCCCCCTCTTTTATCAGAATCGGAAATGGGATTCAGCACCATGATAACGGGGGGATGAATGTTCGAACGATCGCATGTCTTCCCGCTCTTACCGGACAGTGGATGAAAAAAGGCGGTGGTGCAATCAAAGGGAATTCGGGCTATTTGCAGCATGACAGTGAAGCACTGAAACGAACGGATTTGCTGAGGAATAAAAGCACACGTGTCATTAATATGAATGAGATTGGGCGCGCCCTTCTTGAACTGGAACCGCCGGTAAAATCAATGTTCGTTTACAATAGCAACCCTGCTGTCGTTGCTCCGGAAGGAAATAAAGTTCGGAAAGGGCTTGCCAGGGAAGACTTATTTACTGTCGTTCATGATTTGTTTTTGACAGAAACTGCTGCCTACGCAGACCTTGTCCTGCCTGCCACATCTTCGTTTGAGAATACGGATTTTTATACTTCCTATTGGCATCACTTCATGCAAATCCAAAAGCCTGTCATCGAAAAGTTCGGTGAATCCAAATCAAATGTTGAGCTTTTCCGCATGCTTGCAAAAGCGTTTGGAATGGATCCCGCTCTATTTGATGTTTCAGAAGAGGAATTAATCCGGCAGGCGGTAGATCAATCAGATAATCCATATATACATGGGATCAGCTATGATGAACTTTCAAAACACGATTATGTGAAAGCCGATGTAAAACCGCTGTTTCCGGGTAAACTCCCTACGCCAAGCGGAAAAATCGAGCTTTATTCCGAGCAAATGAATTCCCATGGTTATCCTGCACTTCCGACTTACTCCCCTCTGGTTGAGGACGGGGATTTTCCTTTCTTATTTGTTCCAGGCCCAAACCACAATTTCTTGAATTCAACCTTTAGCAATAATGAAAAACATACAGCCCTTGAAAAGCAGCCTCGTTTGTTTATGAACGATGAGGATGCCGCACGGCTTGGAATTAAGGATGGGGATCTTGCGAGAGTATGGAATGACCGCGGAGAATGTGAACTGACTGCTGCAGTTGGGAATACCGTACTGCCAAGTGTTTTAGTTACTCAAGGTTTGTGGGCTGACACCCCTGGAACAAAACAGCTTGTAAATTCCCTCACTCCCGACCGGCTTGCCGATATGGGTGGAGGCGCCGTTTTCTTTTCCGGAAGAGTAAATCTTGAGAAAAAAGGTTAATCAAAAAAACAGGCCTCCTAGTAAGCAAGGGGCCTGTTTTAATGCGTTCTTATTCCGGCTTCTGCAGTTCCTCTTCAAAATAAAAGGTACTGGGATTTTCGTTCACAATGTACGAAAACTTTTTCATATGTTTGACGTATTGGCATTTTGCAATCGTCACGGGTTCTTTCGTTTTCTTAATAATGGCCCTCTCACCAGAGTGAAACAGGTTGTTTGAGTTTTTCAAAAGGACACTCCCTCTCTATAGCAATTATACCATATAATATTCGTTCTAATTCCTGTATATAGGGATTGCAAAAATTCTCCTTTTTTAAAGCGCTTTCTCTGGATGATGGACCTGATTCTTTTTTATGCTGCAGATGTTTAACCGGATCAGCAGCGAGATGACAAGCGCTTAGATAAAGGCTCCTGTGAATAGATAGAGAGTAATCGAATAGCTTTCTGTCAGCTCTCTTATATTCGATACAAGCAGCAAGGCCGGCTGCCGCCCAGGCAGTCGAAATATACCCGTGAATGGCCCCCAGCTGTTTCGTCCCAAAAAAAGGACAGGCACACTCCCGCCATGTACCTGTCCTCTGAACCTATTATCCATTTTCTCCCAGGTCCACCCTTTCGCCGGCTTCCTGCTGCTTGTTTTTTTCCATATGCTCGGTCTCCTCACCAACACCTTTTAAAAATGTCAGCAGCAATGTCACTGCTCTGTTAATTTCAGGGTCTTTCAGTGAGCGGACAACGTCTAAATAACCGGTTTTATGATCTGTATCCTTTTTTTTCGCTACCCTTTCGACCCCTTTGTTCAGTTTGATCAAAAGGGGTTCAAGCTGCTGCACATTAATGGTGCCAAGGACACCAAGCATAAGCAGCATGTTTTTAAGTGCGTTTGTATTCTCTGGTTTATCGAGTGCCTTCACCAGGACGTGCAGCACTTTATCTCCCTGGCCGAATAAACCGTTTAAAAGAGACAATATCCCTCGATCCTGGATGTGCTGCATAAGCTGCAGAGATTCCAGAATGGCTGTTTTATTGGAGACTAATGCATCTTCCACTTCACGCAAATCCTTTTTCCGCTGATCCTCTTCACTAATCTCAAGCTTTTTGATTTTAGTGGTTGCATTAGCCATTATGGTTTCGCTCCTTTTTTCACTAAATCTCCCGGGAATACATAATCCTTCCGGGCCCATTTTCTTTGAACTTCCACCCCGGTTTGAGGCTTCGGATTGCCGTTCCGGTGGTTCACCCTCGGCAGCGGATCGATTCCTTCTGCTTCGAGGACTTCAAGCTTCGCTTTTACTTCTTTATAAGCTGGAGTATCCGTATCTTTGTCCGCATAGCTGCTTGTCAGCAGATTGATGGCAGCTTCCCCGCTGTCGTTCATAGGGAGATATACTTCCTTGCCGCGAACTCTGTCTGTTATATGCGCCTGTACTTTAACCTGACCGTAAGGGGTAATGAGCCGGACTAAAGATCCGGTTTTTATGCCTTTCTCCTCCGCTAATGCTGCAGATACTTCAAGGAAGGTCCTTGGAGTTTTTCCTGTAATTCCTTTTGATTTATAAGTCATGTTCCCTTCATGGAAGTGCTCAAGAAGACGGCCATTATTCACATGAACATCATATTCAGATTCGCAGGAGAGCGGATGAGTCCACTCAAGAGGTACAAGCCTTGCCTTTCCATCAGGGAATGGGAATCCATCCGTGAAAAGAAGCGGTGTATCTTTTCCATCTTCTGCAACAGGCCATTGAAGGCTATTGTATCCTTCTAAACGGTCATAGGTTACTCCCGCAAACAGGGGTGCTAGCTGGACAGCTTCGGCCATAATTTCACTCGGGTGATTATATGTCCATTCTGCGCCCAGTCTATTTGCGATCTCCATAATAATTTTCCAGTCCGGCTTAGAATCTCCAAGGGGTTCAAGCACCTGGTAAAGACGCTGTATTCTGCGCTCTGTATTCGTAAACGTCCCTTCTTTTTCAAGACTGGGGCTTGCAGGAAGAACAACGTCAGCAAATTGTGCGGTACGGGTAAAGAAAATATCCTGTACAACAAAGAAGTCCAGCTTTTCGTATGCTGCCTGCACATAATTGATGTTGGAGTCGACGATTCCCATTTCTTCGCCTTTGACATACATCGCCTTCAGGTTTCCGTCATGGATAGCAGCAATCATTTCATGGTTATTCAATCCGGGTTCAGCTGGCAGGTCGACTCCCCAAGCCTTTTCATATTTGCTGCGGACCGATGGATCTGTCACCTTTTCATAGGATGGGAAACGATCCGGCATGCTTCCAAAATCACTTGCCCCCTGTACATTGTTATGTCCGCGCAGCGGGTAGGATCCAGCTCCCGGCTTCCCATAGTTTCCGGTAATTAACAGGAGGTTAGAGATAGCCGTACTTGTATCGCTTCCTCCTAGATGCTGAGTAACTCCCATTGCCCACAAAGCACAAACCGTTTTTGCTTCGTGAATCATTTCCGCTATATTGATTAAATCGGCTATGCTGATACCTGTAGCTTCGGCGGCATATTCCATTGTGTAGGGTTCAAGACTTCTAACATAATCCTTCAAGCCATTTACCTTGTTTGTTAAAAAGGTTTCATCAGCCCAGCCCTGATCGACGATATATTTAGTCACAGCAGACAGCCATACTAAATCAGAACCTGGATTAGGTTTTACAAATAAATCGGAACGCTCAGCCATTTCATGTTTTCTTAAGTCGGCAACAATTAATTTTTGGTCATGAAGCTTGTGGGACCGCTTCACTCTTGTGGATAAAACGGGATGGGATTCAGACGTATTGGAGCCTATAACCAGTACCAGGTCAGACATTTCAATATCCTTAATGCCTCCTGAATCTCCTCCATGGCCCACCGTTCTAAACAATCCCATCGTAGCAGGGGTTTGGCAATATCTTGAACAGTTGTCAATGTTGTTGGTTCCAATGACTGCTCTTCCAAGCTTCTGCATTAAATAAGACTCTTCATTTGTACATTTTGAAGAGCTGATAAAACTTAGAGCGCCAGGGCCGTGCTCGTTTTTAATTTCTGTAAACTTGCCAGCAATCAATGCTAGAGCTTCTTCCCATTCTGCTTCTCGGAATCCGTCTCCTTCACGGATCAGCGGCTTCGTCAGCCGCTCTTCGCTGTTAACGAAATCCCAGCCGAATTTGCCTTTAACACAAGTAGAAATTCCGTTAGCAGGCGCTTCAGCCTGAGGCTCTACCTTTAAAATATCCCGGCCCTTTGTCCAGATGTCAAAGCTGCATCCTACTCCGCAATACGTACAGACCGTTTTTGTTTTCTTAATTCTCTCCTCACGCATTGCAGACTCCATATCCGATATGGTTAAGATCGATCCGTAGCCTGTTTCAACATTTTTCGTAATCTCAATCATTGGGCGAAGGGTTTCTTTTTGGATATCCGTCATATATCCCGCTTCGCCTTCCATTCCTTTTTCCATCATGGCGTTGCATGGACATACCGTGGAGCAATGTCCGCAGGAAACACAGGAAGATTCATTGATGGGAACATCATTGTCCCAGATAACACGCGGTTTCTCCCGTTCCCAATCAATTGTGAGCGTTTCTGTTACCTGAACATTCTGACACGCTTCTACACACCGGCCGCATAGAATGCACTGATCAGGGTCGTATCGGTAAAATGGATGGGAATGATCAACAGGGTAAGGCTTTTGAGCAAAAGGAGTGCTTTGATGATTGATCTTCATTTCTTTAACTGTATTATGTACTTCACATCCGCCGTTGTTGTAATCACAAACCGTACAGTAGAGCTCGTGATTTTTCAATATTCGGTCCATGGCGATAATCTGTGCTTCTTTTACAGGTTTGGAGTCCGTATCAACCTTGTCACCATCTTTAAGGGTTGCAGAACAGGATCTTACGAATTCTCCATTCACCTTCACCAAACATGTATCACATGTTTCGATTGCACCAAGACTCGGATGATAGCAAACGTTCGGAATCTCAATCGAAGAAGCCGACAAAAGCTCAAGAATCGTCTGCTCTTCACTCGCTACTGCATCGATCCCGTTTATTTTCACATTAAATGTTTCCGGCAATTTCTCCTCTTCCTCTCTGCTGAAAAAATTTAGAAAAAAAGAACTTCTATCATTTTTCTTTCCCCAACCCATTAGAAATAAACTGAATTTGAAAACTATTCGATTCATATTCCTCAAAATTGCCCTCATTTAAACTTGAGAAACAAAAAAAACAGCCCATTCAGGCTGCCTTCATCCCTTCATTTCTTCATAATAGTTCCCAAGCTCCACAATGGCGCTGCCCATCCGCTCGTGGTCAGGCACAACCAGTCTTTCTATTCCCTCTTCCTTCAAAGCCTGTGCTGTTACCTTTCCTATTGCTAAAGCAACAACATGGTCGGAAAAAGCTTGTGTCACTTGTTCTGCTGCGCCATACTTTCTTGCGAAATCCATTAGAAACCGGCCTTGAGGTTTGCTTGTGAAATAAACAGCATCTACATCTTTGTGGATAATTTCCTCCACCAGAGACCGCATCGTCTCTTCATCAGGAGCGATGTGAAGGTATGGCTGGATTTCCACACATTCAGCTCCCTGGGCTTTGAAAAATCCTACCAGTTTCGGAGCCCGCTCTCCATGCAGCTGAATAGCCACTTTCTTTCCGCTGAAATCATGCTTTTCGAGTTCCCTGAGCAAGCCATCGTTACTCCCGTCATCATCTCGAACAGCTGGTTCAAGATGCATCCCCGCAAGAAACTTGGCGGTTTTATATCCCCGGATTCCAATTGAAAGCTTTTTTAATTCTGCTAAGAATGAGTCTTCTGCCTTCATTTCTGCAGCTTTCTTTAAAAGCGCTTCAGATCCCATCCCTGTCGTTAAAATGATCCAGTCGAAATAACCGCTTATAATGGTCCGGACGTCTTTTTCAAGCTGTTCATCGTTTAAAAAAACCGTTCCTTGGGCAGGACGGTGAAGATACGTCCCTCCATAATTTTCGATGATCGATTTTATTTCCTCAGCTTTTCTCTGGCCCGCAAAAACAATTCTTTTATTGATAAGCTTTTTCATCTGAAACCCCCTCAAGAAATATTAGCCGATTCGTGCATGAAATGGTCAAAAGACCGTAAAACTAACCTTATCAATACAAATCATGGAGGAGATTATGGGAAATCATCAGAAGGAACTTTTAGATAAAATCCAGTCACTCCAGCTGGAGCATACGAAAGCATGGCTCCACTATTGGCTCAATTATTCATCCTTCCATACTTGGCAGTTTTGGCTGAATATCGGCTTCCTGATCGTCCCGCTCGTACTTCTTTATTTTGTAATAGACAGGAATAAAGCCTTTTTCCTTGGTTTTTACGGATATAGCACACATGTGTGGTATGTCTATATTGATGCGTATGGGGCCAGTCAGGGATATTGGTTATTTCCTTACAAGCTTATCCCGTTTCTCCCTGTGAGTTTTGCGTTGGATGTTTCTTTTGCTCCCGTTTCTTACATGCTCATTTACCAATGGGTTCTGAAACATAAGAAAAACTATTATCTCTATATGGCATTGTACAGTGCCTTCATGTCCTTTATCTTTAAACCAATCATGGTTGCTGCTGAGCTTTTTCAGCTGAATCGCGGAGCAAGCTATTTAACCCTATTTATCGGCTATTCCAGTGTAGCTCTTATTGCAAAGTGGATAACCAATATATTTATTCATTTAAAGAAAACAGCTGGAAATCTTTAACGTTCATTGATTTTCTGAAAAACCATGCCTTTTTCCTTCATTAAATATTGCAAAGCTGTGCGGAAGGATGAAAAGGTGTTCAACTCCTTCACAAAAGCCTGCCTGGATTCTGTAAGGATTTGGGTAATAGCAGGGGTGAAGCCAACAAACAGCACTTGTACACCCATGAGTTTTAAAGTAGAAGTCAAATTCTCAATGTATCTTCCAAAAACAGAAATCTCTCCTATCTCCTTCTTGGATATAGCAGTGAAATCAATGACCGCTGTATTCACATTTGCTGAAAAAATGTACTCGGTAATCTTCGTGATCATCAGCTCGAAACGATCCGCATCCAGCCTTCCCGTAAAAGGAATAAGAACGGTCTCCGGTATAATAGAAGGGATAATGGGGGCAGATAAATCCTTTATTAACTGCTCACAGTCCGTCACCTTTTGGTTTAGCGCTTTAATTTCTGTTCGTAATCCCTCTAATTCGCTTTCTTCACCTTTCATACTCCACCTCGTACTTCCGGTTATTTTGAAAAAACTCTTTATTCACAGCATGCAGTATCTGCCCAAAAGTCCTGTACGGTTTCCTAAAAGAAAAATGGGTAAGAACAAACTGCCGTAAATGCCTTGACGAAAGATCACAGACTGAATACGCCGCGTCCTGCAGCAACGTCTGTGCGGCCCTCATCCTGCGGACCCTGACTAACCATCAGCGAAATCCCAGCCGATGGACGTTTCACTCCATCAATTTTAGCATTATTTTTCCCATGTAAAAAGGAGCCTGCAGCAGACTCCTTTTATTGGCTGGCTGTTTCCGCAAACTTTACTGCTGAAATGGTATAGAATAGGGTTGGGATGCCCGTTTTCCCGGGCATCGTCCGCAAAGAACCTATTAAAGATCAGCAATTGAAAAGAAAAGAGCCATATTTAATTTTGATGCGCATTCATAATTTCTTTCGCTTTGCCGGAGGTTTGGATCATTAAATCTGAAATCAATTCATTATCAGTGGTGAGCGTTTCGACAGAAGCATTCATTTCTTCGAGTCCCGCACTCGATTCTTCAATAATCGCAGCAAGCTCTGCTGTTGATTTTTCAACTTCGGAGCTGCTGTCAACCACTTTGCTGTACACTACTTCTGTATGAAGAAAATCTTCATTCATCTTCTGAATCATTCTCTTCAGCGTTTCAAAATATTTCCCTACATCTTCAGATGAGCCCAATACCTTTACAATTTTCCTTTCGCTTTCCTCCATTTTTTTCAGGGTAAGCGAATTATCATGGTTGACCTGCAGCAAATTGGCCGTTATGCTTTCAGCTGTTTTATTTGTCATTTCAGCAAGCTTCCGGATTTCTTCTGCAACGACCGAAAATCCTTTGCCTGCTTCTCCCGCCCGTGCAGCTTCAATGGAGGCATTCAATGCCAAAAGGTTGGTTTGTTCAGAAATTTGTTTAATGCTGTTTGAGAAAGAATTGGTTTCTTTTACTTTTTCACTCAGCTCTTGAAACGACCGGTTAAGGTCCGAAATCGTCACTTTAATCTCCGTAACATCCTGAGTAAAATAGGAAACCTTGCTTTCTCCTTCACCAGTTATTTTCTGCGTTTGTCCGGCTTCCTCTAAAAGCTCTTTCATTTGATTACTCAGCTTCATCATCATTTCATGGGAGGCTGAGGTGTTTTGAGAAATATTTGAAATTTGCTCCGTCTGCTGGTAGCTTCCAGAAGCAATTTCATTGAGCCCTGCCTTCATATCGCTCTGAGCTCTTAGATTGCTTTGAATGCGTTCGCTTGCCACAGAAACACTTTCAAGAATATGTTTCATACTGTCGTGAAGCTTAGCAGCTTGCCTGCTCTCTTCAGCCGCTTTCGTTTCTGTTTCAAGAACAAGTTGCTGGACATGGTCCGACTGTTTTCTGTTTAAATGGATGAGCACAGATAAAATCAGTCCTGAAAGTCCATATGCAAGAATAACGGTTGCGACGTTTGCTTGAATGGAGGCCAATTCTTTTGTGCTGTGCAGAGCAGCAAGGATAATGGTGACAAAACCAAGTGTAAATCCAATCGCGAAAATTAGCCTTCGAAAATGAACCGCTGCAAAAATCGCCAAAAAGAAGGTGACAATCACTACGGTCCATCCTCCCCCGGCTACATAAATACCCGTAATCGTAAACACGTTTACCAGTACCGCACTTGTATAAGGAAAGAGAATATATTTTTTGAGGATCTTTTGGCATAGGAAGAAAACAACGGTAAATAGGATAAGTTCTGATGCAAAGAGGATTATCGTTTCTGTTTCTTTCGTTCCAATTGATTTTAATAGAGCAAGAACAAGTGATATGGAGAAAGCTGTGTACATTAATAAGTTTTTCTTTTTGATGTCCGCTTCGATTATCTGCTGAACATTCTGCATGTGAATACCCCTTTTACCCGAATGATTTTAGAAGACAAGCGGCTGCTTTACTGCCGCCTGCTGTATTAAGGTCTGATATCTGATTTAAAGCTTGAAAATCCATCATCTGCCATTACGACAGATCCATTAAGGGAGCGAGCTTCATCTGTTGCCAGGAAGGCTACAACTGCAGCAATTTCTTCTGGCTCAATCAGCTTTCTAGTAAGCTGCTGCTGCTTCATATATTCAAGCAAACCAGCATCTCTGTATCCTTGAACAATTTTCGTATTAACCGCTGCAGGTCCGACTCCTACTACTCGAATTCCATGAGGGGCCAGTTCAAGCGCACCATGTTTTGTCAGCATAACAACCGCACCTTTTGCAGCTTGGTAGCCCGTAATTCCGAGTGTCCCGACAAATCCGAACACAGAAGCATTGTTAATAATCACGCCTTCCGTACCCAGATCCTTCATTTTCCGGGCTGCCGCAAGCATTCCATAATAAACACCATGCTGATTCACATTTACAACCTTATGATAATCCTCAGGTGAATGATCTAAAAATGGTTTTGTAATTCCGATTCCCGCATTATTGAACATGACATGAATATTCCCGAACGTCTGTACCGTGAATTCTACAAGTGCTTCTACTTGTTCAAAGCTTGTTACATCTGCTTTAAAAAAGCGGGCTTCTCCGCCGCTTTCTTGAATATCGCGAACTGTAAGCTCTCCTAGTTCTTCATTAAAATCAGAAACAATTACTTTTGAGCCCTCTTTTGCAAGTCTTATCGCTGTTTCTCTGCCGATTCCTTCTGCTCCGCCTGTTACAACACTTACTTTATCCTTTAATCTCATTTTTGTGGGCCTCCTCTGATTACTGCTACAGTTATATAAATCGGCTATTTCTTGAAATTATGAAGAGAATTAGAGAAAATAGTATCGTGCGGTATTAAGTTTATTTGATGATATGGCATTTTAAAGAGAATTAAGTTACTCTTAATCAATTAATTATTTTACTAAAAAAGCATCAACTTCTTGCTGAACCCAATGAATTTTATGAAAAGCAGTGATTGTATTCTTCAGGACCTGCAGTTTTGCTTTTATTTTTAAACACATAAGAAACTTCTTCTTTTTTCTGGTAAAATAACAAAGAGATTTTAATATTTAGGGGTGAAATTTATGGATATGAATCAGGCGCTTCGAGAATACTTCCGCCAGCATGCCAGTAAACTGACTGAGGACTGGTACAGCACCCTCGGAAATTATGATCCTTCTACCGTTTATGGTTCTAAAGACCCTGAAGTAATTGAGGGAGTTAAAGCTCAAAATCTAGAATTCCACATCCATGCACCTGATATTTTTATAGAGGAAAAAGAAACATTTTTGATTCGATTCTACGAATGGGTTCATAAAGTGGCAAGAGATGGAGCCCATCTTAAAACTCCTAATTACTTTGTTATTAAAGAGTTTAAAAGAGTCCGCAAACAGTATATAACACTGATTAACGCATTTATTCTTGAGCACCGCGATGAAGTCTCGTGCGACCTGGCTGATGAGTGGATGAACAAAGTGCTGGAAGTCTTTGATATTGCCATTCTAAAATTTGTAGAGGAAGCGGAGAACAATTCTAAGCAGCAGCTGAAAGCACAGCAGGAAATGATCTACGAGCTCAGTTCTCCTGTCATTAGCCTCGCCAACAAGGATGCTCTTTTGCCGCTTGTAGGCGACATTGATACCGCAAGGGCAAAAATCATTCTTGAGAATACACTGGAGCAATGCTCTCAAAAAGGCATTGAACATCTGTTTATCGATTTATCAGGGGTTGTAATTATTGATACAATGGTCGCCCAGCAAATTTTCCAGCTGATTGACACTCTCAATTTAATAGGCGTCAAGACTACAATCTCAGGCATCCGGCCTGAAATTGCCATGACTGCTATGCAGCTTGGTCTTTCTTTTGAGAAAACCAATATCCGCTCGACTTTATCTCAGGCTATCGTTTCAGCAAAAAAGGACATCTAATGTATGTCCTTTTTTGCTGTTCTTTTCCAGGCGTTGCCTCTTAGTTTCTTGGTATAGAAATTGAATGAATGTCTAGAGTCATATTTGATTTTACTGAACGATTTTCGATCTTCCCTGAATACACTTCTTCACCCGTTTTCATGCTGAAGGCTTTTATATACGATTCTTTTGAATTCTTCTTACCTGCGGCGTACATCACACCTTCTTTGAAGGTAAAGGTGTCAAGAGAATTTTGCTGTATCGGTAATAACCGTTCCAGATCAATTTTTCCAGATTTTATGTCATAACGGAGTGCGTTCATTTTTCCGTTTTCAGAAACAGTATAGTACAGGTGGGAATTCTCAATGAACAGATCCTGAATTTCGCCCATAATGGACGGCAGAGTTATTTTTTCCTCTGTTCCTGTTTTATTATTTATTACATAGTACTCTCTCCGCTCGAACTGATTGTCTTCTCCATCCTGCTTATAATAATTTTTAATGTATGCAGTGTAATCGCTTGGTCTTAACGGATCCAATTCATTGAACAAGGTGATATAATAGTTTTCTTTATTCTTCATTTCTGTCTCGCCGAAACGCTGTTCTCCTACCAGCTCCCGGTCCTTTAAATTAAAATTATAACTTGTATAACTTTCCCGGTTTGCATCTGAAGCGCCATAGACAAGTACCTTTACTTCATTATTCACTCTCTGAACATCCGTAACATAGAACAAAGATTGACCTTTTACAGGAACCTTTGCATCAAACTTCATTTGTTTTTTTGTATTTTTGTCCATTATGGCAAAAGTGAACACTCTCTTTTCATCTTCCTCCTGAGCCAATTGAGCGCTCACAAGCCATTTTTCGTCCTCGTATATTTCTCCAGACTCTTTATTGCCTCTCATAAAATCCCGGTAATCATCTTGAATTCTCTCGAAATCTGTACTCCCGAACCATTTTCTGTCCTGCTGTTCAATGATTGATAGGCGGCTGTGGTATTCCGATCCTTTTTCCGTAATGCGGAGGCTCTCATTTGCATATTCTTGATTATCCTTCATGTAATAGCTGCCGATTAAAGAAATTCTGCTTCCAATGTCTTTGCTTCCGCTCTCTGTTTTTATCTTGAAATTAGGAAGTAGGCTTTTCGTATAAGCAGCCTGGACATAAAAGGAACCTATTCCTAAAACTGCGATGATGGTGATCAGCATCGTTTTCCAATATTTTTTCATTATATATGCTCCTTATACCGTAATCTTCTTAGCCAGCAGGAATCGGCTCATAAAGACAGACAGAACTCCAATGGCACCGACACAGGCTATCCCAATATATATGATTTCAATTGGGTATAACTGGTCCAATGTTTCGGCCAAAAACACTGGGATTAAAGCAACTAAGCAAGCCAGAACACCATATCCAATCCCAATTCCTGCACCAAGCCATTTATAGCTTCTTTCAAACAGGATGATCGTATTTAATACAAGTACTAATGTAATTCCAGCGCCATAGTACAAAACAAATTCCAAAAAGGTGGAAGGGATGATCATACTGAGTACAGCGTTGGAATTCATAACGTATGAAAGCGGAGTAAGGCCCCTCAAATCCTGCGGAACAATGGATTGATAAATGGCAAATTCGAATGGTAATAACAGAAGTTGAAGTGCCACCAGACCAAAGATCATTAAGAGAATCGCAGCGGTTTTAGCAAAGTAAATATTCATTCTGGAAACCGGAATCATCAGCAGCCTGTACATAAATGCATTGTTGGCAAACCAATCTCTGTACCAGATAAAGAATACGTAAAATAAAAGCGCGCAGATGGAAAGGAGGATAGGTCCCATATAGAACGAACTGTTTACAATTGATGAAAAACTCAGCGGCTCCATGGTTGAAACATATTGTTCTGCATTAATTCTTTGTTCCCTCATGTATTCACTTGCATAACGGGTCAACTTATTTGATTCATTAAACACAGCAATCATCTGTCCAAGAATAGTTAAGATAATCAATCCAAAATAGATTTTGGCAAACCGGTTCACTTCAAAGTTTACAAGCTTTAAAAAGCGGTTCATGCATTATACACCTCTCTCATCACATCAATTACAGATTTGCCTTCTGAGATTCTCATATCCTCTGCATTAAATTGTTTGCAGACTCTCCCATTTTCAAGAAGAACCACGCGATCAATCAGATGCTCAATGTCCTGAATTTCGTGGGTGGTAATGATAACCCCGCGGCCTTCGATCAGGTGGCTTGTAAAGACATTGGTGATCTGTTCCCTGCTGAAAATATCAATCCCTGAAAAAGGCTCATCCATCAGGAGATAGTCGGTATCAAGCGATAAGCCCATAAGCAAGCTTGCTTTAGCTGCATTTCCTTTTGAAAGGCTTGATATTTTGTCCCCTTTATTTAATTTAAAGAAATGAAGAAGCTCAAAGGCACGTTCCCTGTTCCAGTTCGGATAAAAATCCTCCATAAACTCCATGAACTGCTGAATCGTCATTCCGGGCTGCATGATCGGCGTATCCGGTATGTACGTAATTTTCTCCAGAGTCTTCTTATTCAACTTTTCTCCATCAATTAAAATATCTCCGGAATGAATGGGAGTAAGCCCCATGATGGCTTTTAGTACCGTAGTCTTTCCCGCTCCGTTAATCCCTATTAAACAAGTAATCTCACCCTTTGCCGCTTCAAAGGTTGCTTCGTCCAGTACGGTTTTAAACCCGAATTTTTTTCTTATCCCTTTTACTTCAATCATTTTGATCCCCCCTGCTATTCCGTCTGACTGTATTTCTCATGAATAATTTGAACAAGCTCCTCGACAGGAACCTGAATCGGTTTTATGGATTGGATAAACGAATCAACGGCCTCCATAATAAGCTCCTCCCGAACGCGATTTAAAATAGCGGTATCCGTTGTCACCTTGCTCGGAACATTTCTTTCTGTAAAAATCAGCTGCTGTTCCTCCATTTCCTTATACGCTTTTTGTGCCGTATTGGGGTTAATACTCAGCATTCCTGCAATCTCCCTCCTGGACGGAATTTCCTGCCCTGCCTTTAGCTTTCCGGTTGCTATTTGCTCTTTGAAGTAGCGGACCACCTGAAGGTAAACAGGGTCTCTATTATTAAAAATGGTACTCATCGTACACCTCCAAACTCAAACTGTGTGTACTACTTAGTTCACACAGTTTATATTTGTACTATACACATAGTACACCTAAGCCGTCAATCAATTTTTTCCATAAAAGAAAGAAGCTGTATCGAAACAGCTTCTTTTGTGTAATCATGCTCTTAATCATTCATGTATTCAGCTAAGAACTCCAGCTTCCTGGATTATTAAACCCCTTTAACCTTGAGACCATTTAAATACTGATAACTGATCGAAATGCTGTCAAGCGGAGGCCTTTTGCACACATCCTGTTCAACCACAAGCCATTCAGCTTTGGCTGCCGCAGCCTTTTGCACCACGGCCTGCAAATCGATTACTCCTGTACCAAGCTCGGCAAAAGCTTTGTCTTCGCTTGCTTCCATATCCTTCATATGTACGAGAGATAAGCGATTGCTGTACTTCTGAATCCATTCGGCCGGATTCTTCCCGGCATGCGTAAGCCAGTATACGTCAAGTTCTGTTTGTACCCAATCAGGATTTGTTTCATCCATCAATATGTCTAAACCCGTCTTATCCCCAAATGTAAGCAATTCAAATTCATGATGATGATAGCTTAGCGTAAGTCCAGCTTCATGTATTTTTTGTCCCATCACATTCAGCTTTTCAGCAAGCTCATGATATTCAGCTTCCTTCTCCATCCGATCATAAGGATAGGCAATAATGAGATGCTTACTCCCTAATATATGCTGAGCCTCAATGTGTTTCTCTAAATTCTCTTCAAGCTCTTTAAGGACGAAATGGCTTCCAGAAGCCCGCAGATTAAGCTCATCCAGGCTTTTCCGCAAATCAGCAGGATTAACTCCGTAATACCCGGCAAACTCCACACCGTCAAAACCAATTTCAGCCACTTTGTTAAGCGTTTTCAAAAAGTCTTTTTCACATTCATCTCTTAATGTATACATCTGTACAGAAACCGGCATTTGACTCATAAATAAACCCTCCCCAATAATTCTCACATTCTTATCTTACCACGATTTTCAGAATTAATTGGCAAAAAAAGAACCGGCCTTAGCCGGATCATAAGATTATCCTTTATAACGAAAAGAACTTTTTCCCATCGTATTTGTTTTATATTGAAAAATCGCACCCGCAAGCGGCTGTTGTGCCAAAGCATCATCCTCCAGGTTTTCCCGTCCGGTGGTAATGTATAATACATCAAGCCGGTCCCCTCCGAATGTACAGCAGGTCACCTGGGAAACAGGAAGATTGACCTCCTCAAGCTTTTCTCCCGTATTTGGATTCCATCTGGAAACACGAGATCCATTAAAATGAGCAATCCAAAGATTCCCTTCAGCATCGATTGTCATTCCATCTGGATGGCCTTCATCCTCGGGTATTTCAATCACAGTTCGTTTATTAGACAAGCTGCCTGTATCCAAATCATAATCAAATGCTGCAACCTTTTGCGTAGGTGTATCAATATAATAAAATGTGTCTCCGTTCTCATTCCATGCAAGGCCATTTGAAATGCCTGCCTGATCAATTAGCTTCCGGACATTTTGATTCTCATCCATACTGTACAAAGCCCCAGTTGTACCCTGGCCCTCTTTCTGCATGGTACCGGCAAGGAATCTGCCATTCGGATCACATTTTCCATCATTGAATCGATTATCCGGCTTATCTCTTTCAGGGTCAGTTAGAAATGTCATTTCCCCCGTTTCTAAATCAATCCGGTAAAATCCATTTTCCATGGCAGCAATCAGACCGCCTTTTTCAGATAGAGAAATCGCGCCAATCTTTTCTCCAGTATCGATCACCCTGTCTTTTTTGGAATCAGGATTGAAGATATGTATAGCTTTGCCGTGAATATCGATCCAGTATAATAAACCTTCCCTGTCATCCCAAACAGGACCTTCGGCTAAAATCGCTTTTGCATCATAAACCAGTTCCGCCTGATTCATTTAATCTCCTCCTCATCATTAACTATGCTATTTCTTCATTCCCTTTTTGGGGAAGAATTATGCTTTCTATTGAGAAGTTGTTTTTGGCCGGTGAATTCAGATTGATTTTATAGCTTGGGATCCCGGCCGGTCTCAGACTCTTTCCAGCCGATTTCTTCTTCTTTCCGGCTGGTACAACACCAAATCTCCCTCTTTCCATCATCTAGTAGTATAATAATAGTATTAAATCTAAGTATGGAGCCGGTAATGAAAATTCTAATTGTTGATGACCATCCAGTTAATTTATTTGTTGTAGAAAAAATCCTTAAAAATGCTGGCTATGAGGATAATGTATCTCTTTCCTCTGCTCAAGCTCTATTTGACTATTTAAAAATGGATTCTCCCGGTTCCGCTAAGCCGGAAGCCGATTTGATCCTGCTTGATATCATGATGCCTGAAATTGACGGAATTGAGACGTGCAGAAGAATTCAGCAGGTCGAACATTTGCGTGAAATACCAATTATCTTCGTTACTGCTCTGGAAGACTCTAATAAACTAGCAGAGGCGCTTGATGTTGGAGGGCATGATTACATTACAAAACCTATCAATAAAGTAGAGCTTCTGGCAAGGATCAGAGTGGCTCTTCGCCTTAAACAGGAAAAGGACTGGCATGCAGAACAGGAGCAGAAACTTTCTCATGAACTTGATCTTGCTATGCAAATTCAAAAGAGTTTATTAAATCCCCCGCTCAATGAAGAGAATATATGCATCCATGTATCCCATCTGCCTTCTAATAAATTAGCTGGAGACATGTACTATTGGCATAGGTTCAGTGAGCATAAATACGGCGTTATTCTCCTTGATATGATGGGTCATGGTATTTCATCCTCGCTGATTTGCATGTATATCTCTTCCGTATTAAGGGACTCAATTAAACAGATTGCCGACCCTGTTCTCGTTATTGAAGAGCTGAACCGGTATATGGCTCTATTATCCAACCAGACTAAAGAGCATAATTACTATTTTACGGCGATTTATCTTGTCATTGATACAGAAGCGAAAACAGTGGAATATGTTAATGCCGGTCATCCTCCAGGGTATGCTTTGCTTGATAACGAACTGGTTGATCTTAATAAAGGCTGCTGTGCGGTTGGATTTTTCGAGGAAATCAGCATTAGCAGTACGGTACTGACTTACACTGATAACGTTCAGCTCCTCCTGTTTACAGACGGTGTTTACGAAAATTATGGGGAAGATGAAAACACCATGCTTGAGAAGCTTAAATACATCGCAAGGCAAAAATGGTCAGGTGCTTCCATCTCGCCTATCCATCTGCTCGGCTTCCAGGACCAGGACACCCCTCAGAAGGATGATATGTGTCTTCTGATGATTCAAGGAAACCATTAAGCTGTAAGCTTGTTAAAATACAAAATGGGGCTGTCCAGTAAGTCCCATTTAAAGCTTCTCGCTCTTTTACTTTCGTTTGTTTTGCTAATTTCGCGGGGCGGGCGGTGAGCCTCCTCAGCGCTGCGCGCCTGTGGGGTCTCACCTGTCCCGCTGCTCCCGCTGGAGTCAAGCACCTTCCGCTCCAATCAGCAATACCAGGATTGTTCAGAAATACGTGTAAAAAAACCCCTTGGATGCTCCATTCACGAAGCACTCAGGGGGTTTTTGGTTTCCATTATTTCCTCTCATCAGGACTTTTCAGACAGCTCCATTTTTATGCGCTTTAGAAATCACTTTATTTTCCGGTATATTTTTTCACCGGCAATAAACTCCTGATAGTTGTAAGCCACTTCTGTGAATTTCAGTGACTCTTTATCTCCCAATCCTATAAATCCCCCATCACATAAGCTTTCGTGAAATAGATGATGAACTTGATTTTGCAGAGCCCCGGTAAAATAAATAAGGACATTTCTGCAGATGATGACGTGAAATTCATTAAATGATTGATCCGTTACAAGATTGTGCTGAGCAAAGCTTATGTTATTCAGCAGCTCCGGCTTGAAATAGGCAAACCGTTCATCTGTTGTGTAAAACTCCGAAAATGACCGGGTGCCTCCGGATAGAAAATAGTTTTTCGTGTAATTCTGCATCTTGTTAAGCACAAATCTTCCTTGTTTGGCTAACTCAAGAACTCGTTCGTTCATATCTGTTGCAAAGATATGGGTACGCTCTGCGAGGCCTTCCTCCTCAAGAAGGATCGCCATGGAATAAACCTCTTCCCCGGTAGAGCACCCGGCGTGCCAAATTCGAATGGCAGGGAGCTCTTTGAGAATCGGGACGACCTGTTCACGGAAGGTTTTGAAAAAACTTGGATTTCTAAACATTTCCGTTACATTAATCGAAAAATCATTTAACAGCTTATCGAGCATCTCCGGCTCATAAATAGCTTGTTCAAGAAGTCTCGATATAGTAGGGATTTGCTCCATTCCCATGCGGTTCTGAATCCTTCTTCCAATGGAAGAACGCATGTAGTTGCGGAAATCATAGCCTGATAAACGATAGACTCCTTCAAGAAGTAAATCTATTTCAATCTCTTCCCGGTGACTGAATAGCGGGGCATCCGTATTTGTTGATTTATTTTCTTCCATATATTCTTACCTCTTTTAGTTTGTAAGCCAGACTCTCATTGCAGAAAGCAGCTGTTCCATTTTTAGCGGTTTGCTGATGTAATCAGAGGCTCCTGCTTCAAGGCATTTTTCCCGGTCATTTTTCATGGCTTTAGCTGTTAGGGCAATAATTGGAACCTCGGTCATTTTATAATCGCCACGAATGGTTTTCATCGTTTCGTACCCATCCATCACCGGCATCATAATGTCCATTAATATTAAATCAATAGAGTCGTTTGTTTTTAGAATGTCCAGGCATTTTTGTCCGTTTTCTGCTGAAATGACGTTCATTCCTTCATTTTTCAATGCGGCTTCCAGCACATAGATATTGCGGTGGTCATCATCGACAATTAACACGTTTCTGCCGGCAAAAGCATTTCCTTCCGCAGCAGGTTCTGCCTGAGTTATTGCCGGGGCAATTTTAATTTCTGCCGCAGCTGCCGCCTCAAGCTGTGTTTTTTGCTCTTCAGTAATTGCGGATAAATCGGGATGAACAGGAATCGTTAATGTAAATGTGCTTCCTTTTCCTTCTTCGCTTGTCAGTGAAATACTTCCGCCAAGCAATTTTGCCAGTTCTCTGCAGATGGATAAACCAAGACCTGTTCCGCCATACTTCCTTACGGTAGCTCCATCTCCCTGCTGAAAGGCCTCAAAAATAATGTCATGCTTATTCTTTGGTATACCAATTCCGGTATCCTTCACTGTAAGGCGAATCTGATTTCCCGGAATTGTATCAATAGAAACTGTTATGCCGCCTTCCGACGTAAATTTGAATGCGTTTGAAAGCAGATTCTTAATAATTTGGTTTAACCGCTTTTCATCTGTATAGATTAAATCTGGAACTGCGTCAGATTTATCGATATTCAGATACAGCCCTTTTTGGGCAGCAATATGAGCAAAATTCCGCTCAATATATTCAGGGATTCCGGCTGCATTTACTTCGCTGAAATGAACTTCAAGCTTGCCTGATTCCACTTTGGAAAGATCCAGTATTTCATCTATTAAGTTTAGAAGATCCTGTCCGGATGAATGAATGATTTCTGCAAATTCCTGTTCTTCCAAGGCAAGCTTCTTTCCTGTATTTTCTGCAAGCATTTCTGACAAAATAAGAATACTGTTGAGCGGAGTCCTTAGCTCATGAGACATATTCGCCAAAAACTCCGACTTATATTTAGAGCTGGCCATAAGCTGCTTTGCCTGAGCTTCAAGCTCTTCTTTTGCATTCTCAAGCTCTTTTGATTTATCCTCTGCATCTTCGCTACGGGATTCAAGCTGCTCATTGATCATTTGCAGTTCTTCTGACTGCATCTGAAGTTCCTCTGATTGGGTCTGCAATTCCTCTGATTGGGTCTGAAGCTCCTCTGTCATTGCCTGTGATTCGGCAAGCAGGCGCTTAATCTCCATTTGGCCAAGCACACTGTTAACGGTGAGACCCATGGACTCGGTTAAAGCTTCCAGAAGCTCGATATGCTTTTGCTGGTAATCGCCTAAGCTTGATAGTTCAATTATGGCTATCGCATTGCTTTTATAAAGAATCGGCGCAACAATCAAACTGCTCGGTTTAATATTCCCCATACTGGTGGAAATTGGCTGGTAATCAGCACCCAAATCGTTAACGCAAACAACCTTCTTGTCAATAGCTGCCTGCCCCGCCAGTCCCTCGCCATAGGCAAATGAGTTTTTGGCATTTTCCGTTCCAAATGCGTATCCGGCTTTTTTCACAAAAACATCGCCGTCTTTCACATAAAAAGCACCCATTGCCGAGTCTGTCATATCAGCAAGGTTTTTAAGGAAGGTTTCGCCAAGCGGCTCAAGAGAAGAAATCCCCTGATTCTGGGTATTTACCGTATTGATGCCGGTTTGCACCCAGCTGCGGTCTTCCATAACATCCAGCAATCCATTTGTGGCTATTGCCAGTTCTTTAATTTCATCATTTGTCCTTACATTCAGTCTGCTGGATAGATTTCCCCCGCTTGTCATTGCTTTAATGTTGCCAATAACCTGCTGAACCGTAGAAACGATGGATTTGGAAATGGCAAGTCCAATCACAAGTGCAATGATTGTCGTGAGAACGATCAGGCCATACATGGTATATCGCAATGATAAGTTTTGCGTGTCGAGACTCGCTGCCCGCTGTTTCGTTAAATTCAGTTCAGTACCGCGGAATGTCTCAAACTGATCGCGGACCGACTTAATCGCAGCTGCATCCGGATTTTGTGAATAGAAGTCCCCGATTTGAGCATCCTGTCCATTATTTTTCAATCTGATAATCGGTTCACTTGTTTTGGTAATCCAATTATCGATTGAACTCTTAATTGATTGAAGTTTATCCTGCTGTGAGGGATTATCGCTGAGCAAATTGTAAAGCTCAGCATAATCATCCTCCAAATGATCTCTGGAAACTTCATAGGCATTCACATAGTCATTGCTTCCAGTGATGGCATAGCCTCTCTGCCCGGTCTGCATTTCCAGAAGAGACTTTTCAACCTGACCGGCTAAAACAAAAACCTGGATATCGTGATTTATTATGAAATTCCTCTGCTTTTGCATTTGGGATATTTGATTGCTTATTAATAGAATTGAAGCAATTAAGCAAACTAATATAACGACATAGCCGAATAGGATTTTATTCCTAATTCCGATTTTCATGGTTTCCTTCGTCCCCTTTTGTATTCTCTAAGAAATTATATACTAATTACTGCTTACTGCCTATTATCAAAACACATTTCCGCCTTGGTTTATCAACCCCGCATTCAAATGACGGCAAAAAACGGCTTGTTTATATATTATGAATGTGTTATAGTACTAGGGCGATGAGCTGAGTTGCATAAGCCGGGGGACGCACCTTTTTGGTACAAACGATGTGGCGTTTGGTCCCTCGCCGCAATACGCAAAGGCACCTGATGATTCAGGTGCCTTTTTTACCTTCAATTAGAATTCAAGCATCGCTCCTCTTTCATCAAAGACAGAAGAAGGATTCCACGCAATTTCCCACAGGTTTTGTTCCGGATCTGCGAAATATGCGGTTCTGCCTCCCCAAAAAGCATCACTTGGTTGCCGGAGAATTTCCCCGCCCGCCTTCCTTATGTTTTCGATTGCTTCATCTACTTGCTGCGGTTCATCTACATTTATCGCAAATGTGACTGCCTTGTATCCCTCACTAATCAGTTTAACTTCTGCATCTTTCTCAAGTTCTTCTAATGGAAAAAGAGAAAGAAGGACTCCTGCAGTTTTAAAAACCGCATATTGATCTGAACTGATCTCTGTTTCTGCCCATCCAAGCTTCTGATAAAAAAGCCTGAGATTTTTCACATTTTTTGCTCCAATCGTCAGGAGTGATACTCTCTGGGGAATCATTTTTTTCCTCCTTCATTTATTAAGGCTGTGTTTCACTTCCGCCTCTCACCTGACACGCTGCTCCCGCGGAAAATCCCCGCCTTCCGTTCAAATCAGACTAAACATTTAAAACAGAAAAATGTCTTTATTAATGATAATTCCAGCACCTTTTCCCCGTTCCTCTTTATATATTATTTATTTTTTCCACCATTACAAAATTCTACATATTTATTAGGTAATTATGATTATAATTAATTGGTATATTTATATAAATATAGAAATATAGGGGGCATTATGAAAAAAATAACTTTAAGTTTTGTTCTTATTTTCAGCTTTTTGCTTGGCGGACACATTACTCCGGCTTCAGCAAGCGGAGAACAATTAATCATTGTAAACAAAGCAAACAACAAATTGGCCTTTTTTAATAACGGCAAGCTTGTTCGTATTTTCAGCATAGGGACAGGCAGGAGTGATGACTTAACTCCGGAAGGAACTTTCCGGGTTGTCACGAAAATCGTAAACCGGCCTTATTATAAGGACAATATCCCAGGTGGAGATCCAAGAAATCCTTTGGGGGACAGATGGCTCGGACTTGATGCAAGAGGAACCTACGGGACAACCTACGCAATTCACGGCAATAATAACGAAAGCTCCATCGGCCGCTATGTGAGTTCAGGCTGCATCAGAATGCATAATTCAGAAGTCAGATGGCTTTATCCTCAAGTAGAGAAAATGACTAAAGCCGTTATTTTAAAATCCAGTGAATCCTTTGAAACAATTGCAAAGAAAAACGGGTACTCTTTGAATGCGGAATATTCACGCTATGCAGCTGCAGACGGCCAAGGAAAAATCCTTCTTCAAAAAACGGCTCAGTATCAAACGGCTGTAAATACCGGAAGCATTTCAAAAGTAAACGGATTATATGATGGATTAACGAATGAATTAAAGAAAGCAGAATCACTGATCGGCAAAGTTTCCGGTAAAAGCAACAGGGATGCATTAGGTCAAAAATACCTGACCCCTGCTAAAAGAACGGTTGAGAGAAGCATCTATGAGGTTTCACAATTTAGACTGATGAATTCAATTAAAGCAGACATTTCAGCCAAAAATAGTTCGAAAGCGGAATCGAAGCTGCAAACATTGAATCGACTTAAAAAACGTGCATTTCAGATTAAAGAAGCCGGCGGCTACCGTGCCCTTCCTGCAGTTATCAGCAGAAGCCTGGAAAGCCAGGAGGCAAACCTGTATGGAATGTTGCTGCAGATCAGAACAGCTGATTACAATAAGTCCATTACTAGCTCCAACATTACCTCTATCGACAGACAATATAATGGAGTTTCAGCAGCTATTTCCCAAACAGAGAGACAGATTGGAGATGTGTATGGATCAGCAAACCGCGATTCTTTGCTGAAGCTTTATGTAAAACCTGCCAAAATCGCACGCGAGCGGACAATTTATCAAGTTTCCATGCATCGCTTAATGAATAAAATAGATGCACTTGTAGAATCCGGCTCCACGTCTAAAGCAGCAGAAGAACTCCGAAAGCTGGAAAGACTTCAGAATCGTTCCATCGAAATTCAAAAGGCTCTAGGCTATCCTTTACTTAAAACAATCGATGAAAGCTTAAACAAACGTTATATTGAACTTAGTAAAAAGCTTGTCTAGAAAACCCTTAACTAAGGGTTTTTTTTATGTAATCCTTTTCAAAATCATGCTTTTTACCTAATTTTTCAACTCGAAATATTTTGACAACGAAATAAAGATGATAGTAATATAGTATCTTATAAGAGGGAGGTAATTAATATGACACCTATGGACCATGATAAAATAGCAGCAAGTGTCCCTCAAAAGGGATTCTTCGGTCATCCAAGAGGTTTATTCACCCTATTCTTCACTGAATTTTGGGAGAGATTTTCCTATTACGGAATGAAAGCTATTCTTGTGTATTACATGTATTACAGTGTTTCTAAAGGCGGACTTGGCATTGACCAATCCACCGCACTCGCTATTACCTCCATATACGGATCCCTTGTATATATGTCCGGGATTATCGGTGGATGGGTAGCAGATAGAATATTAGGATCCACCAGAACCGTCTTTTACGGCGGAATATTAATTATGTTCGGTCATATCGTACTTGCTTTACCAGGAACGTTTACTGCATTCTTAGTTTCTATGGTATTGATTGTTCTTGGTACAGGTCTGTTAAAGCCAAATATTTCAAACATTGTTGGTGACCTTTATACTGAAAAAGATGAACGCCGCGACTCAGGCTTCAGCATTTTCTACATGGGAATCAACATGGGTGCTTTCCTTTCACCTTTAGTTGTCGGAACAGTTGGAGAAATGTACAGCTTCCATTTAGGATTTGGACTTGCTGCAATCGGAATGCTTCTGGGATTAATCGTATTTGCAGCTACCAAAAAGAAGAATCTTGGACAAGCAGGTTCTTTCGTTCCAAACCCGCTGACACCTTCTGAAAGAAAGAAAACTTTCACACAAATCGGGATAGGGACAGCGATCGTCCTTATCATTGGTTTTGTATTAGCTCAGCAAGGTATTTTAACCATCGATTTATTTATCTTAATAGTAAGTATCCTTGGTATTCTTATTCCTGCCACATACTTCATTGTGATGTATAACAGCAAAAAGACAACTGCTGTGGAAAAGTCGAGGCTGCTTGCCTACATCCCGCTGTTTATTGCCGCAATGGTATTCTGGGCAATTCAGGAGCAAGGCTCAACCATCCTGGCTGCCTACGCTGCGGAGCGCACAGCCCTGAACATCGGCGGTTTCGAATTGAAGGCTTCCTGGTTCCAATCACTGAATCCTTTATTCATCATCACATTGGCACCGTTATTTGCCTGGATGTGGATTAAGCTTGGTGACCGCCAGCCTTCAACTTCTAAAAAGTTTTCCTTCGGTTTAATTTTTGCAGGTCTTTCGTTCATTGTTATGATTTTCCCTGCTTCCATTAATGGCACAGAGTCACTTGTTAATCCATTATGGCTCGTACTGAGCTTTTTCCTAGTCGTAATTGGAGAGCTTTGCTTGTCGCCAGTCGGACTATCGGCTACAACGAAGCTTGCACCTTCTGCTTTCTCTTCACAAACCATGAGCTTATGGTTCTTAACAAGTGCCGCAGCTCAAGCAATGAATGCCCAAGTAGTTCGATTATACAAGCCTGAAACTGAGGTTGTATATTTTGGAATCATCGGCGGATTAGCTATTGTTCTTGGTTTGATCCTCTTCATGGTTTCGCCTGCAATTCAAAGGCTCATGAAGGGTGTAAGATAAAGGAAATCCATTCCAGATCCACCCTCTAAGGAGGGTGGATCTTTTTGCGTTATTAGATGTTAGATTTTCTAACAAACTGTATTCGCTTACATAAAAAACATTTAATTTATTCGAAAATTCTTATTGATATTCTGCTCCCTTTCACATATGATACTTTATATAACAACTGATGTCATATAAACTAACACGGAGTAATTCAATTGACTTATGGGGAGGAATCAGCAATGCAGATGGGCGATTCGATATTAATGTTTGTAGCAACTTTGCTAGTTTGGCTAATGACACCTGGTATTGCCTTATTTTACGGAGGCATGGTTCGAAGCAAAAATGTACTTAGCACAGCGATGTACAGCTTAAGCTCTATTGCTATTATTTCGGTCTTATGGATCATTGCAGGCTATTCACTTGCGTTTTCAACAGCAGGAAACCCTTTTATAGGCGGACTGGATTGGGTGGGACTTCAAGGTGTTTCTTTTGAGCCTAATCCTGATTACAGCGCCACAATCCCTCACAGCTTGTATATGATGTTCCAGCTTACTTTCGCTGTTCTCACTTGTGCAATCATCTCAGGCGCTTTCGCAGAACGTATGCGCTTCTCAGCCTTTGTACTCTTCAGTGTTTTGTGGACCTTCCTTGTATATGCTCCTGTTGCACACTGGGTTTGGGGCGTAGGAGGATGGCTCCGCGATTTAGGTGCATTGGATTTTGCAGGGGGTAATGTAGTTCATATTTCTTCCGGTGTAGCAGGTCTTGTTTTGGCCCTTGTTATTGGAACGAGAAAAAGCAAAAATTCCGTGTCTCCTCATAACCTTCCATTGACCTTGCTCGGCGGTGTACTCATCTGGTTCGGCTGGTTCGGCTTTAACGTCGGAAGTGCTCTTACACTTAATGATGTAGCGATGACGGCATTCATTAATACAAATACTGCCGCAGCTACCGGAATCATCGGCTGGATTGCCGTAGAATGGCTTATCAATAAAAAGCCTACTATGCTGGGGGCAATTTCCGGGGCAATAGCTGGTCTGGTCGCCATTACTCCAGCTTGCGGGTTTGTTACTCCAACCGCCTCTATTTTAATCGGACTTGTTGGCGGAGCCGTATGTTTCTGGGGAGTTTTCTTCTTAAAAGAAAAGCTGGGCTATGATGATGCTTTAGATGCTTTCGGCTTACATGGCATAGGAGGCACATGGGGCGGAATTGCAACCGGACTATTTGCTACCACTTCCGTGAATTCTGCGGGTGCTGACGGACTTTTTTACGGGAATGCAGGGCTATTGCTGAAGCAGCTGATTGCTATAGGCGCAACTTATGTATTTGTTGGAGTGGTCACTTTTATTCTTATTAAAGCTGTAAGCTTTGTGGTAAGCATCCGTGCAAGTGAAGAAGAGGAATCAATGGGTCTTGACCTTACTTTACACGGCGAAAAAGCTTATCAAGAGTCTAACCTTTAGGAAGCGGGGCGTAAATTATGAGTGATAAATTAACCAAAATAGAAATCATCTCCCGTCCGGACCGTTTTGAAGAGTTTAAAAGGGAGCTCGTTAAAATAGGGGTTAGCGGTATAACAGTGTCCAATGTTTTCGGTGCGGGTCTTCAAAAGGGATTCACAGAGCTTTACCGGGGAGTCAAAAAAGAAATCAATATGTACGAACGGCTCAAAATCGAAATTGTTGTTTGCAAAGTTCCGGTACAGGATGTTATCGATCTTGCATGTAAAATTCTTAAAACAGGCAAGCCGGGGGACGGAAAAATCTTCATCTATGAGTTATCAAATGCAATTAAAATTCGAAATGGTGATGAAGGCTGCGAGGCTTTGCAAAATAAAGATTAAGAAGTTTAAAAGCCAATCGGATGATCCGATCGGCTTTTTTTATAGGATTAAACATCATTACTGGTTTATTTCGTCCAGCCATTACTAACGTTTTTACAAAAGAGCTCTTAGTCTTCAGAGATTTTACCAATGAAGAAGCCATCTGTCTGATCCAGTCTACCTCTCCATAAAAACTCGCTTTTTGAAGGAGTCGGCTTGCTGTCTCCGCAATAGATCCTCGTATCCTTAAGATGGATAAACGTAACATCCTCTGCCTGTTCAACGTTTTGCTTGCTTGCATCCAGCAATTTTTCACTAATTGCTTTCGAGAGGTCATTTCCCCCCTCGAACTTCCCGCTCATTTCTTCAAAATATTCTCTCGCTGATACGAGCGTCCCGGTAATAAGAGAACCCTTCATGTTTAATGTAATATCAAGTGAGAAATCATGCTTATTTGCCGCATGCGTCAGCATTTCTAAAATGCTATCCTTTGAGTTTCCACTCATGGCAGGCCCTCCTCTGATTCAGTAATTAGTTTGATGTTTTAACTGTATCGTCTTCGCTTTTTACGACTGTTTCACTGCTGTTCTCCGATGCTTCCTTAGCTGCAGCTGGTGCTTTCTTTACTTTTGCTGTTCTTGACCGCGCAGCTGTTTTTGCAGGGGCAGGCTTAGGTTTTTCTGTTTCAACAGTTTCTTCTTCCGTCTTAGCCTGAGCCTCTGAACCAGTTTTGCTGTCATCTTGATCATCTGTTTCATCCTGATCGCCTGTATCTGTTTCTTCCGTAGCAGCTGTATTTTTCAGCTCATTTGTTTCTTGTTTGTCATTAGTATTGTCAGTTTCATCTGTAATTGATTCGTTTTCATCATCTACAGCATTTTGAATGGATTTTTCGTTTTCTTTTTCAGAAGACGGTTCCTCTTTTTCTTCAGTGGCTGTGCTTGCTGTTTGGGATTGAGCATCCTGCTGCTCATTCTCAGCTGTTTCCTGCTCTTCAGACTTTGATTTATCCTCTTTTTTCACAATATACAGCGCTGATTTCTTAATCTTTTCGGCTGCTTCCTGCGTTTTGGATGTGCTTTTGTCCTTCAGTGAGGAGAATTTTTCTTTCGTGCTTCCTCCGAATTGCTTGCAGCTGTCTAAAACTGAAGAAGATTGCTTTCCAATGGATGATCTCATATCTTTACCTGTTTTAGGAGCAAGAAGCAGCGTAGCACCGATTCCGGCAAGTGCTCCAACAAGTGAACCGGATACGAAATTTTTATCAACTGCCGGGCGTTTAGCTTTAGCTGTCTTATCTTGGGTTTGCTGTTTATCCTGCTTGCTATTCTCTGCTTTTACCGGTTTTACCTTGGACTGTTTTTGATTGTTTTTTTCCATTTCCTATTCCTCCTAGGGTTCAATTAAGTTAGCAAAATTTAAATCTATTTTTTTATTAAGCTCTGTTAAACTTCGCTCCAATCAACAGGTGTTAAAGAATCAACGTTATGGTTTAACAGAGCCTTTTATTAAACGAGTCTTTGAGAATCCATTTTTTCTTCCAAAGATTTAATTCTTTCATTCAGGCGTTTGTTTTCTTCTTCAAGTGCCTCATTGTTATTATTGGCTGCCTTTGAACTTAGGTAAGGATCATTCTCCCACCAGTCCATGCCTATTTCTTTTGCTTTATCTACAGAGGCAACAATCAGCCTGATCTTAATTGTAAGAAGTTCTACATCTGCCAGGCCGATTTTGATGTCACCTGCAATGACTACACCTTTATCCAAAACCTTCTCGAGAACATCTACAATCGAACTCGAGCCGCCGTTATGCTGAATTTCATTCACCTTAATTCCTCCTCGCTTTGTTGGCGATCCCTATTGTTAAATTAAATTGCCGAGAGGGCCAAGGTCTATATTTAGATCTTCATCTTTCAGGTCAAAAATGTCTTTCATTTCTTCCATTTTTATTTCAAGGTTTGCAAGAGCAACTCCTAGATCCTCAATTTGCTGATCGGTCAGTGTGCCTCCGTCAACACGGCGGATTGCATGGCGCTCCACCAGCTGTCTTAAAAGCTCGATAACAGTCAGCACCAATTGGGCAAGACCCTGCTCTGCAGAATCCGGATCCAGATTGATTTTTCCATTACTGCTCTGTAGTCCGGTTTTAGCGCCTGCGGGATTCTGTGACATAAACAAGCTCCTCTCTTTCCCGGTCCATCTCAGTTGATGAAAGCGTGTTATTTCCGCTAGCTTCCACAAGGGTTTCAACAGCGGAAATCAAAACTCGTAAATCAAGATAAATCAAATCTATTCCGGCGATGGAAATAATGAGATCTCCTCTCAGTACTACGCCTTTATCAAGAATAACATCAAGGATGTCGAGCAAGGATACGTCGCTGTTGTCAATTTGCTGAGGCTGATCCATGTTTTCTCTCCTCACCTGTCAGCAGACTTGCGAAATGATAAGGCGGCCAAGGCCCGGTTGGTTCAAACTTCCATCCAGATTCCTGATAAGCTTCCGCTGCATGCTGAATTTTTTCCTTAAATGCTGCTATCTGGTCTTTAGGCAGCAAGTAAACGCTGTTCCAGCACATTTGCTCATCCCTGCCCGTTACGTCCTGGCTCCATGTTTTCTTTACTGTATTGTCCTCGGAAAAAGGGACAAGGTCCTTATGAATTTGCTCGCAAATCCTGTTTTTCTCCAGTTCCATTTCCCGATCGACTAGCTGATCGAGCTTTCTTTTCTCGAAATATTGTCTTCCGGGCGGAAGCTGGGCTATTTCTTCTTTCTTGGCCATAACAGTCGGATTATTTTCTCCAAACGTCTCTCTCATTTGGCTGTCATCACTGAAAATTTTCACATTCCATTCTTCCTTGCCTTCAAGATACACGAATAGTTCGAGCATGCGCTCTTTGTACTGAGTTATCGTCTCAGTCAGGCTATCCAGTGAAGAATAGATGGTGCAGAATTTTGTCGGAATAAGTGTGTAGCCTTTTTCAAGCATCATAAGCATTTCATGATGATGGAATGCTTTTTCGTGAAGCCATTCCATCTCATTTACTTTTTCTTTAATTTGTTCTTCGGAATATTCAGCCGGGTCAAGCTCGCAGATAACAGCTGTTACACTTCCGAACTCTACGGAGTAGCCATCATGCTCCTGATCAAATCCCTTAAAGGATGGCAATGCTGCTGCCGTTGCTTCTTCAGTAGGGATCAACCCGTATAAATAAATTAAATTACTCATATAAATCCCTCACTTCTCCTGCTTCAGCATCTCTTCATATTCTTCCATTTCCAGTCTTTTGGCCGTTTCATATCTCATTAACAGCTGTTCTTCCTGCTCTTTATAAGCCTGCTCTTCTATTTCTTCCAGTTCATACATCATTTGAAGCTGGATAAGCTTTTGCTGAATCGTTGGAATATCATACAGCTCTTTATCCGCTTCTTCTTTAATCTTCTCTCCTACCTTAACCACAAGGTTCATTGGGGCGGTGAAGAGTTTATGAATCATGAGGTTTCTTCAACCTTTAGCTGGATGTTTATGAAGTTATAAGCAGGCCAAGGTCCAGAGTAATGGAAGTCTACTTTATTTTCCCACTTTTGGTGGATTTCATTTACTTTGCTGTCAAACAGTTCTTCATATTTACGATCAACAAGGAATGCGCCATTTAAAAGCATCTTTTCGCCGATAAGTTTATTGCTGTTTGCTGCTTCTGAAATTTGCTGCAAGGGCTCGAATACTTCTTTTTTAATTTGGCGCTGCAGTTTCTCAAAAAATTCCTGAGCCATTCCGCCAAGCTTGATTCGGTCATAATAGCTTGCCTCTTCAGACTTGCCTTTAACCGAATCCTTCATTTTTAAAATGTCGCTGCGCCCTGCTAGCTCTTCATTGATCCAGTCCTCTTTCGCTACAACTTTTAATCCCAGTTCCATCTTCCCTTTAATTTCAGGAAAAAGCTTGCTGAATTGCGGATAAAGATTTTTCAGCAGCATCTGAACATCTTCCTGTGTTTTAAAGATGTTTCCGAAGCTGATTGGAATTACCGTATCATTTTTCTTCATTACAGAAGAAACGACTTGCTGATGCGCCATTACATTTTCCTTGTTAGGATGGTAAATCTTCATCGGAACTTCTGCAGCAACGATCGCTGCATCCTCGTAATGGATGGTAAAAATAGAATAATCGTTTCCTTCAAGCGTCATTTCGCCGAAGTCTGCACCTGCTTCAGGCTGTTGTATACCGCAAAAAATATAAATTCCAGTTTCACTCATCAATGGTCACCCCTAAATTTTCTTGCATTCTGATAGGATTATTTGCTGAATCTTAGCGTCACTTTCATTTTCAAGCGATTTCCGCATTTGATACCATACAATGTCTTGGCATAGCTGCTGGAATGCCTCGTTTTTTCCATCTATCTCGATTTTCTGGTCATGCGACATCTGTGCAATCATAATGGAAGCCCTTAAGCTCGGACCTTCCTTGCCTTTTTTTCTGCACAGATCCCTCAGGCTTGCTGTATATTGAGAAATGCTTTTAGCCTCTTCTGCTGTGACACCTGTTTTCTTGGCTATAATACCTGCTTCCGTCTCTGGTTCAATAAAGTTGAGCGGTATGGTAATCAGCCGGTCCAGCAGAGCTTCCTGAGTCTGATAAACCCCAGCGTATTCATCAGGATTGCTCGTAAAGATGACCATAAATTCAGGATGCACCTTAATAAAAGGCTCTGTATGCTTAGTCCCGTATAAGGGAAGAACCTTCTCTTCCAGAATCGATAAAAACAGATTGTTAGTGGAAGGCTTGGATCTGGTAAATTCGTCATAAACGAGTGTGTACCCATTTTGTACAGCTTCCAGCAGCCTTCCGTTTTTCCAGGTCTCCGTTACATTTTCATCTCTTTTATAAACGGACCGGATATAGTTATCGACTGTTTTTGTACTTGTATATCCTGTGAAGGAACCAATTAGATCTGCATTGGAAAGTTCGTGATTTCCGTGCATGAGCATAACAGGCCTTTTTCTCTTTTTCGCAAGATTGAGGGCAAGGGTAGTTTTCCCTACTCCGGATGGGCCTGTAAAATGGACTGGATATCCGGCCTTAATATAGGAAGCGGATCTATCCATAATGTCCGCAAACGCCTCTTTATAAAAGGTATCCTGATTTTTAGCCCCAGCCTGTTTAGCTTCTTTCAGTACGGTCATCTCTTACACCTCCAATCCCGCTGTCTTCTATTCCTGTTCATCCATCATGGCGCTTCTCGGTCTTAGACTTTTACGAGTATATGAGGTCACATCATATTCCGCATCCAATGTCACATCATACACCCCGAGCATTTCATCTTTGGCATACTTTCTCATATATTCACGTTCTTCCACGACTTCCACAACAGCTTTGCATCCTTCTTCAGTAGGTTCGATGGAAGTTATTTTATGGGGGGGAGCTATATGCTCTGAGAAGAATTCATTTAGTGATTTCATTACTTCTTTAATCTTCATTGGATTCACCGCCGCTTTCACATTTAAAAGGAGCCGCCGGGTTTCTATTCCCCGGCAGGCTTCTCTTTAGTCCGTATTAAATGCTGAATTGTTTATCGCGTTCGTTCGTCTGCTGCGGCAGAGCGTCATCTTCTTCTACGTCATCTCTCAGCAGCCCTACAGCATTTGCATAGCGCAGCCATGTATCTACACTTGCAATAACAACTCTGGCTTCAATTGTAATAAGCTCAATACCTACTAGTGATACTCGGGCGAATACATCAATAACTACACCCTTATCAAGAATACGATCGACTACCTCTGCAAGACTTGAACTATCCGTACTTTTTTGAACAGCCATTTTATCTTTCTCCCTTCTTTAATTAAGAATTTGAAATTGAGCTGATTGTTTTAATATCAGTTGCTGATTTAATCTGACTCGGTTTCTTCATATTTGCCGCACTCTTAACCTGTGAGGCGCTTTTAAGCTGATTCACACCTTTTAAATCTCTGACACTTTTCAATCGGCCTTTATCATCAGGTCTGATTTTTTCCTGAAAACTTTCTCCGGCTTCTTTGAAATTTTTCAGCTTAGATCTTACATTTAATAGTGCTTCCTGAACTTTATCTCTCATTTCTTCTGCCTTCGAGTGAACATTCTCGGCATTTTCTTCTTTTGCTGCTTCCAATTTACCCGCAGCTTCTTTTACTTTGGACTGCATCTTATTCTGAACACGTTTTTTCACTTCATAGGCTATTCTGTCTTTAGCTGCATCCTTTAGTTCATCTTTTTCTTGTTCAATCTCTTCTTTTACTTCATGCTTTTTTTCTTCGGTCTTCCGTCTCACTGTCTTAGGAAGGACTTTTTCCCTTACACCCGGTATTAGCATGGCACTCATGCCGGCGGCTGCAAGACTTCCATAACCTATTATCTTATAACGGTCTTTACTGCTAGAGCTCATTGATTGCGTCCTCCTTTCTAAACTGAAAGGCGGGAATGCCGCTTTCAATTCCGTTCTATTGTTGGTGATACCCGTATCTCCCGGCCCATCAAACTGGGTATTTTTTCTGCCGTCATCATCCTCTACCAGAAAGATATATCTGTAATGAATGTTTACCGTCATAATCAGGTTTTAAAGCCTCTTATTAAAAATATTTCAGTTAGATTACAATTTGAATTTCAGTGATCTTTTCCCGCATTCTAACGTTTACGCACAAAAAAACCCGGCAGATACCATTACCTGCCGGATAAATTATCCTTTCAAAAGCTCATCAATGACCTCCTGAAAAAAAGGATCTGACTTATTTTTCGTTTTATAACCTATATAAATTTCATTTAAAACGGTATATTCCTGCAGTACCGTCTTTACTGTACCCCGTTTAACCGAATTATCAATCAGATAATGCGGCAAAAGGCTGATACCAATCCCTATCTCAACTGCTGTTAAAATACCTCTCAAATCTGGTATGACGTAATGCGGATCAAGCTCCGGCCTCTTTTTAAAATGCTCCCGCCACAGTCTTCGGATAATGGGCAGCTCCATCCCGTAGCTTATCCATTTTTGGCTTAGCAGCCATGCTTCAGCGTTATCCCCATCCGCTGGTCCGATCATACTGCTTGGAATAGTAACAAAAAATTCCTCTTTTTCAATCAGCTTATATTCTATTCCCGGCTTACTAAATCTCTGGGTCGTAATGATGACATCTGCCCGGTTTTGATCAAGCATGTCAAAGAGCTCCTCTGACTCTCCTTGATGATGGATCACTCTGAGGGAGGAATTCTTAAGTTTTTCTAAACCTCTAACAGAGAAATAATCGACTGGCGAGCCGATCATGATCGTAGGTGACGACTGGATCGAATGTCTTATCTCCAGTGTTGTTTTTTCCAATGTTTCAATCAAAGGGGCAAGCCTTGAGTACAGTTCCTTCCCCCGTTCTGTTGGGGTAATCTTTCTTGTAGTCCGGGTAAAAAGAGCTTCCCCTACTTCAGCTTCCAGAGCCGCTAAATGCTGACTCATCGCAGGCTGGGTCAGGATGCGGGATTTAGCCGCTTCCGATACGGATTGATGTTTATAAATACTGATAAAGCTCCGATACCATTCAAAATCAATCACTCTGAGGCAGCCTCATTTCCTGTCCAGCATTCTTTCATTTCAATTTGATGCTCTTCTGCATACTCATCCCCCCAAAGGCACATCTCGTTTAGGGTCCGCTGCAGCTTCTTCCCCATAGCAGTCGTAGAATATTCTACTTTTGGAGGGGCAGCTTCATAAATTTTCCGTGTGACAAGTCCATGCTCTTCCAGCTCTCTAAGCTGCTGAGCGAGCACTTTGCGAGTAACAGAAGGCATTGCTCTTAGAAGCTCAGAGAATCTTTTCGTTTCACCGTTAAGGTTCCACAGAATCAGCACCTTCCACTTTCCTCCGATCAAGTCAATAACCAGATTGATTGCACATTGATACTCATGATCTAATTTTTTCATTTCTCATCTTCCTCCCGCAGTTTCCGAACGGTAACTATCTTACAAAAAAGTGCCTTCTTGTACAAAACAGTCAATTATCTTTATTATATACATTGGAATAGACAATACTAATTTTAAGGAGTTGAGCCGAATGAAAGCAATGCTGCTAGAGGAAAAAGGCAAATGGGAACAAATGAAAACCGGCGAAATAAAAACACCCTCACCCCAAAAAGGAGAAATACTCGTAAAGGTGCATGCAGTCGGCCTGAATCCTGTTGACTATAAAACAGCTACCAACGGAAATCCAGGCTGGAACTACCCGCATGTATTGGGCTTAGATGTTGCCGGTACAATCGAAGAACTCGGAGAAGGCGTAACACAGTGGACGAAAGGAGACCGGGTTGTCTATCACGGCGATATGACTAAAGGCGGCGGATTCGCAGAGTTCGCTGTAACGACCGCTCATACTGTATCCCGCATACCTGATGAGATTTCATTTAAAGATGCTGCCGCTCTTCCTACTGCAGGATATACAGCATACGAAGCTCTTTTCAGAAAGCTTCCGCTTCATACATTTAAAACAATCCTCATTCAAGGAGGAGCCGGCGGAGTTGGAGGATTTGCGATCCAGCTTGCCAAAAACGCAGGACTTGAGGTTTTCACAACAGCTTCCTCATCCAACCATGACTACGTGAAATCTTTGGGAGCCGACCACGTGATTGATTATCGTTCAGAAGATGTAAAAGGAAAAGTACTGGAGCTTACAAACGGACGCGGGGTAGATGCCGTGCTTGATACGGTAAGCCGTGCAACCTCAACAGAAGCTCTGGATTATATCGCCTACCGCGGCCAGCTCGCACACATCGCAGGCGCTCCTGACACATCCAGTCTTAAGCCATTTACAAAGGTCATCTCCTTCCATGAAATCGCTCTAGGGGCTATTCATAAAGCAGATTTCGAATCCCAAAAAGACCTGGCTGCAATGGGAGATGAAATGCTGCAGCTGCTAAAAGAAGGAAAAATTGACTCCCTGCTTTCTGAAACCATTTCACTTGAAGAGATTCCTGATGCACTCGTACGTCTTTCTGAGCGTCATGTTAAAGGGAAGATTGTAGCTGTAATAGCTGATTGAATTGTTTGGAGCTGGCTTTGACGCCAGCTCTTTTTTTGGTAGGATACCTTGAGCTGTGGAGGACAACTCTGGATTTTCGGTTACCCGGTTTTCTTTGCCATGCCTGGCATTCTTGCCTGGCATCACACCATTTCCTTGCTTTGCCTGGCAACAGACCATTCCCTTGTCTTGCCTGGCATTCTTGCCTGGCATCACTCAATTCCCTTGCCTTGCCTGGCATTCTTGCCTGGCATCACACCAATTTCCTTGCCTTGCCTGGCATTCTTGCCTGGCATCACACCATTTCCTTGCTTTGCCTGGCATTCTTGCCTGGCATCACACCAATTTCCTTGCCTTGCCTGGCATTCTTGCCTGGCATCACACCATTTCCTTGCTTTGCCTGGCATTCTTGCCTGGCATCAGACCGATTTCCTTGACTTGCCTGGCATTCTTGCCTGGCATCACACCGATTTCCTTGCCTTGCCTGGCATTCTTGCCTGGCATCACACCGATTCCCTTGCCTTGCCTGGCATTCTTGCCTGGCATCACTCAATTCCCTTGCCTTGCCTGGCATTCTTGCCTGGCATCACTCAATTCCCTTGCTTTGCCTGGCATTCTTGCCTGGCATCACACCGATTTCCTTGCCTTGCCTGGCATTCTTGCCTGGCATCACACCGATTTCCTTGCCTTGCCTGGCATTCTTGCCTGGCATCACACCGATTTCCTTGCCTTGCCTGGCATTCTTGCCTGGCATCACACCGATTTCCTTGCCTTGCCTGGCATTCTTGCCTGGCATTCCCCTGTTTTCCCACAATGCCTGGCATTCCACCTGTTTCGTCTCTGCAGCCATCCAGTCCGTTCAACGTTCTGTAATATTTTTAAAGAAAAATCCCTCATATTGCCTCTCTGCATTTTACTCTGCCTTCAAAAAAAACTATAATAGCAAAGTGAAAGCAACTTTAAAGGAGCTACTATATGAATACTAAAGAGCGTAATTATACACCGATTATTGTTACATTGACCATTGCGATTAATGCGCTTGTGGCTGTCTTGTACTTTATGCCGAAGGGAAATGACCTTGGTCATATCGATTTAACCTTTATGCCGTTTTTCAATGCGGTAATGAATAGCTTTACGTTCATCTTCCTTCTGGCGGCCCTGTATTCCATCATTAAACAGAAGAATATTAAGCGCCATCGGAATTATATTTTCGGAGCGTTCACTACGACGGCACTTTTTCTGATTTCGTATGTAACGTATCATGCATTAGCGCCGAATACAGCATTTGGCGGCGAGGGGATAATCCGTCCGATCTACTACTTTATCCTGATCTCTCACATTCTGCTCTCAGTCGTTATTGTTCCGCTGGCGCTTGTAACACTTGCCCGGGGATTAAATATGAAGGTGGAAAAGCATCGGAAAATCGCGCGCTGGACGATGCCTCTCTGGCTGTATGTAAGTTTGACAGGTGTTATTGTCTATTTAATGATTTCTCCATACTATTGAAAAATAGCCCTGATCCTTGGCGGATTGGGGCGTTGTATTTTTTGTTTCCTCATAATTGGTCTACCACAACCGTTAATAAATATGGTATTTTTGTAAGGACGCAAAATTGAAAAGTATGAAAAAAGTTGAGGTATAGAGAAATGGACATTTGGAATTTAATTGTTGCGATGATACTTGGAATTGTTGAAGGACTTACGGAATTTGCACCTGTTTCTTCAACAGGGCATATGATTGCGGTCGATGATTTGTGGCTAAAATCCAATAAGCTTTTTGGGAGCGAAGTAGCCAACACGTTTAAAGTCGTTATACAGCTGGGTTCGATCTTGGCTGTGGTTGTCGTTTTCAGACAAAGATTTTTCGATATGCTTGGAATTAAAACAAAAAAATCAGTCAGCGAAAATCCACGCGGATCAAAGCTTTCACTGGTAACGGTTATAATCGGGATTCTGCCTGCGGGAATTTTAGGTTTTGCATTTGCCGATTATATCGATGAAAAGCTATTCTCTGTTCAGACGGTTGTGATTGGTCTGATCGGAGGCGCTCTCCTGATGATTGCAGCAGATTTGCTTCAGCCTAAGGTAAAAACAGAGACTGTTGATAAAATGTCTTACAGACAAGCCTTCATGATGGGACTGTTCCAATGTATTGGTCTATGGCCGGGATTTTCACGTTCAGGTTCTACGATTTCCGGAGGAGTTTTACTTGGAATTAGTCATAGAGCTGCATCTGATTTCACGTTCATAATGGCTGTACCGGTTATGGCTGGCGCAAGCGGAATTTCACTGCTTAAGCACTGGGAATTCATCACGAGCAATTCACTTCCCTTCTTTATCGTGGGATTCATCACAGCTTTTATTTTCGCACTGATTTCAATCCGTTTCTTCTTGAAAATGATCAATCGTGTGAAGCTGATTCCATTTGCAATCTACCGTATTGTCATCGCAATTATCATTCTTTTGATGATTATGTAAAAACGGCTATATCATATTTTATAACTAGGCTCTGTTAAACTTGGTTGTTGATTTCCGTTGCAGGCGATCGCTTTCCGCGGGGCGGGCTGCTTGAGCCTCCTCGCCGCTTTGCGCCTGCGGGGTCTCACCTGTCCCGCTGCTCTCAGCTCGGGGTCTCGCGCCTTCCACTCCAATCAACAGGTGTTAAAAATCAACATTAGACTTTAACAGAGCCTATAACTAAAAAACCTGCCGCGGGACAAGCTGTCCTTCAGCAGGTTTTTTCTTTTTCCTGATACTGTCTCTTCTGCTTTACTCAATCTTATCCTCTTCATACCGCTCTTCTGTTGGGGAGGTGGCATAATAACGGTTGTATCGGCGCTTGTAAAGCTTGAAAAATTGAAATACAAATGTTCTTAGAATTGCGTATGCTGGTATTCCAAGGATTACCCCTAGTACTCCGAATAGATGTCCAGCCGTTACCAGGACAAAAATAATGGTTATTGGATGCACCCGAAGGGATTTCCCCATAATCTGAGGAGATATGAGCTTTCCTTCCAGCAACTGAACAACCGTCCAGACAAACGCGAGTTTCAATAGCATAAATGGCGACGTGACAATTGCAATAATGATGGCTGGTGTTATGGCAATCACAGGACCCAGGTAGGGGACCACGCTTGTCACGCTGGCGATGGCTGCCAGAACGACTGCATAATCCATACCTATAATAAGGAAGCCTATGTACAGCATGACTCCGATGCAGAGACTTACTAACAGCTGGCCTTGAATGTAGGCTCTAACCTGCTCATCGATTTCGCGAAATACTTTTCTAGTACCGCCGCGCATTCTCGGAGGCAGGAGGCGAATAAATGCTTTAGGGAGTTTTTCGCCTTCCTTCAGCAAGTAAAAAAGGATAAATGGGGCGGTTACCAAGCCAATGGTTACGCTAGTCAATGCACTGAGTACTTTTGTAAACCCGCTGAGTGTTTCAGAGGCGACGTTAGATGCATTGCTTCCTACCGAACTGAAGATTCCCGAACTGCGGTCCTTCAGATCTTCATATATAGGGGCTAGATAAGATTGTCCTTCTACATATGATTCAAAGCCGGTTATAAATTTATCCCAATATCCCGGAAACGATGTAAACAGACTTTTCGTCTGGTCTACTAGAAACGGAACGACTGACATAATTAATAGCACAAGTAATCCTATGATCAGGACCAGCAATAAGAAAATGGAGGTCGTCCTGCCGATCCCTGCTCTCATTAATAATCTCATGATCGGCCTGAGCAGGTAGTATGCGACAACGGCCAAAATGACCGGGAGTGCGACAGTTCCTATAAAGGCTGTGAGGGGTTTGAAAATAAATGAAACTTTTGTGTACAAGAAAATGTTCAACCCGAGGAGCAATAAAACACCTAGCACATATGCGGTTTTTCTGCCCCCCAGAAAATGAATAATCGGATTCTTTCTCTTATCCAAGGTCCATAAGCTCCTTCACTGGTTAAAAATTCACATAACAAGAGTAATGATTGGTTTTTCCCTATCATTTTGGTTTTTAATCATCCAATCATTGATTGATTTGTTTATTGGCAACATACTTTAGAGCAAGTATTTCATCTTCAGACAGGTTGTCTTCCGCCATTCTTAGAACTTCCTGCTGCTCTCCAGCGTCCAAACCATCCTTTGCCATGGACTGGATTTTCTGCAGATTGCCGGGGCCGACCTTCGTCATAACCACCCTGGTCGCATCTTCTTTTGAAGTAAATGGCAGGGAATCAGGGTCAGCATTTGCCCCCTCCTCCAGGAATTTCTTTACTTCAGGATTTGCATTCGCCGCTTTCCTAATCCTTTCAAAGCCCCCATTTTTTTCGACTTCTGCATCTAAATAACCTGTAATCTGGTCTGAAGCCATTTTAGGAAGAAAATAATAGGCAGCCCCTGCAAGAAGAGCGATCACTGCAATCGCAGCTGACAGACGCTTTAACCACTTTGGCCTGCGTTTATTGTTTCTATTATTATAGGTTCTGGATTCATAGCGTGAGTTCATTCATATGTCCCTCCAATTCGAGTACATGTCATATTAAGGATAATCTAACAAAGCATTTGTGTAAATGGAAGGAATTTTCCGACAGGTTCGTACAAGCACAACTTGATGATCCAAGCAAAAAAGACTGCCATAGGGCAGCCTTTCCTCGCACTTTTATTCTACTGCTGAACACAAAACAGATACAGATCCGCTATTGGATCGCTGTGCCGGGATCAGCAGTGCAAACGTTAGCACAAAAAAGCAAAACAAAACCTGTTATTCTTCTCACTCTCTTCGCCATTAAACCGCTTCCTCTCCTTTAGTAAAATAAAGCGATTACAAATTTGAATATACAATGATTAACAGTCTCTGTTCATGAATACAATGATTTATTCTTCTTATTCTGAACATAAGTATTTACTCCTTAAAAAAGAAAAAAGCCGTGCGATTGTGCACGGCTTAGTACAGTTATTTTTTTAGAAGCTTAGTTTTAAGAAGATAATCCTTCGCTACTTTTTCAGCTGGTTCTCCTTTAACGTTTACGAGATAATTCATGTTTCTCATCTCATCATCCGTAATTTGACCAGCAAGCTTATTAAGCGGCTCCTCCAGCTCTGGATATTTTTCCAGTGTTTCCTGTTTCAAAAGAGGGGCTCCCTGATAAGGAGGGAACAAACCCTTATCATCTTCTAGCGTAACGAGTTTATATTGCGCCAGTTCGCTGTCGGTAGAGTACGCATCAATCAGATTGACTTCACCGGATTTAATCGCACTGTAGCGAAGCTTCGGCTCCATCGTCTTTAATGCCGGGAATTTAATTCCATAGAGTTCTTGAATTCCCTTGTATCCATCCTGCCGGTCTGAAAATTCAAGGGTGAATCCCACTTTCATGTTTTGCTGAACTTGCTTTAGATCAGAAATGGTTTTTAAATCATACTGCTCTGCTGTATCTTTTGGAACAGCAAGTGTATACGTGTTATTAAATTGCATCGGCTCTAAATAGGCCATACTGTATTGGTCCATCATGCCTTTTTTCGCTTGCTCATAGACGGCTTTTTCGTCCCCGCCCTTCGGTTCTTCTTTAAGGAAAGTGGAGAGCGCTGTGCCTGTAAACTCAGGATAGATATCCACTTCTCCGGACTCAAGAGCATTAAAAAGGAAGGAAGTTTTGCCAAGACTCGGCTGCAGCTCTACTTCTAAATCCGTGTCCTGCTCAATCAGCAATTTGTACATATTGATAAGGATTTCAGGCTCAGAGCCAAGCTTTCCTGCAATCACGATATCTTTTTTCCCTGATCCCCAGGCGAGCGGCACAGCAATAATGAGAGCGATGACCAGCGCTGCAATTCCTGCTTTCTTCGCTGAACCTCTTGTAGAAGCTTTTTCTGCAAGTCTGAGCAATACATCAAAAAAGATAGCAAGCAGGGCAGCGGGAATCGCTCCAAGAATAATCAGCATGTTATCATTCCGGTCTATCCCAAGAAGAATCAGCTTTCCGAGTCCTCCTGCACCAATCAATGCAGCAAGAGTGGTCGTTCCGACAATCAATACCATAGCTGTTCGGATTCCAGCCATAATAACGGGCAATGCCAGCGGAAGTTCTACTTTGAACAAGCGTTTTCGGTTGTTCATTCCCATTGCTCTTGCTGCTTCAACAAGAGAGGGATCGACTTCTTTTATCCCGGTATACGTATTCCGCAGAATCGGGAGGAGTGCATAAATAACGAGCGCAATAACAACCGGTACAACCCCTATCCCTACCAGCGGAATAAGGAGTCCCAGCAAAGCTAGAGAAGGAATGGTTTGCAAGACAGCCGTTACTCCGATTACTCCTTCAGCAAGCCTTGCTTTTCTCGTCAATAGAATGCCGAGCGGAATCGTAATAATCACAGCAATGATGAGTGCAATAAACGATATTTGAATGTGCTCGAGCAGGGCTGTCCACAGCTGGTCCTGCCGCTCCTGGAAGGTGGTAATGAATGCGTTCATTTTACTCCCTCCATTCCGAGCTGTTCAGCCAGGTATTCCATCATACCCTCTGAAGTGATAACGCCCATAATGGCCCCATCTTTTTCGACGGCGAGAGCAGGTTTGCCTCTTAACCGTTCAATTGCTTCTTGCACAGAAGCATCATGGTTAATCGGCGGGTCAGGAAACTCAGCAGGGACCGTTTTAAATGCATGTGAAAGCTCGCCGATTTTCGCCTGACGGACCCTGCGCTCAGGAACGGCTCTTGAACCGATAAATTCTTTTACAAAATCGTTTGCCGGATTTTGAATAAGGCCATTTGGTGTATCGACCTGAATCAGCTCACCATCTTTCATAATAGCGACGCGATCCCCAAGTGCCAAAGCCTCCTGGATATCATGGGTTACAAAAACGATTGTTTTTTTGATTCTTTTTTGAAGATCTGCTATATCGTTTTGAAGCTTTTCTCTGCTAATTGGATCCAAGGCGCTAAAAGGTTCGTCCATCAAAATAATATCAGGATCTGCCGCAAAGGCGCGGACGACTCCGATCCTTTGCTGCTGTCCTCCCGATAGCTCGCTTGGTTTCCGGCCTCTATATGTGTCAGGATCAAGCCCAACCATTTCAAGAAGTTCATCAACCCGCTTTCTGATTTGATTTGATTTCCACTTTTTCAGCTCAGGTACAACTGCTATATTCTCTTCAATTGTCATATGAGGAAACAAGGCAATCTGCTGCAATACATAGCCTATATTCCATCTCAGCTCATGAATTTCATAATCCTGAACGTTTTTCTCCTGAATGAAAACACTCCCGTCTGAAGGATCAATCAGCCGGTTAATCATTTTCATCGTGGTGGTCTTACCGCATCCGCTTGGACCGATAAAAACAAAGAATTCTCCCTTTTTTATTTCCAAATCCATCGTATGTACTGCCTTTGTGCCATCTGGATAAACCTTTGTCGCCCTTTCAAAACGAATCATTTTCTCACCTGTTTCTATGAATGATTTCATAAACATCTTATTTGTTACCCGTTTTCCTGAATCATTAAGCGTTTATTTAAGGTAATAAACACATTGAGGATAACAGAAAATAAGGAACCGGCAAAAGGCCGGCTCCTTATTTTAACCAAAGTAGCGGTTATATAATGATCTTGCTTCATCGGTCTTTTTTGTACCGTGAATCAGCACTCTGCCATCCTTAAAAGCGACCAGACGGAATGGCCCTTTTGTAAAGGAAAGCAGGAATGGATTGAAAGAGAGGTTTTCCACTTTTCCTGCAAGCCTCTCCGCGATATGATCAAAGCGGATTTCCACCTCTTCGGGAGGCCTGATTTGGACGGTATTTCTTCCGCAAAGAACGGCCGTCCTCGCGGTGTTTTCATCCTTCAAATATGGATAAACAGGATCAGAACCGCACGTTTTACAGTTCATTTTCTTCATGTTTTCCACTTTTAATGCTGAATAACTGTTATTCCATACGTCAAATGAATAAAGCTCTGTCCTGACTGCGTGGATGTTTCCTGACAGAATTTTTAATGCCTGAGCGGTTTGATGAGAAACGGTCATACTGACAGCAGGAGCTATAATCCCTGCCGTATCACACGTTTCGCCTCCCATTGGCATACTGCCCATCAGACACGCTAAGCAAGGTCCGGTTCCCGGAATAAAGGTGCAGGATAAACCGTAGCTTCCAACACACGCCCCGTATATCCACGGAATGCCGTAACGATGGGACAGATCATTGATCATCCATCGTGTTTCGAAATTATCTGTACCATCCATGATTAAATCCACACCGGTTATTATTCTAGCAACGGAAGCAGGACTTGCATGCATGACGCAGGCTTCTATTTCTGGCAGATGATTGATTTGCTGCAGTCTTCTTTTAGCAGCTTCCGCTTTCGGCAGCTGCTCTTCCACATCCTGCTCTGTAAAAAGCTGCTGCCGCTGCAGATTGCTCTCATCTACATAATCCCGGTCCACAAGAATCAGTTTGCCTGTTCCTGCCCGGACAAGAGTTTCAGCTATTCCGCTTCCCAGTGCACCGCATCCAATTAACAAAACGGTTTTTGAGGAGATTTCTGCCTGTCCATTTTCCCCATTCGGGAAGAAAAGTGTCTGCCTTGAATACCGGTCACTCAATGACACTCATTCCTTCACTTGGACTGCTTGCAGCTGCATACCGTTTCTTCGGAATTCTGCCCGCTTCCCGTCCAAGATGACCCGCCTGAATGGCAAGCTTCATGGCAGCGGCCATTCTAACAGGATCCTTCGCAGCCGACACGGCTGTATTAAGAAGAACTCCATCCGCCCCCATTTCCATGGCAAGGGCTGCATCTGCCGGACTCCCGATTCCTGCATCAACGATAACCGGAACAGAAGCCTGCTCGATAATAAGACTTAAATTGAGCGGATTGACAATTCCCATTCCTGATCCAATTGGTGACGCACCCGGCATAACAGCATGAACGCCCATTTCTTGAAGGCGTTTTGCCAATATGACATCATCCGATATGTAAGGGAGGACGATAAATCCTTCCTTCAAAAGGATTTCGCATGCTTTAAGCGTTTCAAAAGGATCCGGAAGAAGCGTCTGAAAGTCTCCGATGACTTCCACCTTAATCATCGTACAAAGGCCGGAAGCTTTAGCGAGCTTCGCAATCCTCACCGCTTCTCCCGCGGTTTTAGCGCCAGCAGTGTTGGGAAGCAGAGAATAACGGTTCAAATCCAGCTTCTCCAGCAGGTTAGGCTGGGAGCTTTCAAATATATCCATTCTTCTAACCGCAAATGTTAATATTTCTGTTTCTGATTCTTCAATCGCCTTTTTTTGAACATCAAAATTGGGATATTTTCCAGTTCCAAGCAGCAGTCTTGATTGAAATGAAAGGGGTCCTATTTTCAGCATGTTATCCGCCTCCTACAAATGTAACGATCTCAAAATGATCTTCGTGTGCAACAGCTTCATCCTGATGGGCTTCCTTTTCCAGGATTTGTGCATTTTTTTCGATTACGATTGGTTTTCCATCAATATTCAAATGCTTGGCCAGTTGGGCAACCGAACGGATCGAATCCGGAATTTCCGTCCAGCTCCCATTAATTTTCACCTTCATTGCATTACCTCCCGATGGGTGCTGATTCTTTTGCGACTAAGTCCGCCATGGCCTTTCCGGAAGCAGGGCTTAACAGGATCCCATTGCGGTAATGGCCGGTACAAGCATAAAGTCCTTTCAGTTCATCATGTTCTTCGATGTAAGGGGCCCCTTTGGCACTTTGAGGCCGAAGCCCGCTCCATGCTTTTTCAAAGCCGGCTTGCGCAATCGCCGGTAAAATCCGCTTTGCTGTATCCATCAAATGCATCATCCCTGAAAGCGAAACATCCTTAGTAAAATCCCGTTCCTTCACTGTAGCCCCGACCAAGTATCTGCCGCCTCTTTTAGGAACGATATAAAAACCATTTTTATATAAAGGCTTGCTGATCAGTTTTTCTTTACTCAGCACACTGATCATTTCTCCTTTTACCGGATACGTTTCACTTGAAGGACTAAAAGGCTTTAAAAATGGAGTGCTCCATGCCCCCGCTGCAATAATTACCTTGCCACACTGGAAGATCTGGCCGTTCGCTCTCACTCCTGATGCTTTTCCGCTATCCAGCAATACCTCATCAACAGCGGCATGTTCAAATATCTTTGCTCCATTAAGAAGAGCAGAGTGCTCATACGCCTTCGCTAATGCTGGTGCGATGACGTGCCCATCCTTAGGGTAATAGGCTCCTCCTAGAACAGAATTTGATAGCAGCGGCTCTTTTTCTTTCATCTCATCCTTTGTCATAAGCTGCACAGGCTCTCCTGTTCTTGTCTGCCATGCCGCTGTTTTTTCAAGCTGAGCAAGCTCTTCGTCTGTTTCGGCTATTTTATAAATTCCTTTCTCCTCATAGCCAATGTCAATTCCTGAGACATCTCTTAATTCTTCTGCAAGTTCGGGGAACATCTCTCTGCTTTCCCTCGCTAGGTCAAACAGCGGATCATATTCATCCCATTCTGCCTGTACACCTAGAAGACCCGCTGCAGCACTTGAGCTTTCCTGGCCGGCTTTTCCTTTTTCAAAAATAGCTGCCTTGTATCCTTTTTTGGAAAGCTCGTATGCTATAGAACAGCCAATTACGCCGCCTCCAATTATACAGATGTCATATTCCTTCATAATCGCGCCTCCTTGCATGCCGTAATTGCATTCCTATATTCTTCTACTGCACTGATCGGGCTGCTGCTCTCCCAAATTCCGGACATGACTGCGAATCCAGCAATCTTTCCTTCTGACAAAGTTTGAATATGCATAGGTTTGATCCCTCCAATTACGAGGACATCAATGGAAAGCCTGCATGCCAGTCTCTTTGCTGATTCAATTCCCTTCGGCAGCAGGCCTTTTTTGCTTCCGGTTTCAAAGAGGTGTCCGAAAAGGACTGAATCTGCTCCTGACTTTTCAGCAATCATAGCTTCTTCGAGCGAATGAATCGATTGACCGGCATGAATGTCCGGAACTGCCGATTTGACCGCGGAAGGCGAAAGACTTTTATATCCCAGCTGCACCCTTGTCAATCCGACTGCCCAAGCAATATCTGCCCGGTCATTCATAATCAATTTCTCCGCGGGAATGCCTGACGCTATGAGAGATCGGACACCTTCATAAATATCCATAGCTGTTTTTTCTTTCTCCCTTATGTGGAGATAATCAATCTTTGAACCTGCGATTTTCATAAATCGGATGATCTCATCGAATCCAAGCTTTCCATTTGTAACGACGTGAAATTCCATCTGCTGTTTCCCTCCAATTTGAGAGCAGCAAAAAACCGCCCTCTGTAAGAGAAGCGGCTGCAATAAAACGCATTTGCATACCACTTCCCTTCGCCGGCATTATCCGGATCAGGTATTAAGGGTTAAAGCGAAATCGCTTCTCTCAGCCGCATCGGCACCCCCAGTGAAGGTTTTTTCCATCAAAAAAGCCCATTTCGCGTAAGGAAATGGGCTGAACATACATATATGAACAGTGCCGCTTCCCTACGCTAGTACGAACTAGATCAGGTTAAAGGGTCAAAAACTCATGTGTTTTCCTCTCAGCCGGACTACCGGCTCCCCTAGCAAACTTAAATATTGGTAATATTCTATTATTATACCACTACAGGAAAAATAATCAAAGAATCTGGAAATACAAACCGGCATGAGCGCTGCACCCCGGATTAAAGCATCCTTTGCATTCCGGACAAACAGAACTGCATTCCAAATAGTCATTGATCGTCAGTTCATTTCCGCACTTTCCGCATAATACGGCTTTCTCATCAAACATTCCGGCTGGCCAGACCTGTGCCTTATGATCTGCATGTTCCGCGTGGCATAGGTGACAAGGATAATACTCCTTGCAGCACCAGAATTTGATCGCAATGATATCAAGCGGACTATGGTAATGTGTACAGCGTGTTTCATTATCTACTAGAGAACCGATTACATTTACCGAATGATTCTTCATTAAAAAGGTCACCTCTTGTTTATCACTTTCCTTTCATCATATCTTAAATAATCTATCCTGAGACCAGTCATTTTCTGTTCACAGATGGGGCATAATAACATTTTTGTTACTTGGCATTGATTTTTTGTAATTAGCGATATTAATTAAAAGGCTCCCTTTCTATCAGCTTTGAAACAATTTCTTTTGGTACTTTTGCATACATATCACCCTTAACAAGTATAAGAGTTTTCTCATTAATCGTCTTTTCTAGAAAATTAACGACTTGGTCACTATTCCCAAAAGAATAATGCAATCCATTAAATCCGTGATCTAATGCGCGATTTGCCATCCACTTTGAGATGGGTCCGAGGGTAATTAGAACATCGATATCTGTCTTAGCAATAAATTCTCCGGCTCGCTCATGTATGATATAGTTCCAACTGCCTAAATCCGTAAAGCTGCTCAAGATCGCTACTTTTTTCTTATCTTTTCCTACAGCACTTAAAACTTTTAATGCAGCTTCTAATGACGTGGTATTTGAACTCCAGGTATCGTCTATTATCTTCGAGCCGTTCTTTCCATTAAAAAATTGAAGATGTTTATTTAATGGTTTAAACGTTCGTATTCTAGCTATGGACTTAGGGATACTTCCCCCTATATTTTTTACTGCAGCTACTGCAGCTAAGGCATTAAATACTTGATGTTCGCCAAAACCAGGAACAAATATAGGGTAATAGTGACCTTTATAATTTAATATAAAATCCATGCCATTATCCTTATATTTGAGATGGGAAGCTTTGAAGTGTGCATTTGAATGAATACCTATTGTTACTATTTTCCCTTTAAAATTTTCTAAATTTATTTTTTTACAATTCAAATCATCAGCATTAATGATCAATACTCCATTTTCACCAACAGCTCTTACCATTTCTCCTTTTGCATTAATATACTCTTCTTCCGTTTTGCAAAAGTTCAAATGGTGAGAACCTATATTTGTAATAACACCAATAGTTGGAGCGAAATATTCACTTGCATTCAAAATGTCTCCTGGTGCCCCAACCGCAGTCTCAAAAACAGCGGCATCAGTCTCATCATCAATGTTGAGGAGGTATTCAAGATGAGCGGTACGCGAATTATTACTTCTGCTCGTTGCCGCAACCTTTTTATCCTCTTCTAATATATGTTTTATCATTTCCTTGGTGGTTGTTTTTCCACTTGTTCCTGTAATCGCTATAATAGGAATATTAAATAATCCCCTATAATGTTTAATGAAATTCCATAAAGCCTTTTGTAAATCTTTTACTTGAATGATTGTTAAACCTAAGATATTTGTTTTTTTATTATTGATTTCTATAGACTCTTCAATTACAATTACTAAAGGAAAGTATTGTTCCATTTTTTCCCAATTTAGACCGATTTTTTTTGAAAAGAATAAGGTGTTTTTTCTTTTCACTTGCTTCAGGCGGTAAGCACAATTCTCAATCATTAAGTCATTAGAACCTTGTATTATATTTCCATCTATTATTTTCGTAATATATTTAACCGAAAGTGGTTTCAAAGTTCCCTATCATCCCTTTCCTTATTATTAAGCTCTGTTAAATTGTCTGATGATTTACGCTGCAGTCGTTATCATTCCGCGGGTAGTTTTGAAGCTTCCTCGGCCCTTTGTGCCTGCGAGGGTTTCCCCTAATCCGATTTCCTGCAAAAGCCTCACGCCTGCCGCTCCAATCAACAAATGTTCAAATCAACCTGATTCTTTAACATAGCCTGTTATTAATATATTCATTTACTTAACATGCGCTTGTATGATAGACCATTAGAACTTTTTTTATTGGCTATCTATTCGTTTCCAACGGGAAGATCCCCGCTTTATGATCGTCAAGCCTGGGATCCGCCAAAAACATTGAAAAAGAAGTCTTAAGCCTTCTTCATAGTAATAGGAATAATTTTTGATTGAGGAATAAAACTTTTGGAATACGAGGTAAGCCAGGTTACTTTGCGGGAGGATGCCATTGCACTGGAATACCCCACTTAAAATTCCGCAGTGAAAATTAAGTTCAATAGTATATATGCAAAGGGTCTAGTTAGAAGTACTAGTATAAAAGCAAAAAAAACCTACCCTAAATTCAGGATAGGTTTGCCAATGAACTACTGCTGTTTGTTGTCATTGTAGTATTGGACGCTGTACTGTGCACCTTCAGAAACCATTTTGTTATCTTCGACATCCTGAGGATCCGGATTGCCGCCTTTATCAATCGGGAAGTTTTCATCTTCTTTGTTTTTGCTTTTTGAGAACATGGAGACGACTTTGTCCTGCGCTTGTTTAACTCCGTCTGTCACTTTCTCGCGTCTTGATCTATCTTTCAAGTAGACAGTAGCGGCAACACCTGCAGTTGACAAAGCAACACCTGAAATAATTAATCCATTACGTTTATTCATGGGTGATTCTCCTTTCAAAACATTGATTTGATGTTAGTAATTAAAATACCCCATGCTCATATTGCTAAACATAACAAAAAAGCGGAAGTGCTTTTTTACCTTCATGATAAACAAAAACTGCTCCCGGATTAATAGGAGCAGCTTTTATGTTTACTCTTCGCTTTTCACTACAGCGTGTCCGCCGAATTCATTTCGAAGCGCAGAAACGACCTTGCCGTGGAAGGTATCATTTTCCTGGGAACGATATCTCATGAACAATGACATAGCAATAACAGGAGCTGAAGCTTGGAAATCAAGCGCAGCTTCCACTGTCCATTTCCCTTCACCCGAAGAGTTCATGACACCGCGGATTCCTGCAAGTTCCGGGTCTTTAGAGAATGCATTTTCCATTAGTTCCATGAGCCATGAGCGGATAACCGATCCATTGTTCCATACTCGTGAAACCTCTTTGTAATCATAATCAAAATCACTTTTGTCCAGAATTTCAAATCCTTCAGCAATGGATTGCATCATTCCATATTCCACACCATTGTGAACCATTTTAAGGAAATGGCCGCTTCCGGGCTTCCCTGCATGAAGATATCCGTTTTCAACTGAAAGATCACGGAACAGCTTCTCCACCGCCGCGAATGCCTCAGGCTCAGCTCCGATCATTGTGCAAATCCCGTTTCTTGCGCCTTCTGTTCCGCCGCTTGTTCCGCAGTCCACGAAGTATATTCCTTTTTCTTTGAGCTCCTGGCCCCTTCTGATTGTTTCTTTGTAATTGGAGTTTCCGCCATCAATCAGGATATCTCCTTCACTCATATGAGCGGATACCTGCTGAATGACATGTTCTGTTATCTCTCCTGCAGGAACCATCATCCAGATAATTTTCGGTGAAGGAAGTTTTTCTGCAAGCATTTGAATGCTGTCAGCCGTCTCGATTCCTTCTCCCCGTATGGCTTGAAGTGCCTCTGCACTTACGTCATTCGCAATGACATCGTAGCCATGATCTTTCATATTAAGAGCCAGATTATAGCCCATTTTTCCAAGTCCGATTAATCCAATTTGCATGTTGCTGCCTCCTTCAATCTGTGCACGACACTATGTAAATCTCCTTTAATACTATACCATTTTCCAGAGAAATTTGACGAAAAATATTCTGGAAAGGAATGTAAACCTTATTTTCCCTTCACTTCATCACCCATGCATAAATTAGCATCTGTTAGACAATCTAAGAAAAAAAAGGAGGGATCCGAATGAAGAGGATGACCCTTTTCCTTCTAGGATTCACCATGCTCCTCTCCGGATGCATGGGCAATACCGGAAACGCTAATGACGGCGAAACGAAAAACAAAATGATGCGCTCAGCAAATCAGGTAAATGAAAAACCGCGCGTTGACCAAATCAGCAACAAAACGAAGGATACCAATCCTTCTGACACAGAATTTAAAAAACGGAAAATTGAAACCATTGGATTCCTTGAGCCAGTGGATCCAAATGCAGCCTCAAAAGAAATACGCAATACAGGAAATCTCCTTTCCTATACCGCCTTTTTCAGCTACAGGGTGAAAGAAGACGGCAGCCTGATCCCGCTGGATGATCAGAAGCCGCTCTCATCCGTTAAAGACACTGCCACAGTTCCAATGCTCGTCCTTACAAACTTTATGGATGGAAATTTTTCACCGGATATCGCCCATAAAATTTTTACAGACAAAAAAGCCTCTGAAAAATTAATGACGAGCCTGCTTGATACGATGAAGGCTAAAGGCTACAAAGCATTGAATATTGATTTTGAACATATCCGTGAAAAGGATCGTGCCCTATTTAACGGATTCCTGGAAACCATCATTCCGCGTGTTCAAAAGGAAGGCTACCTTGTATCAACAGCACTTGCTCCCAAGACGAGCAATGACCAGGCTGGCCCATGGCATGGTGCTCATGATTACAAACGCCATGGGGAGCTCGCAGATTTTGTGATATTGATGACTTATGAATGGGGATGGTCAGGCGGACCTCCGATGGCTGTATCTCCGATTGAACAAGTAAAGAAGGTCGTTGATTATGCCCTGACAGAAATTCCAAGAGAAAAGATTGTCATGGGTGCTCCGCTTTATGGCTATGACTGGGTCCTTCCGTACAAGAAAGGAAATTCCTTTGCTAAACGAATTGCCCCTCAGGAAGCTGCAGATCTTGCCGTAGCAAAAGGATCTGAAATTCAGTTTGACAATAAAAGTCAATCTCCTTTCTTTTACTACAAAGGAGACGATGGGAAAAAGCATGTGGTCTGGTTTGAAAATGAACAAAGTGCCAGAGCTAAATTTAAGCTTGTTCAGGACTATAAACTTCGCGGCGTTGCTTATTGGGTTCTTGGAGAGCCATTCCCTGAAAACTGGGAGCTTTTAAATGAACTATTTAAAATCAAACATCCTAAATGAAGAATTAAAAACCGGACAGCCGCAAAGGCTGTCCGGTTTTTCGTTAATTTACATATTTCATTTGTTTTGCATCATAGGTGACGGTATAGCCGCCGCCCAAATCAAGCTGGTTTCCATTAATTCCATAAACCCGTGATTCGGTATTCTTTTTTAATAGGCTGAAAGGGGTCCCTTCTGGACTAATCATAACCGTATCAGCTGAAAACTGGACGCGGCCAAGGTGGTAAATGGGCTTGTCCGCTGCGGAAACATAATATCCTCCGCCTACCTGATAAGCATTTTCATCATAATCATAAACCCGAAGAGCTTCTCCGGTGCGGACCGGTCTGAAAACAGATCCGTCCGGACTGTAAATAACTGTTTTTGAGTCCTTAATCAATATTCTGCCTATGTACGCACTCATCTTGCTGCTATTGGCTTCAATTAAATACCCGCCGCCAACATCATAGCTGTTGCCTAAAACACCGTAAACACGGATGTTTTCATCTGTATTCAGCATTTTCAAGACAGATCCGTCAGGTGAAAGCATCGGTACCTCTGATTTGATCACAAGCTTTGCAACCGGCAGTTTGTGGTTGGCTGGAAGATATACTTTCGGAATCGCAAGCGTAATTTTTGCCATATTGAAGTGAATTTCCAATACTTTTTCGCCATAGTCTCTGCCTGGTACTGCCCATCTTCCATTCAAGTCAGACCATAAAGGGGCGATGCCGCGTTTAACCAGTTTGAAACGGGGATCAGCAAGCTCTGTATTCAGCGGTTCGGTGCTCGCATAAGCTTTCAAATGCTGAATATGCGCTCGAACTCCTTCTTCCGGTGTACTAAAATATGCACCTTTTACTCCGCCTCCGGTTGTGCCGATTCCAGCATAGTTATTTTGCTGCGGAACCACATCGCCGCCGTAATTAAAAAATCCGGTCTCATGGATGGCCTGAGCAAAGGCGATGTCTCCCCGGACGCCTTCTTTTCTGCCCGTTTCCAGATAAAGTTCAGCAAGCTGATAGATTGTGACAGTTGTTAGTTTGGGAGTTGGATTGTTTAGAAGGACATAATCGCCCATTTGCTTTGAGGTCAGCATGGAGGATCCCATTATGGACATAGATTCCGCTTTGGCAGGAGGGTTAGGGATGATAAAGCTTAACAGTAAGATCATTACCAGCAGCAAGGGATATGGACGGGTGTCTTTTAGCATATCAGTATAACTCCTTTTTCCATTTAGTAAACAACAAGTCATATTATAGCAAATAATAGATGAATAGGGATTTATTTCTTGTAAATTATTAATTAATTTGTCTATTACTGCAGAAACATGCGAAAACTGTTTCTAAATAAAAAGCTTTGTCAAACTCGGCTGATGATTTCCGCTGCGGGCGGGAGCCTCCTCTGCGCTTTGCGCCTGCGGTGTCTCACCAGTCCCGCTGCTCCCGCTGGAGTATCACGACCTCAACTCCAATCGGCAGGTGTTAAAAATCATCATGTTTAACATAGCCAAATAAAAAAACAGGGCCACGTGGTTCTGCCCTGTTTTTCATCATTCATTTTTGCTGTTTCCTATGAATTGGTACTGTGCTTGCTTGATTTACGCTCAAGGATGATGCACAGCTTTAGACATCAATTTGGGCAATCTATTCCTCTATAGCTGATATTCTCCCGCTTCCTCTTTCCGTGATATTTCACGATACTTTAAAACCGAGAACGCAATCGTTCCGGCCCATAAGAGAAGAATAACACCGTAAATGACTGGATGAAGACTTTGATTTGGCACCCACATCTGCAATAGCGTTCTTGCATTAGTTAAGACGATAAAACCGCCGACAAGAACTCCAAGTAAATGAGCAGGTATTTTTCGTACAAGCCAGGCAGCAAGCGGCGCTGCGATGACTCCTCCAATCATTAAGGCCCCTGCCCATAGCCAATTTACCTGTTCCCATCCAAGCGAAATAATAAATCCAATGGAAGCGGATAAAGCAATTGCAAACTCGCTTGTGTCAACTGTTCCGACTACCTTTCTGGCCGAAGTGCCTTTCTGAGAAAGCAGCACTGGTGTCGCAATCGGCCCCCAGCCTCCGCCGCCTGTTGCATCAAAGAATCCTGCAATCAGTCCAAGCGGAACAGCTTTTTTAGCAGATATCTCAAGTTTATCTTCTACCTTCTGCTGCTGCCTGACCAGGAATAGAAAGCGGATGGTGACGTAAATCCCGAGAGCGAGAAGGAAAATGGATACATAAGGTTTTACCAGATCCCCTGGAAGGCTGCTCAAAAAACAGGCTCCCGCAAACGCTCCGATTGACCCTGGAATAATCAGTTTCAGTACCGTCTTTTTATCTACATTTCCAAATTTAATATGGGAAGCTCCAGATGCGGCAGTTGTTGCCACTTCTGCAATATGCACTGAGGCAGATGCAACAGCAGGGGCTATGCCGAAGGTAAGAAGCAGGGTTGTTGAAGTAACCCCGTATGCCATTCCAAGGGCACCATCGATAAATTGCGCAAGCAGTCCTACGAAAATAAAAATAATGAGCTTATTCAAAGTTTTTCCTCCTCCTGGGACTGAAAAAGGCCCTGAACGTTTTTACGTTCAGGACCTTCGGTTGACCGATCAGTCTCTGTATCTATTAATGCAAGTTTATTCAAATAATTCCGATAAGTCAACTATGTTTTTAACGACAATATATTTTTTTCTGTGTACGTATTGTGACAAATGACAAAAATGGACATGAACTGCTGAATGGATTGTATATAATAGTCCTAGCACTCGATTAGGAAGGAGATTAAACATGCTGGTTTCTACACCAATTAAAAGACTGCGGGTCATAGGAACGATTGAGGGAATTTCTTTCATCGTCCTCCTTGCAATCGCTATGCCGCTTAAGTATTTTGCAGACATACCTATGGCAGTAACAATTGTCGGCTCCCTGCACGGACTGTTTTTTGTACTATTTATTCTCGCTGTTGCAAATGCAGCGTTCCGTCACCGCTGGAGCATTATAAAAATGGGGTTAGCACTCATCGCCTCCGTGATTCCCTTCGGAACGTTTTTCCTTAATAAAAAGCTGCCTAAAAAATAAGAAGAACGGGTCTGTAAACCCGTTCTCTTTTTATGCAATTAATTAACGGTGGTTATTTTTCTTTTTCTCAACTGCTTCTTTCAAAGGATCGCCTTGCAGCGCCTGTTCTGCATCTGAAAGAGCAGATTGAAGAGCCTGGCTATCATTTTGGCCTTGGTGTGATTGCTTTTCTGATTTGTGATCTTTTCCAAAAATACCCACGTGCTCACCTCCTAAATGAAGAATCTTTTTTAACATGAGCAATATAGGTCTAATTTATTCAATGAAAGGGAGAGTTCTTGACAAAATCTAACGTTAACGTTAAGGTTATCTTTAGTGCGAAGGGAATGGTGCGGATGAATAAATTCAAAATTGATGATGCAGCAAGAGAAACAGGCCTGACTAAAAGAACGATTCGATATTATGAAGAGCTCGGTCTGATTACAGAGCCTGAACGAACAGATGGCGGTACCCGGCTGTATAGTGAGGATGACATTGAACGGTTAAAAAAGGTCGTGCTGGCAAAGGATATCCTTGGTTTTTCTCTTCAAGAGCTTCAGGACTTTGTGAAGCTCCGCGAAAAAATTCAGCACCACCGCGAGGATTACCGTAATTCACGGGATACTTCAAAACGAAGAGAAGAACTTGACCATATTGCAGCCGGACTATCCGAACAAATCGTCATGATTGATAAAAAAATGGAACGGATGAGGGATTTCAGAGACGAGATTTCACAGCTTCAGGACAAAGTAACACAACTTTTGAAAGAGTAAGGTGATCCGAATGAAAAAACAAGCATTTGCACGAAATATTACAGTGCTCGCAACCTTTCTTGCTTTTATGGGAATTGGAGTGGTCGACCCGATTCTTCCAGTGATAGCTGATCAAATTGGAGCTACTCATTGGCAAGTCGAACTGCTGTTTACAGCTTATATTTTAACCATGGCCATCATGATGATTCCCGCAGGTATTTTAGCCAGCCGCTTTGGAGATAAAAAAATGATGGTCATCGGATTGGCCATCGTTACTATTTTTGCCTTTATTTGCGGCATCTCAAACACCATCGCTGAGCTCTCCATCTTCCGGGCTGGCTGGGGTTTAGGAAATTCCATGTTTTTTGCAACAGCCATGACGCTGTTAATTGCCCTATCCATTGATTCTCATAAGGCAGTCGGGATGTATGAAGCAGCAATCGGGCTCGGAATGGCCGGCGGTCCTTTATTAGGAGGAGTCCTCGGAGGTCATTCCTGGAGATTCCCGTTTATGGCAACAGGACTTCTTATTTTTGCTGCCTTCCTGCTGGTCATGCTGTTTGTGTATGAACCTGTAAACAAGCAAAAGCGGAAACCTGCCGGACTTAAAGAATTAAAGCAGCTTTTTGCCTATAAGCCATTTATTAAAACGGCCCTGGCTGGAATGCTCTATTATTACGGTTTCTTTGTGGTTCTTGCCTATTCCCCTCTTGTTGTAAAGTTGGATACAATTCAGATTGGATTCGTTTTCTTCGGATGGGGTTTATGTCTTGCATATGGATCTGCAGGGCTTAGTCATACTCTTGAAAAGAAATGGACGGCAAAAGAAATCCTTCCAGTAACTTTGGCTATTTTCACGGCACTGCTATTATTGCTCTTCTTCGTCAGCTCTACCCCGCTTATGATTATGATCATTATTCTTTCCGGTCTTGTATCCGGATTGAACAACGCTCTATTCACAAGCCATGTGATGGAGGCTCCGTTTGAGCGAAGCATTATTTCAGGAGGATATAATTTTCTGCGCTGGCTTGGAGCTGCATTCGCACCTGTCGTATCAGGGTTGGTCGGCCAGGCTGCAGGAGTGAAAATTCCGTTTTTAATTGCAGCAATAGTGGGAGCGATCGCGCTGCTTCTTGCCTATTCTCCAAAGAAAAAAACAGAAACGGTTCAATAATGAATGACGCGGGGCTGATGATTTATCCTCCCTGCACATAGCAAGAGGGAGCGGTGTTACTTGCCGCTCCCTCTTTTTATCCAATTTTCCATGTATTGAATAACCTGCTTTTGCTGCTGCTCTGCCGGAATGTCTGCTGGGTTATCCCCTTTTTGCTTTTCGTAAAGTCCAAATTGCGCATGATTCCCGCCTTGAATTTCTGAGTTTTCGATGTCCTTAAGTGACGTAAGTCCATCTTTCGAAGCAAAATCGTGACAAATACCTTCAGCCATTTTTTCATGGTGTTCCTCATTTCCACAACTTATTTTAACCCGATTTACCCGATGGCGAATCATAAAAGAAAAAATTACGGTTAAAGAGCACACATTGAGGTTAAATATACAATGTACTGAAAACCCTAGGAGGGATAATGACATGAAAAAGATATTAATGGTATTAACTAATTCAAGTGAGATTGATAAAGAACACGAAACAGGCTTATGGCTTGGTGAATTCGCAGAGCCGTATAATGAATTTGTGAACAGCGGATTTCAAGTTAGAGCAGCGAGTCCTAAAGGAGGAAGAATTCCTATCGACCCTAATAGTGTGGAAGGAACGCCTCCGGATGAATGGGACGATGCTATCGCTATGCTTCAAAATACGGAAGTGCTTTCTGCGCTGAACCCACAGGATTTCAATGGTATATTCCTGCCTGGAGGCCATGGAACAATGTTTGATCTTCCAGAAGATCCTTCGCTTCAAAAAGCTCTGGCCTATTTTGCTGAAAATAATAAAGTAATTGGCGCTGTTTGCCATGGCCCTGCCGGATTTGTAGGAACAAAGCTTTCAAACGGCAAATGGCTTGTCGACGGAGTCAATTTAACAGGTTTTACAAATGAGGAAGAACAGCAGACAGGTCTCGATGCCTTAATGCCATTCCTGCTTGAATCCAAACTAAGAGAGCAGGGTGCACAATTTGAGGGAGCTGCTGCTTATTCCGATCATGTAGTTGCCGATACACGGTTTGTTACCGGCCAAAATCCTCAGAGCAGTAAATCAGCTGCCGTTGCATTTGTACAGGCTATCAACTCGTAAAAGAATTCACTCATAAAAAAAGTACTTCCGCGTCAGGAAGTACTTTTTTCGTTTACTATTCTTTCTCCACCATGTTCAAAAGCATATGAGCTAATGCGTGCTGCTGCTGTTTATCTCCAGATTTCCACAGCTCCTGCAGAAGATACTCTTCACGGTTTTTCGGGTTTACGTGATCTGCCAGATAATTGGCGACACGCTCAGTCGTTTTCGCAAGCTGCTCCTCGCTCAGGCCTATTTTTTTGCCTACCTCGACTTTTTCCCTGAGATATTTTTTGAATCCATCAAAGTTTTCAAGTATTTCTTCCTGTTTATCCACACCGATTCGGCTGACTACGTCTTCGATTTCTCCCGGATTTACATCGCCTGTTCGGTCGATCATATGATTTTTCTCGGACATCTGAAACACTCCTTATTTATTATGCTACTTATCCTTTCCCTTACCGGAAATGTTGAAACACTTTTTCATCATAATTGCTGTTTTAACAAGGATTAGACGCTTTATCCGATTTCTAAGCATAGAAAAAAGCCGGAAATGAACCCGGCTTTACAAAAGATTTCACATATTAGCTTTTTAGCGCATTCATTGCTTCCCATTCTTCCTTGCTTGGTCCATAAATGCCAGGAACCTTCAATCCAGCAAGTCTCATGAGTACGGTCAGCTGTGCACGGTGATGTGCCTGATGCTGGATAAACAAACGAAGTACGCCTTGTACTGGAAGCTTATATCCAAAAAGATCCATGACTTCGTGCATTCTCTCATCCGTTACCTGATCCGGTAATGCTTCTGTTAAGCGCTGGCTGAGTGTTATGTAGGTCTCTTTGATTTCAGCAGCGGACTCAGGTGCCTTTTTTTGAAGATCAGGATGCTCAAATTCTACTCCAATTTGTGAAGGGAAATAGTAAACAGATCCCGTAATGTGCCAAGCCACGCTCCCGATGCTGTAGAGTTCTGGCGAAACTTCCTGGCTTAGTGATTCATCCGTCAGCACATCTAGTGTTTTTTGAGTTAACAATGATTCCTGTTGCCATTCGTTTAAAAAATCGTTGACTGTTGTAAACATACAATTCCCTCCTCGGATTAGCAGAAATTTGTTCAAGTCCATTGTATCACGAGGAACTGTTTTTCTGCTTCCGAGAGGGGTTTTTTCTAAAGACTGTTTTCGCGGACTTTACTGCTATGAAACAGGATTGGTTATGGAGGATTCCCGCTCCAGGATGTCCCCCTTTAAATGGAACGGGCGGAAACTCCTTTAGGGTCGCACCTGTCCCGTTGCTCCCACTCAGCCTAAACATTTTTGCACAAAGAACCTATTTAAAACAGCAAATTTTTAGTCTCAACCGGTGGTTCATGAATTGTCCGGGCAGCCGGATTTAATAAGCTTCTGCATTACCCGTTTGCCGGCTATTGTACGTTTCTGTATCCAGTTCCTTCGTTACGCGGCTTGTTACAATTCCAGCTGTCATGCTTCCGCTAACGTTTAAAGCGGTTCTCCCCATATCGATCAGAGGTTCGACTGAGATGAGCAGACCTGCTAAAGCGACTGGCAAGTTCAAAGTGGAAAGAACTAAAATGGCAGCGAATGTTGCTCCGCCTCCCACTCCCGCTACTCCAAAAGAACTGATCACTACAACCACGATCAGCGTAAGAATAAATCCAGGATCAAGAGGGTTGATATTCTGTGACGGAGCAATCATTACTGCGAGCATCGCAGGATAAATCCCGGCACAGCCATTTTGGCCAATTGTAAGGCCGAACGACCCGGCGAAGTTCGCGATTCCTTCCGGCACTCCCAGCTTTTTAGTCTGTGTGCTTACATTAAGCGGCAGCGTACCTGCACTTGATCTGGATGTGAAGGCAAACGATAAAACAGGTATGATTTTTTTTATATAAAGAATCGGATTTAATCCAGAAACAGAAATAATAACCAAATGAATGATGAACATCACAGCTAGCGCTATATAAGATGCAATGACGAATTTACCTAGTTTTAAAATTGAATCAAAATCGCTTAGCGCCACTGTCGAAGTCATAATGGCAAGTACCCCATACGGAGTCAAACGCAAGATAAGCGTTACAATCCGCATGACGATTGCATATAGAGCATCAATAATTTTTGAAAACATTTCAGCCTGTTCTGGCTGCTTCCTTTTCACTCCAAGAAAAGCAATTCCTATAAAGGCCGCAAAAATAACGACAGCAATAGTTGAAGAAGGACGTTCACCCGTAAGATCAAGAAATGGATTTGCCGGCAGCAATTCGACTACCTTCTGAGGGAATGTCTGCCCTTCAATTTCACTGAATTTCTCTTCTATCTGCGCCGCTCTCTCTTTTTCTGCGTCACCTTGATCAATTTGAATGGCTTCCAGTCCGAAGCCTGTAGCTGAAGCAATTCCGACAGCAGCTGAGATGGCCGTCGTTCCTAATAAAACTGCTAAAATAAGTCCGCTGATTTTCCCGATATTCGCTGACAGTTTCAACCTGGTGAAAGCAGCAACAATGGAGATAAACACAAGGGGCATAACAACCATTTGAAGAAGCTTTACATAACCGTCCCCCACTATGCCAAACCAGTCTATGGAGGATATAAGCGCTTCCGAATCAGCGCCATATGCGGCCTGCAGGGCGTAACCGAACACAATCCCAATTCCTAATGCGGTAAACACCCGTTTAGAAAAAGATACATGCTTTTTTTGCATGTAAAAAAGACCTGCGATGATGAGCAGCAATAAAATAATATTTAAAATAACAAAACCCATGCTTGTTTCCTCCCTATTTTGGCTTTCAATACGATAATATGATCATTCCAATGAATTAAGTAGGAATTATTTTCGCCTTTGTTATCTTATATGTTTTTTTCATATTTGTCATGTAAGAGGTCCTGCTAAAATCACGCCAAATCAGCTTTTTCAATGGCTTCCTGTCAACGACGCGGCTTCCTTATCCGAATCCATGCTCTCTTCGCACATATACGGCATAGACTTAACTATATGGCTGATGGGAGGAACTCTCTTGATTATCATTCAGAACAAGGAAATGGATTACAGCAAGCTCAAAAAAGAAGCGAAAACAGCCGTACAAAAAGAAATGATCTTGAATATGGAGAAATATAAAGAAAAGTATGTATTCGTAAGCATGGAACAATTTTCATTCGAGTTAAATATGAGGAATAAGGTAATCGATGCGGCAAAAGCATTAACGTATAGCGGTGCCGAATTTGCTACTTTCGAAACGTCTATGTGCAATCCGGCTTTGTGGATTTTGACTGAAAGAGGAGCCTTTATCTTAAGGCAGGGAGTGCCTTCTTCTGCGGGAATTCAGGATATCTTTACAAATGGACGCTTTTACGCCTTCGAATGCGCTACAGCAATCGTTATTTTATTTTATAAAGCAGCCCTCGACAGCCTTGGTGCCCGGGCGTTTGACCGATTATTTAGAGGCATTGTATTAAGGGACTGGCGTCATGATGAGGATCTTAATATCCGAACTCAGCGCGGGAATGATTATATACCGGGAGATTGCCTTTATTTCAATAACCCGGATTTTGACGCGCAATATCCTCAATGGAGGGGTGAAAACACCATCATGATGGGGAATAAAGAGTATTTTGGCCATGGTATGGGAATTAAAGATGCAGACGGGGTAATCAAAAGCCTGAATGACTACCGGTATCCAGGGTCAAAGCGTTCTGCATATCTTCTTTCACAGACAACCAGGCCGGACTATAAATATTTGTACTTTTTCAGCCCGGCAAACAGCGGATTGCCTGTTTATTATCAAAATAGAACGATTGTCTCTAAGATTGGGAGCTCTACAGCCGCTATATAAGCGGACTATTCAGGTTCTGCCGGCTGCTTAAAGGCCCTTCTCCGCTTGTACCAGGCTTCTAATCCAAAGTGCTTGTTAACGAGCCACTCCATATGCTCCAAATCGGCCCGCTCTACAATGGGATCCCGGTCATCCCATTTTACATACCGGACAAAAAAGTAATTTTTAATCGGACAAAGAAGAACTCTTGAATGAGGAAACGGGGAAAAAACAAACTCGACATTTCCTCTTTTTTTATAGGAATAATCCACGATCTCCAAATTCATCACCCTCTTAAGTGTAAAACACCTTGTACAGGATTCAAGTGTGAATGTGCTGGAAACAATTAATCACTGGTTATTTTTATAAAAATCCGGCGGGTTCTTGGCCCATCAAACTCGCAAAAATAGATTCCTTGCCATCTTCCCAGTACGAGACGGCCATCCTCTATCATAATTTGCTCAGATGCTCCAACAGTACTTGCTTTCATATGAGCTGCCGTGTTTCCTTCCATATGGCGGTCTGACTCCATTTCCCACGGGTACACGATGTTGAACCTTTCAATCATGTCTCTTTTTACATCGGGATCGGCATTTTCATTAATGGTGATTCCTGCTGTCGTGTGAGGGCAGTAGATAAAGACAAAGCCAGATTTCGTACCGGACTTGGTTACCTCCTCCTGAACAAGCTCTGTAATCTCTTTAAATTCATCGTGCTCCCTTGTCTCTATTGTATGAGTGATCATGAGAAAACTCCTTTTCCTAGATAGTAAACTTCTCTTTCTTTAATTAATATCACCGCAGTAGACTGTTTAAACGGAATTCGGAAGCTTTAGACATTAGTAATCGATAGCCTCAAATTAGAATGGGAATGGCTGATTTCAGCTGCAGGACTCGCTTTTCGCGGGCCGGGAAGTCTCGTTTCTTCCGCTCCAATCAGCCAAACCTATTATTTTTCAAAGAACTTAATTCAAAACATCCTTGAGATAAACATACAGAATCAAGATCCCTCATGCTTATTCCTATACCTGCTTTAAATCCGTTGGTTCAACAAAATTTCACTCTTAAATCCACTCTTTTCCATGATCACGAATGAATTGAAGGTCCTCTTGATAATGTTGATAATGTCCTTCATCAATCATTTTTTGGAACGCCATATCGCCTTCTTTGGCTTTCCTTTGCATCGTTTTACATAATCCTTCTACTCGAAGCAATACCATCTCTAAAAACCCTGTTTTCTTTCCCTCTAAACCGTAGGAATCAAAAAACTTCTCAATTCTATGTTTAATCCGTTCACTATCCTTTAGCGGATCGTAATAAACGGCCTCACCAGCTTCCGTATGATGCAATCTGCTTAAAGGAACGCACGTGTAAAGAGTATAGGCGATATCCCAAAGTCTAGGACCAGGAGCAGCCAGATCGAAATCAATAACACCTGCTGGTTTTTCTTGATGAAAAATAATGTTATAGATAGCAAAGTCATTATGGCACATCACCTCAAAGGGCTGCGGAGTATTATCTATTGGCTGCCATGTTTCTTTCATCGGAAAGTCACTTACCGCATCATGATAGCGGCGAAGCATCTTTGCAATTTCTTTTAAAGCCTCATCCGACCACATATATGTTTTTAACGGATAATTCCCGGCTTCTCCTTCGATAAAAGATAAAATCTCTCTTCCTTTTTCATCAATACCTAAAAACTTTGGCACACCATTTAAGCCTTTGCTTTCAAGGTGCTGGAGTAATGTATGAATTTTTATACTCTCAGGCTTTAATTCTCGTCGAACAGTATGTCCCAGCCGATATACGCTGGAGACATTCCCTCCTGTTAGCATTTCTTCATTGCCGTACTGACTATCCATTAAAATTCCCCCAATTTAGGGACTCTATGATTGTATCAATAGAGATGTATTTTTACCCAAAAATAAAAGCAGATATACAAGGTATCTGCTCGGCAATGGGAATACAATTGTCCACACCATGTGTCCCTTGAATGATTTAAGATAGACAAATAAACGTATCCTTAAAAAAAAGACCGCAATTGTCTCTATCTAATTAACGATCATTTCAAGGCATTCCACATATGAACAGATTCTCCTCTCATTTCATCTCTAGATTTTATATTACCAAAAATAACCCAGTAAAACAGTAAAAATTTAGTCATAGTCTATCATATTTTTTAAATAATCTATTTTTCTTAAATCTTTATGATTATTTTTATTTGCCCGGTAGCTATCCTTTGAAGAAGAGTTGAAAACATGTAAATATTGCTCAGGATTTAGTAAATAATACTTTGCGTTCTCCTTATGATGTATTTCTAAATCTACTAATTGTATCCTTGCGAAATTTGGTAAAGTGTCAAAAATACCAAATTCAACTGATAATCCCTCTTTATAGAACCCGTGCTCATGCAAGTCAATTAGGCTGTACTCCATTAAGGTCATGATTTTCACAATATCCATCCAGTTATGTATAGATAGTTCCGGCGGCACTTCCAATCCTCTTTTATCGCCTGGTACATGAATGTCTATGTCTTGAGCATCCCAGCTCTCCCCTGTAATCACTTCTAAGCCAACCGATCCCATTAACAACGGAATAATTTCAATTTCATTTAGTTTTTGGGAAATTTTAATGAACTCATTAAACTTGTGATTATCTATTTCCCCACCACTTTCAGCTTCATTTAATTAAAGTTTATCATTTGTTTCTACATTGGAATTAAATCCCTATACCTGAGTTGGACATATTTTGGTAATCACCCGTGTGAAATTGGATGGGTGTTCAATCACGCTTTTCTATCATTCAAGAAGAATGGGAATAGAAATTAAAAAGGTTGATTGGAACACCTTTCTGTCTTATAAGTCTTGCTGAGAGGAATTGATTCAAATTGTCCTCACCCCCGGGATGCTGTATGAGCAATCAGAGGGTTTTTAAAAAATAACTATGTTAAAGCAAGCATTATGATGATTTTTAGCACCTGTTGATTGGAGCGGAAGGCGTGAGACTCCCTCGGAGCAGCGGGACAGGTGAGACCCCGCAGTGGCGAAGCCAAGAGGAGGCTCACCGCCCGCCCAAGGATAAGCGAACGCCTGAAGCGGAAATCAACAGCCAAGTTTAACAGAGCTTTTAAAAAAGTAATTCGAACAATCATGGGTTAGGCTGATTGGAGCGGAAGGTGCGAGACTTCTGGGGGAGCAGCGATACAGATGAGACCCCGCAGGCGCTTGCCCCGAGGAGGCTCACCGCCCGCCCAAGGATAAGCGAACGCCTGCAGGAGAAATCAACAGCCAAGTTTAACAGAGCTTTTAAAAAAGTAATTCGAACAATTATGGGTTAGGCTGATTGGAGCGGAAGGTGCGACACTCCTGCGGGAGCAGCGGGACAGGTGAGACCCCGCAGGCGCAAAGCGGCGAGGAGGCTCACCGACCGCCCCGCGGAAAGGGAGCATCCTGCAGCGGAAATCATCCAAAACCAATCTTATTTAATACCAAGAAAAAGACACCCGCCACTTAACGGGTGTCTTTCCAATTAGTCCATTTCGCTTGCCGGAATTAATATTTGTCCATTCAAGTCCCGCTGCAGGAGGGTTTGAAGAATGAGTTTTGATAAAAGGCTCGGCTGGTATGGCTTAACAAGATAATCGCTTGCCCCAAGCTCAATGCCTTTTTCTTTCTCTTCAAGGGCCGATGAAATGAAGATCGGCATTTGCTTCAATTTTTCACATCCTTTTACTTCCTCGAGCACGTCCCATCCTGTGTAGGAAGGGTCATCTAGCATAATATCCAGTACGACGGCGTCTGGACGCTGCTCTCTGATTTGGCGCAGTGCTTCTTTTCCGTTTGTGAATATTTCAACCTTTAAACGGCTCTCCTCAAGCTCGGTCTTAAGCAAATTCGCCAGATTCAGGTCATCCTCAATAATGATTACATTGGTGCAGTTATGGTCTGATGACGGTTCCTCATAAGATTCACTTGCCATTTGGATAACGAGCGGGAGGCGTACTGTGAATACACTGCCTTTTCCCAGCTCAGATTGGATGCTGATCATTCCTTCATGGGCTTTGACAATCTCTTTTACTATGGCAAGTCCAAGACCTGTTCCGCCGATTCTTCGGCGATCGGAGTTGTCGACTCTGTAAAACTTATTGAATAATTTATCCATCGCTTCTGGAGGAATCCCCAGCCCTTCATCTTTTACGGAGATATTCAAGTACTGTTCTTCTTCGTATACCAAAATTTCGATATTTCCTCCATTAGGGGAATATTTGATTGCGTTGCTAATCAGGTTGCTGAATACCTGTGACAGTTTATCTTTGTCTCCGAGCACTAGTGTTTGCTCTGTCATTCGTTCCAGTTTTATCAAATGCTGAGCAGCGTGAACTTGCTGCAATTCAGCCAGCTGCTGCAGGAGGGGAAACAAATCATCATATTTCTTTTCATAGGTTTGTTTTCCGGCTTCCATTCGCTGGACATCCAGAAAGTCATTAATCAAAGATGTGAGCCGCTTTGCTTCCTGGAAAATAGTTGTTAAATATTTTTTCTGGCGTTCTGGTTTGAGCTCTTTATGCAGCATTAGTTCTGTAAACCCGAGTACGCTTGCAAGCGGCGTCCGAAGCTCATGGCTTACCGTGCTGACGAATTCCGATTTCATTTTATCCACTTCATACTCATGGGTAATATCGCGGTGAACCATTACGGTTCCAATTCGATGGTCCATTCTGTAAAGAGGCTCTACATATACTTTAATGACCCTGGTACCCGAACCTTCGCGAAGCTGGTAGTGGAAGGGCTCACTTTCATGGCCATTCGTTTCAGCAAATACAGCCTTTTGGAAAAACCTCCTAAATCCTGCTTGATCTTCAATGTTCGGTTCGAATAAAGCCAGCCATTTACTAAATGGTGTTTTTTCTGCCGGCTTTTCCTCCCATTCCTGGATCAGTTCGTGCATGGTTTTATTCATCAGCAGGATGGTACCCCTTGTATCAACGAGCTGGATGCCTTCATGGACCGTGTTCATAATATCTCTGTTTAGCTGTCTCTCTTCCTCTGTCTGCTCGTACAGCTTAACCTTTTCTAATGAAATAGAAATGCTTTTTGCCAATGTCGTATAGTTATTTATTTCGTCCTGTGAAAATTCTCCTGAATACCTGGTGAAAAGGAGGACGGCTTCAAGATCTCCGGCTGAAGAATACACAGGCAAAAACAAATCAAAGCAGTACATGAGAGTTTGGTGATAGCCCTTTTCTGATGGAATCATTTCTCTTTTCACGGTGAAGGGCTTGCGGTTTTCTATTAATTTTTTTGTGAAACCTGAATGAAGATTTTGAAGGAATTGTTCGGCCTCGAAGTCCTCTACACCGGCAGAAGCATATTCCCTATTTTGATTCATAAGAACGATCATGGCTTTGTCTGCACGCGCTATCGGCGCCAGTGAGGCTATAATGCTCTTAAGCAGCTCATTTTTATCAAGCGTATTTGAAATTCCGTTAATCAACTCATTCCGGAGCTTCAGCTGATTTTCTCTGTCCTTCATTTGATCCAGTACTTCCTCAAGCTCAGCCTGCTGAGCCTGCAGCTCATCCTGCTGGGCAACGAGTTCTTCATTTTGAGCGCTTAAATCCTGCTCTTTTTCATGGATGCTGTAGCTCATCCGTTCAAATGCCTGATGAAGAACACCCAGTTCGTCATCCCGGCTCGTACGGTTCTCAAACAGCACTTCCCTGCCCGAAGCTATGTTGCTCGCCGCTGCGGTAAGCTCAACTAAAGGTTTACTGATTCTTCTTGTTAATAATCTGATTAGGAAGGACATGCCTCCCAGCAGAACAATTAGCAGAATAGAAAAGCTGATCTGTCTGTTTTGCAGTCCTTTTGTATATAGATGTTCATTTTCTTCAAGTTTTCTGTCCAGACTTACACGGTAATTTTTCATACTTTCCTGGAATTTCCGGACGTTTTCAGAACCTCCGCCTTGGATGGCAAGCTGGGTTACAGCTTTGCGGTCCCCGGACTCATAGAGTTTAACCGCTTTTGGAGTTGCCTCTTCAAAATAATATTGATAGAAAGCTTGTGCTGCCTGATAGAAAGCCAGGTCTTCTTTTTCACTTGCACTTTTTTCAAGTTTTTCTAATGTCAGCCGGACTTCCTCCTGCTGTTTTGCTGCATTGCTTTTATAAGTGGATTCTGACCCCTCGTTTCCAAAGGCAAAGTAGGCACGGAACTCGGAAATGGCCAAATTAAAACCATAATCCAATTCAATGGCCAGGTTTTCTTTTTTATTTAGCTCTTTATTGTTTTCACTAAACAATGAAGCTTCTCTATTTTGATTCATTAAAAAAAATGTAAAAAGGGAAACGCAGATTAACAGAATGGAAATGGTTAAAAAACTGAATTGCCTGGTCAGACTTTTCTTCATTCTACTTCAGGATCTCCTCTATTTTTTCAGAGAGCTGGATTGGGCTGAATGGCTTTGCCATGAAATAATCGGCTCCCGCATCCATTGCCGCCCGCTGGTCTGATACTTGGCTTTTTGCACTGAGCATTAGAATCATGGAATGTTTCTTTTCGGGTATAGCTCTGACTTTTACAATTACTTCAAGTCCCGTAAAGACCGGCATCATATAATCAAGCACGATTAAATCGTAATCATGAGCCATTATTTTGTTCAATGCTTCTTCTCCGTCACAAGCCTCATCGATTTCATGTCCGTCATCTTCCAATGTGTCAGATACGAGCATCCGTAAAACTTCTTCATCCTCAGCAAGTAAAAGGCGAGCCATAATTAATCCCCCTTAGCTGCATATAGCCGCTTTTTGTTCTCTTACTATTTATCGGCCTAAAAAGGCTCATTCTTTACCTTTTGTTTTTAGCTGCTGATTTTCTTAATAAGGTGGAATATTCTTGATTCGATCTCTGCTAATTTAAACGGCTTCGTTAAATAATCATCTGCTCCAAGCTTCAAGGCGGTTGTAATGTCCTCTTCACTTGTCCTGTTTGTTAGCATAACGACCGTAAAACGTTCTTGATGTTTGAGACTCCGTATGACTTTGAGCACTTCAATCCCGTCAATTTCCGGCATCATTCCGTCAAGCACAATGAAGGACGAAGATTCTGGATCTTTAAGATGCCATTCTGACTGCAGAAATTGCAATCCGTCTTCGAAGGCTTGGACATCCAAAAGAAATTTTTCATTTAAGCTGCTATTTTGGAATAGGTCTTGAAGAATCGTCCGAATAATCGGGTCGTCATCAACGACTGCAAAACGCAGTTTTTTACGCACGGCTTCAATGGGAGCCAAAGCTTCAGCCGCTATAGTTTTTGCGCGTCCTGTCTGTTTTGCTTTATATAAAGCATGATCTGCTGCCTTGACCGTATTCTCCAGTCCCTCCGATAAGCACGCCGCAGAGACCCCCGCTGAAAAGGAGACTCGGAATGATTCACCATCTGTTTCAAATGGATGGTCCATAAAGCGATTAAGAACTCTATTCAAAACCAGGCTGGCCGTTTTTACATCCGTCCTTGGAAATAAAATGAGAAATTCTTCCCCCCCATACCGAAATGGAAGATCACCAGTCCTGAGATTTTGCTTCAGCAGATTCGCAAACCCGGCCAGGACCCGGTCTCCCATAAGATGGCCATATGTATCATTGATAGATTTAAAATGATCCAAATCAATCATTGCCGCACTAAAAGGCTGTTGCTCACGATTCATTTGTTCAGCGATGCGTTTAAAAGACGGGCTTAGATGCTTTCTCGTATAGACACGGGTCAGTTCATCCAGCATAATCAGTTCCTTCAAGTGCTTTTTCTTCGTAACAAGTCTTCTCACCCGTACGATTAATTCGTCCATTTCAAATGGCTTAGGAATAAAATCATCCGCATCCAGCTGGTAGCTTTTCATTCTCGTTTCCTTTGAATCATCAACACTAATCATAACTGCCGGGATAAACCGAAAATTGGTGTACCTCTTAAATTCTTCCAGAATCTCCAGACCGCTTTTCTCCTGCATATGGACATCGATAATGACACAGGAGGGATCGAGATCAAAGAATGCCTTTAATGCTTTTTTGGCTTCCGTAAAAGCCATCACTGTAAATCCTTCATTCTCCAATTTGTCTTTTAAATAGATTAGTAGAGCTGGATCATCGTCTATGAGCATAATAAGATCCTTCTCTTCAGGGGTGTATTTTTTAGAGAGTGCTTCCCCTTTAAGATCCACTGCATCCTCATCATAAGCAACGGCTAATAATGGAGAAAGGAATTGCTGGATTGATTCCGCAGACCACATTTCTTCAGGAATCTCTTTATACTTTTTCATGAGGAGATTTGCCGCATCCCCGATTTTCTGCAGACCGATTGTCGGCGCTGTGCCAGCAAGGGAATGAAGGAATTTATCCAGCTCTTTTCCGTTGATCTCTTCCGTTACCTTATACCAGCTTTGAAGTTGCTTTCGGATATTTTCAAGCAATTTTGCTTTATATTTTTCCATTGAGATACTCCTATTGTTTAAAGATCAACTTTATTTTACCGATATTTCCATTTTAAAACGTGAGGATTAAGGAGAATAAAAAAAGGCCCAAAAAGCAAAGGATAATCCATTTGCTTAATGAGCCGTTATATCCTTAAAGAATGAAAACGGCGTCGAACTAGGTCGAATATACCATTTTATTCTGCAAAAAGATAGACGCGAGTTTCGTAAGGTTTCAGTGTTTCTGAAGTCATGTGTTTATGCGAGCCGCACTCATAGTTGGAAAGCAGAAGGGCTTCGCTTGATAGCGGCAGAGCGCTGAATTGATAGAAAGCCGGCTTAGAGCTGATATTGCTGATAATAAGCGCCTTTTGAGGTCCCAGTGTTCGAGTATACGCATAAATTTGTTTGTCTTCCGGCAAAATCAGATCGTAATCTCCGTATACAAATACCTCATTCTCTTTCCGGATTTGAATCAATTCCTTGAAGAAGTGATAAACAGAATCCGGATCTGCCATTTGTTTTTCAACATTAATGGTGTCATAGTTTTCGTTCACTCCAAACCATGGTGTACCTGCAGTAAATCCGCCATTTTTTTCATTATTCCACTGCATTGGAGTCCGGGAATTGTCGCGTCCCTTCAGCCAGATGATTTCCATGATTTCCTGGTGAGGACGCCCTTTAGCCGTTTCAAACTTGTAAAGATTTTTCATGGCTACATCATCATAATCGTCAATGGACGGGAAGCGTACATTCGTCATGCCAAGTTCCTGACCCTGATAAATGAACGGAGTTCCTTGCATTAAAAAGTACATCGCAGCAAGAGACTTTGCACTCTCTGTCAAATATTCTGTATCATTTCCCCATGTGGAAACAGAACGCGGCTGATCATGATTTTCAAGGAAAAGAGCGTTCCAGCCGTTTCCTTCAAGACCCTTTTGCCATTTCGTTAATGTCTTTTTCAATTCGACAAGGTCGACATGTCCTTCTGTTCCATTATCCCAAAGACCAAGGTGCTCAAATTGGAAGATCATGTTGAAGATTCCATCTTCATCTCCCACCCATTCTTCAGCCTGAGACAGCTTTACACCGTTTGCTTCTCCAACTGTCATGATGTCATAACGCGCAAACGTTTGCGCTTTCAGCTCAGTTAAATACTCCATAATTCCATCTACATTCATATGATAGTCAAATGAAGATACGTAATCCAGTCCATGAGGGTTTGGCAGGTCCGGGAAGTTTTCTTTTTTATTAATGTGCGAGATTGCATCCACTCGGAAGCCGTCAATCCCTTTATCCAGCCACCAATTGATCATATCGTAGACAGCCGTGCGCATGTCTTTATTTTTCCAGTTCAAATCCGGCTGCTTCGCTGCAAAAACGTGCAAATAGTACTGACCAGTCTTTTCATCCAGCTCCCATGAGGACCCGCTAAAGATACTTTCCCAGTTGTTCGGCTCCTTGCCGTCTTTGCCGTCTCTCCAAATATACCAGTCTCTCTTTGGATTATCTTTAGAAGAACGGGACTCAATAAACCAAGGGTGCTCATCACTCGAGTGATTCACTACAAGATCCAGAATCAATTTCATACCGCGGGCATGAACCTCTTTGAGGAGCAAATCGAAATCCTCCATCGTTCCGAAGTCTTCCATGATATCCTGATAGTCGCTAATATCATATCCATTATCCGCATTAGGAGACTTGAAAATCGGGCAAATCCATATGACATCGATTCCAAGGTCCTGTAAATAATCCAATTTTGAGATGATTCCCTTAATATCTCCAATTCCATCGCCGTTTGAATCCATAAAGCTGCGCGGATAAATTTGATACGCGACCGCTTCTTTCCACCAGATGCGTTTCATTTATGACACTCCTTTTATCAAAGGGACTGCTGCCCTATAAAGTATTCGCTTACATTTTTAAAAAACATAAGATAAATTTCTAAACCATATTATACTCTAAAAATGTTAAAGATTGAACATATTTTATTGGCAAAAACGAAGGTGCAAAAAAAGCCCAGAAGTTTCTGAGCTTATAATGGTTAAACAATCGTTTTCAGGCAGTTTTAGAAGAAATTCGTCCGGCTTGTTTCTTCATCCAGTTTTTCCCTTCAACCAATCGTGATACGAGCATTCCTGCTGCATTATCACCCGTTACATTCAGCATGGTTGCAGGAGGATCAATGATGGTCGAAATAGCCGCGATAATCGGCAATGCTTCCGGCGGGAAACCGTAAAGGGTTAGAATCAGCATTTCCCCTATCATTCCGCCGCTTGGAATAGCTCCCATAACCGTTCCAACGAGAATCGCAACCAGCACAATGCTTGTCATCGTGCCAAAATCAGCGAATTCTTTTCCAAAAATCCCGAAAAGGAAAACGATTTTCAGTACGCCTCCGAGAACGGAACCGTCTTTATGAAGGGCAGCTCCAAGAGGAATCGTTGTTTCACTGATGTCAGGCGCAATTCCCATTTTCTTCGATGCTTCCAGATTTACCGGAATGGAAGCAGCACTTGAACAGGTAGCAAGAGAGGTAACGGTTGGCGAGAGCATGTTGCTCCAAAATACTTTAATACCCTGTTTTTTCCCTGCCATGAATGCATAGACCGTAAACGCAGCAAAGAAATAAATGAACGCTGAAATATAATATAGAATTCCTGATTTAAAATAGGTTCCAAGCAGCATTGGACCATATTCCCCAACAAGAGTGGCAAAATAAGCGCCCAATCCAATCGGTGCATAATACATGATATAAGAAACGATCTTCATCATCACTTCAGAACCGGATGTAAGAAATGCTGAAAACGGCTTCCCTTTTTCACCGATGGCAGAAACAGCAATCCCAAGAAGAACAGAGAAAACGATAAGGGACAGCATATTGCTCCTTGAGAAAAGATCGGCAAAATCAGGAACCGTAAACGTGCTTACGATCTGATCAGCAAGACTCACCTCTTCAACTGCTTCAGGCTTTTCAAATTTCATATTCACACCTTCAGCAGGCGGGAAAATATTCACGATTACGAGCATGTAAAGAGCAGCAATCAGCCCCGTAAATAAAAATACACCAAGCATGCTCCCCATGATTTTTCCAAGACGCTTCGTGCCTCCCATCTTTGCGATGGACGAAGCAATTGTAAAGAATACTAATGGAACAACAACGGTAAACATTGCATTTAAAAATATGTCGCCGAATGGCTTAAGTACAACGGCTTTTTCTCCAAAAATCAATCCTATTATCGCTCCAATGATGATGGAAGATAAAAGGATAATCGGAAAGCGATAGGCTTTCATAAATGAACCTCCATCCAATATCTCTAATAAGTGCAGAATAACAGAATAATGCTATCAGAAATATGGATTGAATACAATGGAATTTCTTTTTAGCAGTCTTTACTGTTTACCTCGGGGGACCGCCTTGACTTCGATTGTTTTACTTCAATCAGCTTAATATGGTGCCCTTCTATTTCCATTACCAGGAATGTCAGCGTCCCTTCGGAAATGGATTCACCCTGCTGAATATCAATTTTCTTCGTCAGAATCCATCCTCCTAATGTGTCCACTTCTTCTTCTTCAAGCTCCGTACCGAGCAGGTCATTCATTTCCTCTAATAAAATTTTCCCATCCGCAATGTAGTGTCCATCGGCGATTTTCCTGATATAAGGCTGCTCATCTGTATCAAATTCATCCCTGATATCCCCGACGATTTCCTCAACGATATCCTCCACAGTGACAAGACCCGCAGTTCCGCCATATTCATCGACTAATATGGCTAAATGAATTCGGTCTTTTTGCATCCGGATCAGCAAATCCTGAATGGGAATGGTTTCAATTACTTTAATGACCGGCCGAATCATGTCTGCCATTTTAACATCCTTGCTAATATACAGCGCATGAAAGACTTCTTTAATATTAATGATTCCCACAATATTGTCTTTATCCTCTGCCTGCACCGGGTATCTTGTGTACCGTTCATTTCTCATGATTTCCATGTTTTCACGGACGCTTTCATTTAAGTCAACTGTTACCATTTCCGTTCTCGGCACCATAATTTCTCTCGCCAGCCGGTTATCAAATTCAAAGATTTTATTCACATATTTGTACTCTGACTGATTGATTTCTCCTTTTTCAAAGCTTTCGGATAAAATGATTCTCAGTTCTTCTTCACTAAGGGCTACTTCATGTTCGGATGCCTGATGGAAACCGAACAGTCTTACAATGACTCTTGCTGACCCGTTTAACGCTTTAATGAAGGGAAACATGATTTTATAAAATAACAGCAGCGGTCTTGCAAATAGAAGGGTGACTTCCTCCGCTTTTTGAATCGCTACGGTTTTAGGGGCAAGTTCACCAATAACTACGTGCAGAAATGTTACAGCAGCAAAAGCAATCACAAAAGAAAGAATAGATGATAGCGGTTCTTGCAAGGCTAATTTGTGAAAGAGAGGATGAAGAAGCTTTTCCACTGTAGGTTCCCCGAGCCACCCCAAACCGAGAGCGGTGATTGTAATTCCAAGCTGGCAGGCAGAAAGTGCCTCATCAAGGTTATTGATTGCCTTTTCTACATAGACGGCATTCTTGTTCCCTTCTGCGACGAGCTGGTCAATGCGTGATTTGCGGACTTTTACGACGGCGAATTCTGTTGCCACAAAAAAGGCAGTTGCGGCGATTAATAAAAACACTAAAAATAAATTGATCCCAATCATTTTTATACAGCTCCTTCTCCCTGCTTCTCTGTTAACATTGCTCCTGCTAGTTTCTGCAGTTTTTTTCGCAGTTATCCAGAAAGAAGATGGATAAACAAGTGCATACTACACAATAAAGAATGGATGCAGAAGGTGAAACCATGAAAATCTCAGGGAAAGAGAAGGAAAACCTTAGCGAAGCAATTGATCAAATGAATGAGGCACTGGATGTATTTATCCAGATATATAATCAATCGGAAGAAGACAAACCAATCCTCCGTTTTACTACCGAGACGGAGCAGGTGATACTTAAGGCAATCGAGATTTATGGTGAAAAAACAATTGAGAACAAGATCAATACTTTAATTAAAGAGTTTCTCTCCTTCACAGATAACAAAGCAGGAAAAGTAAATGAGTAAAAGCCGCTTTATTACGGCTTGGCAGAAGCTTCCTATTTATGCCCGGATCGCGTTATTTGTTCTGCTGCTGATTTTGATTTTCAGTATGATCATGACATGGGTTGAGCCTGAAACCTATCCCACTCTTTTCGATGGTTTATGGTGGACAGTTGTAACAATTTCTACAGTTGGATTTGGTGATCTCGTCCCAAAAACCATAGCGGGAAAAGCGGTGGGAATGCTGATTATATTGCTTGGGGCAGCTTTCGCTACAGCTTTTTTCGCTACTTTTGCAGCAGCGGCTGTGGAGCTTCAGCATAGCTATAAAAGGGGGAGACTCATGTTCAAAAGCAAAGACCATGTCATTATTGTAGGATGGAATGCAAAATCTGCTGAGATGATCCGCTCCATGATGAAAGCGACACCTGAACAGAAAATCGTATTAATCGATCAGACGCTAGAGGAATCTCCGATTGACCACATCCACTTTATCAAAGGACCTGCTATACAGGACAGCACACTGCTTCATGCAAACTCAGCCAATGCCAGGACTGTTGTCATCACTTCTGATCAGCATAAAAATGAAACAGAAGCGGATATGCAAACCATACTAATCATACTTGCAGTAAAAGGACTAAACCCTGATACATATACCATTGCAGAAATTCAAACAGCCCATCAGGCTGCAAATGCTATTCGTGCAGGAGCAGATGAAATCGTTAAAACATTCGAGTTGTCCAGTCACATTATGGTAAATGGAGTCCTGCACAAGCATTCCATCCGGGAAAGTACAGAGATGGTCAATCCGGGTGAAGGGAAGCATATCGAGGTGATTGATATCCCTATTCCTCTGTGCGAGACCCCTTTCAAGGATCTTAGCCTCTACTTTCTTGAACACAGAAGCATACTCGTGGGAATAAAACGCGATGATCAGCTAATCTATAACCCGGCAGCCGAGTTCACCGTACACGAAGGGGATAAGGCGATCCTGTTTATTTGCTAAACCAGAAAGCAGTATTAATCTGTTTTTGTAAATTTTGCTTTTGGAAAATGTCTTGTAATGGCTGATTTCCGCTGCAGGCAGCTCGCTTATACTTGGGCGGGCGGTGATCCTCCTAAAGCAGCAAAGCGCCTCCGGGGTCTCAGCTGTCCCGCTGCAGGTACATATAAAAACCGGAGAACGCTCATACTTCGAGCAGTCTTCGGTTTCATTGGAGATATATCCTCTAAAGCAGGCTTTTCAGGCAACTCCTTTATTCGGAAAGAAGAACCGTTTCAAGTTCTTTTACTAATGATTTCCCAAGGTCAATATACTTCTCGGGGAAAGAAGCATCCTTATCCTGCGGCTCCGAAAATTGATTAAAGGATGCTTGGAAATTGCCGATCCTTGCATGATCATCGAGACCAATTTGATATTTATGAGACAATAAATAAGGAGTACCGAGCTTTACTGTTGTATTTTTTGAGTCCAGGGCCCCGCTTGCTGCAAAGAATGGAAGCCTCAAGAACTGATACCCCACTTCATCATCTATTTTGTAATCAAACGATCCTTTTTCATAGTCCCAGCCCCCGCCAATGGAATATCCAAGGGGTTTGAGCTCTGACTCCAGATCAAATAAATTAAACTGCTGGCCTTCAAGCTTTGAAGGAATTTCAATCATGGGAACACCTCCGTTTTAAAAGGTAGGTTTTCCTTTACACAGGGTTTCATGCAAAAAGGAACTGCCCAAAATTGGACAGTTCCTTTTGTTACTTATTTTAAGCGTTTTTCAAGCTCTGCTTTCTTCTCTTCAAATCCAGGTTTTCCAAGCAATGCGAACATGTTGACTTTGTACGCTTCTACACCAGGCTGATCAAATGGATTGACGCCAAGAAGATAGCCGCTCATCGCGCAGGCGATCTCAAAGAAGTACGCAAGATAGCCAAATGTATAAGCATCCATCTCTGGAACATTGACAATCAGGTTTGGAACGTCTCCGTCTGTATGAGCTAGCATCGTTCCTTCAAACGCCCTTTTATTAACAAAGTCCACGTTTTTGCCTGCAAGGTAATTCAAGCCGTCAAGGTCATTGTCTTCCTCTTCAATCAGCAATTCATGACGGGAATTTTCCACATTCAAGACCGTTTCAAACAGATCTCTGCGTCCTTCCTGAACGTATTGTCCAAGAGAGTGCAAGTCCGTTGAGAAATTAGCTGAAGAAGGGAAAATGCCTTTTTGGTCTTTTCCTTCGCTTTCGCCGAAGAGCTGCTTCCACCACTCGGAGAAATACTGAAGACCCGGCTCATAGTTAATCAGCATTTCGATTGTTTTACCTTTGCTGTATAGAACATTGCGGACAGCGGCATATTGGTAGGCAGCATTTTCTTCAAGCTCAGAACTGGAGAAATCGTTCATCGCATCCGCTGCACCCTTCATCATTGCTTCAATGTCGTTTCCTGCTACAGCAATCGGTAGAAGTCCTACAGCTGTTAATACAGAATAGCGTCCGCCCACATCATCAGGAATCACAAAGCTTTCATAGCCTTCTTCATCAGCAAGCGTTTTAAGAGCACCGCGTGCTTTATCTGTCGTAGCATAAATGCGTGTGCGTGCTTCTTCTTTTCCGTACTTCTCTTCTAAAAGCTTGCGGAAAATACGGAAAGCAAGAGCTGGTTCAGTTGTCGTTCCAGACTTGGAAATCACATTAATTGAAAAATCTTTGCCTTTTAGAACGTCCATCAAGTCTTTCATGTACGAGGAACTAATGTTATTTCCAGCGAAAATCACCTGAGGAGTCTTTCTGTCTTCTTTTGAAAGAACATTATAGAAAGAATGATTCAGCATTTCAATTGCAGCACGTGCTCCAAGATAAGATCCGCCGATTCCAATAACAACCAGCACATCTGAATCTTCTTTAATTTTGGCTGCACTCTTTTGAATGCGGCTGAATTCCTCTTTATCGTAGTTGACAGGAAGGTCTACCCAGCCTAAGTAATCGCTGCCGGCACCTGTTTTTTCGTGTATGGAATGATGCGCTACTTTTACAAAATCGCGCAGGTATGTAACTTCGTGCTCACTGAAAAATGACAGCGCTTTGGAATAATCAAAACGAACATGTGTCATGTATTCATCCTCCAATCTTAAATTGTTTGCCTCTTTCACTTTAACTAAACTAAATCCTTAAATCAAGCCAAGCCACAGATGAAAGCGATACCAGGATCAAATTTTCTTTTGACTCCTCCAAAAAAGCTGTTACATTAATATTTAGATGGAAATTTTTCCTGATTCCAAGCCTTTCTAGGAGGAACCCATGAGAACGATGATCCGTTTTGCCACGCAGGCAGATGCTTTTAAAATGACACGGTATATTAAAAAAATCCTCGGTGAAACTCCTTATATGATCAGTGAAGCCGGTGAATATCATCCATCGATCGAGGATGAAGAATACTGGATTAAACAAACCTATCAGGACGGCGGTATGATTTTACTGGCCTTTTCAGGACGAAGTCTCATTGGAATGCTGAGTGTAAACCGCCATAAAAGAAACAGAAGAAACCACGTCTGTTCCTTCGGGATTTCCGTCAAGAATAGTTTTCAGGGCCATGGAATCGGCAAGGAATTAATGAGAAGAATGATCGAGTGGTGCAAAGGCGAACAAGGTCTTGAAAAGATAACGCTGGAAGTGTTCTCAAATAATCATAAAGCCATACAGCTTTATAAAACTCTGGGGTTCAAAGAAGAAGGCAGGATGCGCAGCGAAATCCGCTATGCAGATGGCGTATATGCCGATATGATTACTATGGCGCTGTTTCTCCACTATGACGAAATTACGTAAAAAGCTGATTTCCCTATGGAAAATCAGCTTTTTCACTTCTTATAGAGATGCTTGAAGAATGTCGATTACATCTTGTTTTTTAAGCGGATTAAAACGTCCGAATTCACCGTAAATCATTGCTTTGTCTGCAATCACATCAAGGTTCTCATCATTGATGCTGTAATCAGCAAGACGAGTCGGTGCACCCAGGCTGCTCCAGAAATCACGCAGACGGCTGATTCCTTCAAGAGCTGTTTCTTCATCCGTTTTCCCTTCAGGATTCACATCAAACACACGAACAGCAAGCTGTTTAAAGCGGCTGACATCCACATTAAGATTGTGCTTCATCCAGTTAGGGAAAAGAATTGCCAATCCTCCCGCATGCGGGATATCGTAAACAGCTGATACAGCATGCTCAATGTTATGGGATGCCCAGTCACCAGGTGCTCCCATTTGAAGTGTTCCATTAAGAGCAATTGTACCATTGTAAAGAATGGTTTCACGAAGATCATAATTTTCAAGATCTTCCAGCAGTTTTGGTGCTGTTTCAATGACTGTTTTTAGAACGGATTCACACATGCGGTCCTGCAGCGGTGTATTGGTTGCACGGTGGAAGTATTGCTCAAATACATGGGACATCATATCTACAATGCCATACACAGTGTGGTCTTTTGGCACGGTGAAAGTATTAACCGGATCAAGAATTGAGAATTTAGGGAATGTAAGCGGGCTGCCCCAGCCGTATTTCTCCTGTGTTTCCCAATTTGTGATAACAGAACCTGAATTCATTTCTGAACCTGTCGCTGCAAGTGTAAGAACTGTTCCGAATGGAAGAGCGTCAGCCGGAGTATGTTTTTTCGTTACAATATCCCATGCATCTCCATCGTACTTAGCGCCTGCTGCGATTGCTTTTGTACAGTCAATAACGCTTCCGCCTCCGACTGCAAGAATGACTTCAATTCCTTCAGTTTTGCAGATGTCCACACCTTTTCTTACTGTTGTAAGGCGAGGATTCGGTTCTACTCCTGCAAGCTCAGATACTTCCGCTCCCATTTCATTTAGTACAGAAATGACCTGATCGTAAAGTCCGCTGCGTTTAATGCTTCCGCCGCCATATACAAGCAAAACCTTGCTGCCGTATTGAGGCAGTTCGTTCTTCAATTGCTCCAGCTGGCCTTTTCCGAAAATAAGCTTAGTTGGATTGTAGTATGTAAAATTTTCCATTTTAATTCGCCTCCTCAAATTTACATCTGTATTATCTACCCTCGCCCAATCTTTTGTAAAGAAATGCGCTTCGGTTAGTATTTTCCTTCAATTGAAATTTTATTGACTCTATTTTTCAGATCAGCAGTGTATAATTTTTTCCGCACTCCGCAAATTAAGATTGAATAAATCAAACAACAGGAGGTTATGTGCATGAGTGGAATTCAGCGTGCAGCACTTGTACTTACTATTATCGGAGCTGTTAACTGGGGATTGATCGGCTTTTTCCAATTTGATTTGGTAGCCGCAATCTTCGGAGGACAGAATGCAGCCCTGTCCCGAATCATTTATGGCTTAGTAGGAATTGCCGGATTGATCAACCTTGGCCTTCTTTTCAAGCCAGCTGCGGAACTTGGACGCACTGAGCCGAAGCCAGATATGAGGTAACAATTTATACTCTGGAAGAGAATGGCAGTCCAGCAAGTGTTTTCAAAGCTCCTTTCACTTTTTGAAATTGTATTGGTTTTGGGTGATTTCCGCTGCAGGATGCTTCAATCAGCCTAACTCATAATTGCTCAAAGCACCTATTACAAACCCCCGGTATGCTCACACAGCGGCCGGGGGTTTCGATTTCAATCATTTCCACTGAGCAGGACTTTTTAGACAGTCTCATTTCTTTTGGCCCTATTATTGGCAGTTGATATCCCCTTCTGCCTCATTACTCGCAGGCGCTCTGCTCAGAGGAGGAGTCTTAAGCGTCCGCTTAAAGGAAGCCGAGCAGCTGGAGAGAAAATCAACCCTCCCCCTACCTAACCCTTAACAGCAATGTTTACGGAAAAAGGCGAATAAAAAACGTCAAAAAAGGCACCCGGCTAATCGGATGCCTTTTAACAGTTATTGATTATTTTTTGGATTGCTCGATCCATTCTTCAAGCTTTTCTTTCAGTGTGTTGAAACCTTGTGCGGAATCACCGGAAGAGTAAGAAGTAGCAGCTGAAGCAGCCGGTTGTTTCTTTCTTGGCTGTTTTTTCACTTCAGGACGCTCAGGAGCTTCTTGAGTGGCGCGGATTGAAAGGCTCATTTTGCCTGCTTTTTCGTCGATGGAAAGAACTTTCACTTGAACTTCCTCTCCAACTTTCAAATGCTCGTTAATATCCTTAACAAAGCTATGTGTTACTTCAGAAATATGAACAAGGCCTTGAGTATCGCCATCAAGCGCTACAAACGCTCCGTACGGCTGAATGCCTGTAATTTTTCCTGTATATACATTTCCAACTTCATAAGTGGCTGTCATCATTAAACACTCCTAAAAATTTTATATTTCGGTCTACATATACGCAAGTAAAAAGTATATCACAAGTTGCGGTTTTTATCAAAAAGAAAAAGGGACTGTCCAGAAAGTATTCTTTCTTAAATCCTGCTGTTTGAAATTGGGGCTGGTATGGCTGATTTCCGCTGCAGGTTACTCGCTTTACGCGTGGCGGGCGGTGAGCTTCCTCGGCATAAAGCGCCTGCGGGGTCTCACCGGTCCCGCTGCTCTAAGCAAAGAAGTCTCGCACCTTCCACTCCAATCAGCCTAACTATTTATTGTTAGAGCACATGGTTAAAAACATTCTTTAAGCCCAAATTAAAAACCAAAGATCACTCATACAGCGAGTGTTCTTGCGTTTTCAATTTGGATATTTCCTCTCAGCAGGGCTTTTAAGACAGCCCTTTACTACTGTCTGTCAATTTGTACTCGCGAAGATAAGCCGCTCCTGCTGGTATTCAGATAAAATGTTTGTTCGATCCCTTCCAAAGAATATAGTTCAAGGACCGTAATGCCCTCCTCTCCATCAGAGTGTTTCACTTTTAAATACTTGGCTTTTGTATTTAAAGACAAATAATCAGCCGGTGCTTTTTCAGCTTCCTGAAGAAATTCTGATTTTGATTTTTGAGTATCAGCAAGCGTATATGCCGTTTCATAATCTTTTTTAAGCATCGCATAAAGATAAATTCTTAAAACAGTGATTTGTTGCGTATTCATGTTTCCTTTATATCCAGTTTCAGCTATCAGAGCGGCTGGATCCTTTGATGATTGAAGATTTCTATACATCCCGCAGGCCGATACTTTTCAACCAGCTGATGAAATGCTGCCGTATTGCCTTGTTTTGCTTTTGCTACCAGTTCTTCCTCCTGCATGGTGCTCTCTCCTTTCGCACATATAACGAAGGTTTGTTAATGAAAGTTTCAAAAGTTGCTCACAGAAAATCCATTTTTAAGAAGGGCAGATCAGCGGGTTTAAAAGTAGGATAAGAATAGGAAGATAAGATGTTTAATGGAGGGATTTACATGAAAAGAATTGGAGAAATCATTAAGCATTATCGTGAGCAAAGAAGGCTGTCGCAGCAGGAGCTTGCCTTGAAAATGAGAATGGGCGTATCCGCTATTGAAAAATATGAGTCAGGAGAACAAATACCGGATACATCAAGCATTTTAAATTTTTCGACTGTACTGGACATCCCTGCATCCGAGCTTATGGAAAAACACATCACTGCATCATCAGGTTTGGATCCCGAATTGGAACAGCTAATCAAAGAAGCCGGCATTAAAAAAGCAAAGCTTATCCTTAGAAAGACAAATGAATTATCAGAGGATGACTTTCTAAAGGTCCTGCAAATCCTGTTCGAAAAAAATATAAAAAAAGGTGAATAAAAAAGGTTTAATAAGATAATCAGGGGGGAATACTAAAACCATCAAAGGCTTTCTAGTATTCCCCCCTTTTATTATCTGACAAAGCGAACTCGCTTTGTCCTTTTTTTTGCTTAAAAATCCTGAAGTGTTTTCCAATGGGCTCCAGAACGCTGTCTGCGTTTCATAAAGGCAGCCATCCTCTTTAATGCTTCTTCGAGCTGGGCAAGAGATGAAGCGTACGAGCATCTGACAAATCCCTCTCCTGAAGGGCCAAAAACACTTCCGGGTACTACTGCTACTTTTTCCTCCAGCAGCAGCTGCTCGGCGAATTCCTCAGATGATAAACCGGTGTATTCAACTGATGGAAAGGCATAAAATGCTCCGCCCGGTGTCTGGCATGGAAACCCCGCTTCGTTTAATGAACGGACAAAATAATTCCGCCTTCTGCGATAATCTGTTTTCATCCGCTGCACATCTTCTTCACCATTTCTTAATGCTTCCAATGCTGCGTGCTGGGACATCGTGGGAGCGCACATCATTGAATATTGATGGATTTTGAGCATCGCCTGCAGCAACGGTGCTGGAGCAGCAGCAAATCCCAATCTCCAGCCAGTCATCGCAAAACCCTTTGAAAATCCTGAGATTGTGATGGTTCTCTCTCTCATTCCCTCCAATGATGCGAGACTCGTGAATTCCTCATCATAGGAAAGCTCCGCATAAATCTCATCCGAAATTGCCAGGAGATCATGCTGCTTTATAATGACTGATATTTTTTCCAAATCTTTTCTGCTGAGCATTGATCCGGTTGGATTGCTCGGAGAACAAATCAAAACAGCCTTTGTATTCTGAGTAATTGCTTTTTCTATCTGACCTGGGAGCGTTTTAAACCCATTGTTCGAGTTGGAGGATACATATACTGGAATTCCGCCTGCCAGCTTCACAAGAGGCCCATATGCTACGAAGCATGGTTCGGGAATAATCACCTCATCACCGGGGTTGATTATGGCTCTTAAAGCTAAATCCAAGGCCTGGCTTGCTCCTACTGTTACTAAAACTTCACGTTCCGCTTCGTAATTCACATGAAATTTTCGATCAAGATACAAGCTGATTTCCTCTCTGAGCTCAATAAGACCGGCATTGGCGGAATATGCCGTGTGACCATTTTCCAGAGAAAGAATGCATGCTTCACGCACACTCCATGATGTGACAAAATCCGGTTCTCCGACTCCTAGTGAGATGACGCCATCCATGCTGGCAGCAAGATCAAAAAATTTCCTTATGCCGGAAGGCTTGAGTTCGGTTACACTGGTTGATAAAAAACGGGAACTATCCATTACGGAGTGACCACCATCCGTTTATCTTCTTCTCCGGTTTCAAAAATACGGCCATCATGCTTATATTTTTTCAGAATAAAATGAGTCGTTGTCGAAAGAACGGAATCAAGAGTTGAAAGCTTCTCTGACACAAATCTTGCCACTTCAGACATGGAACGCCCCTCAATCACGACACTTAAATCATAAGCTCCAGACATGAGATAAACGGATTGCACCTCTTTAAAGCGATAGACCCGTTCTGCAATTTCATCAAAGCCCACACCACGCTTAGGAGCAACCTTTACATCAATCATGGCAGTTACACCTTCATGGCCTTCCACTTTTCTCCAGTCAATCGTTGCCGCATAGTCAATTATGACTTTTTCCTGTTCCAGTTTATGAATAATCTGCTCTGCTTCCTCAGAAGTTATCCCGGCCATTTTTGAGATGGAGGCGATTGGCAGCCTGCTGTTCTCTTCCAGGATTTCCAGCACCTCTGTTTCTTTTTCATTCAGTTTCATGCTAATCCCTCCTGTAATAAAATCTTCAGAACATTATAACATGAAAATGATTTCGTTGACTGAAAATTCTGTTTTCAAAATAGCCATTCGGGGTATTTTTTACATGAGTGGGACAACATTTCCCGGACACAATAATAAAAAATCGGTCAAAATTTGTCCCAAATCGACACGTTTTGCCGTTTCTTACGAATACCTGTCAATAACTATCATTGCTGGAGTGTTGATTATGAACCCAACTTTTTGCCATTCTACAATGAACCTGCAGGGCATCAATATTCATTATGAGCTATATGAAAAACATCCCGGAAAACCGACCATGGTTTTGCTTCACGGTTTTTTATCTTCAACGTTCAGCTATAGAAGGCTTATTCCGTTGCTTCAGGAAGAATTCCGGATTATCGCAATTGACCTTCCCCCATTTGGAAAAACAGAAAAATCGATCCGATTTGTACACTCTTATTCCAATATGGCGAAGGTTGTCATTGAGCTGCTGGAAAAGCTTGAAGTAAAAAATGCAGTGCTGGTAGGGCATTCCATGGGGGGCAGGTGGCATTGTATGCGACAAAGGAAAAACCGGAAATGTTTAAAAAAGTCGTCTTGCTTTGCAGCTCAGGCTACATGAAGCGCATGAAGCACTACATGATATGCGGGTCCTATGTTCCCTATTTTTATCTTTGCATTAAGCATTGGCTTTCCAGCCAGGGAGTCTTCAAAAACCTTTGCAATGTCGTTTATGACCGTTCTTTGATTGATCAGGAAATGATGGACGGTTATATGCAGCCATTTATAGACGACAGCATATTCATGGCACTGACCCGTATGATCCGGGACAGAGAAGGGGATCTCTCACAGGATGATTTGAAGAAAATTGAAGTGCCGAGCCTTTTAATATGGGGACAGGAAGATAAAATCGTACCAGTAGAAGTAGGGAGAAGAATGAGTAAGGATTTGCCCAACGCATCATTGTTTGAATTGGCCCAAACAGGACATCTTGTTCCTGAGGAAAGACCGATGCATGTAATGGACAGAATCATGAATTTTTCACATGCCTGAGGAAAAAGAGAAAAAAGCCGGTTATGCACCGGCTTTTTTCTGATTCAGCAGCTTGCCTGTTCTTTGACAGTTAATAATTTACTGGCCATTTGCAAGCATTCCTCCATGGGAATCCATTTTTCGAAGGAATGTTCGTAAATAGTTTGAATCCGTTCCGCAAGCTCGGGCGAATGATCCAATTCATGAACAGCCTGAACAACATCAACGGCTTCGGTCTCGTAAAAACCTTCTCCGCATCCAAATGGATCCCATTTATATAGTATTTCCATCATGATTTCATTTGCAGCTTGTGTTTCCATATTCATCATCACCCGTACCTTATTTTTGCAAATTTATTTTAACACATTTACGATATAAAGAAGAAATCCGTTTAAGAGGTGAAGAAATGAAGCAATTCGATGAAATTGTTGAACGCCGCAAAACCAACTCCGTTAAGTGGGACTTAACAAAAGAAATATTTGGGACATCTGATGTGCTCCCTATGTGGGTAGCCGATATGGATTTTAAAGCCCCCGCAGAAGTTCTAGAAGCGTTAAAGAAAAGAATCGACCATGGAATATTCGGGTATTCTTCCATAGGAGAAAGCACCAAGACTGCGATTGTGGAATGGGCAGAGAAAAGAAATGGCTGGCGGTTTAAAAAAGAGGCGATCCTGTTCAGCCCGGGAGTCGTAACAGCTTTAAGTTTTGCAATCCAAGCCTATTCCGAGCCCGGAGAAAAAGTACTGATTCAATCCCCTGTTTATACACCATTTTTTGACATGGTCAAACGAAACGGACGGGAAATTGTTAATAGCCAGCTCATTCTTGAGGACGGGCGCTATGAAATTGATTTTAACGATCTGGCCAAAAAAATGGATGATCCCCAAGTAAAAATGATGCTTTTATGCAATCCGCACAACCCTGGGGGCAGGTCCTGGAACGCTGACGAATTAATGAAAATAGGCGAATTATGCGCAGAGCATGATGTACTCATGGTCTCAGATGAAATCCATTCTGACCTGATGCTCTTTGGTCATAAGCACGTCCCCTTTGCATCCATCAGCAAAGAATTTTCAGACCATTCCATAACCTGCTTCGCTCCAAGCAAAACGTTCAATCTTGCCGGCCTTCAAGCCTCTGTGATGGTTATCGAAAACGACTCACTGAGAAGAAGAATGGATGAAACGCTTCATCGGCAAGGATTCTTTACCCTCAATGCACTGGGAAGTTTAGGCATGGAGGCTGCATACAGCCATGGCGCAGCCTGGCTGGGCGAACTAAACGCCTACATAGAAAGGAATATGGAATATGCTATTGATTTTCTTAACAGTCAAGTTCCGGGTGTGACTGCAATCAAACCGGATGCCTCCTATCTCTTATGGCTGGATTGCCGGGAACTGGGGCTTGATGACAAAGAAATCAAAAGACGGCTCCTCCATAAAGGAAAGGTGGCTCTGGAGGAAGGAACAAAATACGGTCCTGGCGGAGAGGGATTTGTCAGACTCAACGCGGGCTGTTCCTTTGAAACTTTGAAAGATGGTCTTTCAAGGGTGAAAGCAGCCTTTTCTTCCTAAAGCGGAAGGGCTGTTGAGGGAGAATGGAAAAACCGAAGAACGCTCGCTTTACGAGTGATCTTCGGTTTTTTTTGGCTGATGGAACCTGCGGGGCACATCTGTCACACACCGACCATTTTCGAAAAAATAAAGTTTACTTATACTACTTTTAAACAGAAACTTTTTTCTTGGCACAACGTTGAAAATTCAACATTCGGCACACATAAAAACAACATATATTTTCCAATAATGGTATAATAACACTATCAACGACATAGGAGACCGTAATGGAGAATTTAAAGGATTTAATTTTGCAAGTGACGTTTATCCTGTTCCCCATCTATCTCTATCAGGCCATCTGGCTCAACAGACCCACAGCCACTATACCGAAACCAAATCTTTTTCTGATTTATTTGCTTTGCAGCCTCTCAGCTGTGCTTTGCATGATTTTCCCCATTTACGTGATAGACGGACTTCCCTATGGACTGCATTACATACCTTATTTGGCAGCTGCTTTATACGGAGGACCTATGACTGGCATCTCGGTTGCCTGTACTGCCTTGCTCTATCGCTTATATTCGGGAGGCGATGTCATTTGGATGTCCCTTATCATAACCCCGCTTTTTTTAATTGCTCCTCTCATGCTTCAGTCAAAATGGAATGACTTTAAAATTCATACAAAGCTTGCGCTCGCATTGCTATTCAGCGGAATAAAAACAGCCTTAACCTATCTGACTATTGCGATTCTTACTTTTTTCAAACTGTTTCCATACCCATTAGCTGAAAGTCTGCCTGAAATGCTACTCGCCTTTCTATTATTTACAATTGTGCTCATTCTGACCATCTATTGTATAAACTCTACGAAAGAGAGCGCCTTTCTCCGGGCAAGACTCATTAAATCAGAAAAACTTTCAATCGTCAGCGAGCTTGCAGCGAGCGTTGCCCACGAGGTACGAAATCCGCTGACAGTCGTTAGAGGATTTATTCAGCTCATAGGTACTGACCGCAAAAACATGGATCCTAAAAATGAGGAGTACATTGCCCTCGTTCTATCCGAACTTGACAGAGCACAGGAAATCATAACGGATTACCTCAATCTTGCCAAACAGCAGTACTTTGAGAAAAACAAGCTTTCTTTGAGCACTCTTTTGGAGGAAGTGGTTAAAATTATGACCTCCTATGCCAATTTAAAAAATGTCCATTTCAGAAACAGCATTGCGCCGGATTTATACGTTCATGGAGATTCATCAAGATTAAAGCAGGTTTTTCTAAATCTCCTTAAGAACGCAGTTGAAGCAGTCTCTGAATCGGACGGTGAGGTTAAAATTACGGCTTATTCTTCCCATGATTTTATCAGGATCAAAATTAAAGACAATGGAGTCGGAATGACGGCTGAACAGCTCGCAAGGATTGGCGAGCCGTATTTCACTCTGAAAGAGAAGGGAACGGGACTTGGACTGACCGTTACGTTTTCCATTGTCGAGCAGCATGAAGGAACGCTGCGTTATCAAAGCGAACCGGGTGCAGGAACATCCGCTACCGTTTCGCTGCCGATTTATAAACAAACAGACCCTCCTCTTCCTGCCCCATAAACACGGGGGCTGATTGTAAGTCCTTAAAATAAGCCCTGACTATGGCAGTCAGGGCTTTGCTTCAATATCGATTTCTTTTTTATCTTTACGCATGGCTTCCTTTTCTGTAATCTTTCCGCAAGCGATTCTGGCACCGGATTCGCCAGCAGGCTGAGACATTCCATCATCCTTCGTTTCGGTAATGATGATCGACGTTCCTTCTTTAAAGAGCAGCGAGTTTTTGGTACCCTTTTTTAAAGTGAGCTTCGGACCAAACAATTCAGCCTGTGCTTTCCCATCATTCTCCGCCACAATATTAGGCAGATCTCCAAGGTGTGCGCCTTCCGGATTCAGCAGACCGTGCTGTTTGTTATCAGGATTGTAATGTTCCCCGGCAGAAATAAAATCAGGGCCCTGGCAATCCGGCTTCTGGTGAATATGGAACCCGTGCTCACCCGGCTGAAGACCTTCCAGTACGATATCAAACTTCACGCCCTCCGGCTGTTCAGACAGCTTGATTGTTCCAAGTGAATCTCCGTCTGTATTAAACATTTCGACCCCGATTGAGGTCAGCTGATCCTGACTGCAGCCGCCTGCCAATATCAGAGCTGCTGCGGACATGCCCATCCATTTTCTCAAAACCCGAACCTCCATCCGTAGAGTGAACCTTCCAACAGCGTAAGAGTTTCACTAATTCAGCTGCTGACCGTTTCCTCTCAAGCCTTGCGCGGGTAATACCAGCCGCAAAAGCGGAGTAAAACCCTTTGTAGGCTAGTTTTTTCTTAGGATAAGGGATTTATACAGGTTACAGAGTGCGGATACATATCTCCGTCAAGATTTATTCATCCGTGCTGCCTCTTTATTTAGCCGTTCCTCCCGTTAATTTGGCCGGTCGAGACTGTTATTTAGCCTTACCCTTTTATCTAGTCGATTGAGCTCTTTATTTAGCAGGTTAATACCCCGCCGCAAGTCAGCGGGTGAAGCCCCTTTTCAAACTCGTTCACAGCAGCAAGGTTAGTGTAAACAGTAAAAAAAACGCAGAGCTAAGGCCCATGCGCAAACTATAAATCTTTTCCCTTCAGGTGTTTATAATTCTCATTTACTTCACGTTCTTCCTTTTTTGACAGCTTGATGAAAAAGCGGAATGCCAGAACGGCCAATAGCAGGAAAATGGCCATATGGAAGGCAGCAGGAATATACTCGGTTTTATCTTCAGGAAAATATAAAAACAAGGATAGGACAAAACCCATGTAAGCGGATCCACCTTTCTTGTACAGTCTTGTCTTCACTATACAGCTTTCTGCCGGATTATACCAAGTCCTTTTTTAAGGCCGGCTTTATATGTGGTAAAATGAACAAAAATGAGCGGAATGGGGAATGAGTTGTATGGAATTCCAGCCAGGCGATTATGTAACGGGTATTTACAAAACAGGGAAGTATGCAGGGGTTGTAACAGCAATCCGTCCTATGCATATTCTTGTACAGGTTAAGGCGGTTTTAAAGCATCCGCAGCAGGGAGATTTGCACATGCCTAAGGAGGCGGAGGTCCCCCTCTTTCATGAAAGGCGGGCACTGAGCTTCAACGAACAAACCAATGTGCCGAAAAACATGGTAAAACCGCTGGACGGGGATATTCCGGATTATAAGAAGTCCCTGCGCGAGTCAATTGATCAAATGAGGTCTTCTCTAAATAATGATGACTCTTTATGGGCAAAAAGATCAATGGCCTGCCTTGATCAGCTTGAAAAAGATTATAACCTCTAATTAAACACAAAGCCAAATCACAATGATTAGTGATTTGGCTTTATGTTGCGAACTTGCTTAGAAGCTTGGTGAAATCAACCCGGTCTCCAATTGTTGTGGGATTTGGCTTTTCGAGATATTTTTTATCTTTTTCAATCAGCTTATAAATTTTCATGGTTGTTAATGCATCATCCAGAGCCCGGTGATGCTGCCCCGTTCCTTTCTTTCCATATTCCTCAACGGCCTTCCATAAACCTGTCTGATTTCTGTCCCCGAAAAATTTCTTATATTCCATAGACAAATCGATAAATTCATCATTCTCAAATGGAAAGGCGCAGCGATTTTTTTCACAATTCATTCTCAAAACCTTCATGTCCATGTTTCCCCAGGTTACCACTTTTTTAGGGGAATCCAGCTGCTTAAGAGCTTCAATCAATTTAGAAAATGAAATTCCCTGATCCACCTGGGCCTGAGTGATCCCCAGAAACGATTTGCAGCGTTCTGTAAGACGCTTTCCTTTAACAGGCGTCACAAAGGATGAAAATTCCTGCTCGATTTTTCCGTTTTTAGAAAAGACGAGACCAGCTTCAATGATTTCAGCATAAAAGCCTTTATAGCCCGAATTTCCGTCAGGCATGCTGAATTCGAAATCAATAAACAGCAGAGGTTTCGACCCGTCCATGCTCTTCCTCCTTTCTTTCCTGCATTTTATTACCATTATATCACCGCCCTCCTTAATTTAACTGTATTTTTAGAAAAATTTTAATCGGAAAAGCACACATTTTTCCTGCACGTTTCCCTTGTCTCTGTGCGCAAAAAAATTCTTCTCAGATTTGGAAATCAATGCTAGGATTACATCAGAGCGGCGGCTTCTGAGTCGCTCCCTATAAAAAGCCAATGGCGGGGGTTTTACACCTCTTAAATGAATAAAAAAACGAATGGATCCTAAGTGAAAGAATGTGAAAGTGTTGAGAAAATGGTTCGGATGGGGCTTCATCCTGCTTCTTATCCCTTTATCTTTATCCCTCCTGTTAAGCTCCGGACAGGCTGTTGAAAGTCTGAAGTCCGTCCCCGAGGCCCTTGATGAACGGGTTCCGCTTAAAGAAACTTCTGCATTTATGAACAGTTATATCAAGGACTCTGAAGGAGCGGTAATATCCGAGTTGACCACTGAAGGACAGAATCGGATTTTCGTCCGGGACGCCGATATTCCCCCTCAAATGAAAGAGCTTTTTCTGCAATCAGAGGATAAGCGCTTTTATGAGCATGCCGGTCTTGATTTTGAAGGGACGGCAAGAGCGATGCTCGTAAACGCTAAAAATAAGTCTCTTGACCAGGGCGGCAGCACAATTACCCAGCAGCTTGCCAGAAATCTGTATTTAAACCATGAGCGAACCTATAACCGGAAGCTAAGCGAACTGCTGATTTCGGTCCAGCTGGAGCGGAAATGGTCAAAAGAAAAGATCCTGGAAAGCTATTTAAATACAATCTACTTCCAAAACAGGGTATATGGGGTGGGGGCGGCGGCAGACTATTATTTCAGCAAATCGCTGAAAGCATTGACGACCGCGGAAATGGCCTATTTAGCCTCCATTCCGAATAACCCTTCCTACTATAACCCTTTGAAATATCCTGAAAGGACTAAAAAGAGGCAGGAAAGGCTTTTGCAGCTTCTTGCTGAAACGGGAATGCTGAATTCGGATCAGCTGAAAAATGAGAAAGACCAGCCCATTAAATTAGCCATTAAAAAGAAGGAAGAACTGTATCCTGATTATACGGATTATGTAATGGAAGAACTAAAACAAGCAGTGGCCACCAAGGATAGCCTTGCAGATCCTGAGCAGATAAGCAGGGCTGCCTCCGATCTAATCAAATCCGGCATCGTGATTGAAACGTATTTAAATCCCTTTCTCCAGGAAAGAATTTATAAAGCAAATGAAAAATATTCAGATGACAGCCATCAATCAGCTGCGGTCATCATTGATCACAATAATCATCAAATTGTTGCAATGAGCGGTGGAAACCGCTATAAGAAGCATGAATTTAATAGAGCCTTTCAGGCAAGAAGGCAGCCTGGATCCGCTATTAAGCCGCTTCTTGACTATGTTCCCTATATCGAAAAATCAAAGGCTGGCAAGTTCAGTCTTATTAATGCAGATCGGTTATGCATTAAAACATTCTGTCCTGAAAACTACAGTAAAAAAGAGTATGGCATGGTTACTCTTGAAAAGGCCTTTAGCCAATCCTATAATACCCCTGCCGTAAGAATGCTGAAAGAGGTTGGAATAGAGAAGGCAGCTGCGTATCTTAAGCCTTTTAACTTCAGCGGCAGCATTCCAGCTGATAATTATGCAGCCGCTCTTGGAGGAGTTGAAATAGGTTTCTCTCCTCTTGAACTTGCAAATGCCTATACAGCATTCGGCAATGGAGGACAGTATCAATCCGGAAGAGCCATAAAAAGAATTCTTTCGATGGATGGATCGGTGCTCTTTGAATGGAAGGAATCACCTAAGCAGGTGTGGAGCAAGGAAACGAATACAGTTATGCGGGACTTGCTTGGAGCCGTCGTAAAAAAGGGAACCGGGAAAATAGCGTCCTTTGAAACAAATTATATAGGCGGGAAAACTGGAACAACCAATGACTACAATGATTTATGGTTCTCGGGGTTAACTGATCGCTATACAGCTGCTGTCTGGTTCGGGAAAGACAATAACGGATCGATCGAATCCATTTACAAAAACGGCAGTCTCCTTAAGTATTGGAAAATGATCATGGGCGGTGACCAAGTTGCAGAAGAAAGATAAAATGCACTCCCCTATCATTCTTTTTGACGGAGTCTGCAATTTATGCGAGGGTGTTGTGAAGTTTGTCATTAAGCGGGATAAAGAAGCAGTTTTCAGGTTTGCTTCGCTCCAATCCGAAAACGGACAGGCGCTGCTTAAAAAACATCAGCTAGACCACGAAAATTTTGATTCTTTTGTCCTCGCCTTTGATGAGAACGTGTATGTAAAATCAGAAGCGGCCCTTAAAACCGCAAGCTTTCTCCCGTTTCCCATGAATATGCTGCGTATTATGCTCATCATTCCAAGACCCATAAGAGATGCGGTATATTCCTTCATTGCGCGAAACAGGTACAAATGGTTTGGCAAAAAGGACAGCTGCATGCTTCCCGACTCCTCCGTTAGAAAACGATTTTTAGAATAGTCTCTGATTAAAGCAGAGGGCAAGAGACTTCTTCATGATTGAGTCCCTACGGCGGAGAGTGCTGAGCAGGCTGCGGCCAATTAACGTACGCAGCCGGAGTCCTCAGCTAGCGGAAGGCGCGAGACACCGCAGGCGCAAGGCACAGAGGACGCTCACCTTCCGCAGCGGAAATCAACAACCAAGTTTAACTTAGCTCAAAAATATGAAAAGGCTGTCATATCCAACAGAGGATCGACAGCCTTTTTCAAATCGGCAAGCTATTAATCAGTCCATTATAGAGGCGCAGGAATAAATAAAACAGTCCAAGGGTAAATACAAACCAGAACAGAATATTAAACAAAACCATTCCAATGAGAGACCAGGATGTTACCATAGAGCTTGCCTGATAGATGATAAATACGAAATAGCAAAGGGTCGATAAAAGAAAAACCCCTCCGATTATCCAGCTGAATTGAACGAGAAAGAGCGATATAGCCCCTCCAGCAAGATAGAAGGCCGATCCCGTTCTTATTTTATTCAATGTGACCCCTTCCGCATCCTGTGAGAAAAAAAGAAAGGAGAGCTCGGTTACTGTATTTGCAATCAGTTTGAGAGCGGAAAAAATCATAAAATAAAGAAGAGCAAATAAAGCAAAAAAAGCAATTTTCATTTCACTTTCTGAGAAGAAATCAAGCATACTGTTGTAGATGCCGATTTTTTTCAGCACTTCAGATACGTACATAACAGTGGAAATAGATAAGGAAGTACTAAAGAGCAATAGTGAGATTAATGGAAAATAGCTGGTGAAATAAGTATTTCTCATAAAGTCGTCCCTTCAAGAAGCATTCTTTTTCATTATGCTTAGGAGGGAAATATTTGTAAAGACTCTTTTTAGGATCACCGTTATGGACGTGGAATGACTTTAACGTACTCTCTGGGATTAAAGGATTCAACTTGCATCGGTTCGCGAACATGCCAAACATCATTCGGTCTGTTCATTTCAAGTTCGCTGATTTGCTGTTTTGAAGAAGCAACAAATGGACTTCCATAATATTCATTTGTCTTTAGCTGTACGAACCAAATGAGAGTACACAAAACTGCAAAAATTAACAATCCAGCCAATGCTTTGAATTTCATCATGAAGATCACTCCTTGCTGCTCAGCATCCCACCAAAACTTAGCGTTATGCAAAAAAATCATAATTTGTTATGATTATTATGAGTTCATATGAACCCGAAATAATCTGATAAAATTCTTCATCAGGTTCATACTAGAGAAAAAAGGATAATCTATGAAAATCCTTCTATTTCACAGATCGGTACGTAATCTTAAGACTGCTTAGATTGGAGGCAAAACATGTCATTGCTGCATTTAGCCATTCTTCTTCCTTTTATAATGGCTCTTTTTGTTCCATTGTTTTATAAATGGTTCAAAAATGTACATACTGGGTGGTTCGTGCTTCTCCTTCCGGTCATCCTTTTTATTTATTTCTTCCAATACATAAAACCGGTCAGCAGCGGCTCCAACACATACTCTACCGCGAATTGGATTCCTTCACTCGGAATTCAATTTACAGCCTATGTTGACGGACTTGGCCTTTTATTTGCCCTATTAATTACCGGAATCGGTGCACTTGTAATCCTCTATTCCATTTATTATCTGTCAAGAGCAAAGGAACAGCTTCATACGTTCTATGTATATCTGCTTCTGTTTATGGGCGCGATGCTCGGAATTGTTTTATCAGATAACATGATCGTACTGTATACATTCTGGGAATTAACGAGCCTTTCATCCTTCTTGCTCATTGGTTATTGGCATACTCGTGAAAAATCAAGATACGGTGCTCTTAAATCCATGCTGATTACAGTATTTGGCGGGCTTTGCATGCTGGGCGGCATCATCCTGCTTTATCTTGTGACTAATACATTCAGCATCAGGGAAATGGTCACACAGGCTCCTATTATAATGGACCATCCCTATTTTCTCCCTGCCATGCTGCTGTTTCTTCTAGGGGCTTTTACAAAATCCGCTCAGTTTCCATTTTACATATGGCTGCCTGATGCCATGGAGGCGCCAACTCCTGTCAGTGCGTACCTGCATTCAGCTACAATGGTTAAAGCCGGCATTTATTTGACTGCCAGGTTCACGCCTGTTTTCGGGCTCGCTCCAGAGTGGTTTTGGCTTGTAACAGGAATCGGAATCATTACCCTTGCCTGGGGTTCATTCCAAGCTATTAAACAGACTGATTTGAAAGCCATTCTTGCCTTTTCAACCGTCAGCCAGCTCGGTTTGATCATGTCCCTATTGGGTGCCGGCTCGGCTTCGCTTCATTTTGAGTCCTTGGATAATAACATGTTTTCTGCGGCAGTGGTGGCGGCGATCTTTCATTTGATCAACCATGCAACCTTTAAAGGGAGCTTATTTATGGCAGCCGGGATTGTGGATCATGAAACAGGCACAAGAGATATCCGCAGGCTTGGCGGTTTAATGAGCTTTATGCCGATCACTTTTACAATTGCTGTTATAGGAGCCTTTTCAATGGCAGGTCTTCCGCCATTCAATGGATTCCTGAGCAAAGAAATGTTTTTTACCAGTATGATTAAGCTTTTAGAATTTGATTTATTCAATGTAGAAACATGGGGCATTTTATTTCCCGTTTTAGCCTGGATCGCAAGTGTTTTCACATTCATCTACAGTATGATTATTGTGTTCAAGACGTTTACTGGAAAATATCAGCCGGAAAAATTAGATAAGGTACCACATGAAGCACCTCTTGGAATGCTTTTATCTCCGATTATTCTCGCGTCACTTGTAGTTTTATTCGGTATCTTTCCCAATGTGCTGTCTTTCAGCATTATTGAACCGGCAACAGCCTCCATCCTTCCATATTTATTGGAGGACGGGGAAAAGTTTCATGTTCATATCTCACACTGGCACGGGTTCAGCCCTGAGCTCTTTATGACACTCGGCGTCATTGCTCTTGGTACCCTTTTATACATAGGATTAGCCAAGTGGAGGAAGGTATACAGACTGTTACCGGAAAAGCTCACGCTGAATAAAGCCTACGATGCATCATTGAGAGGCTTGGATAAAGGATCTCTGAGAGTTCAAGAGCTTTATATGACCGGTTTTCTTCGGGACTATCTTGGTTACATTTTTGCATTTTTCGTTTTAATGACAGGATGGGCTCTGTTCGCTAACTCGGCATTTTCGTTTCAAATAGACGGCAATGCACCTATTGGTGTGTACGAATTCGTTTTGGCAGCAGTCATGGTTGCGGGTACTGTAACCGTTTTGTTTGCCAAATCAAGACTGACATCTATCATTGCCCTTGGATCAGTCGGCTACGGCGTAGCGCTGTTCTTCGTATTTTTCCGGGCACCTGACCTTGCATTAACACAGCTCGTAATCGAAACGGTTTCTGTGGCATTATTTCTGCTTTGCTTTTACTACCTTCCAGAACTGCAGAAGCGGGAAAAGCTTCCTTTTAAGCTGACAAACTTCCTGATTTCACTTGGAGTTGGAACGGTTGTCACACTTATTGCCCTTTCTGCAAACAGCCAGAGGGTTTCAGAAACCATCTCTTCCTATTTTATTGAAAATAGCTACAAAGAGGCTGGCGGCAAAAACATGGTCAATGTCATTCTAGTAGATTTCAGGGGCTTTGATACTCTGTTTGAAATAACTGTCCTGGGCATAGCCGCTCTTGGAATTTTTGCGATGGTAAAGCTGCGCCTGTCTAAGGAGGAAGAGTCATGAAGCGAACCAATTTGAAGACAAATGACCTGATATTGCAGACTGTCGTGAAAGTCGTCTTTTTTATCATTTTCATCTATTCCGTATACATATTTTTCGCTGGCCACTATACACCAGGAGGAGGATTTGTCGGAGGCCTCATGACTTCCTCTGCAATTGTCCTTTTGCTTTTGGCCTATGATGTGAAAACTGTCGCTTCAGTCATTCCGGTTAATTTTCTTAAAGTCGCAGCGGCTGGCCTGCTTGTCGCACTTGGGACAGGGCTTGCTTCCTTCTTATATGGAGTTCCGTTTTTGACACATGCGCATGGACCTGTTCATCTTCCTGTTTTCGGAGAGGTCGAGGTCGCCTCTGCAACGGCTTTTGACCTTGGAGTATATATGGTTGTTGTGGGCGTTACCATGACCATCATTCAAACGATTGGAGAGACTGAATAATGGAAGTGATGATGTCGATTGTATGCGGAATTTTATTTATGGCCGCCACTTATTTAATGCTCTCAAAGAGTTTGCTGAGGATCATTATTGGGACAGGGCTGCTCAGTCATGGTGCTCATTTGCTGATTTTAACGATGGGCGGGCTTAAAGGCGGGGCTGCCCCGCTTCTTGGGGAAAAAGCAAAATCGTACGTTGATCCGCTGCCGCAGGCACTGATCCTGACCGCCATTGTGATCAGTTTCGGAGTGACGGCCTTTATGCTCGTTCTTGCCTACCGGTCTTATCAGGAGCTTGGCACGGATGACATGGATCACATGAGAGGAACTGATTCACATGAGTAACAACCTTGTCATGATGCCGTTGATTTTCCCCTTAATAGGAGGCATTCTATTAATTTTCTTTAATAAAAAGCCGATAGTACAAAGAATTCTGAGCACTATTTTTTCCATAGCGGCTCTAGCCGTATCCTGCATTCTTGTTTGGACGGTTCACCAAAACGGAATTCAGATTGTGGAAATTGGAGGATGGGCACCGCCGTATGGCATTACCTTTGTTGCGGACATGTATGCCAGTCTGCTTGTCCTGACCACTAGTATTATAGGATTAACAGGGGTTTTGTATTCTTTCCGTACAGTTGGAAAAGAGCGGGAGTACTTTTTTTACTATCCTGCCGTACAGTTTTTACTTGCGGGAGTTACTGGGGCTTTTCTGACCGGAGATATATTTAACCTGTTTGTTTTTTTTGAGGTCCTGTTAATGGCTTCGTATGTTTTAATGGTTTTAGGCGGCACCAAAAGACAGCTCCGGGAATCCATAAAATACATTGCGGTAAATGTTTTCTCCTCCGCTCTATTCGTCATTACGGTAGCATTTCTTTATGCCGTTACAGGCACCCTTAATATGGCGGATTTGAGTGTGAAAATAAGCGAAAGCGGACAAACGGGATTACTGACCGTAATTGCAATATTATTTCTCATCGTGTTTGGGATGAAAGGCGCCATTTTCCCTCTGTACATCTGGATGCCCGGTTCCTATCAGGCCCCGCCCGCAGCGGTATCAGCCCTATTCGGGGCGCTGCTTACGAAAGTCGGAGTGTATGCAATTACGAGAGTATACACACTGATTTTTATTCATGATAAAGCCTTTACCCATGGAATTTTGGCATGGCTTGCTGCCCTCACAATCCTGTTCGGGGTTATCGGAGCAGTAGCCTATTGGGATGTTAAAAAAATTGTCATCTACAATATTATTACGGCTGTAGGAGTTATTCTTTTCGGGGTAGCTGCGGCTAACCCGGCAGGAATTGAGGGTTCAATTTACTATTTGCTTCACGATATGATTATCAAGGGTGCTCTGTTCTTCCTTGCTGGAATAATGATTAGTATTACCGGAACCTCTGATCTAAAGAAAATGGGAGGGCTGATAGGGAACTATCCGCTCGCCGGATGGATGTTCTTCCTGTCAGCCATTGCACTTGCTGGCATTCCTCCGCTAAGCGGATTTATCGGGAAGCTGAAAGTCATTCAAGGCGGTTTTGAGGCCGGTGAATATGCGATATCGTTTGTCGTTCTATTATCCAGTCTGCTCGTCCTCTATTCGGTTATGAAAATATTTATCAATGGCTTTTGGGGCGAAACAAAGCCCATTCAAGGGAATCCTTCCGTAAAAGGAATGGTGTATCCAGCAGTCATTCTGGTGGCGCTGTCTGCAGCATTCGGACTCGGAACAGAATTCATTGCCCCTTTTATTACACAGGCATCTGAGACTTTATTGGATCCATCTATTTATATTGAAGCCGTTTTAAAGGAGCAGTGATGTAAATGGCTTTTCAGTTATTGCTGAATGTCTTTATTGCATTTTTGTGGATGTTTCTTCAGAATACATACACACTGGTTACTTTTGCAGTTGGATTTCTCTTCGGACTGCTGATTATTTTTGGAATGAGGCGTTTTTTTTCAACCCGGTTTTACCTTTACAATGTAATGGCAGTCTTTACTCTTCTTTCTATTTTTATGAAAGAGCTAATCATGGCGAATGTCTCAGTGTTAAAAATCATCCTTACTCCAAAGCTGAAACTCACTCCAGGAATATTCGCATATGAAACCGAGCTTACAAAAGCCTGGGAAATCACCGTCCTGTCTAATCTGATTACCTTAACACCAGGAACACTCGTAGTAGAGATTTCAGAAGACAACAAAATTCTTTACATTCATGCTATGGATATAAGCAATGAAGAAGATGCAAGAAAAGATATCCGGGATTCATTTGAAAAAGCGATCAAGGAGGTGAGCCGGTAATATGTTCGACGCAATAATGAAGCTGTCTTTACTAATTCTGGCTGTCTCCACTCTCTTTTATTTTTACCGCCTTGTGAAAGGCCCGACAGTTCCTGACCGGGTCGTGGCCCTTGATGCAATTGGTATTAACCTGATCGGACTGACAGGGGTCACCTCAGTCATGCTGAAAACAAGTGCCTTTTTAGATGTAATCCTATTGCTTGGGATTCTTGCATTTATCGGCACGGTGGCATTCTCCAAGTTCCTTGAGAAAGGAGAAATCATTGAAAATGACCGTAATCAGTGAATGGATCATTGGCACTCTTATCCTTCTCGGTGCTCTGCTTTGTCTGATTGCCTCCATCGGTGTGCTGAGGCTGCCCGACGTTTACACCCGGAATCATGCAGCATCGAAAGGCGCAACCCTTGGTGTCATGAGTCTGCTGCTCGGAGTCTTTCTATACTTTCTCCTAATCCAGGGACATTTCAATTCAAGAGTACTGCTTGGAATTGTATTTGTATTTATTACTTCACCCGTTGCAGGCCATCTGATCATGCGGGCTGCTTTCAACACTAAAATTCCATTATGGGAAAATAGTGTTCAAAATGATTTGCAGAAGAAAAGGGATTCGGAGAAGAAATTTAATGAAAACTGATTACGCCGAGGGTCTTATTGAACTGATGAAGGTTCATGCCGATTCAGGAAATAATGCAGCAATGGAAGCATATATGAAAAATCAATTTTCGTTTCTCGGCATCAAGGCTCCTGAAAGAAAAAGACTCCTTACACAATATGCAGCGGAAAACGGTTGGCCTGAAACGAACAGCGAATTAAAAGTTATTGTTCATAGGCTGTTTTTATCTCCCTATAGGGAATGTGTATATGCAGGACTCGATTTGCTTATCAAAAAGAAGAAACTTCTGAAGAACAGCGATTTGGATTTTGTAATGGAATTAATCGTTACGAAGCCATGGTGGGATACAGTCGATCTTCTTGCTTCGCATATTGCCGGATACCTAATTGAACAGAATCCTTGTTTAGCATCTCAACCGGATGGCTGGATTAAACATGAATCGATGTGGGTGAAACGCACTGCCCTTCTATATCAGCTCAAGTACAAAGAAAAGACGAATAAAGCAAAGCTTGCTGAATATATTTGCAGCATGTCTGATTCTAATGAGTTTTTCATTCAAAAAGCAATCGGCTGGGCTCTAAGGGAATATTCTAAGACCGAACCTGACTGGGTAATCACATTTACCTCTGCCGAAGAACTAAAACCCTTAAGCAAACGGGAAGCATTGAAATATGTAAATAGAAGAATAGAAAAAGGAGCAGAGTAAACCCTGCTCCTTTTTTGTTGGCATTGGATTTGGATAAATAAAAGAACCTGTACATTGCCTCATTAGAAACTTTGGTTAAACATAACTTTATCTAAACTCTATACGGCAGCCTCCTCTCGTTTTCTCGCCTTTAAGATTAATGGTATGCATGCTGCTGCCTGCCTCCGATGAAAACGTCCCCTGGCTGCTCTCTTTAAAGGTTTCTTTCCAGATCATTCGTTTACGTTCGCTCCATTCAATGGTCAGCTCTCCTTCCTCCACCACTACATCGTATACAATCATCATCTTTTTCCCCTTTTTGAATACAAAATGATAATAGTCAACACCTGTATACTTCTTATAGGAAACTTCTAATTTTTTTCCAAAATGTTTATAAAAATAGCCCACTTTATAGACTCTATGGAATTTGATATATTTCCTTAGCATAAAGCCAATGACTAGAATGAATATTAATGATATCCAATTTGAGTCCAATTTTTTCATCCCTTCTCATGATTCTCAAATTCCCCTAACGTTTTCTTATCCCTCTTGCGCTATTATTAAACAAAACGGTTCACGTAAATAAAAAGGAGCAGAATCAATTCTGCTCCTTCCGTTTATTTCTTTTTGATGACGGCCATCGTACATCTTGAGATGCAGATTAGCTGTCCTTCTTCGTCTGTTATTTTAATGTCCCACACCATCGTCGATTTCCCTTTGTGAAAAGGAACCGCCCGTGCAGTGACAAATCCGTCTTTTTTGGAACGGATGTGATTGGCATTAATCTCAAGCCCTACACAAATCTCCGTATCCTGGTCAATGAAGTGGAAAGCCCCTATGCTTGCTGCTGTTTCAGCTAGTGCAACAGATGCACCGCCATGCAAAATGCCGAACGGCTGTCTTGTTCTCTCATTAACAGGCATAACCGCTATAACACCTTGATCAGAAACCTCCTTTATTTCAATCCCTAAGGTTTCAATCATTGTATTCGTGATATCCATTCATACCCCTCCCCTGTACTCATCCCATCTTTATCATAATAACGCTTCTTGCGCTGAAATGTCTTTTTATTTTTTTAAAATGTTTGCAACAAAACAAAAATAAACAGCCAATAAAAACAATGCGGGTATAACCGCCAAGATATTCATTTCATCCCCCTAATATGATTCTTTCATGATACATGAATATCATCATAAGGGATGAATATCATGGCAATATTGAGAATTTGTTTATTTTTTGTAAAGTTCTGTTATTTATAGGCCTTTCTACCCGTAACGATAGTGAACCAGTACTTCAGCAGTAACCGTTAAGGAACCTGGAAAAACAGGAGTTGGAGCTGAGGCTGCCATTAAAGCTGTGCCCTCTCTCTCAAAGGGAACAAACCCTTTTGACACTTCTACTACTTTTATCGGTGTAGACTGAAGAGATACCTGGTAGCTTTGAGCAAGTACAACCGCCTTTTCATATCCCTGTTTTACGGCGTCTCTTAATGCAGCTTCCACATAAGGCTTTGTGTTTTCAAGTTTAAACTGAACCCTGTCAACCCGGTTCACCCCATTATTAACAGCAGTATCAACAATCGCTCCAATTTGATCAAGCCGCTCCGTTTTAACAGAGAGCAAATTAACGACTTCGTACCCTTCAAGCGTTTGTTTCCCGTCCTGAAAGGAGTACTTAGGAGAGATATTATACGATATCGTCTGGACATTTTCTTTATCAATTCCCAGTCTGTATAGAGCATTAACGGCTTTTTCTAACCGGACCTTGTTCTCATCCTGCGCCGATTTTACATCCTGTGATTCTGTAACGATTCCGAGCTGAATAATTGCTGTATCAGGACTTGCTTCCGCACTGCCCTGTCCGGTCACTTCCATTAAATATTCTTTTCGGTCCCTCGCCTGGCCGCCTGAAACAGGCATATATCCTCCGTATTGCATGCACTCACATCCTATTAGAGAATTTCTTCTAACTATATGTGAGAAGCAAACGGTAATTGCCCTTAATCAATAATTGATTCAGACTTTGCAATTAAAACAGCCTCGGTTCTTGAGCCTACATTAAGTTTATTAAAAATAGAAGTCAGGCTATATTCAATGGAGCGCTTGCTTAAATGGAGGTTATCAGCAATTTCCTGATTGGTATGCCCCTTCTCGACCTCCTGCAAAATCGCTTTCTCCCTCTCATTCAGACAGTCCGTCTCAAGAACCTGCTCGGAATTCTTGATTTTCTGCTGAGATAGCAAGCTTTGCAGGTAACCATAAGGAAGAATGATTTCACCTTTGATCGCGTGACGAATATATGCCAAAATCTTTTCTTTGGACTCAGCTTTATTGATTGCCCCATGGATCCCCATGCGAATTGCTTCTTCAAAATAATCTTCCACTTCATACCCTGTATAAAGAATGATCTTGCAATCCGATTTTTGCTCAACAATCCCTCTGGATAATTCCATCCCATTTGCATCGCCTAAATTCAAATCCATTAAAACCACATCAAAAGCGGAGAAATCCATCTGCTCAACTGCCTCGAGTGTAAAAGGAGGATTCATAAAATCAACCGTTACCTCAGGATCCTTTTCTAAGATGGCTTTCGTACCCTCCCGGACTGCCGGGTGATCATCTACTACTAAAATATGTATCATAGCCCTCCTACCTCTCCATGAAGCTAGTCCTATTGTATAAAAAAGACTTGGCATTCGCCAAGTCTTTAATTGAAAAAGTTATATTTCAATTACTGCTTTAAATCCATGTCCTCTGGAAGTCTCAATTGTGAGCGTGCCTTTTAACGCTTTTACACGCTCGGTTATACCGGAAAGTCCCATACTTTCGGAACTATAGCTAATCTCATTTTGATCGAAGCCAATTCCGTCATCCTCATAATGCAGAACAATTTTATCCTTAATGCAAACAAGCATGATTAGGACATTGCTCGCATGTGAGTGCTTATTCGCATTCGTAAGCAGCTCCTGAATAATCCTATATAAGTTCAGCTGCACATCCAAATCCGTATTAGGCTGGAACTTCCCAGCATTCATCCGGATCTCAAAATCTGCAATTTCTTTATATTGTGTGACAAGTTTATTCAGAGCCTTTACCAGGCCTAAATCATACAGCAGCTGCGGACGAAGCTCCTGACACGTTTCTCTAGTCGTTTTAATAATCTTGGTCATATTCTCATTCATATCCTCAAGCTGATCCTTCAAATCGGCTGGGGCAGCCTCAAGCTCCACAAGCGCGACTTCGCACTGCCTCTTTAAAGAAATCAAATCCTGCAAAACCGAATCATGCAAATCCTTCGCCAGGTTCGACCGCTGTTTTTCTTCTATTGAAAAGAAGAGTTTTGTCAGCCAGGAAGGATTTGTTCCTTCTTTTTGAACGGTCTCCAAATGGTTCATGAGTTCTTCAATCTTTAAGAAGTTCTCAAGGGACACGTTAGTATAAAAGGAAAGTGCTTTGAGCCATGAGATTTCATCTCTGGTTAGTTTTGGAGTATTGATGGATGAGAGGCAGAGAAGTACGTAATTTCGATTGTCTGTTTCACCAATATTTATTAAAAAACCACGGTCGACTTCTTTTATTTTTCCAATTTCAGATATTACATTAACGCATTCATTCTTATAAAAATCAATATCATCTAAATTAGGATTAACATCTTTTGCTATTACCTTATTGTCTTTGCTAACTTCAAGAAAAAATGCTTTATTAACCAATAGCACGTCTGTAATAGTTCTTTTAAGTTCTGTTATTACCTGGTTTAGATTGCTTGCTTTTCTTAATTCACTTGTATATTTAAATATGCTATCCTGATAATTATATTTTTCTGAAAACCTTTTAAGCTTAAATCTAAAGTCAAAAATTTCCTTGAGATAAAATACAACTAACATAATTAAATAAATAAAAATAGATAATTGTATTGGATAAAAGACACTTGTTTTGTTATCTAAAGTAAGGGCTACAAAAACTGTTATCAATGTAGGCAAAATAGCTAAAAGGCCATAGTACCTAAAACGTCCTAGGAGAAATTCTATGTCGTAAATTTTTGTAGCTAAAAATTGATATACAAGAGAAAACGGTATTAGAAGCAAAAAAGAAGCTAGTGCAGCCGGTGGGAAAATATGTTTGTTAAAGATTACAAAAGGCAAGATATATAATATTAAGAAAGGTGAAAACGCAAGCACATTAGTTATAATCAAGACTTTCACAAAATATTTCTGTTCGGAAAGTTTTACTTTCCTTAATCCTATTATTTTAAGGGTAAATATTAATATAAATAAAGTAAGGAAAGAAACTAAATTTAATGCCTTGACCTCAGTATAAGTAGCGTATACATAAGTATTTGTAATATTTCTAAATACGTCTATTGAGACATTTATAAAAAGTATTCCATAAGCTAAGTATACAAATCTTTTATTAAATAACTCTACGCCAATTTCCTTAAAGTAGTGGTATATAAATTGGAGATAAGTAACAGGAACTAACAGAAATAAAGAGACATTAGTAAATCGCCCAAATAAATCTCCCCTGGACGAACCACCCGTACTTAAATATGCCATTGATATCGCGAACAAGAACCAGATGAGTATAGAAGCAGATTGCAGGTTCATTTTTCTATTTGATTTGTAAATAAAATAACTGCAAAACATACATAGTAGAAACAGCGTAAAAGGAATGACAATTAAAAATAAATTTTGATAATACAGAACAGATTCTGATACCTTTAAATTAATTTCTTCAGAACCTCTTTTAATTTTAAGAGATTCAAGTTGTTCAAGTAAGCCATATTTAGCCGTTTGAGAATGGAGTTGAGGATCTTTTCCATTAATTTCAAGGACAAGATCCCCAGGCATTAAATTTTTTTCAGACCATGTTTTTGGCTCTACTTCACTAACATAAAATTCACCATTACTTTTTGGAATTGCAGCAGCCCCAATATAAGGGAATTTCACAGTTATATAAGAGAAATATATGACTAAAATACAACTAATAATTAAAGTTATATAGTAGGTCTTTTTGTTGTTGAAAACCATAAAAACATCCCTTGTAGTTTATTGCAAGATCAATACCAGAACATGTTGACAGTTCGGCCGGCGTCAATCAGCCCCTCTAACAATCCTTTTAAATCATCTAATTTATCTAATCCTAAAATGCTGGCCTCTCCATTAACAACTTTTTCAAGAACCTCTGGATTCTCTACTAAATAGTTTACGATTTCTTGCATTCTTTTTCATCTCCTAAATGGCTTATTTTATCAAATGAGATTTTAATATCTCAATTCGATCAGTTGTTAATGGCAGGTTATTCATAGCTGTAGTCGCTTTTTGGATGGCTATCTGCTTCATCACATTTAAGTAATGTGTTACACCTGATTTAAGCAGTACCTCTTTATACGTCTTCATGTCGCCATATTGTTTTTCAAAAGTTTTACCACTCTCAATAAATTCAAGTAATTCCTTAGATGTTTCATTAAATTGTCTTTTTATATATAAAAGTGCAAGTGTATTTTTCTGAGCAGACAGATCACTTTTATGTAGTTGAAATAAGTCACGAAAATCATTCTCAGTCTGAGCTGCAATGCCAATCTGCACCGCATACTCATGGACTACAGGAATCTCACTTCCATATGAATACATGGTTCCTATCATGGAGGCCATCGCGATGAGGGAACCAGACTTGCGTTTCATCATTTCTAAACATGCTTCTTCTGTATCCGCAGATCCGGTCAAATCTTCGTGCTGCCCCGTCATTGCGTTAATAGAATAGTTATTTACTAAAGGAATCAGCAAACCGCTGCGGTCCGTTTCAGCTATCATCTGAAGACTGATCGTATAGATAAGCGTTGAAAGATTCAGGGCTTCTCCAGGAGGAATCTGCATCCATGGCTCAGAAAAATTATCCTGGTCTTCCAAATCATCAAAAATATCAAATGACAGCGCATAAAGTTCAACTGCGGCCGCAAGTTTATGCAAATCCTCAATGAACTGTTCAGACCGCCCTTGTTCTGCCGCAAATAACATCCCATGGATATAGGTCAAGTTTCCAAAAAAGGCCTGATCCTTCGTGCCGATAAACGACAAAATTCGATCCCGGGCTGCGGTATTTTTCACTTTGGAGGTTACCGATTGCGCAGATGCCTTTATTACTGCGTCGAAGTTCAAGTGTAATTGGTCACTAATTGCAATCACCCCTTTAAAAGTAATATTACTATATATGCATTTTTTTTAATAGATAATTATAAAATATTTACATTAATATAAAGAGATTCACATAATTTCAATAAAAAAAACAGCCTCTATTTGATGAGGCTGCTTTCTGTTTCATCCTATTATATGTTCTGTATGCAAAGAAAAAAGCTCTTTATGTAAGAGCCTTAAGAAACCTTTACATATGCGTATTTGTCATACTTATCAATGCTTTTGTTAATGGATTGCAAGGATTGTTTGGTTTCACGAATTTCCTTTTCCAGCTGGTGAAGAATCTGTGTCAGTTCTTCAATCTTATGTTGTGTCATCGCTTCCACACTCCTTCTTTTAGATCAGGCTGGCGAATGGGAAGCCACTAGCCTTTGTTAACTTAATTGTATAGGAGTGTAGACCGTTTGTAACCGAAAATAAGGCGAAATTCTCAGTGCGTGATACCGCAAACCTTTCAATAGTCCATTGTGTTTATATTTACGTGATTTTCAGTCGTGTTTATTATCCTATAAACCTGGGCTATTAGAGTCTGAATACTCATTTTATCCGCCTTTTCTGGATAAATGGTCCTCGATTAAATTCTCCGCAAGTATTTCGGCTCTCGAACGAACTGCGGCTAATTCAGCAGGACCTTTGTATCTTACAATTAAATCTACAATATTGTTATCTGAGCAAACAAATTCTGCTTCGACCGCATTTCCTTCGTGATGGAATACAAAGATAAATACCAGCTTACTCTCCAATTCAAAGATTTTCGGTTCGAGCAAAACCTACCCCTCCCAAAATTTGTCTTATTAGAGAAATTCGCCTCTGTTTTCAGAAACCCTTTCTTTTAACAGAAAAAGGACAAATCTCATAAACCCTGGACATATAGTTTAAGGATATGGATAGGAGGTGATTGTACTTGCCCAGCCCGCCGTTCAGTTCAAGCTATATTGAGATATTCCGCTTAAGTGCAAGAGAAGCCGCTTCACTTTTCGGTGATATGCAAAAAGTGCTTATCACGATATCCTCTTCCCCTCAATATGCATACCGCATCAAAAAGAGCGCAGAATTATCGAATACAAAGGAAGTAAGAAGGTTAATACGCCAGTCTGGGTTAGTTTCACCATTCGAGGTCACTTATACTCCTGATGGGATTAACATTTTATTGTTGAAAACTCATGGTCATCTTACTGCTTCCCTAAGATGGTAGCCCGCAATTAGCAAATTACGGTCAGCATATTAGGGGCGGATTGGACCAAAATAAGTGCGAGGTGGTTACATGGAGATTTTTACTGCAGATTTTTTAGCTTCACTTCTTTCCATTGTAGTCATTGACCTTGTCCTGGCAGGGGATAATGCGATTTTAATTGGACTCGCTGCAAGGAATTTGCCTGCAGGGCAGCGAAAAAAAGTGATTCTGTGGGGAACGGCAGGAGCGATTATCATCAGGGCAGTTGCCACTTTTGCATTCGTATACCTGCTAAAAATTCCAGGATTGCTATTAGCAGGAGGACTTATCCTTTTATGGATTGCATATAGGCTGCTTACCGATGATAAGGAGCATGATGTGAAAGGCGGAACGAGCACCATGTCCGCTATCCGCACGATCATTATTGCGGATGCTGTAATGGGACTTGATAATGTTCTTGCTGTTGCCGGAGCTGCACACGGCAGTTTTTTGCTTGTAACACTTGGTCTTCTCATTTCGATTCCGATTGTTGTTTGGGGAAGCACAATTATCTTGAAATTTATCGATCGATTCCCGGTTATCATTGTCATCGGTGCAGCGATTCTCGCTTGGACCGCAGCAAAGATGATTGTAAAGGAGCCCTTCCTTAAACCTTATTTTAGGGAAGAATGGCTTACTTATACATTTGAATTAGCAGTCATTGTCCTCGTTACTGGTATCGGGTATTACCGCAAAAAATCCCGAAGCCGACGAAGAGTGATTGAACAAAATTAAAACAAGGGCGCCGTCAGGCAGCCCTTGTTTAGTTAGTTGATGAGTTTTTCACTTCATATAATACATATTTTTCTGCCGCATCCTTTAACTGATCAAATGTATGCGTTCTTACGCCCTGGATCATATCAGGAGCACATCGTATGCATGAAAAAACCGGCTTTCTTTCCTTAAGGTACTTCGTGCCCCATAGATGCATGGAGGATGTCGAACCATTGCTGCCTGTCTAATTTCAAATCCAGCGCTTTTACTGCTGACTGGATGCGGTTTACCTTGCCTGACCCGACAATCGGCATGATTTTTGCCGGATGTGCAAGCAGCCATGCATAAAGAACTTCATCAATGCCGCTGGCTCCGATTTGTCCCCCGATTTTTTCAAGAACCGGATGAAGGCGCTTCGCCTTCTCATCTTCCCCTTTAAAAATTTCTCCTCCTGCAAGCGGTGACCATGCCATTGGAGGAATTCTCATTTCCTGGCACAAATCCAATGTTCCATCCTCAAAATTTTCAAGCTGATAAGCGGACAGCTCAATCTGATTCGTTACAAGCGGAAAATCGAGGTGGGACTGAAGCATATGGAATTGGGAATGCTTGAAGTTCGACACACCGAATTGACGCACCTTTCCTTCTTCCTTCAGCTTCTTGAAAGCCTCAGCCACTTCTGCTGGATCCATAAATGGATCTGGACGGTGAATTAAAAGCACATCTATGTAATCGGTTTGAAGATTCTTAAGCGACTGCTCTGCCGAAGCGACAATGTAATCTTTGCTTGTATTATAATGCTTAATGTTATTTTCAGGACGATTTTCTGAAACAAGCGCAATACCGGCTTTCGTCACAATTTCCATTTTGTCTCTAAGGGATGGTTTCAGTGCCAGGCCTTCTCCAAACAAAATGTCACATGTATATGAGCCATATATGTCTGCATGGTCAAAAGTCGTAATTCCAAGTTCCAGACATTGCTCGATTAATTTAAGCCGTTCCTCCTTGCTCATATTCCAGTCAGCCAGCCGCCATAAGCCGTGTATAATACGTGTAAAAGATAAATCTTCTGCAATTTGTATGCGTTCCATTTATATCATTCTCCTCTCATGTGATATTGTACTTCAATTATTAACGCTTTCACAGCACTTTGCCTCTAGATGCCTTCCGCAGCTTTTATTCATCCCGCCCGCTTAAGGCGAGTTCCTTAAATGGAAATCAGCCGGTAAGTTCAACAAATCCGAAAAAGTAAAAATGGGGGATCAAGACTGCATAAAATGCAATATCAGCTTGATCCACCCGTATAGTGCAATCCATAATGGAACGCTTAGAACTGTTGCACAGATCATTCCCTTAAAGAAGCTCCCATCGCTACTCATCTAAACGCCTCCTTTTACCCCTTTCAGTTTTACCTTTTCTATCTTCGTCTAAACGCCTTTGTTTTAGCTCTATTCTAAAAGATTGCTGTTTTTAAATAGGTTCTTTAAACAAAAACGCTGCGGGACTCCTGCAGGAGCTGCAAGATCGGTGAGAACCCATTGGAGTCTCATCGCCCGCTTCGCGGAAAGCGAGGATCCCTGAGAGGAAATCAACCATATTCAATCCTATTTCATAGCAGCAAGGTCTGCAAAAACCGACTTGTTTTATTATGTATTCTCTTTTTTTTTTCATGATGGATGAGTTGAATAAAACGCCTGATTTAAAGGGCTCACGTTCCATTTTGCACAGCATATAGTGAAAAAGGATTCAGTTATTCAGTTCGAACAAACATCTGTCGGGAGTGAAAAAATTGCCGGTCATTTCAGGAAAACAATTCATCGATCGGTTAAACCAGCTGCACCCTGCTATTTGGTATAAAGGAAAGAAAATTGAAGGTCCAGTTTCAGAGCATCCAGCATATAAGGGCGCCGTCCAGACCAAAGCTTCGCTTTATGATTTACAGCATGATAGTGCGAAGGCCGACAGGATGACCTTTTTATGCCCTGATACGAATGAACGTGCAGGTATGTCTTTTCTGCGGCCGCAAACGAAGGAAGATTTAGAGAAAAGACGCATGATGATGACGGAATGGGCACGCAAAACCCATGGCATGATGGGCAGGACACCTGATTACATGAACACCGCATTGATGGCTCTTGCAGCATCTTCTTCCATTCTTAAGGATCAGGATGAGGAATTTGCCAAAAATCTCATGCAGCATTACCACCGGGCAAAAAAAGAAGATTTATCTTTCACCCATAGTTTCATTAATCCTCAATCAAACCGTTCATCCACTTATTATGATTCTGATCACCACCCTGTTGCTGCAAAAGTAGTAAAAAAAACCTCTGAAGGCCTGATTATTAAAGGAGCACGTCTGCTTGCTACTGAAGGAGGTATGACGGATGAAGTCCTGGTATTCCCTTCAGGAGGGGGGGTTCAGTCAAAGGAATTCGCGTTTTCTTTTTCCATCCCCAGCAATACAAAAGGATTGACGTTTTTATGCAGAGAATCCTTTGCACAAGGTGAGTCATCCTTTAATTATCCGCTTTCCTCCCGCTTTGAGGAAATGGATACCGTCATCATTTTTGATCATGTCCTTGTACCTTGGGACCGGGTATTTTTTTATCATCGTCCAGACCTCGCTGTCCGAATGTTCAATGAGAGCTGCTTTGCTTCCCAGGCTCTTCACCAGGTTGTGAACCGGCAGCTTGTGAAGCTGGAGTTTCTGCTTGGCCTCGCCCAGCTTCTTGTCTCCACACTTAATGTGAGCGAATATCAGCATATACAGGAAAAAATCTCTGAATTGATTATCGGAACAGAAGTGATTGGGGCCCTTCACCACAAATCAGAGAGTACGGCATCTGTTGACCGATGGGGGACGATGTGCCCTAATCTCCAGCCCCTTTACTCTGCCATAATTTTTCATTCCAAGCTCTATCCGCGTTACATTGAGATCCTTCAGCTGATTGGTGCCGGCGGCTTCATGACGATTGCTTCCGAGGAAGATTTTGAATCAGAATTGGGTGAAAAAGCAGAGCATTATTTACAAGGTGCAGCCATCGACGGAAAAATGAAAACAGCCCTCTTCCGCCTTGCCTGGGATGTAACAATGAGCTCTTTTGGCGGAAGACAAACTCAATATGAACGTTTCTTTTTTGGCGACCCGATAAGGCTTTCTTCCAGCCTGTATAAATTCTATCCACGCCAGCACATGATCGACGAAGTGTTAGGCTGCCTGAACTATAACAACTAAAATAGGCGCCCAATGAGCGCCTATTTTTACATTTCGGTAATCCAGTGCCTGATCTTACCGGCAAGCAGTTTCGCTTTTTCCTGCTCCGTCACTTTAGTCAAGGATTGGAGGAGCTTTTCATCAACTTCTTCAAATGCTTCCTCATATCTCACCATAATAGACCATTGTTTCTCAGGTATGGCAACGAGGCTATATTCTTCCTTCTTGTTTTCATAGATAAAAACCATATCTGTACTGGGCAAATGCGCTCTTCTGATTTTCATTTCAGAATCCTTTCCAATAAGGTGGAGCTTCCTGATTACTTTATCATTTCTTTAGCTATAGGCTTCAGCGTTTCAGCTGCCTGAAGAATCTTAAGCGTATCCTGATTCTTTTCAGGAGATTTTCTTTCTGAATATAGCACTTCATTCACTTTGCTTTGTGACACACCTGCAAGCTTTGCGATGCATGCTGTTTCATTCATATTAAATCACCTCTATTTAAATCGTACATAAAGTTTATAAAGGAATCAACGTTTTTGCTGAATCTTAACATACTTGAAAAACGCAATTACGCATTAAGAGCATCCGTTTGATCGATAACATCTGCATCATAATCGTTCGTTAGATTCCTGCTGTTTACCAGCTGGTTTCCATCTCCATTGGAAAGAGCTCCTGCTCCAACAGCTGCCTTCAGCACACTCTTAGGAGAAATGGTAAACGTATCTCCAACTTTAAAAACACCGGAAACACTCTCTACTTCCATTGGGCCTACAAATGCCGGCATATCCTCACCTCTTTTTTATTCAGCCTATGCTTTTACGCTACAAACGGTTCAAACGAACAATTGGGCTTAAGCGGGCATACACTGTATAAGCGAATGGAGGAAGGTGACATTGTGCCGACTACGATTAATCTGTTCAACCTAAAAATTCATAGCATCTCATGCAACGGTTCCGTAAATATAGGCGAAACTGTGCATAACAGTCATACTGCCAGTTCTAAATCGACAGGATCGAATTCTTCCTTCGGCGATTTTTCACCTGCTGACTCCCTTATGGAAAATATATATATCGATCCGGATCAAAATGATCAATCCAACATTGCCAATCTTGATGAATTTATCGCCAGTCAGTCATAAGGAGGAATGGCAATTATGCCTTATCAAATCAACATATTTAACATAAAAGTAAATGGCGTAGCCCAAAACGGAAATATCGACTTCGGAAACGTCAGCCAAAACAGCCATACAGCCAATTCAAAGTCCGTAGGTGCAAGCTTTACAGTTGGAGACTTATCTCCTAACTGCTCCATAATGGGAAATGCCAATGCCGATCCTGACGTTAGTGACCAGGATCAAATTGCGAACCCGTCACTTCCAGTCACTACTCAAATTTGATCAGCAGGAGGGTGACCCTTGGATAAAGAAAAAATTCAGAAGTGGATGGAGCTTACCGAAAAATGCCAGAAAAATGATTTTTGGAAATCTATTTTTGATACAGAAGAAGCCGGGAACCCTGTATCATCTACATCTTCATCCCGCGGAGATGCAGCGTTTCCCAAATATGATCTTTACTCGCACAATGGCATTCTTGCAGTCTTAATAGAAATCCCCGGTTTCAGAAAGGAAGATTTTACGGTTACCCTTGATTCCACTAAAACGAAGATCCTCTTCAAAGGAGATCTTCGTCCGCCCTATTCCTTTCAATATAGAGTTTCTTCCGAACGAAGCTATGGAGAAACAGAACGGGTCATTTCGCTTCCCTATCCTGTAGAAAAAGAGTCTATCCAAAGCCAATATGCCAATGGGATCTTAGAGCTCACCTTTAAAAGGGCTGACGAAGAAGATGCCGTTTCAATAAACTTCACAGAAAGTCATAATGACGGGCAGTAATTCCATATAATACATTACCTTGCAAACATGTGTGGGATCAGTCCATGTTATTCAGAAAAAAGAAGAAAGAAGCGGAAACACAAGCCATCCAGCATAAGCTTGCTAAGCTTGAGAAATCCATTCAAAACCTGGCAGGGGTTCTTTCACAGCTCGACAGCCGGTCAGAACCTAAATCCGCAAGTGCCGAATCTATTATGATCCGAAAAACACAGGCAGAGCTTGGACACACCTTATCTATGCTGGGGAATGAACTTTCTTTTATTAAGAATCATTTGCTTTCAGCAGGGAATTCCGAGAACCCGTCCGAAAAAACCGGTCAAATCCCCGTTGTTTATATTCAAAATCTTCACGTTGAGCACGTCGACATGAAAGAGGTGGATTTAAGCAACAATCTGGGTCAATTGGGAATAAAAGAATTGCCCGGGCAGCTAAATATTGGAACGGTATACGGAAAAAGCAAACCAGCAGAAAAAAAGAATCCGAAAGTATATATTCAGCCAAAAAAAGACTGACTCAAATGAGCCAGTCTTTTTTACAATTTCGGATTTTTCAAATCGTTTGCTCTTTTTTCAGCCTGATACCTCATTCTAAGACGGATCAATCTTGTTAAATTTAAAATCGTTGCTTTTAAGACCGCATAGGTGGGAACAGCAAGAATCATGCCGATGATTCCGCCAAAGCTTCCCGCACCGATCATCAGAAGGATAATGGTCAAAGGATGGGTATTGATTCTTTTCCCAATGATCAGCGGAGATAAGAGATTTCCGTCAATCTGCTGAACTACTAATACGACCAATGCGGCAAGCAATCCTTTAGTCGGGGAATCCAGAAGCCCGATTACTACTGCAGGCGTTGCCCCAAGAAAGGGTCCAAGATAGGGAATGATATTAGAAACGGAAACGGCAATTCCAAGGATCAATGCGTAATCTAAGCCAATTATAGAGAATCCGATAAAACATCCTGTTCCAACAAAAATTGAAACAAGAAGCTGTCCCTGGATATAAGCTGCAAGCGTATCATACAGGTCATGGAAAATTTTAATTCCTTCATGACGATATGTATTCGGCAAAACTCTAACTGCCTGCACAGGGAATTTATGACCGTCTTTAAGCATAAAGAACAAAATAAAAGGCACCGTTACAATCGCCAAAGTAATATTTGTTACGACTCCAAGAACAGCTGTGATGCTCGCAGTCAGGTTTTGGGGCAGCTGTGATGCAAAGTTCGTGAGAGACTGTTCGATCTTTTCAATCGAAACATAGTCCTGAGTCATGATCCATTTAAACCACGTAGATTGAGAGAGACTTTGAATAAACTGCGTCAGTTCCGTTACATAGTTCGGAAAATTATTAAAAAGATCCGTTACCTGTTCGGATAGAAGCGGTCCCGCAATTGCGCCAAGCATGACAATAAGTCCTATAAAAATCAAGTAGATAATTAATATAGCCAAGGTTCTCGGCACACGGTTCTTTTCCAGGAATCGGACAATCGGGCTGAAGATAAAGAATAAGACACCTGCAATAAGCATCGGAAAGAAGAGGGTTGTGGTAAACGATACCAGTGGTGAAAAAATAAACGAGACTTTGGTACAGACGAAAATGATTAACAGGATTAATAATATTTCGAGCGTCCAAAAATGTACTTTAGACTTCAGCAACGGGCACCTGCCTCCTAAACCAGTTTATTCTTTTACCTTCAACCTACTATCCTCACATCTCTATGTCAATGCTAATCAATTAAAATCAAAAAATAAAGCGCGCAGAATGGATATCCACGCGCTTACCTTATTGTACATTTGCTGCCTTTTCCTTTTCAGACTGAAGCTTCAGGACTTCCACTGATCGGATCAAGTGCCCCTCCATTTCTCGGACGGTAAACTCATAGCCTTCATGAAAGACCGTTTGGCCCTCTTTAATGTCAATATTTCTTGTCAGCATCCATCCGCCCACTGTATCAATGTCCTCCTCTTCAATCTGGAGATGAAGAAGATTGTTTACTTGATGCAAAAGGACTTTTCCATCAAAAATATAGTGATGTTCAGACTTTCTCTGGACCTCTGGTACTTCATCCTGGTCAAATTCATCCCTGATTTCCCCTACAATCTCTTCAATAATATCTTCAACAGTTACGAGCCCTGCTGTTCCGCCATACTCATCCACCAAAACGGCCAGATGTACACGTTCTTTTTGCATTCTTATGAGCAAATCTTGAATCGGTGTGGTTTCAATCACTTCAATTACCGGTCTGATATATTTTATTATTTCCATATTCTCACGATTTTCCTCATTATGGGTAAAGAGATCAGTGAAAATCTCTTTGCTGTTAACCATCCCTAAAATGTGATCTTTGTCGCCATTCACAACTGGATAGCGGGTATATTTTTCTGTACTCATCAGCTCCAGGTTCTCCTGAAATGTATCCTCAGAGTCCAAAGCAGCAATTTCCGTTCTTGGAACCATGATTTCTTTTGCCACCCGGTCATCAAACTCAAAAATTCTGTTTACATATTTATATTCAGATTGATTAATTTCCCCGCTCTCATAGCTCTCCGATAAAATGATTCTCAATTCTTCCTCTGAGTGGGCAAGCTCGCTCTCAGATGCAGGCTTAATCCCAAAAAGGCCTGTAACAAATCGGGCAGAAGAATTTAACGCCCAAATAAAAGGAAACGCAATTTTGTAAAACATAATCAGCGGTCTGGCAAATGCGAGGGCTACGGCTTCGGTTTTTTGAATAGCGACCGTTTTCGGTGCAAGCTCTCCTACGACCACATGAAAAAAAGTAATGATAGCAAATGCAATCGCCACCGTTACAACATGCGAAAATGACTCTCCTATTGGAAGCATCTTAAATAAAGGCTCAAGCAAATGGGCTACTGTCGGTTCTCCCAGCCACCCCAAGCCAAGTGCTGTCACGGTAATACCGAGCTGGCAAGCTGATAAATACTCATCAAGACTTGTCGTGACCCTTTTAGCAGCGGCTGCGTTTTTATTTCCTTCTGCAATAAGCTGATCGAGCCGCGAGCTTCTGATTTTTACAATAGCAAATTCCGATGTGACGAAAAATGCTGTTAAAGCAATAAGTATGGCAACGAGCACTAGATTAACTATGTCCAAAATTCCCTTATCCATAATTGGATAAGGAGTCACCTCCCAATGGTTCAGGTTATCTGTATATTGTTTATGGTTTTATAAGGTACAGCCTTTTTAACCCGTCATTACCTATACCCTAAATTCTTTTGCCGCTCACATGTATATAAATGTCATCGCCAATTAAAATAAAAAGCCGGGTTCGCAGCTGAACCGGCTTCTTGGGACTTCTAATCGTTATCAGGCATAATGGATACGATTTGCTGAATACGGATAAAGAACACAGAATCTCCGTTAGCCTTTAATACGATGTGATCTGGCTTCACATCCGTAAGGTTTCCACGAACTGTATCCCTGGTCGTTTGAATGACAAGGTCCTTCCCAATAACCGTCTGAAGCGTTTGATATACATATGGATCAATGATTGTAATCATTTGAGGAGCCTGGTTCTGCATGGGGTTCATCTCCTTTTAAGCATTCTTCACACTTTTAACGTATGAGTTATGCAGCGGAGATATCACCACTTCCCGGATTCTTCGGACTATACCGTTCTTTTTAAGGGATGGTTCCTCTTTTCTATAAGCTGATCCAGTTCCTGTATCTTTTTCCTTGCAGTCTGTTCGGAAATTCTCCTGTAGTGATGCTTTCCATCCGGTTCCTCATCCATTTCGTCTGCCAGCTTTACCACTTTTTGCAGAGGATTCTGTGACAGGCTCCCGTCAGGCAGATAGGAATCTGTATGGAGAAGAATAGCGAGGGCGATCTCTTTTGCAGCTTCCCGGTCCTCTCCGAGACGAACCAGCAGCTTGTGAGCACGCTCTGCTCCTTTAATGGCATGAATGTCATTTTTCTTATATTGTTCGAAGTCCCATTCCCCATCTGTATACCATTCATAATGTCCAATATCATGAAGCAGTGCTGCCTTAACTGCCAAATCCGGATCAACTCCTTCTTTTACGGCAAGTCTATACGCATGATAAGCAGCAGAAACGGCATGGGCAATTCCTGAACGCTGCAAATATTTTTGTGCAATCGGATGGTCAAAGATCTCTGTCAGCGTAACTTTCCTCATCTATGAACCCTCCTTATCCTAAATAATTTTCTTATCAAAATATCATAGTTGAAAGACAATATCAAATGAAATGTAATATTCTATGACATCTCTTGAAAAGTTGTCCATTTAAATGCCCTGACTGTACAAGAAAAACCGTTCCTCATTATGAAGAACGGCGATTTATCGTGGAAGAAGAACCTGAAAGGCGACCCCATCCTTTTCGTTTTCAACTGTAATGGAGGCATGGTGAAGATCAGCAATCCGCTTAATAATGGCAAGTCCAAGACCGAAATTGCCCTTTTCTCCTTTTACAAACGGCTGAAACAAATTGGAAAGAAGCTTTTCGCTTACCGGTTCACCATCATTGTAGCAGCGTAAAAGAATTGAATCTCCACGTTGCTTCACAGAGAGATCCACTGCACTTCTGGCATATTTAAGCGCATTTTCCAGAAGATTTTCAAGAAGCACCCTGATTTGTTCCTCGCTGCCATAGATTTCAGCGGGTTCTAAATCTGTACGGATCTTTACCAATGGATTGGCGGCGCTGAATCTCACAATCACATCCTCTGCCGTTTCATTAATATTGACCGGTTTCTTTTCAAGCTTCAGCTGTGAAAGATAATCGAGTTTTGTTAAATAAAGCAAATCTTTAATTTTCTTCTCTAGCAGCAGAGCCTCTTTTTCAATGATATCGGCAGATCCCTCAAGCGAGCCCGCAGGATGAATCCCATCTTTCATTGCTTCTGAGTAGCTTCTAATCACCATAATTGGAGTTTTTAAGTCATGGGAAACATTTTGAAGCATTGTCTGCTGAAATTCGTCTTGTTTTTTGAGCTGCTTCCTCATATCATCAATTGAGACGGCAAGCTTCCCGATTTCATCCTTCCGATCTAATAGAAGGGATTCGCCAAGCTTTCGCTGAGAAATTTTATTTACATGGACCGTGATCAAATCGAGCGGTTTAACTAGCCATTTTGAAAATATAAAAGCAAGGACAATGCCGCCCACAATGATTAAGGCAAAAATGAAGAAAATCCGTGTTAATAAAGTTTGTATAAGTTCATTTCGATACTTGTCCCATAGGAAGGACACCAGATATCCTTTGTTTCCTTCTCTGTCATAGCCTTTTCTAATTACATAGAGCATTTCACTTTTACCGAAGGATAAATTATAGCGTTTAACATTTTCTTCTTGCTGCTGGCCCTGAGCCAAAAACAATCTCAGATACTGCTCCTGAGAGTCACCCTCATAATGCCCATTTTCGTAGATGAAAATATGTTTAACAGAACGGATTTGCTGATCTGCAGAAAAATTATCCGCAGGATCCGTGTAGTTTAGATTTGGGTAGGATGGCTGCTGCGCCTCTTCAATTGTGCGAAAAAGCTCATTTGTAAAAAACGTCTTTAGTGTTGAAGGAATGACAAGAAAAAAGACAATCGCCATTACCACGATTAAACCTGTGAAGAGTGTGGCAATTTGAATAAAAAGCGGCTTATTTCTCAAGATACTTTACCGTCCGGTATCCGTATCCGTAAATCGTCTCCACGTGCAGTTTAGGGCATTTTTTTCTTACTCTTCGAACTAAATCATCCACTACCCGGTCAGAACCAAAATAGTTGTCTCCCCAAACATAGGTCAATATCTGCTCGCGGCTCAGAGCGCTTCCAACGTGCTTGACAAGATAAACAAACAGATCAAATTCCTTTGAAGTCAGCTGAATCACTTGATTGTTTTCGGAAATGGTCCTCTCTCTTTCCTTAATAATATACGGACCATAAATCAGGCTTGGCTCCTCTTGCTTTTCATAGGTGCGCTTCATAATTTTTTTCGCCCGGATAATCAATTCCTTCGGCAAAAAAGGTTTAGCCAGATAATCATCCCCGCCGAGCTCCAGACCTATTATCCGATCGAGGTCTTCATCACGTGCACTAATAAAGATAACAGGAGTCTCTTCATTCATTTTTTTGATTTCTTTTATAACGTCATAACCATCAACGTCCGGCAGCATAATATCAAGAATCCATAAATGAGGCTGTTCATGAATGCTTTTAATGGCATCCGTACCATTATGAAAGGTCTTTACTTCCCAATTTTCCTGTTTCAAATAGGTGGTCAATACGGTATTTAAATGATTTTCATCTTCTACTAAATAGACGGTATAAGACATTTCAATCCTCCATAAGCTTGACATTCAATCAGTGAAGGCAATCACCGAGTCTGATTCACTAAAAAAGGGAGCAGGAATGCTCCCTCTTATTCCTTCTTATTATTGTACCTTTTCATCCAAAAGGTTTTCCAGTTTTTCATTTACAAATGGCATGCTCTCAATTGGTTCCGCATCCTTTTGGATGTAAGGCATGGTCCATTTTTATCCTAACCGAAAAATGACGCAGAAATATGATAGAACTATGGGGAATTTATTAATAAGCTTTACTTCACTCGTTGTTCGAGTTCTCTATTTCGGCTTTGCACCCGTTTAAGCATACTGTTTAGCGATTCTTTAATACTTGCTTCATCTTTATCTTTTAAAGCACGCTTAAGATCCTGTAAAACCCTTTTCCGGTCAGGATGTTGAGGATGCCCCTTGTGTTTGCTTTCCCGCCACTCTCTTGTATTTTTCCGGATGGCTTCCTCTGATAAATTTTGTTCCTTCCACTGTTTTCTTAATCCAGCTAGTTCATTCCGGTCTTTTTTATAATTTTGATGCAGCTTTCCCTTGAGCTCTTCTCTTTTTTTGATTGCAGCTTCCCATTCATGGGTCTTTTCTGGCGTATAGGTTCTCACAAGGCGGAAAAGCTCCTGCTTCCTATCCATTTTGAAATGCTCAGAGTGTTTTGGAATATGCGGTTTTACAGAGGAAGCGAATGCAGCACTTGGAGCAGACAGCACAATCATTAAACTGGTGATCATCGATAATGCTTTCATTTTAAATCATCCTTTCTTCCGGGAATTAGAATTCAGGTTTAGGATATCCAGAATTTCCTGGGAAATTATGTTGAATTGTGTAATATGATGATCCTTCATTTTTATTGTGAGTTTAATGATGCTCCCTCTTTTTGTTGATTTTTACAAAGGAGATGCGCATACTTTTTAATAGAAGAACGAGCAGGAGTGACGAAAATGACAGACCGCTATAATCAGCCTTTCATCTACCAATTTGACCGTCTGGAGGATATTGCCGACAAAATCAGTGAAGTATTGTCCCTCCCGATTACAATTGAGGACGTAAATCATCGTCTTCTTGCCTACAGTACACACGACGACTGCACAGACCCTGCGAGAATTTCTACTATTATAGGCCGCCGGGTTCCCGAGAAAGTGATTAACAGCTTATGGAAGGACGGGACGATTCCTAAGCTTATGAAAACAAAAGAACCGATCCGAGTGAACCAAATTGAAGAGGTCGGTCTAGGCAGCCGGGTTGCTATTTCTATTTGGAAAAATGAAGAGGTCCTTGGATTCGTCTGGGCTCTTGAAATCGAGAAAAAGCTATCGGCTTCAGAGCTTCAGCTATTAAAAGAAGCGGCCGAGGCGATTAAAAATAAACTGCTGAATCTTCATGCCAGTAAAACAAAAAAACAGGAACGCAGCCAGGAAATGTTCTGGAGGCTGCTGACCGGAAATGTCCATACGATCCACGAGATTCAACAGGGCTTTGGACAGCTGAATGTGAAGATTCCTCAGACATTTTCGGTCATTCTTTTTACATTTGCAGAAGAAATTTCCCAAAGCGCTGAGAAGCAAATTGATTATCTTCTTAAGACGACTCAGCAGGTTCATGTTCTGCTTTCTACAACAGATTACAACCAGCTTATTATATTGGCAGAGCCTCGCGGGGAGCAGGCATTGACAGAGCTGAAGGATTTTTGCGCTTCTACTGTAAAGCAGCTGGATGAGCGGTTTGCACTCCGCGGTGTTGAGGCTTGTATCGGAGGGGTTTACAGCGAAACGCTGAAAATTGAACAAAGCTACCGCGAAGCGCTTGCCGTTTCAAAGATTAAACAGCGTTTTTCCGAAGAGACCATTTCTTTAACCAGTTTTTCAGAGCTTGGGATCTATCAGTACCTTGATGTTCTTTACGAGAAGCGCAAGCAGGAAGGATTTGAAAATTACTCTTTGCAGAAGCTTAAGGAGTATGATGCCGATCACAAATCCAATCTAACCGAGACACTTGAGGTATACTTAGAGGCCGACAGCTCGGTGAATGCAGCAGCCAAGCTGCTGAATGTCCACGTAAACACACTTAGCTACAGGCTAAAACGCATTGCTCAAATAGCGGAGATTGATTTAACAAACCCAAATGAGAAAATGACCATTTATCTGGATATGAAGCTGGAGCGGATGTCTTTGTGAAATTTCACAAAAGCATGGAAACCCTTTCTCTTTTTTAAACAAACAAAAAAAATGGAGAAGCTATTATACTAAACCTATAACTTATTCCAAACCAATACCTGACCTTATAGGAGGACGGATTTATGATTATAGGTGTACCTAGAGAAATTAAAAATAACGAAAACCGCGTTGCGCTGACTCCAGGCGGAGCGGCTCAATTTACTGCTGCCGGACATCGTGTTCTTGTAGAAAAAGAAGCTGGCTTAGGAAGCGGCTTTACAAATGAGGCTTATTTGGAATCAGGAGCAGAAATAATTGAGACTGCAGCTGATGTCTGGGCTCAATCCGATATGATCATGAAAGTAAAAGAGCCATTGCAGCCTGAATACGGATATTTCCGCGAAGGCTTGATTCTTTTCACTTACCTTCACCTTGCGGCTGAACCGGAACTGGCTCTTGCTCTTAAACAATCCGGTGTAATTTCCATTGCCTATGAAACAGTCTCTGCCGGACGCACTCTTCCATTGCTTACACCAATGAGTGAAGTGGCAGGCCGTATGTCTGCTCAAATTGGCGCACAATTCCTCGAGAAGCCTAAAGGCGGAAAAGGGATTCTGCTTGCAGGAGTTCCCGGGGTCAGCCGAGGTAAAGTCACGATCATCGGCGGCGGCGTAGTTGGCACAAACGCTGCTAAAATGGCGATCGGACTTGGAGCGGATGTGACCATTATCGATTTAAGCGCGGACCGTCTTCGTGAATTAGACGATATTTTCGGCACCCAAATTAAAACACTCATGTCCAATCCAATCAACATTGCCCAAGCAGTCGCTGAATCCGACTTGCTTATCTGCGCGGTTCTTATTCCAGGCGCTAAAGCACCGACTCTTGTAACAGAGGAAATGGTAAAAAGCATGCAGCCTGGTTCTGTCATCGTTGACGTAGCGATTGACCAGGGTGGAATTGTTGAAACCGTTGACCACATCACAACACATGACCAGCCTACTTACGAAAAGCACGGAGTTGTCCATTATGCTGTTGCCAACATGCCTGGTGCCGTTCCTAGAACATCTACAATGGCGCTTACTAATGTGACCGTTCCTTACGCACTGCAAATCGCCAATAAAGGCGTCTACAGAGCCATTTCAGAAAATATTGCACTTAAAGCAGGCCTAAACACAGCAAAAGGAGAAATTACGTACGCAGCTGTAGCCCGTGACCTTGGCTTTACGTATGTACCAGCTGAAGTAGCCTTGGATAAGGAATTGACTGTATAACAATCGGTTGAAAAAGAAGGTGCGATGAGCATCTTCTTTTTTTAATGTTACAAGTTGCGATACACTAGCCTGAGGAGGCGATATCAATGGCAGAACACAGCTTTTTGCTTCAGGCAACATGGCCCGGCGGAAGAAACAGTGTCGGGGAAATACAAACCGGTCATTTAAAAACATCCATTTCCATCCCGCCTGAAATGGACGGACCTGGCGAGGGAACAAACCCCGACGAAATGCTTCTCGGGGCAGCAGCAACATGCTATATCATTACACTCGCCGCCATGCTCGAAAGAAACTCAATCTCGACAGAAAGTCTCACGATGGAGTCTGAGGGAATCGTCGAGGTGGTAAAGGGATATATTACGTACAAAAAAATCATTCACCGCCCTGTTTTGGTTCTTACATCTGAAGCGGAAGAAAAAGAGGTCCGCCTGGCTCAGAGACTGGCAGAAAAAGCAGAGCAGTCCTGTATGATCTCAAGAGCACTTAAAGGCAATGTTTCCATCGAATTGGAAGCTCATATAGAAAAAAGTTCAAAATAATCCGCCTGCCTAAAAAGCCTTGTCAAGGGCAGTATATGAAAACCCGGAAACGCTCAGCATGAGCATTTCCGGGTTTTTGTATTACATTAGGGTTTATGGATGTTTTTAACATTGTACATTGGTAATGCTGATTGGAGCGGAAGGGGCGAGACTCCAGCGGGAGCAGCGGGACAGGTGAGACCCCGCAGACGCAAAGCGGCGAGGAGGCTCAAGCAGCCCGCCCCGCGGAAAGCGAACGCCTGCAGCGGAAATCAACAGCCAAATTTAACAGAGCTTATTAAATAAATCTTTTCTTGGCTTCTTCAATCGGATCCAAAGGAAGAAGGATGGTCACGGTTGTCCCTTTTCCAAGCTCACTCTGGAACTGAATTTTCCCTCTATGCTCATCCTTTACAATTTTGTAGCATACCGTAAGCCCTAAGCCTGTACCTCGTTCTTTCGTTGTGAAAAATGGCTCTCCCAGTTTTTCAATCCGGTCAGGTTCAATGCCCTCTCCTTCATCCTGCAATATGAATTGGGCATAGCCATCGGCCGTCAGCGAGCAATAGATGGTCATCATTCCGCCAAACTCCATTGCTTCAATTGAATTTTTAATTAAATTCAGGAAGACCTGCTTTAAATGATTTTTGTTGCACATAATATACAGCTCCGGGTCAGCATTTATACTGAATTGTACATACGCAGCTTTAGCTGTTTCTTCCATAAGCAGGATAACATCATCCAGTATCTCTGCAGCTTTTTCTTTTTTGAACGTTTTGCCTTGAGGCTTTGCAATCAGCAAAAGCTCATCAATGACTTCATTAATCCGATCAATCTCCTCAGCCATTACACGCAGATGATTTTTATGCTTCAGGTTCTCATCCTCACCTAAAAATTGGACAAAACCTTTAAGAGAGGTAAGCGGGTTTCTGATTTCATGAGCCACCCCGGCTGCCAGTTCTCCAACTACACTCATTTTCTCTGTCTTTAAAATATATTCTTCGTCCCGCTTCCTTTGACTGATATCATTTCCAATACATAAGATCAGCTGTTTCCCATCAAGGGTTACTGGAATTTTCAGAACTTCAACCCACTTGACCTGTCCTTTTAAATCAACAATTTTGTCAACCTTTTCATATTTCGGTTTGATTCCAAGGAGAACCTTTTTCTCTTCCATCTCAATTTTAACTGCCTGAACGCTGCGGGGATTCAGATCCAGGTCTGTCTTATTCAGCAGATCTTTCACATCCATATCATAAAGAGAAGCCATGGCTTCATTGGCGATAATATACTGATGATCTTCATTTTTCACATATATATAGTTGGGATTAAGATTCATAATTTTATGAAGGAGGTTTTTCTGCTCCTTCAGACCGCGGGTAAGATTTTGAATAAGACCGATAAAAATGATTAGTGTAAGCAATATAGACGAAAAACCGGACACAAAAAGCGGAAGGATTTTATACCCGCTCAAGAGTCCAATCGTGATAACACTGAAAACCGTTATGCTTAAATACACGCTAAATAACCGATGTTCCTTTACAGTCAGGAAAATGGAGAAAAGAATTAAAATGAAGGCAACAAGTAAGGTTAAGCTCGTGTTCAGAACAAACAGCCACTGCCAATCTCCGAAGACAGGATAATAGTGATTAGGGTATTGTTTGCCAGGGTTATATATCTCCAGCCCTCGGACTCCTAAAGCAGTGTTGCTGAGCACATAAACAGCGGTGCTTAACGTAAAGGAGAAAATCAAGATAAGCCGAAGCATCCATACGAAAACTTTTTTGGAGAATAGGCTCACTTTGCTGTAGCGGGTAAGAAGAATGTACATGAAATAACAGACCACTGGAAAATTAAAAATGATGCCAAACCGGAAAAAGGTGAAATATCTTTCGGCTTCTTCAGGCTCAAATAACTCCACTCCATATAAGATGGATAAATCAAATTGCCAAAAAGCCAGCAAAAGGAGAAAACTGATGGCGACTTTAAAAAAAGGAGTGCGATTGTGAAACAAAATCACAACACCTAATACAAAAGGAATGATCGCGATAATAGCCAATAACGTAAAATACATGTAGTTTACACTCCATTAAATCTCGGGAATTAGATCGCTGTAAATATGCCAGCATAGTATTTATTATAACAATACAGGAGCTGTTTCGCGCCCCCTATGGTTAATGTTTTTTATTTTTCAAGTATTAATTTTTACCAATAAAGAAAATAAAGCATTAGTCCCAGGAAAACCTCTCCTCTTTCCATGGATTCCCATACATATGGTAGCCATTCTTTTCCCAGAATCCCGGATGATTTTGTTTAGTAAATTGAATTCCTCTCAGCCATTTAGCGCTTTTCCAAAAATAAAGATGAGGAAAAACAGCTCTGATCGGGTATCCATGCTCTGGGGTTAACGGTTTACCATCATGAGAATGAGCCAGCAGACTTGTCCCCTTCAGGAAATCCTCTAAAGGAAGATTTGCCGTCCATCCTTCCTCAGCATGAAGAACAACAAATCCCGATTCTCCACTAACTCCTGCAGCATGGGCTATATCCCTTGCTCTAACACCTGTCCATGTATTATCAAGCCTGGACCATCCCGTCACACAATGAATATCATTGGAAACCGTTGCTTGAGGAAAATTCATCAAATCCTCAAAACTGAGCAGCAGCGGTTTTTCTACAAGCCCGTAAACCTGCAGATTCCAGCTCTTCAACTCTCGATATTCCGGAACCGACCCAGCATGCAGGACCGGAAAGGATTTCGTCACATGCTGGTTAGGAGGAACGCGTTCTGAATCAGCATGCGCTTTAGATTTTCCGAAGTACATTTTGTTCACCGCTTTCTTATGTTAACCTTAAAATAATTTGAGTTGACATTAGTAGCACCATCTATTAGTCTATATATAAAAGCCTATAGGTGTAAAGGAGAATTATGGTATGGGTAGAAGATTTCAGACAATTGACTTAGTATACGCCAGTATGTTTGCCGCTTTAATGGCAGTCGGGGCAAATTTAACTTCATGGGTGCCGTTTCTGCAGGTAGCGGGAATACCGCTGTCCATGGCTCCATTTTTCTGCGTGCTTGCAGGGCTTCTGCTTGGAAGCCGTCTCGGAGCAGTATCGATGGCGGTCTATGCACTTATAGGCGCAGCAGGCGCACCTGTCTTTGCAGGATTTTCATCAGGATTGGGCATCCTTTTCGGAAAAACAGGCGGATTTATCCTTTCCTATATATTAGCTGCTTATGCAGCAGGAAAAATCGTAGAATGGAATAAAAATCCGAAGCTCCCGGTTTTTATGGCCGCTGCTTTTGCAGGAATTATCGTCATTTATTTTTTCGGAACAACCTACATGTATGCAATCATTAATTATGTTGCAGGGGCCAAGCTTTCCTATTTAGCATCATGGCAGATCATGGCCTGGTTCGCCGTTAAAGATATTGTATTCACCATCTTCGCAGCTCTCATCACTCCGCGTATTTATCATCAGGTAAAAAAGGGATCCCGTCAAACGAAACAGCGGGCAGCGTAAGATATTTATGGGATGGCAGCCAGGAGCTGCCGTCCTTTTTTAATGCGGCGGCTAATAGTTTTATGTTTTGAATACTGATTAAATCAGCAAAAATAAGGATATGAGCATTATGGAGCGACAATCAGTCTAGTGTATGCAAAACGAATTATTTTGCTCAGTTAGGAAATGACACAACTTTCCGTTCATTGCAGCATAAAATATTTAGGTAAAAATAAACAAAATGGGTTGAATTACCCTTTATTTTAATGTAATCTATTAACTATTGCCGCCGGAGGTATAAATAGAGCTCCAATTTGGCATAATGCAAGTATTGGAATAAAAGAGGTGAAGATCATGTCTGGATTAGCGATTAAACGCTATTTTTTGAGTGAGCTGGACCGCGAACAATATGAAACAGAAGTATTAAATCATACCCCATCTGCAGCCGATTATTTGTTCGAATGGGACGACGCTGAACTCCTTAACGCATGGAAAAATATACAATCACAAGCATTATAATGAAAGATATGTGACTGCCGAATCCCGGCAGTCTTTTGTTTTTATAAACGAAAAAGAGCCCCTAGAGAAGGCCCTTTTTCCAATCATGGCTTTATATATAAAGTCTGGAAACCAAACGATATACCGAAGTCAGAGAACCATTGCCGCAATCCATCCAAAAAGGACGAGCGGAATGTTATAAAGAAGGAACGTTGGTACAGTAGTATCCCAAATATGGTCATGCTGGCCATCGGCATTCAAACCGGAAGTGGGACCCAGGGTACTGTCCGATACAGGTGAACCTGCATCTCCAAGAGCACCTGCAGTTCCGATAATGGCGATTGTCGCTAAAGGACTGAAGCCGAGGTTTATGCACAATGGGACAAATAGAGCTGTAATAATAGGTACTGTTGAAAAAGAGGAACCGATTCCCATCGTGACAAGAAGGCCGACAATAAGCATGAGCAGGGCGGCCAATGCCTGGTTATTCCCGATTAGTGCAGAGGAACTTTTCACCATCTTCTCAATATGTCCGGTTTCTTCCATTACACTGGCAAAGCCCGATGCCGCAAGCATAACGAATCCGATGAATGCCATCATCTGCATCCCTTTTGTAAGGATGGCATCGGCTTCCTTCCATCGCATTGCGCCTGTAACATAAAGGACCGCAATACCCGCAAGAGCTCCGAATATCATTCCTCCCTCAATCTCCAGATGTGACAGGTATAACTGAACAGCAAGGGATATAATTATAGCCGCTGCCGCAAAGCTGAGAGAATTTTTAGAAAAGGCTACGGCCTCTGCTCCTGTAATTTCACGATCTTCATAATTCCTTTTCTTTCTATAGAAGAAGAAAGCAAGCAGTAAGCCGGTTACCATTCCTAAAGAAGGTATGAGCATGGCATCCGGGATATCTGAAAGTTTAATAGCTAGTCCCGCCTGCTTCATATTATCTCTTAAAATCCCATGAAAAATGGCTCCAAATCCTGCCTGAATATACATATAAGGTGTAATTAATCCAAATGTAATCACTGCTGCAACAAGTCTTCGGTCAATTTGAAGCTGATTAAAGATCTTTAAAAGAGGCGGTATTAAAACTGGGATAAACGCAATATGAACAGGCACGATATTTTGAGAAGAAATTGAAACCAGCAGGATGATGAATAAGATCAAAACCTTAGAAAGAGTTTTTCTATTCGATTCTCCTTCTCTGCCTACTAATTTAATCGCAAAATGCACCATTGCATCCGGCAGCCCGGTTTTAGTAAGTGCAACGGCAAATGCTCCAAGTGATGCATAGCTAAGAGCGACTGCAGCATTTCCTCCCAATCCGGTCGTAAAAGCTTCTCCAATTGTTTTTATATCCAAGCCGCTTGCGAACCCTCCGGCCAATGCCCCGATAATCAAAGAAAATACAACATTTACTCTGAGAAGGCTAAGCACTAGCAGAACAGCAACAGCTAAAATGACAGCATTCATAACGAACCTCCATAAATCCTTTAGTTTGCTAATATGGTAGAGCAATAAAATGACATGTTCCTAAATTATCACAGAATGAGAACCTATGTCAACGATTTGTTTATCACATTAGTATGTTAAAGGAATTTCATAATAGAAAAGACCGGACCCCCTGATTAGATCCGGCCTGTTTCTTATTAATAATAAGGGTATCCGTAATATGGATAAGGATAATACGGATATCCATAGCCATACCCATAATAAGGGCTAAGTAAGGCAGAAGCAGCTAATCCTCCCGCCAAGCCCAAGGGAAAGCCGTAGCCAAATGGCCCGAAGCCATATCCAAATCCGAATGGTCTTCCAAAGCCAAATCCGAATGGACGGCCGAAGCCCCCAAAACCGAAGCCTGGTCTGCCAAAGCCAAATCCCGGCCTTCCAAAGCCGAACCCTGGTCTTCCAAAGCCGCCAAAGCCAAATGGACGCCTGAAATCGTCATTTATACTAATTTGTTCATTCATCACATAACCTCCAAAACTCTTTCTGTATCATCCTGCCTACTGTAACCTATGCAGACGGACTGTCCAGAGAGTTAGGCGGAAGCCCTGTTTCCTGTTAAACCTCGAAATTTTCTACGAATGTAGCGAGTGTTCTTGCCATGACTCCTGTCGCTCCCGACGGTCCAAGACGGCCTTCCTTGCTCGTAACCGATGTACCTGCAATATCCAGGTGAACCCATGGCGTATCCTCAGCAAATTCCTTCAGGAAAGCGGCAGCCATAATCGCATGTCCCTCTCTTCCGGGAGAATTGCTCAGATCTGCCATTTTGCTGCTTTTTACACGTTTTGTATCTTTTTCTGTAATCGGCAGCTGCCAGATTGGCTCCCCGCATTCCTTAGATGCCGCTGTCACTTGTTCATAAAGGGATTCATTGTTCGTCGTTGCACCCGTCATATCATTTCCCAATGCAACAATTACTCCCCCGGTCAGAGTCGCAACATCAACTAAATGGGTCGCTCCATGATGTTTGGCATATGTGATGGCATCTGCAAGGACAAGCCTTCCTTCGGCATCGGTATTTAACACTTCAATCGTTTTTCCACTCATGGAAATGATGACATCGTCCGGCTTGAAGGCAGTCGCTGAAATGACATTGTCTGTAGAAGGAATAACCGCCACTACGTTTTGCTCAGGCTTTAGCTCGCCGATAATTTCCATTGCTCCTAATACAGCCGCAGCGCCTCCCATATCTGTTTTCATTCCGACAATACCGGATTTCGTTTTAATGGAATATCCGCCTGTATCAAAGGTGATTCCTTTGCCGACAAGGCCGATTATTTCCGTGCTGTTTTCACTGCCATTGTATTTCAATGTAATCATTTTTGGGGGCTCAGCGGAACCTTGATTTACAGCAAGCATCGCGCCCATGCCAAGCTTTTGCATTTCTTCTTTTTCAAGAATTTCACACTCGAAGCCATATCGGTCGGCAAGCATTTTTGCATGTTCTGCAAGTTCGTTGGCCGTGAGTATGTTCGACGGCATATTGACCAGCGTCCTTGCTGAATTTGTGCCTCTTCCATGTGCCGCTCCAACAAAAAGAGCAGCTTTTATCTCAGAAGCATCTTCTTTCGTCAAAACCGTCAGCTCTTCAATCTTTTTTTCCGGTTCATTTGATTTGTGCTTATAATCCTTAATTTTATAAGAAGCGAGTTCAAGTGCCTCCGCCAGTGCATGTGCGGCTTCTAATCCGTTCAGGTGTTCAGAAGTAAAACTGTCCAAATCAATGACTGCCTCTGTTTTCCGGTCAGCAAGAAGGCGCTTCACGATATGGCCGAATGCTTCTCTTGCTGATTCGAAATCCCATTCCTTCTCTCTTCCCAGCCCGGCAATGTAAATTCGTTTCATTTCCGCCTTTCCTAACGGGAAGATCTTTGCAACGGCCATGGAGTCTGCACTTATATCCCCTTCTTTAAGCAAGGCCGTCACATGACCTTCAAGACTCTCATCTATCGCTGCGAGTGTGCCCTGCAAAGGCTGTGTTTTCTTAAATAATCCTGTAATCAGGGTTTCTTCATTTCCTGTCAGCGTATCATTTACTTTAAACATGTCACATTCCTCCATTAAGGGTTTTTATCAGGACGATTCAAGGTATAGAATAAGCAAGGGGAGACGGGGCAGATCCTTAGTCATTTCATACGGTACCTTATCCGGGACCTGTGGTATAATGAGTAAACAATTTTCCATGAACTGGCTTGTTTTTTCCAAATCAATGCCCCAGTGTGACGGGCGGTAGGGCTGTATGTACTTCCTGCCTGCAAGCATCATGGACCTTGCCCCTTTTAAGTTGCCGTAGCTGTAATGATAAAGGGCAACAGACATTTGAAGCAGTCCTTTTAAAAACAGGTTCGACTTGTCGGTCAGCCACATCTCTTCCAGAAGATCATGGCACGTATAGAAATCGCCTTCATTGAAATGGATGAAAAACTGGTAGTATTCCTCCGGATAACCATCCATAAAGCGGTCCCCCTTCACCTGTTAGCTTTATTCTATCAGAAGGAAAGAATTTGAACACAATTAAGTGCTGATACATATGGAAGGCAGGAGAATCCATTATGGATATATTTTATAATTTCCCTTTAATCGCTGCTCTGACAGCAATATTTTTCGCTCAGGTTGTAAAAGTACCGATTCATTTTATTGCCATTAGAAAATGGGACTGGTCACTCGTAACCAGCACAGGCGGTATGCCAAGTTCGCACTCCGCAGCCGTTACGGCTCTGACTACAGCCGTAGCTCTCGAAGAAGGTCTTGGTTCCACCCTATTTGCCGTGTCGGCCATTTTCGCCGTCATCACTATGTTTGATGCAACCGGTGTACGGCGTCATGCAGGCGAACAGGCAACTGTTCTTAATAAACTGGTCATTGACTTTAACCGTTTCATGAAAGAAGCGAAGGATTGGCAGCAAAATCAGGAACAGGAAAAACAAAAAAGACTGAAAGAATTGCTTGGCCATCAGCCAATAGAAGTTTTCTTTGGCGGGATCACAGGCATTCTCCTTACCCTTTTAATGCACTACCTCTTTTTCCAACTATAGGGCATGAGGTGAACTGGATGAAAATTGTTTCGATTTGCCCAAGCAATACCGAGCTCGCCGTCTGCCTGGGATTAACGGATCAACTAGCGGGACTTGACGATTTTTCAGATTGGCCGGATGAGATTAAGCATCTTCCAAGACTTGGTCCGGATTTGGCGATACGGATGGATGATGTTGAAAGATACGAGCCTGACTTAGTGCTAGCTTCCTTAAGCGTACCGGGCATGGAGAAGAATATTGAAGAACTCGAACGGAGAAATCTTCCGTATATGATATTTGATCCTCAATCCTTTGAAGACCTGAACGATGATTTAATAAGGCTGGGGAAAAGAACCGGCTGCCTGGAACGGGCTCAGGACAAAACGAAGCTCCTGCGAGAGATCCTGATGCAATTTGAAAGAAAGTCATCAGAGCTCTCCTCCAAGCCTTCCGTCTATTTTGAGTGGTGGCCGAAACCGATTTTCACTCCCGGAGGAACAAACTGGCTGACTGAGATGAGCCGCCTTGCAGGTGCAGAAAACATATTCAGTCAAACTGAAGTTCCCAGCATTCAAACGGACTGGGAGGAAATTTTAACAAAAGACCCCGATTACTTCTTTATGGTGTGGGTCGGAGTGAAAGAATCCAAAATGAAAATTGACCATGTTCAAAAAAGGACCCGTTCATCCGAATTATCAGCTTTAAAGAACGGCAGAGTACTCATGCTTCAGGAAGCGCTCTTTTGCAGACCATCTCCCAGACTGTATGAGGGACTGGCAAGCCTTGCATCTATCCTGCATCCAGAGCATTTTAAGGATGAAATTTCCCTAATTCGGAACTCTTCTATTTATTAAAGGATACATAACTCCAATTAAAAGGGCATCCGGATGAGTCATCCGGATGCCCTTTTCGCGTTAATATCCAGTGTTCGCTTTAGTGTATTGCTGCCTGAATGCCTGCAGAGACTCACTTTCATTCAGCTTCGCCAATTCCTTTTCCGTAAAGCTGCCGTCCCCTTTTTTAACAACATACACGTCAAGCTCTTTTTTGCCCCAATTATTATAAACATCCGCAACCGTGTCAAAATACAAGTCCAGCCTGTCACCCTTAATCGCTGAACCTGTATCCGTTACCACTCCATAACCATAATCAGGAATAAAAAGGACCGTTCCAATCGGGAACACCGTAATATCTGCAGCGATCGTAGAAAACAAATCCCTTTTCACCTTTACACCGGAATAAGTTATTCCGTACTCAGGATGCCCGGGATTTTTACCTGTCGACTCAAATCCTGCCGTATACCCGGTAGCTAAAACCTTATGCTTCGGATATTTTCCCCAATCAAAAGCCGACTCCAATGAATCTCCCTTACTCACAGCAGGTGCTGAAGAGGTTAACGCCGCCAAATGATGATCTGATGGCAAAAACTTCAAAGCGAGTCCAAAGAAACGAAAAGATCCGTCTTTATTATTTTGATATGTATACGTATTATATAAATCTTGGGTCAGTTCTCTCGCTTTAACGCCTGATACACCCTCAAACGTTGCAGCCAATGCTCCTGCAAAAAGCATAGCCATAACAAAACGTCTCGACCATATTCCAAGTTTTTTCATTCTTTTGGTTTTCACTCCTCTCACTAGACTATTAGTTCCCAATTAGAAACTAAAATATGCCAAATGAAAGGAAATGAAAAATTTGTAATAAAAAAACCTCCGAAATAACCGGAAGCTTAGAACATTTGATATCCTCTTTTTCTTAAAGTCTGAATCACCAATCCAGAACAGATTGCACCTGCGAGACCGCTTATCAAAATCGTAATGTCCACTCCTTGAAGGGAAACCACTTTATGAAGCAGAGCTGGAAATGACTCTCCCGGTGCGGTGATATACGAGGCAGCTGCCGTATCATCAATAATTAAAATGCAAACAACCGGATAAATGATAGCCATAATCCATGACATTCTAAGCAGCATATTCAATAAAAAACCGATTCCAAAAAACAGCACGAAAAACAAGACGATGGAAATAATAAATACCGGTAATATCATATCAAAAACACCTCCAGTACACCAATTTCAGTGTACTGAAAGCGCATTACATACGTCAATATGAATATTCCTGAATTTTCTATATATCAAGACTTTTTTCCAGTTCCATTGCAGCAATCACATGTTTCTGTACCGCCAAGCAGCAACTGAAAATAACCTTTACCTGAGCAATATGGACATTCTCTCTTTTCAGCCTTCAATGCCATCTATGATCTCCCCTTTACGATCTATTGTTAATTAAGATATCAGGTATCTTGTCAACAATAAAGTCAGATAAGATGACAAAACAGCTAATGAAAGCGAATACATTAAGTCCATACTCTTGTTTTCTTTAATTTTCTTATTTTTTTGAAAATTATAAAAATAAGTTATATGCGGAGTAATGAAATTGCTCACCGGGGTCCAGCTGGTCAAATAACTTCAGTTTCGGATGGATATCTTTTTCTGCCAGAGCGGTAAGCAGCAAAGACGAATCCGGATCCGTTTTCAGCTGCTCGTAAGGAATAAATGCTGCCTCAAAAAGCTCATCTTCCTGGATGCGGATTACATTGCTTGCTGCCCGAAGTTTAAAGATAATCATGTTATCACTAACCTGTCCTTTTATAACGCCGGATCTTACCCCTACAATTCCATCGATGACCGCCTTAACCCCTGTTTCCTCATAAACCTCTCTGATTACAGCCTGATCAACCGTTTCATTCCCATCCACAAACCCAGCCGGCAAGGACCACTTCCCCATCAATCCCCCGTATTTCTTTTTTACAACAAGCCACCTGTTCGATTCATCGGTAACGATACCTGCAGCAGCCAGCCAAACATTTCCCCGTTTACTTGTCATGATGCCACTCCTCTATCTGTCATTCCATCAAATGGTATATACTTTTTATTATGTACCCAAAAATAATAAAAGGCAAAAGCTATAAGCCTTTGCCTTTCCTTACTTATTAAAAGAACTTGAATTTTCCTTTTTTCATGACCATACCAGGTCCGCCCACCATGTATAGGGCACGGTTGTCGATCATCTTTTTCATGAACGATGCTTTCGTTCCAACAAGCTTCTTGCCGAAAACGGTTCCCACTGCATCATCTTCACCAAGGGAAGCAACTGTACCTTTAATGTCAGCTTTAAAGCCTTCCATTTCTCCCTGGCCTTTAATTAATACAGCGAGGTTCTTCGCACAAGTTTCACCCTGCTGCATCGCAATTTGTGCAGTTGGAGGGTATGGACGGTTGATTTCTTCATTGATAATCAATGAGCAATCTCCAATGATGAATACATCTTTGTGGCCAGGTGCAAGAAGATCAGGAGTAACTTTAACGCGTCCGCGCATGTTCTCGAATCCAGCTTCTTCTACTACGCTGTTTCCGCGGACTCCAGCAGCCCACACAACTGTTCCAGCTTTGATTTCTTCCATATGGTCATCTTTAGCAACGACGATTCCATCTTCCGTACATTCTTTAATCGCTGTACCAATTTTAAATTCTACACCTTTGCGCTCAAGGTGGTTAACTGCATATTCAACAAGTTCCGGATCAAATCCTGGGAGAGCCGTTGGAGCAGCCTCCACACAGATAATGCGGACTTTCTTAGGATCAATATCATATTCACGGCAAAGCTTCGGTACACGGTTGGAAAGTTCACCAAGGAACTCGATACCTGTGAATCCTGCTCCCCCAACAACAATTGTCAAACGGTCATCATGTTTTACTTCTTCAGTTTGATACGTTGCGAATTGAAGCTCAATATGCTCGCGAAGCTGGCGTGCAGCATTAATATTTGTAATTCCGAAAGCATACTCTTTCAAGCCTTGAATTCCAAAAGTTTCCGGCTGAGAACCAAGAGAAACAACCAGATAGTCGTAATCAAGCTCGCCCTTCTCAAGAACAATTGTCTTCTCTTCCGGTTTGATCGCAGTTACTGTATCCTGAACGAAGTTTACACGGCTGCTGATTACTTCTTTGATTTGGTAACGGCATTTATCGTGATGAAGCGTACCTGCTGAAGCTTCATGCAGCCAAGTTGTTTCATAATGATAATCATTTTTGTTAACAAGCGTAATATCCGCATCATTAACTCCTACTAATTTAGAAAGACGGTTAACCGTAATTAAACCACCATAACCTGCACCTAAAACCACTACTTTTGGTTTTCTCAAGACGATCACATCACCTTTACTTAATTTGTCGGTAAAAGAACTAAAATGATACCTGTGTATATTTTCCGCTCTTTTCACCATTTTATTTTGTTTTTCGCCAAAAACTTTGTGAAATACTTCACTATATAGTGCGCAAAAAATAATCCAACACATAAAGAATGGTTCACAAAAAATTAACAATTATGCCTATTACCAATATTAATCCTTTGTGAATTGTTTTTCAAGCTATAATTAGCCCAAATCATCTGTTGCGAAAATTCCGAAAATAATGTAGGATACTTACTTAAATTGCATTCTTTTCACCAATTGAAAAGCCTGCAAGCTCTAATCAGGAAAAACTTACCGTTTTTTTATGGAAGATGAGCTTCCTAAAAAAATATGGTATGATGTCAATAAGAATAGTTATCAATTAGGGGGTTACATTGTGAAAGAAGATACAAAGGTTTACGACATTACGATCATTGGCGGAGGGCCAGTCGGCCTGTTCACTGCATTTTACGGAGGAATGAGACAAGCAAGCGTTAAAATCATCGAAAGTCTCCCTCAGCTTGGCGGACAGCTTTCTGCCCTTTATCCTGAAAAATACATATATGATGTAGCTGGTTTTCCAAAAGTCCGTGCCCAGGAGCTCATCAACAATTTAAAAGAGCAAATGGCAATGTTCGATCCTGCTGTTGCCCTGGATCAGGCAGTGGAAGATGTTGAAAAACAGGCGGACGGCGTATTTAAGCTGACAACCAACTCTGAAATCCACTATACAAAAACCATCATCATCACCGCCGGAAACGGAGCATTCCAGCCGCGCCGCCTGGAACTTGAAAATGCTGCACAATACGAAGGCAAAAACATGCACTACTTCATCGATGATCTTAACTCCTTTGCCGGCAAACGCGTCATGATCTGCGGCGGCGGAGATTCAGCTCTTGACTGGGCCCTTATGCTTGAGCCAATCGCAGAAAAAGTAATCCTTGTTCACCGCCGCGACAAATTCCGCGCTCACGAACACAGCGTTGAGCAGCTGATGAACTCCAAGGTCGAAGTCATGACGCCATTTATACCTGAAGAAATTATCGGGGAATACCGCATTGAACAGGTCGTCCTTCAGGAAGTAAAAGGCGAGCGCAAAGAAGTTATTGATATCGACGATCTCATCGTCAACTTCGGATTCGTTTCCTCACTTGGCCCAATCAAAAATTGGGACCTGAACATTGAGAAAAACAACATCCTCGTTAACTCTAAAATGGAAACCAACATCGAAGGCATATACGCAGCCGGAGATATCTGTACGTATGATGGAAAAGTAAAGCTCATTGCCAGCGGTTTTGGAGAAGCGCCGACTGCTGTCAATAACGCAAAAGCATACATGGATCCGAAAGCGCGTGTACAGCCGCTTCATAGTACTAGTTTGTTTGAGAAATAATAAGAAAGAGGGCGGTCATGATGACCGCCCTCTTTCTTTTATCCCATTTTTCTTTTATCCCATCTGCATTCTTGCCTGGCATCCGGTGGATTCGGGGGGTTTGCCTGGCATTCATGGGTCTGGACGGTTTGCCTGGCATTCTTGCCTGGCATCCACGAGTCTGGACGGTTTGCCTGGCATTCTTGCCTGGCATCCATGAGTCTGGACGGTTTGCCTGGCATTCTTGCCTGGCATCCATGAGTCTGGACGGTTTGCCTGGCATTCTTGCCTGGCATCCATGAATTTTGGCCGTTTGCCTGGCATTCTTGCCTGGCATTCATGAATTTTGGCCGTTTGCCTGGCATTCTTGCCTGGCATCCATGAGTCTGGACGGTTTGCCTGGCATTCTTGCCTGGCATCCATGAATTTTAGCCGTTTGCCTGGCATTCTTGCCTGGCATCCATGAATTTTGGCCGTTTGCCTGGCATTCTTGCCTGGCATTCATGAATTTTGGCCGTTTGCCTGGCATTCTTGCCTGGCATTCATGAATTTTGGCCGTTTGCCTGGCATTCTTGCCTGGCATCCACGAGTCTGGACGGTTTGCCTGGCATTCTTGCCTGGCAACCATGAGTTTCGGCCGTTTGCCTGGCATTCTTGCCTGGCATCCATGGGTTTTGGCTGTTTGCCTGGCATTCTTGCCTGGCAAGAATAAGTTTTGGCCGTTTGCCACGCATTGCAAAGTCATTGGCGGTTTTCATGGCACCAAGTAATTCAAGCAGTTTGATAGCCGGAAGTAATTTCTATACTAAACCCCTATATAATTTACAAATTTTTACATATATTCAACAGGTGTTTACGGCATGTTGTAGAATACTTCTTTAAAATAATGAAAGGCGGGAGTCTATGCCAAAGCCGCGAAATTGGAGTCTTAAACCTGGATCTATTTATCACATTGTATCAAGGGGAATACGAAAAACTGCTTTATTTGAAGATTACCGCGATAAAGACCACTATTTGAAAATCCTCCAGGAAGTCCAGCATAAATACCCCTTCAAGCTTCATTCCTTCTGTTTAATGAAAAATCATATTCATCTCCTAATTGAAGTTATACAACACCAGCCAAATGTGATTATGCAGCAGTTAAACTTTCGGTACGCCAGATATTTTAACTCCAGACACAACTTCAAAGGACATTTATTCGAAGGCAGATTTTACGCTGACCCCATTACTACCATCTCAAAATTCCTCAACACCACCCGCTATATTCACCTAAACCCCTACAAAGCCATGGCCGTCCAGCAGGCGGAAAACTACAAATGGAGCAGTTACCCTTATTTGGTCAAGAGCCTTGAATGCCCATTTCTCTATAAAGACAAAACTCTTAGTCATTTCCCCTATCCTCCCGAAGAAGGCTACAAACATTTCGTAGAAGAATTGAAATGGTATGAGAAAGAGGAAGTGAACGAAAAAAAGGCCCTGAAATAGGACCTTCTTGCATCAGCACTCTTCCGGAGTCCCCTTATTCGTCGCCGTCACAAACGATGACCCGCATCCGCATGAGGCAATCGCATTAGGATTGTCGATGGTAAAGCCGCCGCCCATCATGGATTGTTTGAAGTCGATCACGGTGCCTTTTAGTGCAAGGCTTTTCAGATAATTGTAGGGATTGATTCTATTCATTTAGGTTGTCTATTACTATCACCCATAACGGTGTATCTCACTTACTACATTTTACCTAAAGTATAAATAACTTACAATAGATACCTTTATATTCTCTTGAATTTTTCCGCACCCTTTCAGTCAATATTTAGCATATAAGAGTTTGAAGCTTTTCCTTTTCCATAATTTACGGAAATTAGGTTGAGTTGGGATAATTCTTTAAGACTGTTATTCACAGTCAAACGGTTCATCTTGCTCAACTCAGTTAGCTTATCCAGTGTGACGGAAATCGGCGCAATATCCGCATCCATTTCTTTAAAGATATATACCAATAACTTTTGAGACTTGTTTAACTCCAAATCATATATTTTCTTCATACACTCTTCCCTTTTTGGAGCATTATAAAAATTCAATGAAAACTCCAAATTCTGTGGTGGTACTTTTATAAGGAGCTTTTAAGCCTTTCAATGTCTCCTCTACATAGTAAGCAATCTCATCAGCATACACTTCCTTATTGCCTTCTATAAGAACTTCACCCTTATATTGTAAAGTAATTAAAGATTCCCCAACTTCCACTAGGATACCATTCAATGCTTTCACTCCCTCTTTAAAACCAATTTCTCTTCTCTTTGTAGTATAAAACTGATACCACTAAAAATCAACCCTTTACTCTGAACTTTTACAAATCCATACCAAATAATCTCTTCAAAGCCACTTTTATATCAGTTTTTTCATACATCTTTGACACATTAATAAAACCAAAATTCCATCCAATGTCTAGACTATTTCGCACCCTTACCATTGTTATTCGATAGAAACATAGACGCATATCAAGGTGATGAAACCAAGCAAAAACTCTAAAAGATGTCATCTTAACTGCATAATGACATCCCGTGTATGGCTTTTTATTAAAATATAAAGTCACGAACAAGAAAAACTCATTTACTAATTTTAACCAATGAATTACAATTTTATGGGTATCAAAACCCAAAAAACCATAGGAGGTAAAATGAAGACTTTAGTAAAATGGTTTCTATATTTTATGGCTATCTGCATCGTGCTTGCACTTATAATTTCTTTAGGATTGTTTGTCTTAGGAATAGGACTAATCGTATGGGCGGTAAAAATTCATCTCAAGAATAAGCAAATAGGTGTCAGAAGCAAAGCGCCCGCTATGATATCTGTGTTAGGTGTATTGATATTCTTTAGCCAGTTCTACGTTAATTCAGTGGTTTTTAAAGAAGATACTGTACCCGTTGCGGGAGAAGAACAAAAGACCTCAACATCTGCTCAAACTACTCAAGTTGCCACAATTGAAGAACCAAAATCAGAGTCAGAACCAGTCAAAGAAGAACCTGCCAATGTAGAAGCTGCTGCATCAGTAGCAACTCCAACTCCCAAAGTTAAAGTTGAAAAGGAAGTCCCTAAGCAAGCTACAGTGAAGGGTATTAACGGAATTGTGACAAGAGTTGTGGATGGAGATACAATAGAAGTTAAACTTTCTGATACAGGCAAGGTTGAAGACATTCGAATGATTCTAGTTGATACCCCTGAAACTAAACACCCTAGATTGGGAGTACAACCTTTCGGCAAGGAAGCGAGTAAATTCACTACTGACCAATTGAGCGGGAAAAATGTTGTACTCGAAAAGGATTTAACAGAGCGTGATAAATATGGAAGGGTACTAGCTTATGTTTGGGTAGATGGAGTTAACTTCAATAAGAGGTTGATTGAACAGGGTTATGCTCGATTAGCTGTATACCAACCAGACGTAAAGCATTTAGATGAGTTTAGGGCTGCTCAAACAAAGGCTCAAAAGACAGGTAAGGGTATCTGGAGCATTGAGGACTATGTGCTTGAGGATGGTTACAATACGCCTGAAAAGAAAAAGGAAGTAGCAAAGAAAGAAGAACCAAAAGCTGCTGTATCTAAAGTTGAAGAGAAGCCTAAAGACAGGGGTTCTTGTAATATTAAAGGAAATCAGAGTGGAATTTATCATGTGCCCGGTGGTCAATATTACGAAGTAACAAAGGCGGAAGAGATGTTTTGTTCGACTGCCGAAGCTGAGGCTGCTGGATATAGAGCATCTAAAAAATAAGGGATGACTTTCGCTTATAGCTTTAGATAATTAGAGAGCAAGAGTACATTCCACATTCATTCAGAAATAAACTTTAAACAGTCCAGTGCTAAAAACAAGAGTAATAAGGACACCTAATTATAATCAACTCTTGATGTATGAGACCGAACAAAGAAAGGGAGCAATAAAATGGAAAAAAACAAAATGAATATCCAAGAAGAGCAAGCGATATTAATAAAACCAGAAACACCGAGAGATGATGTGGAGACAATTTCAAACGTCAATGTGTGGGATATTAAAGTAATACCTTCCTTCATACTTTCAGCGTTATTCCTTTTTGTGGGGGCGTATAAATTATATGCATACTCAAACAGTGACCTAGGTGAACCAGTCAATGCTTATGTAGAAGGTGATGCTTATAATTTCATTATTAATGCAGGACAATCTACTGCTTATTTTGTCTTAGCTCTTATTTTCGTCGTACTTGGATGCACATTCTTAATATGTAATCAACTAAAAGAAAGTTTCAAAAAATGAGGAAATCTTTGAAGTTTGTCCTTCCCTTCTTTGCATTGCTAATTTTGATGTGTGGTTGCGGAGATAGGGATACTAATAAGCTAGATATAGACAAAAATATCTTTACTGAGGGAAAACAAATAGTAAAACTATATGCTAAAGCATATAACGAGGATGGAGAAGGTGAATCAGGAAGTAAAGCTCATGAGCTTGCAAATGCGTTTTTAGGAGATTATGAGACAGGGAATTATTCCTCTGAGGATGAGGAGTATTTTATAACTTTAATTAAGCTGCTTCAAACACAATATACTGTGTATGGGATAGCAGATTTCAATGAATCTCTATCAGGGGAAGATGAAGGGGTAGAAAGCGCTAAAGAAAAAGTAAAAGATAGCTTGCTAGAGATTAAGGAAACATTCGGTATCTCACTTGAATAGTAAAGCATCCTAAAAATCTAAAGTTCTAAACCGTGTCCAATAAATTAGAGAAACCCTTTCTATGTTGAGAAAGGGTTTTTAATATTCTTTTTACATAAAGCATTACTTAACATCTAAAATTATCTCTAGGTTCTCCCTGTACTCCTTGGGATATGTGCCGCTTACTTTAGCTTGGGCAATTGCGTCATATGCTAGTCGGTTGATTTCGTTCATTACTTTTTCATACTCAGTACCTATAAAGATGGCATGAAGAGGTTTTTGTTTACCACCGAATATCTCTATCAGTTTATTATTATTTTTTGGTGATAGTAGTTTATGAAAGAAGTCATACTGTATTTTAATTGCTAATCTTTCTGCATTTTCAGCAAATGCATTCTTATAGTCTTCCAATAATCCGCTCACTGTAACTATTTCTTTAGAAGTGTCTATGTGTTCAACAATCATGGCTGTATATATATATTGGATTCCGATTGCTTCAAAATACTTTTGTTCATCTTTTTTAAAGGCAAGGACAAAAGCATGCTTAGGTCTATAAAGTGTATCTTGATAGGTTACACTATGTTTATCATATAATTTTTTTATTTCTGTCCTAATCTTGTTCGCTTCCACAACATCTATAGGATTATGCTCTTCTTTGCCATCTTGTAAAATAACTGCATTAGTAACTTCTCTGTAAAACAAAATGCCATCGTCGTTCATTCTTTGTAAAACACTTTTTAAATGGTCTGTAATTCGCTTGCTTTCCCTTGGAATGATGTGCCAAAACATGGAATATCCTATTCTGTACTTTGGTTTAAGGTTATTGTAATGAGCAATCTGTTGATTAGCTAAAATCTTTTTACTTGCTTCATAAAGTGTTTCGCTCATTAGTCCTATATCAAATGCGAATTTCTTAAAAGTAGTGGTAGCAGGGCGAGGTGCTTCCTCTTGAAGATATGATACGACCAATCTTCTTACAATATCTTCATAAGGAATTTGTTTTTTGCCATTGTTTTTCCTGTTATCTTGTCGTACTGAAGGTGTGCTTTTTTTTCCAGTACAAGTTATAATTCTTTCAAAACCATCACCGCTTATTTCAACATTTCCCCAGTCAACTTTCATGTTCTCGATAAGCTGCTTTGTTTGATTTGCTCCAAGATTACCATTTCTCTTTACACTGGACTCTTTTTTTTGGTAGAAATGCTTTTTTAGAGCCTCATTGCTATAACAGCTGTTTACAGCTTCTTCTAAACTGAATGATATGGTTTCGCTATCCATCTAGAACCACTCCTGATTTAAATTTGAACAAGAATCGGTCACTAAATTATACTATTTTTATTATTAATATAGTGACCAATCTTTGTTCAAGAAAACTTATTGTGCGACCTTTTGCTTCTTTTGTGTCGCAACACCTTGAGAAAGTTGTGAGGTACGAACAACTTTATTAAGGTGCTTGTACAAAAGAAGAACTTGCGAAGCAAGTTGGGGTTTTGAATTTATAGCATGATGATTACTCAACAAATAACTATATGACGATTTAATGCAGATACCCAAAATACAATATCAGTGAAAATCTAAAATGTCAAAAACTCCATTAATGTGAATCTTTTGCCAATAGACTCTATTGATTATATGAATAAAATAACATTTTTATCCAATTATAAGCTGCAATCAATAATAAAAAGGAGATGGCACATGGAATTTCCAAAACTAGACCCAGTGAAACGTTCTAGAGAGTTTAATACATATGATGCTTCAATTAGAAGCAGAGTGGTTTTTGAGTATCTATTTAAATCAAAGACCCATCGTTGGATAGATGAACACATAATTGGCTTAAACCCAATTGAAAGCCGTGGGTATCAAGCGATGGGCATTCTCCACCATATAGGACTGAAGGACAAGCACAAAGGGATATTTGAGGGGTATAACATTAAAGAAGCAATAAACAGATTGAGAGGGCAAGCGAACGACTTTCAAATGGTAATAGAAAGCCTAGAACAGTTTGACAGTAATGGAGTTCAGCAAAGAAGCTTAGAAACGACTATTGAGATTGACATAGACGCAGAGCAATCAGAAGAGGAAGAATATCATAAAGATGGGGCTTCTACTTACTATTACGGTAAACGTTATGAGAGAAATCCATATAATCGAGCAAAGGCGATTGAAATTCATGGACTGAATTGTGCGGTATGCGGGTTCAACTTTGAAAAGGTATATGGAGAACGAGGCAAAGACTTCATAGAGATACATCATATAGAGCCATTAAGCACGGTGAGAGAAGAAGTTATTATCAATCCTGCTACAGACCTTGTCCCTGTTTGTTCGAACTGCCATAGGATGATTCACAGAAGAAAAGATAAGGTGTTGAACATAGACCAACTAAGAGAAAAAATGCGTAGATGAAACATTAGGTCAGAGACTCTTTTGGATTTTTGAAAGAGTGAGAGGGAAAGAATCCATTGAAAAACACCATCAAAATACTGATGGTGTTTTCTTTGTAAGATATTCTCTTGACATATATATAATAATACGGTATATTGATAGATACACGTCTCTTAAGTAAAAAAATATATACTCCTAGCTATAATCCTATTATAAATCCATGGGCTGTCGTTTGTCAACAGATTTATTCAATATAGAAGAGTGTAATTAGTTGAGACTGTAAATCTAAATGCGAAAGGAGAAAGAGATACAATCACACTACCTTATATCGAGCCGTTTTGCGTACTTTTTCGGCTAGGCTTTAACAAGCGCTTTTTGCTTGTTAAAGGATGGTGATAAAAAGTACATAGTGTACTGGCGATTGTGCACTTTTAATCTATTTCTTTTAAGAGATAGAGCTTCAAACCCTTGGTACATAAGGGGTTTTGATGAACTTCTGCACTTTCGCACATTTAATAGCAGCAAATCAAGTAAAAGGGATAGCCATTTAAAAAATGAGAGGTATGAAGAATATGAAAGAAATAACAGTTATTGATTCTATCATGGGTAGCGGAAAGACATCTTGGGCAAAGGGGTACATGTTAAAACACAATAAAAGTAAAAGATTTTTATACGTATCTCCATTTTTAGATGAGATACATAATAACATCTTGGTGGACTGCCCATTCCTTAATGAACCAGATAGCAGTTTAGGTAAAGGAAGTAAGCTGAATCATTTCAAAGAACTAGTAGCGAGTGGCAAAAGTATCGTTACAACTCACGCTTTGTTTAGGCTGTTTGATGAAGAGGTTATTGCATTACTGGAGGATGCGGGGTATGTGCTGATTCTAGACGAAGTTGCAAATGTGATTGAAGATTTAAATAAGATTTCCAAACATGATATTGACATTCTTCTAGAGACTAAGATGATTAAGGTCAACGAAAATAGACAAGTAGTATGGTTGGCTGAAAACTACAACGGAGTATTTGATGGAAGATACGCCAATATTAAATACCATGCTGAACTAGGTAACATCTATCTCCATAGAAAGTCGTTGCTGTTTTGGACTTTTCCTGCCAAGATTTTCAGCTTATTCGACGAAGCGTATATACTTACTTATCTGTTTAGGGGTCAAGTCCAAAGGTATTACTACGACTTATTTCAAATAGGATACACCTACAAAAGTGTTTGCAGAATGGGAAAAGGATATATCTTGGTAGATTATAATCCTTTAACTGAAGAGCGAAATCAATTCAGGCAATTGATAAACATATATGATGGCAAGATGAACAATAACTATGTGGATGGCGGAAAAGTAAAAGGTAATGAGTTATCAGCCACTTGGTTTCAAAGAGCCAGTAAAGAAACCGTAACACGATTACAAAAGAACTTGTACGCATACTTTCGGAAAATGGGAAAGTCTAATGACAATCTTTGGACTACAAAGAAATCAATGAAAACTAAGCTTCAGGGCAGAGGTTATTCAAGGAAATTTATCGCATGGACAACTAGAGCAACCAATGACTATCAGGACACTCACAATTTAGCTTTTGCATATAATCTATACATGAAGCCTTTTGAAAAACAATTTTTCGAAGATGCTGGAGTTAAAGTCGACCAAGATTTGCTCGCATTGAGTGACCTATTACAATGGATATGGCGAAGTGCAATAAGAAAGCAGACTCCAGAACCGATAAACATATATATCCCAAGTGTGAGAATGAGGACACTGTTAGTGCAATGGTTAAACAACCAAGAGGTGAAATTTATTAGATAGCCTATAAGATACCGTACACGCATGTCAATAAAACGTACAAGTGAAATCTTTGATTAGCCTTATATCCAACAACAAACACAAACCGACTTAGGTAAACACAAATAATGCTAATCAAGGATTGCACAATGCTTTCAATGGACAATGAATCATATATGTCTTTGGGAGACTGAAATGAGCTTTGGAATCATTCATCTAAAAGGATTGATGAATTGGATAACATACCATTGCTTACGCAATGCCCTGTATTAATTAACCTCTTATAGCTAAAAACGCACAAAGTCCTGTGTTACATCCACGCATTCCGTTAAGAATCCTGCACCGTGCAAAATGGAAAAAAACCGCTTAAATAACAGGGTTTACACGTGTGTGTGACACTAATAAATATAATCAAGGAGTGAACACCATGAAAGAAAAAATCATACAGAATGATGAACTTTGGGAAAAAGCAGGAAAGGAAATTAGAGAAAAAATGCCCCAACATATCATTGAAAGGCTTGCAAGAGAGATATACAAGAGATATCCCTTTACACGAATCAAAGAAGATTCAGAATCGAGGAGTGAGCATAATGAAGGAAAGAATCACACACAACCCTGAGATTGTTGAAAAGTATGGGCGAAGGCGATTCACAAAGCCTACTCTTCAAAGCCAATTGAAACGACGGAGGAAAGCAAAAAGACTCCATAACATCTAAACGCTATCCATCATCAGCGGTTTTGCTTTAGACACTGGAGAGTATTCCTATTTAATGTATTGAATCATCCATTTGAGACCATCTAATTTATAAAAAAGAGAGCCAGTATCATTTAACTGTCTCTTTTTCTAGTTCACTTTTCTTTTTTGCTCTTATTAAAGTGCTTTTGGATATACCTGTAACCTCTTCGACTTGCTTGTATGAACGTGTTTTCAATAATTCTAGAGCGTGTTGGACCTGCTTCTTGCTGAACTTATTTGGTCTACCTTCTCGATAATCAGGACGTTGCCTAGCAATGGCTTTACCTTCTTGTGTTCGTTCGAATATCATGTCTCTTTCGAACTCAGCGAATGAACTCAAAACACTGAAAGCTAATCTACCATGCGGTGTGTTTTCAATCAGACCCATATTAAGGACGTGTACTTTAACCCCCTTATGGAAGAGCATTTTGATAGTTTCTATAGCATCAGAAGTGGAACGAGCAAATCTATCAAGCTTCGTCACAACAAGAGTATCCCCTTCTTCCAATTTTTCTAACAAAATACTGAATTGTGGTCTATCCTTTTTTGTCCCTGTAAACTTCTCGGAATATATTTCTGGGCAACCTTCAGCTTTAAGAGCTTGCAATTGAACCTCCAGTTCTTGAGAGTAACTACTGACACGTGCATACCCATATTTCATTTAAAATTCTCCTATTCTATTTCATACTTATGACCCTATGTTTTGATACCCATTCACACCTTGATTTTACTATCCCTTCAAATATGTGTCAAATTTCTTGAGTTATGGAAATAGTTCATAAAAAAGAAGCCGATTCATTACCGACTTCTTCTATTAAAAACTTTACACAGTGATTGGGAATTGATATTTAATTCAGTTTATTATTAATCTTCTATGTCAGGGTCGTATGAGTCCATAAACTCTACTTCTCCTCCGTTATCATTCATCCATTCGGGAGTATCAACATATTCCCAACATCCTTCACAAAATCCCTCACCACAAATATCCCCATCTAATATTTGGTGACAGCGGATGCAGTTTTCAAAATCATTTTCTTCAATGCAATCATAGCAAACAACTTCACCACTAGCAGTGTATTTATATTTCTCTTTATCTTTATCACAAAATGGACACATCTTCATATATGTTACCTCTCTTAGTAAGTGATTTTTGTAGACCGAGGAAGAGATTGAATATTTTTACTCAATTGAAGACTACGTATGGTTTTGCTTCACATCTTGTATTCAATATAGATTTTAGGGACAAGTAAATCATCTTAATTAAATTATTACTAGCGAGTATCTCCCCACTTTGGTTTCTAATCAGATAAAGGCTTTACAGTAATATGTGGAAACTGAGTGCTGAGAACTTCAGTCATAAAGTAAAGACACACTTTCATGCCATCTCTCTCAGGGATAATATCTTTTAAGTAAATGGGTTTGTCCTCCTTATAATTCTCAGGTAACCATATTGTCACCGAAGATTCTTTGTTGTTTGCCTTCTCAATAAAGGTATATCGCATACCTCCACCACTATGTGTATCAAAAAATTTATGTATTTTTCCTACTCTATCCCATGTTACTAAGGATTTAGTAAACCAAACCTCGTCCCAACATTTGTAGAAAGGGAAATGCGAAATCAAATGTCTTATAATTACAAACAGCTCTTTAACAAGAAGACCATCAATCTGCCCTCTTAATGATTCAATAAATTCAGAAATAATTTTTAAAGGCTTATGGTGTAACAACTCAACATAGATACAAATAGCATCCTTTAGTCTTGAATACCTGTAATATGGGTTTTGTCCCCAGAATGCTTCTTCAAAGACTTCAAGAAAGATTTCATAAAAAGCATCATATGCTTGTTGCAGAAACATGTTTACACCATGTGATGTTTGCTTCATATTTCCAGTCCCTTTGAGTGGTTTACCTTATATTAACATTTCAAACAGTTTTTAACGAATACATCTAGTACATGAACAATAAAAAATCAAATATCTTGATAGTGACAAGTCCTTAAGAATAATAGAAAAACGTATGTTCTGTATAAGGTTTTAGAGTAGCATAGATTGTTATTGTGGACAGGGGGTGCTTTTCACCAAACGAGTGATTGAGCGCACAGGATTAGGAGGGAGCACTCCAATCCCCGCACTTTGAGCATTATCTTCAAGATAAAGGGAGGAATCATATTATCCATATGACTCCTCCCTTCCTTTATTATGTATAGAAATCTTTCTTCGCTTTACTCAAGACATAATGGACACCTTCTCTAATCCATACAGAACGCTTAGAATCTTGCTTTGAACGTTCATGAAAATCATTGATTAGCTGGTTTGAAAAAATGCAAATAGGCTTTACAACTCTCCCCTCGCCTTGCTGCTCCTCCCTTCGATTAAAATCTTTTGAAGAAATCTTCATGTACCTCGTTTCTCCACTAACGTCAACGAGCATATGCATATATCTGGTATCGTTTTTTAAACAAGCATTTAATGCTTCTTTAATGAATTGCCTTTCTGCTTTAGACATCTTCCTACACCTCCTTATACATCAGGATAGTATTTCTAGGTAAAAAAGCATGTGTTTAAATGTAAAAAATATGTAAATATTACTATTAATTACTAATTAATCCCCCTTCTCCCCCTTCAACAGCATATCAACGTGAGTGAATTATTTTATAGCGGGTAACGTTATTTAATGAAGGAGATGCGAAAAATGAGGCAAAAACTTCCAACGACTGAACAAAGAAGTAAAATCATGAGTAAAATTAGAGGTAAAGGAACGAAACTAGAGGAAAAGGTTACCAAAGCACTTTGGTGGAGAGGAATTAGATTTCGTAAAAATGTTAAAGGGCTACGTGGTACTCCAGATATTGCAATTAAAAAGTATAAAATAGTTATCTTTATTGACTCCTGCTTTTGGCATGCCTGTGAAATACACGGTAATCGTCCTAAGAAGAACGTTGATTTCTGGAACAAAAAATTAGATAGGAATATTGAGAGAGACATGGAGGTTTCTGAATATTATCATAAAAAAGAATGGCATATTCTCAGAGTGTGGGAACATGAACTTAAAAAAGATACTTTTCCAGAGACCATTGAAAGAATATATGATTTTATTAGAGATGCACAAATCAAAGAGACTTAAGGTATGGGGTAGTATGCTTATATTAACCCCTTCTAGGTCTCCCTCTCTCTTCAGCTTTCACACTAACACTGTGACAAAACAAATTCTCCCTCTCTATTTTAGGTTCTTTTAGATTAGTTACCCAGTTCTTCGGAAAAGTGGTATAATTACCCAGAATATTTCTATAGGAGTGATTATTTGACTATGCTACTTGATTCAACAGGAAAAGCTGCTTGGGAAGCTAGAAGCTCAGGAAACATCCATATTGCCGAGGAAGTCTATTATCGGAACGCTAATTTTTTCTTAGATAGCAATTCCTCGATTAAAACTGATATTACCCAGAGTTTGAGCAGCATGCTCTGCCCCTTGGATTTCAGAACAAAAGGGGTTACAAGAACCGGCTTTTATCAAAAAAGAATAGGAGCACAAAAACTTAACAAGACTATTAAAAACCAACTAAAAACCAATATACCTAGCGTGAAATTTGAAGTGGAATTTAAAGAAGGGGTATTTTTCGACACTCCCAGAACAGGTGGATTTGATTTCGCAATTTACGATGACCATTTCAACATCTTAAATTTCTGGAACTATTGTTTTGGTAGAAGGGCTATACATAACGGTAACGACCGTTGGACAGAAGAGTTAAATAAGCGAATCGATTGGAAAAACATCGCTACGACAAATTCATTAGACCAGCTACCTATAGGAACAGATTTAGTAACCAAAAAAACCTGTCCTATCGTAATTGGGGAAATACAATTTGCGAACTGGGGATTGCTATACTATGACATCTTAAAAGCTGTTCATATCGAACAATTTGTAGATATAGACTTACTTGTATATGTAACAGCTACGGGAGACTTAGCATCTTATATAAGTACAGGGACAGTTAATTTCAATAACGCCAAAGAAGCACTTGAAGAGATGAAAAATTCCATCAAAGTTCCAATATGGTTAATCGGGATTGATTTAACCTAAAAATATCCAAAGTCGAACCCCCTAACTTATATTGGAAGGGGGTTCTAGGTTTGCAATACTATTGTAAAGTCTAAAGAACTTTTTTGACTCTTTTTATTACCTTCTTCATTGTAAAATACCCTTTTCTGATGGTCCGTTTCGATTTAGATTTTTCATGATTTTTTACTACACTAGCATGGTGTCTTCTCTTGTTTCTTTTATTTAGTGAACCTTTGGTTTGACGCTTTTGATTTTTTTGTTTGATGGAGAGTATGATACTGTTATCATTTAGTAAACCAACTTCAGTGTTCACAATGAAGTTCTTATTAGTTTTGTTATTTAACTGATTGGTTAACGCCTTAATCTTCGAGACTAGTTGTCCATTAACTTCCTCAAGTTCTTTAATACGTTCTACATACTTATTCTCAATAGAAGAAACCTCTTCAGAGTAGAGCACTTTTATTTTTTTTCCCATCTTTTCAATAAGTCCTACAACTAGTGCATTGCCCATGCAAAAATATCTTGACTTGTCAGGCATTCCTTCAGTCCAATTAGGTGGAAAATCATTTAACAATTCACATTCAACAGGTGTTAAGATTCTCAGCCTACCAGTTTCTGGGTCTCTTACAACGTGAGTGCTTCTATTTTTAGTTCCTTCACTTGTCAACATCGTTCTAGCGGGGCTTTTTAAATCATCAGGAAAGCTCATTCCACCTTCGGAGTACATATATACATGACCATTGTTAGCCGTTCTCTCAACTTTTTTAGGTCCTTTCATATATTCAAACATTTCCAATGTGGATTTACCATTTCGTCCTATTTCATCTTCTTTGAGGAAATATTTATCTTCAATGGCCTGATGTTTTTTTCCTTCCACTAACACTTCACCTAGAGTTTTAGAAGAAATAGCGTCTGGAATTATTTCTTCTGTATAAAACTCCCCGTTCTTCATTATTCCTGAGTTTCTGAACGTAGCTATAAAAGTGTCCGAAATCTCGACTATATCTTGAGGAAGAACATCAGCAGAAGCGGGATGTTTCAAAGAAGACGCTTTAACCTTAAATTCTGATGAGAAAAAACCTTTTTCATGAAGAATTTCTTGATTTGAGTATTTCATTTGATTTGAAGCAAAACGAGTCGTATCTTTGTATGCAAATATGAATACCCTTCTCCTCTTCTGGGCAAATCCATAATCAGCAGCATTGATTACTCTCCATTCAACAAAATATCCAGCATTTCTAAAGCTAGCTAACATAATAGCAAAATCTCTACCACGTTGACTTGCGGGAGATTTCAATAGTCTATCTACATTCTCCAGTAAAACAAAGGTAGGTTTTCTGAAATTCACTATGTCCATTATCTCCCAAAACAATACTCCCTTTTTGCCCTTGATTCCAGATTCACCGTATAATGACCTAGCTACAGAGTAGTCTTGACACGGGAAGCCTCCTACCAACAAATCATGCTGTGGTACTGTATATTTCACCTTTGCTATATCTTCATTAGAATGCGTGCCTCTACCTGCAAAACGTTTTGCGTAACAATCAAATGCATGTTGAACTTTCTTGGAGGGCTCCCACTGATTACCCCATATTACATTAAATCCTTCGTTTCTTTCTAAACCTACTCTGAATCCGCCTACACCTGCAAATAATTCCACTACATCTATCATATATGCGAACATCCTTTCGATGCATCAAAAACACTTTAATTTTTATTATAATGTATTTATCTATTCTTTTAAATCTACAACACTTATTTCCAGAATGAAAACATGGTAATATATAACTATAACAATTTAGGAGGAAACATTTTGAAGTACAAATTATATTCATACCGCCATGGTCTTCAAAATCTGGAAACAGACCCAGAGTTTACAGAAACTTGGAAAGAAATTACGAATGCAATAACTAACATTAGTGATGAAATGCTAATAGACCTACATCAAAGTAAATATATTCAATCAAATAAAAGTATATCAAAAGCAATAAACAAACTGCTCAGCTTACAATTGTCCCATATGCAATGGAAAACTGAAAGTTATATTTTTAAAGAGAATAAATATAAAAACAAGGCTTGGCGTCTTGATTTCGCTAAAGAAAGTATCTCTCTTGAAGTTGCTTTCAATCATAGTGGAACAATCGCATGGAATCTAATGAAACCTGTAATAGCTGGAGAACTAAATCATGTTCAAAAAGCTGTTCAGACAAAAATAGGAGTAATTATATGCGCCACTAACGAATTGAGAGACTTAGGTGGCTTCGATAACGCTATCGGTACTTATGAAAAGTACATTGACCATCTAATCCCATTACGTAGCCAATTATCTGTACCACTTGTTATTGTAGGGCTTGAGAAGCCTGAAAGTTTCTACATCGAGAAGTATAAGATTAGTAAAACCGAAACAAGAGGAAGAATTAGATACTATGATGAAGTTACAGGTCTTGTTTAATCTCACAATACTAACAAAGTATCATCTACACAGAAGCCGCCTATTGCAGTAGGTGGCTTTTTGTATTTCGTGTTAACTTTCTGACATAATCTTTTTATTTAATTCTCTTTTCTAGTTATCGCATCAGAAAATGTTCCAGCAACCCTGTGCTTAGTCATAGTTACCTCCACTACTTTTTTAGTGTACCAATTAATTTCCTCTATTGAGGTCATTCCATAGAATTTTCATGATTAGACTCCACCCTTTCTTTTTCTAAGATTGTTTATGGGTGAGAACTCATCATGTCTTGACCGCATATCCGATATGTCCATCTGTATATACCTTCGCATAGTTCGGATATCTGTCCAACCACCCATCTTTTGCAATGTGAATGCGTCACAACCGTTGAGAATCATGTTCTTCGCCCATGTATGCCTGTACACATGGGCTGTAACTTTCTTCTTTTCGACTCCAGCTTGTTCCGCATGATACTTCAATCTTTTATTTAGTTGGTTAGCTGCAAGAGGTTCACCGTAAGTGGATAAGAAAATCCTATCAACCCTAAAATGTTTTTCGTTTTCCGTTATTAAATGGAGAATCAACTTCATTACATATGCTGAAATAGGTACAATTCTGGGTCTTCTGTTTTTATTATGAACACCATTTAGTGTGATGAATCTGGTAGAAAAATCGATGTCAGCTGCTTTCAAGTTCACGAGTTCACTGATTCTCAATCCACTATCTAACAATAAGTTAATGGCGACAAAATCTCTGAAACCTACATAATTTCGTTGATTAGGCTGTTGAAGTATAGCCTTTACATCAGTATCCGAGAGGCAATTTGTTAAATCAATATCTTGTTTGAGTTGTCTCACCTTATCCATTGGATTCACTTCAATTAATTCTTCTCTCTCCAAATGATTGAACATGGAACGGTAAACACGCAATCGAATGTTAATCGTAGTTTCCTTTAATCCAATGGATTGTTTGCTGGAATCAATAAACTTGTGACCCGTGTAACGTACGGCATCGTATTTTAAATAGTTCACATAGTTACGAATCATTTCCGTCGTAATCTGGTCAATAGTCTGAACGTTTTCATAATTGTTCAACATCCATTCGGTGAAGTACCCCCAAGTTTTGATGTAATCTGTAACGGTTCTCTCTCGAATACCTTCCGCCTTCTTACCAGCAATAACTATGTTTAATGCTTCCTGAAGAGGCAATATCGGGTATTTCTTTGAGCTCATCAGCTCCCCAACTTGTTTTCTTTTTTTCCGATTCAAAGCCAAAGGAAAAACCTCCTTATCAGTGAAATTGGTATTCACCGTTAAGAAGGTCGTAATTTGTAACCTAAATGAACTGACTTTACACTCGATTCAACCTTATTTCGAGGTAACGTGCAGCATGTAATCAATCTACAATAATCCACCCGTTTGAATCGATGGACTCAACCGATGATTTCCAACCCAACGTTCAGCAATAAACCGTTGAAAACGTTGATATACCTCAGCACTCTTCCGGTGTACCCTTATTCGTCGCCGTCACAAACGATGACCCGCAGCCGCATGAGGCAATCGCATTAGGATTGTCGATGGTAAAGCCGCCGCCCATCATGGATTGTTTGAAGTCGATCACGGTGCCTTTTAAAGCAGGTGCACTTTCTTTATCGATTAGGACAGGGATGCCGAAGAATTCGAGTTCGACGTCGCCTTCTTGTTTTTCGTGGTCAAATCCCATTCCGTAGGAGAGTCCGCTGCAGCCTCCGCCTTTGATTCCAACGCGGAGGAAGGCATTTTCTTCTTCGTGTTCTTTCATCATGTCTTTTATTTGAAAGGATGCTGCTTCTGTAATTGTAATAATCTCAGCCATGTGATCACTCCTTTTTATAAATGGCTATAGGTTAAGTATACATGGTGAGTTGGTTAGACTCAAATACTTGAGCTAGCGGATATGGTACGTGCCTTCAGCGATGACTTCTGCGGGGCCGGTCATTAGGACATTTCCTTGTTCGGTCCAATTAATGATGAGATCTCCGCCTGCCAGGTGGACGATGATGTCTTCTCCTCTTGGGGATTTTCCATTTAATACGGATGCGACGGCAGCGGCGCATGCTCCTGTTCCGCATGCCTGTGTGATGCCGGATCCTCTTTCCCATACCCGAAAATTCAGTTCGTTTTGGTTCACTACTTCGATAAATTCGACGTTGATTCCGTCATGGAATCTCGGATCTTTTTCAACGGATGGGCCCAGTGTGGTTAGTGGGGCTTTTTGAATATCATCTATATAAAAAATAATATGTGGATTTCCCATTGATAGTGCGGTTATCTCATAAGTTTCTCCTTGGAAGAGCATGTTTTCCGCTATTACCGTCTCTTCAGGGACTCCATCCATTGGAATGTCTTTTTTTTGAAGTCTTGGTTTTCCCATATCCACGGTTACTGCTTGAACCTGATTATGGCTTAAATGAATCTTGGCTTCTACTAAACCGGATAGTGTTTCAATTTTGAAGACAGTTTCAGATACAAGCTGATGTTCATAGGCGTACTTTGCGACGCATCTTAATCCGTTTCCGCAGTTCAAGGCCTCCGAGCCGTCATTATTGAATATACGCATTTTGACTGGAGCCTGTTCGGATGGACAAATGAGGATCATTCCATCGGATCCTATTCCCGTGTAGGGATTGGCAACCTCTCTTGCAAGCCTGGGCAGATCCGCTTCATTTAGGTTTTCTTCGAACATGTTGACATAAATATAATTGTTGCCGAGTCCATGCATTTTGGTAAATTGAAAGGTCTCCATTTTCCGTCCTCCAAAAAAATGATTTCTATAAGTATAAAGTTTGCGGAGGCGGTCTACAATAGGAATATCCCCCGTTTGAATAGAACGATAAGAACTCCTTGCGACTTTAGTAAGGAGTTTTTATTTTTTCTGTTTAGCTGGATTATAGAATATTGAAGTTCCGACGGTTATTTATGGTATAATAGAACTACTTTATTGGATCCGAAAGGAGATCGAGAATGGAAATTGCTCATTTATATGACAAAAATACTACTTGCGTTCTTTGCAATACTTCCTTCAAGACTAAAAAGCTCCGTTCCTCATTCATCCGCATTGAGTTCAATGATTCGGATTTTTACTCTAAATACAGATTAGAGAGCTGCAATCCGCTCCTTTACTATGTAACGGTGTGCCCGAATTGCGGGTTCTCTTTTTCTGAAGAATTTTCTCCTCATTTATCCGTCCCAGCCAGAAAGCATTTAACTGAGCAAGTATGGAATCACTGGACAAATAATGATTATTGCCAGGAAAGGTCGATGCAGGGTGCCCTTTCGGCTTATAAGCTTGCGATTTACTGCGCAGAACTTAAACAGGAAAAACACTCGGTAAAAGCGGGTTTGCATCACCGTTTGGCCTGGCTGTACCGTTCAGCGGGCAATGAGGATCAGGAGATGCGTTTTTTGGAGCTTGCTCTTGAGGAGTACATCCGATCTTATATGAAGGAAGATTATGCGGGAACGAAAATGACCGAAATGAAAGTGCTCTATTTAATTGGTGAATTGAGCAGACGAATCGGAAAGGAAACTCAAGCGGTAAGGTACTTTTCCCGAATAATTGAAAATCAGAGTCAGACTCTTGAAAAGGGTCTGGTTGAAATGGCTAAGGACCGATGGCAGGAAATGAGAGATGCGAGAGCTCTTGTTCAGTAGCATACAGAAAAGGATGACCTCGGGAGGCCATCCTTTTTATATTAGAACATCGGATTCTCTTCCAGATGCTGATAGATGTTTTCAACGAGCTGGTCCGGGTTTTCGCCAGTTACGGCCTCACCGTTTACAAGAGCATACATGGATTCGAAGCATTTGCCGCAGTATCCAAGGCAGCCGTATTCCACGATATCCAAGTTGGGATCCTTTTCGAGCGTTTCAAGTGCCCGCTGTGATCCGTTTGCCAGATTGCTTATGCAAAATTCAATTATCGGCTTCATGCTATCACCTCTCTAATTCCTTCTTATCCTACCCTTTTTCGATAAAAATCGTCAACGTTTATTGCTTATAGACTTCCAAAAGCTCTGTTCACTTTGTTACAATTAACTTAACACATTTACGTAATAAGGTTGTACTATTCAGCACTTTTACATAGTAAGTGGATATTTTGCCGCGGTATATTGTGATTTTGCGGCAAATTCGATATACTTTTTAGTGGCATTTTGAAAAGGTTTTCTTCAATTTTATCAATTTAGAATACTATTTTTTTATTAATTCCCGTGGGGAGAAGGGGAAATTCGCATATGAAAAATCTAGTAATTCTTGGCGGCGGGTATGGGGGAATGAGAATTCTTCAAAGACTGCTTCCAAATAACCTTCCAAATGATGTTCAGATCACCCTGGTTGATAGAAATCCCTATCACTGCCTGAAAACGGAATACTACGCGCTGGCAGCCGGAACGATTTCTGATCACCACATCCGGGTGGATTTTCCAGAGCATGAAAATCTGACTCATAAGTATGGGGAAGTCGCTTCTATTAACCGGAAAGAAAAAGAAATTGTGTTCACAAATGGAGAAACGCTTGGCTATGATGATCTTGTAGTGGGTCTTGGCTGTGAAGATAAGTATCATGCCGTCCCTGGAGCACAGGAATATTCATACAGCATTCAGACGATTGATCAGTCCCGTAAGACGTATCGGGAGGTCAATGACCTGCCTGCAGGTGCAATCGTTTCCATAGTGGGAGCAGGTTTAAGCGGAGTTGAATTGGCAAGTGAACTGCGAGAGAGCCGTAAAGATTTAAAAATCAAACTTTTTGACCGCGGGGCAACGATCCTTTCAATGTTCCCGGAAAGACTTAGCCGCTATGTACAGGGCTGGTTTGAGGATCATGGGGTTGAAATTATTAATGGTGCAAACATTACAAAGGTTGAGCCGAATATCGTTTACAATCACAATGAACCCGTTCATAGTGATGTGATCGTTTGGACGGCCGGGATTCAGCCGAGTAAAATTGTTCGTGAATTGGATGTTGAAAAGGATACGCAAGGCCGTGTCGTGTTAACTCCGCAGCATTATATTCCGAATGATAAGAGCGTATTTGTCGTTGGAGATTGCGCTTCTCTGCCTTATGCTCCAAGCGCCCAGCTTGCAGAAGCGCAGGCTGAACAAATTGTTGTTGTTTTACTGAAACGGTGGAAAAACGAACCGGAACCTGAATCATTCCCGCAATTTAAGCTTAAAGGCATTTTAGGATCGCTCGGTAAAAAGCATGGCTTTGGATTGCTCAATGAAAAGCCGCTTATGGGCCGGGTTCCGCGCTTGCTTAAATCAGGGATTTTGTGGATGTACAAGTTTCATAGAGGGTAATTGTTCATGGCGGAGAATACTTTCCGCCTTTTTCTTCGCTTTAAAAAAGGCTGATTTGTCATTTACAGGCTATTCATTTTAATGGAGGAGTAAAACGTGAGCATTCCGGTTATAAAAGAATACGCAGATGAGTTTCAGAATGAAACAGCAGAGTTAATCCTAGCGATTCAACAGCACGAATACCAAGTTGCCATTACAAAGGAAGAGCAGCCTGATTTACTTAATATCAAAGAATTTTACCAGGCAGGTAATGGGAACTTTTGGGTAGCTGTTTATGAAAGAGAAGTAGTCGGTACGATTAGCCTGCTGGATATAGGCAGCCAGCAATTGGCATTAAGGAAGATGTTTGTGAAGAAAGAATTCAGAGGGCCAATCTTTCAAACAGCAAGTCTATTGCTGAATACTGCTTTAAAATGGGCCAAAGATAAATCAATATCAGCAATATTTCTTGGAACAGCACCACAGTTTAAAGCTGCTCATAGATTTTACGAGAAAAATGGATTTATCAGTATAAAGCTTGAGCAATTGCCGGCAAGTTTTCCTGTGTTACAGGTGGACAAGAAGTTCTGTACCTATTTGGTATAGGTGCTAGGGTTTCGCTTTTTTCAAATGGCTATGATAGAGCATGGTGTTGATTTTTAACACCTGGTGATTGGAGCGGAAGGCGTGAGACTCCTGGAGGAGCAGCGGGACAGGTGAGACCCCGCAGTGGCGAAGTTGGGAGAAGGCTCACCGCCCGCCCAAGGATAAGCGAACGCCTGCTAGCTGCAATCAACAGCCTAGTTTAACAGAGCTTTTCAAATAAGGGATTCCTTTTAAAAACCGCAAAAAAAAAGCACTCTCATCAGAGTACTTCCCCAAACTAACTATTCATTTCACAAGGAAGTACCTGTTACGCTGTAATCCATGAATACTTCTTTATTGCTTTGCTGACGGCTTTTGATTTTGATGGATCAGCTGAACTGGTATGGATTACTCCATCTTTACCTGTAACGTACACTTTGTATTGCAGCTTTCCTCTTCCGTCTTTCTCAAGATGGATATCGATCATGCACTTGGTTTGATTAATTTCATATTCATATGTGTGATTTTTGATGACTGTATAGTTTTTTAGTGCGTTCATTTTATTCATGATATAGCCTCCTCTAAGAAAACTATATCATGAAATAGGTCATTTTACTTAATTATTTTTGGAAAATAAGGAGTTTAGGTAGTCGGATTTTCCCTAATTCAACATGCTAGCACACAACTTTATGCCCCTTTTACGAAGCCGAGCTTTTCAAGTTCTTCGCAAATAGTTTTAAGCCTTGGACTGCCTTCTCCAACCACATTGCCGTTTATGACGACGAGGGGATAAAAATATTCGTCGTTTCGCACTTTTTCGGCCATGTCTTTTTTTGCCCCTTCAAGATCGGGGTTATAGATGTCTATATAAGAGACTTCAATGGCTTGATCAGGGTATTTTCTTAAAAGTGCTGCGCTTAGCCACTCTTGCGTTTCTTTTGATGAAGGCATGTTTACACAGCTTGGACATAAAACTTCTGCACCATAGACTTCAATGTTCATGATTTTCACCCTCCGCGGTCAATGCTTTTCTCCATTGTATTCGATACGTGCGCTTTTTGCATATGTTTTTAACAGACATCATTTGTCCGTATGTTTCTCAATAAAAATGTGATACAATAGGTGAAAATATGGATATTTCCGAGTCTTGGCATTCGATTTTATTGAAGTGCCGGAATATAATAGTAGCAGGAAGGAGACGATTGCTATGGAAGAAAATCAAAGAGAACAAGTACAGGAAGTACTCGATAAATTGCGTCCATTTTTGCTTCGCGACGGCGGAGATTGTGAACTGGTGGATGTAGAAGATGGAATTGTAAAACTTCGTCTTTTGGGAGCTTGCGGAAGCTGCCCAAGTTCAACGATTACACTGAAGGCTGGTATTGAGCGCGCATTGCTTGAAGAAGTACCTGGTGTAGTGGAAGTTGAGCAAGTATTTTAATGCATAAAAAGAAGCCTCCGGTTTTGGCCGGGGGCTTCTTTTTTTTACACATGCTCATTAAACCATGCAGTGATAGCATTCAGCCTCTCCACCCTAAGCAATGGATGGCCACTTCGGGATAGCTCGTGATTTTGATCGGGAAAACGAATGAACTTGACGTTTTTTCCTTTTCTCTCTAGAACTATATAAAGCTGCTCTGCCTGCTCAATCGGACATCTATAGTCCTTTTCGCTGTGAAGGATGAGGAGCGGTGTGTCGATTTCATCGGCGTATTTCAGCGGAGAGTGGTCCCAAAGCTTCATAGCATCCTCCGGCATGGTTCCGCCTACTTCCCATTCTGTGAAGAACGTGCCGATATCGCTCACTCCGTAAAAGCTGAGCCAGTTGCTTATGGATCGCTGGGTCACTGCTGCTTTAAAGCGGTTTGTATGACCAACAATCCAGTTTGTCATAAATCCGCCGTAGCTTCCGCCTGTTACACCAAGTCTTTCCCGGTCAATAAACGAAAAATCCTCAAGTGCCGCATCGACAGCACTCATTAAATCTTTGTAATCACTGCCTCCGTAATCGCCTCGATTTAAATTCACAAAATCCTGGCCATATCCATGACTTCCGCGCGGGTTTACGTAAAGAATGGCATAGCCTTGTGAAGCAAGCACCTGGAATTCGTGAAAATAGGTGTTAGCATACATCATATGAGGGCCTCCATGAATCTGGAGGATCATCGGGTATTTTTTCCCCTCTTCCATTACAGCAGGCTTCATGAGCCATCCATGAATGCTCCATCCATCTTCCGCTTCTGTTTCTAACGGCTGCGGAGCAGAAATAGAGGCACCCTCCAGCCATGGTTTATTCAGCCGGGTAAGCTGAACCATTTCCCCGGTTTGAAAGTCCGCTTCAAACAGCTCTGAAGGCGAAATGGGAGTACTGATTGAAAGCACTCCCCAGTGCTCTGATGGGTGCATGACAAACCCGTTTACATGCTCTGTTTCCATTCGGACTGGATACATTAGTCCTTCTATTGAACCGTAGTAGACTCCTGTACTGCCCCGATCCGTAACAACCATATAAAATCCTTTAGAATCTGCCGTCCATTGAATAGCTGGAGAAACCGCACCATATAACGAGTCACTTACAGCAGCATCGCCTGCATACATATCCCATTCACCGGTCAGACATTGCAGCATTTCATTTTCAGTATCGTAGAGCCAAAGCTTTTGAAGGGTAGCACTTTTATATCCTTTCTCATGTCCGAAAAACGCCAGGCAGCGGCCATCAGGTGAAAATTGAGGTTTGGAGAAAATGCCTCTTCCTGCTGTTATGTTTTTGTCCGTTCCTGTCTTTACATTTTTTATATGTACATCCGAAACAAGTCCTTTCCCGGGAATTTCGGGAGGAGTATGGATGTACGCAAGCTGGTCGTCTGACACTGAAGGACTTTCAGCGTCTCCTTCACAGCTTACCCATTCTCTTGTTTCACCTGTTTTAACATTGAGGTGATAAAGCCTGCTTTTTCTGTCCCGGATGAACCCGTCACGATCAGATTTGTAGCGGATTTGGGTCACTTCAAGAGGCGCAGGCTGCTCTGCTTTCCTCTTTGGATGTTCATACGAATCGTCTTCCTGAAAATAAGTTAGGAAAAGAAGCTGCTCATCATCTATCCATAGCGGATTTGATGCACCGTGACTGGAAAAGGTAAGCTGTCTCCCTTCCCCGCCACTTGCTTTCATCAGGTAAAGCTGGGAAACACCCGAACGGTCTGATACAAAAACAAGTTTTCCGCCTGGTGACCAGCGCGGAGAATGGTTTTTATTTTCGCCAAATGTCCACTGCTCCTCTGCTTGGCTGTGCCTATTGATTACATGCAGGTGGGATTGATACGAATGCGTTTTTTCAATGATAGAGGATACTGTAAAAACGGTCCGGCTGCCGTCCGGCGAAATACGCGGATCAGCAGGAGTCTTTATTTTGTACAAATCCTCTGATGTTATTTTTCGATGGGTCATAATGTGCACTCCTCCTTATTGCCATTATACTTACTTCGGCTATCGAAAGGATTTCCCTTTAATTTTATGGCATCGCTAAAAAGACACGCGTGCTTTTGGCGTGTCTTTTTATCATAAACTTCCCGAATGGTTATAGCTTGAAAAGTGTTCGACCGTACTGCCCTCCGAAGGGACAAATAAGAGATCTACATGACAGGCAGCAAATTGCTTGCGAAGCAGTTCAGCAATCCTTGGTCCGTCTCCCGGCTTGGCAAAACAGATTACAGCAGGTCCTGCTCCGCTTAGCGCGGTGCCATAGGCTCCCGCTTCTTTGGCAGCATCTGCGACGAGTTCTAATTCAGGTGTCAGAGTTCCTCTGTATGGCTGGTGAAGCAAATCCTTCTCCATCATCTTTCCTGCCAGCTTCCAGTTGCCTGTCATGAAAGCAGCAACGAGCATATTTCCAACAGCTCCCGCTTCAACTGCTGTTTTAAATGGCAGGGAGGCTGGCAGTACGTCTCTTGCATCCTTCGTAAAAACCTTGTACGAAGGAATGACGACAACCGGATCCATTTGAAAATCAGACAGGTGAACGATGCTGGTTTCATCTTTTTGGTGGAGGCCGATCACCATTCCGCCATACACAGATGCCCCTGCATTGTCCGGATGTTCTTCCTCAAGACTCGCAAGCCTCGCCTTCTCTTCCAAAGTGAGAGCGAGCCCGCATAAGGCATCTGCAAGCTCAACACCTGCAACAATTGCAGCAGCACTGCTTCCAAGTCCTCTTGCTACAGGAATATCACTCCATACCTTAACATGGCAGGAAGGCAGGCTTCCTCCATACTCAGCAGCGGTCCGTTCCGCTACCTGATAGATCAGATTTTCCTTTCCCTCAGGCAAACCTGATGTTTCAGGACTCTCCGCTTCAAAGAACCATGAGTCAGATAAAGCTACTGTCAGAATCAGATACCTGCTGAGAGCAAGGCCGATTGAGTCAAAGCCCGGCCCGAGGTTTGCGGTACTGCCGGGTACTTTAATTTTCAGCATCTCTCCTTCTTTCATACCGGCTGTACTCCTTTAAGACGCTCCAAAATACTGTCTTCTTCATTCGGGAGAAGAATTGGTTTGATTTCATTATAATCAATAGCTGTATTCGGATCCTTCAGGCCATTTCCTGTCAGAACGGAAACAATCCGGATTCCTTTTGGAAGCTCTCCGCTCTTCAGCTGTTTAATGACCCCTGCAATAGATGCGCAGGAGGCAGGCTCTGCAAAAATACCCTCTTTTCTTGCGATAAGCCTGTATGCCTCCAGTATTTCATCGTCCGTTACCTCATCAATTTTTCCCCCTGACTGGTCTGCCGCTGCAACGGCAAGCTCCCAGCTGGCAGGGTTGCCGATTCGGATAGCCGTTGCAATCGTTTCCGGCTGATTGATGACCTGATTACGAACAATAGCTGCCGCACCTTCCGCCTCAAATCCTCTCATTTGGGGCAATCCGGTTTGCTTTTTCTCGTGATATTCCGTAAATCCCTTCCAGTAAGCAGAAATATTGCCTGCGTTTCCGACAGGAATGGATAGGATATCCGGTGCGCTTCCTAATGCATCACAGACTTCGAAGGCCGCTGTCTTTTGTCCTTCAAGCCTGTATGGATTCACAGAATTCACCAATGTAATCGGAAGCTTTGCGCATACACTTCGGACAATCTTTAGAGCATCATCAAAATTCCCGGGAATGGAGTAAATCTCTGCTCCGTACATCACCGCCTGCGCAAGCTTTCCAAAAGCAATTTTCCCTTCAGGAATGACGACAATGCTTTTCATCCCCGCTCTTGCCGCATAGGCTGCGGCTGCCGCGGAAGTGTTTCCCGTGGAAGCGCACATGACGGTATTGCTTCCCTCTTCTTTCGCTTTGGCAACGGCCATGACCATACCGCGGTCTTTAAAGGACCCTGTCGGATTCGTTCCCTCTGTTTTCACATACCAGTCAACTCCGTACTGTTCGGACAGGTTAGACAGGCGAATCAGGGGCGTATTGCCTTCATTTAAGGTCAGGTCAGGTGTCCGCTCATTAACCGGCAGATAATCCTTGTATGCCTTTAACAGTCCGTCCCAGCTCATACTCCGCCATTCCCTTCGACCCGATATGTGCTTTTGACCTGAGAAACCACTTCAAGTTCATCCAGCTGGATCTGAATTTCTGAGAAATCTTTTTGGGAGGCATGGTGCGTCACAATGACGATTTCTGCAAGCTCACTGTTTTTCAGCGGCAGCTGAAGGATTTTTTCAAAGCTTACTCCCCTCTCTGAAAACAAACCGGTAATTTTCGCTAATGCCCCCACTTGATCCTTCACATGGATTCTTAGAAAATGCTGAGCGAAAATTTCTTCCTCCTTCTTCATTTGTTTTTCATACTGTGGAGAAACAGCGCTTCTTCCGTTCACTCCCAGTCTCATATTCTTCATAACTCCTACTAAATCAGAAACGACGGCTGTAGCTGTAGGCAGACTGCCTGCACCGGGGCCGTAGAACATCGTTTCCCCTACCGCTTCTCCATATACGTATACAGCGTTGTATTCATCGTTTACAGCTGCCAGCGGATGATGATCCGGCAGAAGGGTCGGCTCAACACTCACTTCAATTTTATTGTTATGCCTGTGGGCAATACCGATTAGCTTCATTGTATATCCGAGCCGTTTGCTGTAATTGATATCATCATCTGAAATCGCAGAAATCCCTCTTACCTGGACATCCTTTAAATCTACATTCATGGAGAATCCAAGACGTGCGAGAATCGCCATTTTCCTGGCCGCATCAAGACCTTCCACATCTGCTGTCGGATCAGACTCTGCATAGCCTAATTCCTGAGCTTCTTTTAATACATCTGAATATGGACTTCCATACTTGCTCATTTTTGTTAAGATGAAATTGGTTGTACCGTTCACAATTCCCATCATTTTTGTAATCCGGTCTGAAGCAAGTCCGTCCACAAGACTTCTCAGGATTGGAATTCCGCCTGCTACACTCGCTTCATAAAATAAGTCACAGCCATTTTTGGTAGCTGCTGCAAGCAGTTCGGAACCATAAAGAGCCATTAAATCTTTATTAGCCGTAACGACCTGTTTCTTCTCATTCAAAGCAGCCAGCAAATACTCTTTTGTCTGCTCAATTCCGCCCATTACTTCAATTAAAACGTCTACATCTTTATCTAAGATTACTTCATTTGGATCCGTTGTCAGTAAAGAGGGATCTACATCCACCATCCGCTGCTTATCTTTTTCGCGAACGAGTACTTTTTTCACTTCCACCGGACAGCCAACCAGATGCTGTAACTTGTCCTGATGCTCACGAATGATTTTGACTACCCCGCTTCCTACCGTACCTAATCCGAGCAGTCCTACTTGAATAGCTTTCATCTGAATGGTCTCCCCTCTCTCAAAACACAAATGTCCTCTTAAGAAAGACACTTGTATTTATGTAATAGACATTTTATGCATAGTTGCATTATAAATCCCGTCATATTATTTTACAAGGCTGAATTTTCTGCTAACTATAAATGTAAACGCTTTACCTTATGTGGACAGAGGATTTCTTCTTTTTTAAAAAACCCCGGCACCTCAATAGGTCCGGGGTTCTCATGCAAGCCAATGGAGGACAGGAAGCTGGATTTTCTTCGTTCTCATGGAAAGCATCCCTGCGTAAGACGTTAGAAACTGCTCATATTCAGCGGAACGCTGCAATAATTCTTGAAGCTTCTTTTCGTAATTCGGTTTTTCTGAATCCGGAGCTAAATAATAATCCTCAATGCATTCAAAGTAATGAATAGGAAATAGCAAGCGGCTGTAAATAAGCCTCCATGAAAAAGAAGAAAGCGGTGCAGTTCGGTCATAGTCGGCCAGGAAATTGCCTCCTTCGTTTCTTAGCTGGTCTGGATTTTGGAGAAAATCATATCTTAAATACTCAGCAATATCACGGCTTGCATGATCAAACACCCAATCTGTCGGCAGCTTAATTGTAAATTCCCTGTTCCACAAATCTGAATGAAACCGGTTATGGCAGATGGCAGCTGCGTCTGAGAACAGCGGTTCATCATCAAGCTCCGTATCAACAAGGTATTGAATCCCGTTCTCCGCGAGTCCAAGGTAATAAGGAAAGGACTCAATAAACAACTTTTCAAAATGGTCCAGCGGATGCGCCTGCACCTTTCCTCTCCAAAAGACTTCGAGCTGATCAAGCCTTCGTTCCCACAGATCCTTCCATTGACCGATGCGCTTCGTTTTATCTGCCTGGTATGGATAGCTTCTCGATCTCTGGTGAAATTGAGCCAGTTCTCTCCCGGCAGATTGCCCTCTTGAAACAATACGATCCGGGCATTTTAAAACCGTGTATCGCCTTCCATCCTTCTCTGCAGATAATGTTCCTTTCAGACTCGGCCAGAATACCGCCACGTATGGTTCTCTTTTTTCCTGTAAATACTGACTCATATAATAAAGCTCATACAGCTCCTGTTCGTCGATTTGCTGTACGGGAACGATGATTCCGATTGTGCCATGAACCCGAAAGGCATCATAGCTTCCCGCTTTAAATATTCCAGGTACTTGAAGGCCAAAGTGCTCTTTCAAAAAATCTTTCAGCGAAACCATCTCCGTTTCAGGCAGTCTTATCCTATCCTAATCGAAGAATCGGCTGAATATGCTACTTTTTGGCGCTGAATACTCACACCATTTAATGACGAATGTATAAAATATTCATATAAGGCGACCTAGCTGGAAGAAAGTTCTGCTACATGTGCGATGTCCTGCCGCAGCAAAGAACTGACATGCTTCCAGGAGGACTCCTGCTGGACTATGGTTGAAAAGACCCTAAACAAGATGGGATGATGCGGATGGAGAAGCGCGACATGGATAATGTTGAAAAAAAGGCCAGACAAAAGATGGCGGAGCGCGGGGTTCAGATAACCGATATTGCAGAGCTCGTCTACTATTTGCAAAAAAAATATCATCCGAATTTGCAAATGGATGATTGTACAGCCAACGTAGAAAGAGTTCTGGCGAAAAGAGAAGTCCAAAATGCCATTCTGACTGGAATTCAGCTTGATGAACTGGCGGAAAAAAAGATGCTTGAGGAGCCGCTGCAGGGTATTATTGAAAGCGATGAAGGCTTATATGGGGTGGACGAGATTATGGCCTTTTCCATCGTCAATATATATGGATCCATTGGTTTTACCAATTATGGATACATTGATAAGGAAAAACCGGGCATCCTTGGATTTTTAAATGATAAATCCACCGGCATGTGCCACACGTTTCTTGATGATATCGTCGGAGCAATTGCAGCTGCAGCATCGAGCAGGCTTGCTCACCGTGCAGCGAATACTGAATGAGGTATAGAAACAGCCGGGAGACATCTCCCGGCTGTTTCTTATATGTTTTTGAACCATTCTTCGAGTGAATGAACGGCATAAGTTGGCTGAACATCCACTTCTTCAAGATGCTCTTTAAGCGTGACGCCGGTATGGACAATAAGAGTGTCCATTCCAGTCCTGATGCCAGCCAGAATGTCTGTTGCATAATTATCCCCAACCATGAGCGTATCCTCTTTTGGAACTCCAAGTACCTCAAGTGCCTGCTCCATAATAATGGGCTCAGGCTTGCCGATAAAGACAGGCTGTACTTGAGTAGAAACAGTGATAACAGAAGTCAGAGAACCATTTCCCGGAAGGAGCCCGCGCTCTGTTGGAATGGCAATATCACCGTTCGTTGAAATAAACTGTGCACCGTTTCTGACAGCAAGGCATGCGGCTGCAAGCTTTTCATATGTAATTTCCCGGTCTATTCCGACTACCACGAAATCAGCCCGTTCATCCCCTGAGGAAAAACCCTTTTCTTCCAGAGCCTGTCTGATTCCCTCTTCTCCAATTACATACACGGTTCCGCCAGGTTTTTGTTCATGCATATAATTGGCAGTGGCTTGAGATGTGGTAAAGACCTGCTCCGGAGCCGCAGGAATATCGAAGGCATTCAGCTTTTCGGCTACTTTTTCAGGAGTGGCCGAAGAATTGTTTGTTACAAATAGATAGGGAATACCCTTTTCGTTCAGCAGTTTAACAAACTGTCCTGCTTCCTCGATCTTTTCCGTACCCTTATACATCGTGCCATCTAAGTCAATTAAATAGCCTTTATATGATTTCATGCTGTTCACTCCTGCTGGAACTTAATTTTTGAATGCCGATACCGGACCAAGCTCATTCATGAGATACGTGCGGACCTTTTGAGGAAAAGCCGTCAGTATATCCAAATGTGTGCTCAGCAGATTTTCAAGCTGCTTTGTTTCTGCAGTAATATACTCTTGGATCAAAGGCTTTCTGAAAAAAACCAGTTCCTTCAAACCAGCCTCATCATCCTTTGCAATTACTTTTTCATCCAGCAATATATCAATGATATCCTCATAACTTCCAGGATCCCTCATGATAAATCCATCAATCAGGGCATTGCCGGTGTCAAGAATGCATTCGATCGTCAAATGCCCCAGCCTTTGCAGAGCCAGCTTTTCCATTTTCGTTTCAAAAGAATCGGTTTCTGAAAAAAAGCTGAGAAGGTCTTCCATCAGCTTCAGCGTTTCCTCAATTTTTTCCCTGTCTACAAAATACATGCAGTCATCCCCTTTTTAGAAGGCTACCCGTTCTTTTTGAAGCAATCCAGGCTTGGCATAAAAATAGCCCTGTGCCAAGTCTACCCTATTTCTGGTCAGTACATCAGCCTCTTCTTTCTTTTCGATGCCCTCAGCCACTACAAGCGATCCTGTTTCTCTTGCGATAAGAAGAAGTCCTTTAAGCATCGATTCCTTTACCCGGTTCGTATCAATATTTTCAATAACCGACCGGTCAATCTTGATGATATCCGGCAGTACTTCGCTGATTGTATGCAGACTGGCATAGCCCGCTCCTGTATCATCAACAGCAATGCGGATTCCAATATTCCTCAAGTCGCTGATATTATCCTTAAAGAAAGCCATTCCCTCAATGGAATCCCGCTCTGTAATTTCCAGAATTATATTCTGCGGATTTACAGCAGGATGACGTTCGAATGCTTTTTTTACAGAAGCAACAAACCGCTTGTTCCCCAAAGTAAGGGGGGTGAAATTGATGTAGATATCCTCTTGTGTACGCGTTTCTTCAACGAGAAGCATGGCTTTTTCCAAAATCAGCATTTCGAGATCATAGACCATATTGGTTTGCCTTGCGACTGAAAATAATTGGAGCGGATTTTCAAGAGGTGTGCCTTCAGGGCCTCTCGTTAAGATTTCCCAAGCGTGTACCCTGTTCGTATCCAGTTCAATAATCGGCTGGGCAAGGAGCCTGATTTTCTGCTTTTGGACAATGTCTCTCATGTTGAGCATCATATCGATATATTTGGAATGGATCCGTTTTTCAGCCATATCAGCGGCCTGCTGCTGGGTTCTTAAGATCGCCTCGTGGGTGGATCCTTTTGTTCTGTCAACGAACATATAACCGGATTCACTTGTAAAATGAATATAAGGATATTCTTGAGAAAGCCACTTTTGAATCATAGATACAAAATATCCGATGAATTGTTCGATATAGGGGACGCTTTGCTTATTTTCATCAATTTTCAAAAAAACGGTCAAGCCTTTATTATAATAATCGTGCACCACAAGTATATCATTCTGAAACTCAGACGTCTCCAGTATGAATTTAGTCTGCTTTTTAAACCTCAGACAGAACTCCTTCTCCTGAGAAGAGTCCAGCTGTGAAATAAATTCTTTTATGTTCGTAAAATTTATGACAATTCCCGCTACTTTTTTTCCGTCGATGACAGCATCATAAACCCCTTCGAGCAGCGGATTCCGCAAGATGAATTGCGGAGGGAAATATTTTAAATAGGTATATGGGAGTAAAACTTTACTCCATTTGGTAATCCGCTTAGCGTTTGTAGTACAAAAATCACGGAACATGTTCTCAGCCCTTCTGGTTACGCACCAATATGTAAGACTATTTTACCACAAGTGAACAAAAATCGGATTTTTCACGTGAAATTTTCTGTTTTAAGAAGAAGGAAGATTCTGAATTTGGTATACTTTTATAAATAAACAGGTTAAGGAGGGGAAAAATGGAGCGATTTTTTTTATATGATGAGGTAGATTCAACAAAAACAAGGTTTGTCAGTTTCACTGGCGAGCATCAGCGCTTTGATTTAGCCTTGCTGCATACGAACCGGTACTATGGCAAAATGATTGTGCTCAACCTCCAAAGCAGCCGGTTTGCGATTGTTGGTACAGATGACTTAGATGAACCCGGCTATATTGAGCAGGCATTCGAGCTTTCAGAGGAGGAGGCAGCAGAACTTAGAGAGTTTCTGTACGAAACCGTTTAAGAGCTGGGATAAGGCGAGCCTGATTCGATAAAACTACACCTAAACAGAAATTGGCAGGTGAAGAGCAGTGGATCAATCCAAAAACGATGAATACCGGGATTTTTCAAATGTCGAAGCGATGAGGAATTACATTACGCCAGAAATAACTCCAGAGGGCCCATATGGTGCTCCGAGAGGAAAAGACACCCCTGTTGAAAACAAAACCACCCCATGGAAAAAAGGACAGCGGTATTACAGCGCCTTTAATTATGAAAATAAAGACCTTCACCAGGAACTCCAGCGCCAGGATCCGGGTGCACACCCGACTCACGATGACCCCGATGCAAATGAGCAGTAAAAAAGAGCTTTTCGCTATGGAGCGAGAAGCTCTTTTTTTCTGTTACTTTTAGAAAGAAGCCTATTTACGGACTTTTCGTAAAACAAAATATGCACAGCCGAAATTACAGTACTCATAAAGATACTCATCAAGGGTGCTGATTTTGGTATCATAAGAGGCTTTCTGGTTTTGATCCTCGAAAAATCCTTTCAGCCTAAGCTGACCGTAACCCCAATCACCAACGATGTAATCATATTTATTTAAGATGTCCGAGTACCGCGCTTTAAAGGCTTCTTCGTTAAAGCCGTCTCGCTCATCTTTGAACAGTTCATAATGAATATTTTGTACGGTTACCAATGGACAGCGCTCCTTATAGCGGACGTTTATTTTCTTTATCATATCGGATTTTCCCTTCTCCATCAATTACTAAGGAGAATTTGCTTGAAAATGGTCATGTTAATAACAGGAGGTGCATGAAATTGAATTTTGTTAAACCGTTCGTTTTCCTGACAGCCCTTCTCCTGGCTTCCGCATGCCAAATGGGTGAGGAAGGGCAAAAAGATATGACCGATCAAAATGGAAGTACCATCAATGTAGATGAGAATAAAGATATGTACAAAAAGACAAGCAATGAAAGCAAAAAGGAGCAGAAAACAGAGAACTACGGGTTTGTCCGGCATAAAAAAAGCGGTTTGACAGAGAACGGCAAACAGACAGAGTATTATGGAATTAACCGCGAAGAGCTTGCTGATACAATCAGCGGGTTATCCGTTCAGCTCCCTGGTATTGAGGAAGCGGCAGTCCTTGTAACAGATGAAGAAGCTTTGATTGCTTATCGGGGCAGCGGCAAAAATAGAGATGAAATGGCTGATATGGTGAGCAAAACGGCTATTTCTGCCGTTCCCCGCTATTATCATGTATACATTTCCGATAATCCATCTTATTTTGACCAGCTTCAATCGTACAGTAAAATGGACTCCCAAAGTCCGAATGCCGATGCGATTATTTCCAAACTGATCCGGCAGATGCTTAAAAGTTCTCCACAGGGCAAAAGCTTGAATAAAGGGGAAAATGCAAACGGCGAGGGTTATGGAGAAATGAATGAGAACATGGATGAGGATATGAAGGACTCTTACGAGAAAACACGGCAGCAATAATAAAAAAAGTGTCTGCTGCCTGAGGCAGAGACACTTTTTTTTATGCGTTTGCCTGACGCTGCTTGGATGCTTCGTTTACCTGCTCATCAGCATGGTAAGAAGAACGGACCATCGGGCCTGCTTCACAGTGGCTGAATCCTTTAGAAAGAGCGATTTCTTTCAATTCTGCAAACTCATCAGGATGATAGTATTTTTGAACTTTCAAGTGCTTTTTCGTAGGCTGCAGATACTGGCCGATTGTCATGATATCTACATGATTTGCACGCAAATCGTCCATCGTTTCAATGATTTCTTCCTTTGTTTCTCCGAGACCAATCATAATAGAGCTTTTCGTCGGAATATCGGGCTGAAGTTCTTTGGAACGCCGAAGCAGTTCAAGAGAACGGTCGTATTTCGCACGGGCCCGGACTCTTGGCGTAAGACGCTTAACAGTCTCGATATTATGGTTCAGAATATCAGGACGCGCGTCCATAAGGTTTTTAAGGTTTTCATACGAACCGCCCATATCTGATGGAAGCACTTCTACTGTTGTGAACGGACTTTTTCTGCGGATTGCACGAACAGTTTCTGCAAATACCTGTGATCCGCCATCTTTAAGATCATCTCTTGCAACAGCCGTTACAACGGCGTGCTTAAGGTTCATAACCGCAACAGAATCTGCTACACGTTCCGGCTCCTGAAGATCAAGCTCTGTTGGCAGGCCTGTTTTAACCGCACAGAAGCGGCATGCACGCGTACATACGGAACCTAAAATCATAAAGGTAGCTGTACGTCTAACCGCCCAGCATTCATGAATATTCGGGCATTTTGCTTCTTCACAGACCGTGTTGAGCTTTTGCTCCCTCATTAATTTCTTTAGGCCCGTGTAATTTTCATTCGTATTCAGTTTTATTTTTAACCATTCCGGTTTACGTAAATGTTCCTCTTGTTTGGCCAAAAAAATCATCTCCAGTATGTAGTCTCATGAGTGAAAAAAACAAATGAAAACGTCACCACAAAAAAACAGGTAATCACCCTGTAAACTTTTTTCTACACCCTTCACTTTAACATAGAGAAGGATTTAAGGACAAGGAAAACTCCCCCTTTCTGTTTTTCTAACATTTACTACTAATGAAATGCTCCATTGGCTCCAAACTAAACATATTGGAAAGAGCTTGAAAGGAGACTATTTACTATGCGGTATTTATTGATAGCCCTTATGCTTATCGTTTTCTGTTTTCCGCCTCATGCGGCCGGAGCAGAAATTGATGTTGAAAAAGCGGAAAATACAAAACGGATGATTCTGTTTAAAAAAACGGGAACACAAACTCATATTTCCTGGGAGCTGCTTGCGGCAGCTGATCAATTTGAGCGGAATGTCAGGCTTTCGAGAAGAGACCTGCCAAAACAAAAAGGATTGATTGGCATATACATTCAGCCTGACCGCTGGAGCGGTCCATTAAACCCTAATGCTTCTGACATAAATCCCGCACGCATTCATCTTTTTGGAGGGATCGGCAAAGACGGGAATGGGGACGGGAAGGCTGATCCGGCAAATGATGAGGATGTCCTTTTCTCCTATGCGTCCTTCCTTTCTCAATATGGAAGAGGACTCGAAAACATAAAAATCGGGTTATGGGACTACTACCAGAGAGACAAATCCGTTGGCCTTATTTTAGGCCATATGAAAATCATTGATAAAATGGAACATTTGGATTTAGGCGGCCGTTCTTTCCCAGTGCCGATTCGATATAATTACAGCTACCGGAGCACGTGGGGCGATGCCCGGGGATGGGGCGGAAGAAGAATTCATGAAGGAACGGATATATTTGCTGATTACGGTGTTCCTGTTTTAGCGACCTCTTACGGAATCATTGAGATGAAAGGCTGGAACCGATTTGGAGGATGGAGAGTCGGCATCCGCGACATTCGAAACACTTACCATTACTATGGACATTTAAACGGGTTCGCCAAGAACTTGCGGGAAGGAATGATTGTGAAACCCGGCCAGGTTATCGGCTCAGTAGGCAGCTCAGGCTATGGACCGCCCGGCACGGCAGGAAAATTCCCGCCTCATCTCCATTATGGGATGTACAAAGATAATGGTCGTACAGAATGGTCTTTTGATCCCTATCCTTATTTACGGATATGGGAACGGGGAGATAAAAAAAATAAAAAGTAAGAAAGGACGCCTTGATCGCGTTCTTTCTTATTTTTTTGGCTGGAGTATGACCGCATTTCTCACCGCTCAACCTTCAACTTTCACTGAAGGCTGGAGGTTTCATTTTAGCTCAATGGCTGGAGCCTGCCCTCCGCCGTTGTTGTAATAGTCCGGCACGTCTCCAATAACGGTTTTGATATCTACGGGGATGCTTGTTGAAACGGTTGTACTCTTACTTGAAAATGGAATAATCACCCGAAGGTTAACCTTCACATCAATGTTGATTTTAATAAGCGCGTTGTTAATTCCATATGGTTCTGCCGTTGTCTTTGAATCGGTCAGAGCATGGCCGATCAGCTCAAACCGGACTGGGATCTTTGGCCCTATACTTCCGAGCAGAACGTTTCCTGTTGTTTGGCCAAGAGGAATCTGATAAATAAAATTTTCTTTCGATTCCTTAAGCTCCGGAATATCCAGCACAGCCAGATTTCCTTTCTCGGCTAACAGGAGATTTCTTTGTATATGATCTGTAAAGCCCGCAAGCATCTTTCGTACTCCGCCCGAATCCAAATCAATTAGCTTTCCTTCTTTATCCACATTGGCATTTACAAGTTTGCTCGTATCCCCCTCTTCCTCCAGCTGTTTTTTTAAGGCGTCATTTATAATCAGGGATGCAATCTTTTGTGTTTCAGCTTCGGCTATGCTCATCAGCACCGGCTGAATTTCTTTATTCACGATATACAATCCCGCTGCAGTAGAAAGAAGGAAAAAAATAAAAGAGAGCAGCAGCACATACCGGAAAGGCATCGGTCCTCTTTTTGGGAGACGTCTACGAAATTTGGCCAAAAAAACACCCCCTTCACATGCTATATGTATGCATGGAAAAGGGGATGTACGATAGTATTTTCATGATTTCGCCGCTTTAATGGGGTGTAAAAGGCAGGTGAGATGAACTGCCCATAAAAGCCCGATTGGTTCAACTAACCATGAGTGGGGATGAAAAGACTCCCCACTCATGGAAGTTTCACTCTATATCATTCGTAAAAGTGCGTCTCTTCCTGTCATACCAGCGTGAATTCCGAACCTTTGGGCTTCGAAGGTGATGGATTCAAGCGGAGCATGCAGGAGCTGGTCGATCGTCCTTACGCCGACCGCTCTGCCTGCAATAATCTCACGGTCCTTTAATTGATCATTTAATAATGCTACATCCAAGGCTCCGCATGCGATGTAGCCTTTCTCACTGGATATAGCCATAAAGTTAGTTTTCGGCAGCTTAACGGTCACGGCAGTAAACATATGGCCATCTATAACAATGGGTGAAATGGTCACCATTCTTCCACACCCCCTCCTCCTAACAGCATATGTGGAGAAAATGATGAAATGAATGGGATCAAGTATTTACTGCCATTTTTAATGGGTAAGAGTCCACTCCAGCAGGTCCCTTAGGAATTCAGGCATAAAATATTCTTTATTTGGCGAGTGGCCGATTATGGGATACAGCGGTCCAAGAGTAAACATATCCGCAGTAGAAATTTTGTATTTACGGTTCGGATCGAGGGGCTGTCCATTAATGGTAACAGAGGAAACGTGATTTTTTCCGTCTTTTAAAGTCTTATGCTTGACGTCAATGCCATCATAAATCATCTTTCCCATTACCGCACCGCGGAATCCAAGTCCCTTCATTTTCAGCTGTTCCATCTCTTCAGAGGATGCCTGGCGGATTACCTCAAGAAGCTGATCTCCCATCAGTACTACATTACAGGGATTAATAGGATGGGGACAGATTCTGTGAAGGTCTTTTTTTGTAACCGGACCTTTAGGCAATGAATCAAGCAGCATGCCTGCATTGATCATCGACGCTTCCCCTCCGCACCAGGACCGCAGACTTTTTGCAAGCAGCGCGGAGAAATCAGATTCCTCGAACCAGCGGACGTTCAGCTCCTTATCGAGCTCCGCAATAGGGTCCGATAACAGGGCAATGCTTTCTTCCAGATGATGATTCAGCTTCTTCTCATCCTCCAAGCTTACTTTTTCAGCTTCCATAGATTTGACGGAGGCTGTCTGTTTCAAAATTGACCTCGTCTTCTCATCGTATTCTATTTCAACATGACCTGTATGTGTTCCATATTTTCCTGCTCCGCACAGTAAGGTACCATTGATCCATTTTCCCTCTTCGAGAAGATGGTGGGTATGGGCGCCTAAAATCAGGTTCAATTGTGGAAACTCCTCAGCCAGTTTCTCATCATCATATAGACCGAGATGAGATAAAATCACAAGGTAGTCTGCCTGCTCAGCAACGCCGGGAAGCACCTCTTTCAGGCTTTCAAATGGATCCTGAATCACCCAGCCCAGTTTTTCATAGAAAGGCTTGTAGCTGACTGTCACACCAAGCAGACCGATCTTAAATCCGTCTGAGAGCGTCAGAATTTCATAAGGCTTCGCCCACCCCGGCCTCTGTCCATCGGGCTGAAATAAATTAGACAAAATGACCGGGAAGCCTGCGCTGCTGTATAGGGAATTTAACGATTCATAGGGAAGGGTAATGCCTTCGTTATTTCCGATGGTCGCCGCATCATAATGTAGCTCGTTCATCATTTCCACATTCTTTTGGCCAAAGGAGGCTTCGCTGATCGGATGAAACCGGTCTACGTGATCTCCGATATCAAATAAAAAACTCTCCTCGGAATCTTTCGAGTTCTGCTGCCTGCTGCTTTTTACATAATGGGCAATCTGAGGCCAATTTTCAAAATGGCTGTGGAGATCATTTGTATGGTAGATGTGCAGCTTCTTCATTGTTTTCTCTCTCCTTCAACTACCTTAACTGATGCCTTGGTATATTAGACGGACTCCTACTAAAACAAGGACAATCCTGAGCAAAATAAGAATGGTTTTGCTCTCAAGTTTATTATTTATAAAAGCTCCAAGTTTTCCGCCCGCATATGCGCCGGGAATCAGCGCCAGCGCATAGAGCCAGTTTACGTTTCCCATGTACGCGTGAATGCCTGAGCTTGCTATGGATGAAAGGAAAATAATAAACATGGATGTTCCCACAGCAACATGGGGCGGGAACAGGAACAGCATGACCATAACCGGCACCATGAGCGATCCGCCGCCAATACCAAATAGCCCGCCTAAAAATCCAACAGCAAAGGCAACGGCAATTCCGGTAAGAGGCTGGTAGGAATAGTGAATTTCCTTTCCATCCTTGTCTATGTATACTCTTTCGATTCCTTTTTTCCCTCTGCGGCCTTCAAGCGGGACAGCCCGCTCCTTAAGCATGAGAACAACGGCCATAGCAATCATGAACAGCCCGAACCAAACGGAAAAAGAATCATCAGTAAAAGCCCGGTTTACCCATGCTCCCAAAAGGCTTCCCGGCCCGCTTCCAATAAATAAGATCCAGCCGCTTTTATAATCCACTCTCTTATATTTCATATAAGCAAGGGTGGAAGATAATCCTGTAAAAATCAGAACAAACAGGGAGGTTCCCACTGCTTGCTGCGGTGTAATATCAGCCGCGAGGAAGCCTGACAGAAAGAGGAGGGCCGGAACGATAATAATTCCTCCTCCAAGCCCGACTAAGCTTCCGAGCGTACCAGCTGTGAGACCCAGCAAAATTAAAACAACCCATTCCATAACGATTCCTTCTCTCTCATTCTAATCAAAATCAAGTAAGCTTAACTGCCGGGGGAGAGGTTCTCATACGTAATACCGAGCAGATCAATCAGCTCCAATGCATTTTTCGCCGCATCTCCGCCTGAATTATTGTTAAACAGGACAAAGAGTTCTTCTGTCCTTCCGCTGAGGTCTTTAAGTAGTTCAGCCCATTCTTCAAGCTCTTTTGTACTGTATTTATACAAATAACGGACCTCACGCCATTCCTGATCATTCCCTGTTTTATTCCAGCCGTGGACGTTTCTGCCGTGAAACCGGACCAGAGTTTTTTCGGGATTTGCAATCTCCAGAATCGTTGGGACAGACCCCTTCCCAGCTTGAGGCTCGTCACAGATACTATGAATCCAATTCTCTTCTTTCATAAATGAAAGAGTCCGGTCTTTTACATCAGGCTGAAACCAGGATTGATTTCTAAATTCCAATGCACAAGGAAGATCGGCCATTTGCTGCCTGCACCACCTCAGATAATCAACATTCTCCTTCTTGCAATCAAACCACGGCGGAAACTGAAACAGCACCATCGCCATCTTGCCTGCCTCTATTAAAGGCTTTAAGGAAAGCTTAAAAGCCTCAAACATCTCTGTCTTCGTTTCAAATGGAATTTCCCCTCGTTCATGCCCGGTCATTCCCTGATAAGCTTTTACAATGAATTGAAATGCTGAAGGGGTTTCTTCCGCCCATTTCCTCATGTTCCGTTCAGGCTGAACCGCATAAAAGCTCGCGTCGATCTCCACGGCCGGAAAATGAGCACTGTATTCTTTTAATTTGTCAGAGGGCCGGATGAAATCCGGATAAATGGAATCATGATCTCCCCATCCTGTCACTCCAATATGAATCAATACACTCTCCCCTTCCTGCAGCGGCCGCTTTATCCAGCCATTGGTGAAAAACCAGCGATATTGGCTGTTTTCCTTTATTATATCAAAGTATTCCTTCTTCAAAAAATAGGAGATTTCAATTGAAAAGAACATGTTATACTAAGGAAATAGGAGGATGAAAATGAAAAAACACCTGATCATATCAGATATTCTCTTTTATTTAGTATTGCCATATGTCATCTGGGAATATGGAAAAGCTCCGCTTGGTGATTACTGGGCGATGCTGCTCTCCACAGTCCCCGGAATTATTTATACCGTCTATCGTTTTTTTGCTGAAAAACAATTCAACGTGACCGGCCTTTTTATCATGGCTTCACTAAGCATCAATACGATAATCGACCTGCTCTCCCAAAACGCAGAGCGAATGCAGCAAAATAACGTGTGGGTTTCGGTCGGCTTCGGGCTCTTCTGGATTGCCACCATCCTTATTAAAAAGCCATTTGGCCTCTATTTAATGGTCGATATCGCCTATTTGCAGGGCCATAAACGGGAAGACAGCCTAAAGCTGTACAAGCAGCCAAAGCTGCTGCCCCTCTTTTATCTGGTCAGCTTCGTATTCGCCATGCAAAATCTGCTGAATGCTGCATTAAGAGCGTTTTTGCTGAACCAATACGGTATTGCCCAGTATGATAAGATTCTGTTCTATATGAAAATTTACGGCTGGGTCTTTACGGTCATTCTCATGATCACCTTTGTATTTGTAGGGATGAGGATCAACGATGCTTCTCCGGATGATTCGGATGACAGGAATCAGTCGATTGTATAAGCTAAACTGGCGCTTTTACGGAACGCATCAGGATGCCTGATGGCGAACGGACTGCTCCAGCTCATAACAAATGAAAAAAGCACCCCGGGACACTGAATGAGTGTTCCCGGGGTGCTTTTTTGTTCTCAGGTAAATTTAGAGTCCGGGTCTGTTTTTTACTCCCCACTCACACAGTTCTTCTAATACAGGCAGCAGCGTTTCCGCTTTTTTGGAAAGACTGTATTCTACTTTTGGAGGGATTTGAGGATATTCTTTGCGGTGGATGAGACCATCTGCCTCCAGCTCCTTAAGATGTGAGCTTAACGTTTTGTATGTAATCGTCCCGATTTGATTCTTTAAATCATTAAACCGAACGACCCGGTTTTCAGCAAGGAGATAAAGGATAACCATCTTCCACTTTCCGCCGATCACAGATATCGTATAGCCAAAAGGCGTATCCTGAATATGCTTTATTTTTCCCTTATACTCAGTCATCCCCATACTAATCACTATCCTTTCTGATAGTATCTATCCAATAAGTGCGTACTTTTATTTATTTTCGTACAGTGTAATCTAGACTTAACCGAAAGTAAAGGAGAGAGGAAAATGGACAAAAAAACAATCCGGCTTCTTATGCCGCAGTGGCAGGGCGGGAACAATCCTAATTATTCTTTTGGAGCAGAGCTACTGGCATGGCTTGCCCCTGAAAATGGTCAGCCCCTTATAGAGGTACCGGTTCAAGCTTATGCCGGCACCCCCCTGGAAAATGAGAACGGTGTCTACGGGAGAACTCAGTTACTGGAACAATTAAAGGCTGCCCGCGATCTTATCAGTGCCCATCAGCCGGACCGCATTGTCATGTTTGGAGGAGATTGTTTAGTGGAGCAAGCTCCGTTTGCCTACCTGAATGAACGATACAGCGGAGAGCTCGGATTGCTATGGATTGACGCCCACTCTGACTTGATGAGAATTCCCGGATATGATTACGGTCATACTCTTCCCCTCGGAAATCTTCTTGGGGAAGGTGAGAAGGAGTTTGCAAGCTTTGTAGCCACTCCATTCAAAACTGATAACGTTTTTATTGCAGGTCTGGCCAAACCTGCGATGCAAGAAGCGGAAATAATCTCCAAGACGCTTCAGGAAAAAGGAATTGCCATACCGGATGATACAGAACTATTAAAAAGACTGGGTATTCGAACCGCGGGAGCTGAAGAACTTGCGGAAACCTTGGATTCGGTAAAATCATGGATAAAAGAGAGCGGCATTAAGTACCTGGCAATCCATCTTGACCTGGATGTGCTTGATCCGGCTGCTTTCCGTTCATTATTATTTGCCAATCCGGAATCGCCCTATCTTTATTCTCCTAAGGGAACGATGCAGGTCCCCCGTTTGCTTGAGATCATGCACCTGGCGTCCGAGGAAGCAGAGATTGTCGGATTAGGAATAACGGAACATATGCCTTGGGATGCCATTGCTTTGAAAAGCATGCTTAACTCGTTTCCATTATTAGCAAATCCGATCTGATCGTTTGGCACAGGTAAGTAAGAAGAGTCCGCTGCTGCGGACTCTTCACTTGTCATTGAAATGCCTTATCTGAATGGATTTACCACATACTTCTTACTAAAGCTTCCCAGGCCGTCAAAATAGGCATCAGTCAGAGCTGCAGGATCCTGCGCCATTGCTCCTCTGCTTTGGCTGTCATCCGAGTCATCCCATCCCCAAGGAGCATTGGCTGCATTGTCTTTCCCATTATCTCCTGCAAACGTTCCAAATGACGCGTACGTTTCACTGCTGCTTCGGCGTTCCCATAGTCCGCCCGGCTCTGTTACGGGAATCAGTTTATAGGAGGCATTTCGGTCATTTCCGCTGGAAGGTACGCTCCCTTCCGTTCCCGGCCTGTAAATTACTCCATCACCGCCAGGGAATTCTTTTCCGTTCCACGCTTTCAATCCATGGCCTTTCGATTCCTGGAACGTGGATGGTCTTCCATCTGTCATGAGGATAGAGCCGTCAATGTTCTCCTCCCCATTTGTAAGCGGACTTCCCGCCGGTACAAATGAGTAAAAATGATTGTGTGAAACGGTAACCATTCCTTCAAGAGTGCCGGAAGGACTGCCATTCTTTCTGACAATCATCATGGCTCCTTCCAAATCATTTTCATGCGTGTCCAGCCCGAAATCAGGATAGTCTGTCCAGTCTCTTGGATGATAAAAGCTGTAGATGATAAACCAGTGCGTTTCCGTCTCAGATACTGAATAGTAGGCACTTCCTTTTAGCCTGCCGGGATCCTGGGTTTGATTCTCCCAATTATTGCGCATGTTCCAGTCCCCGTCATAATTAGCGGAAGTCAGATAATCTGCATCATAATCGGTACTGTCTGTATCCTGGTAATGAACTGGTGCCCACTTGGATGCGAGGTCCAGTTCAGATGCGCTCGCATTTCCTCCTGCAGGAAACGCAGCAAAAAGCGAAATAATAATAGCTCCAGCTGTTTTCTTCACGGTTAATCTCCTCCTGATCTGATCTCCTTTTAACCATAGCAAGCATTTGTTAAGGTTGGATTACAGATTTTTGAAGGTTGGAAATTGAGCCAATAGACATGGGGAAGGGAAGTCAGCAATTATACAAACAATTCCGCCTTACACCCGCTCCGGTCTCCATTAAACTTAAGTCCTCTGGCTTTACCTGATAAATAATATGATTATCCTTCGACAGCATCCATTTCCCAGCTATTTTGCAGCTTACGAATAAAAATGATCTGTCCGATGTGATAAGCATTATGTGTTGCTGCATTTCCAAGGATCTCCCACCATTTCGCAGGGACCGGGAACCCATTTACTTCCGTCTCAACCTTCTCCTCCGATAATAGTTCTTGCCATTTCAACAGTACGTCCAAAAGACGTTCCTTTAAGTGCTTAAAGTTTTCATTTTCCGAAATGACAAAGCTTTTATTATTATCACCTATAGGGGGCACAGCATGAACATTTGATTTTTGGTATCTCGTTTGCCATGTTTCATTCCAGTACAGGAGATGGTGAACAATTTCAGCAATGCTATTACAATTTTCGTTTGGCTTCCAAAACGCATCTTTTTCTGATAGTTCTGCAACTGCATCGGAAAATGGAAGATACCAGCTCGGATCATTAGCATTAGCTAATAATTGATCGGATAATAAGGCTTTTGCATGGACCATGCTATACACACCCCTTATAAAGATTTTGAACCCAATAGTATTTATAAATCTAAAAATCATTTGATCTTTAGCTATGAAATGAAGGCATTAGCATCTGGTTTTTGAGGAAATATTCTTGGAGAAACGTAAGGACTTACTATTTTGAGGCTTTTTACATCACCACTTGAAATTAAAACTGTTTGAATGGTAATTACAGAAAGGCATCCGATTGCAGAAGTTATTGAAAAAAATTTCGAATAAGAAAAACATAGGGAGAATTGAATCTACCTATGTTGTCATTCGTATTATTTCTCTGTTTGTTTTTGCTTTTTTTTCAAATACTCCGCACGTATTTTTTCAAGTTGCTTCTTTTTATCAAATTTGGCAGGCGTGTGTTTTTCATGAAACTTTGTCACGGCTACCTGACCTTTGTGATCCAATTGATATTTCCCCACTTTGTTCACCTACTTTTCTTATCTTTAGGCTCTGTTAAAGCCTGATGTTGATTTTTGTCACCTGTTGATTGGAGTGGAAGGCGCGAGACTCCCTCGGGAGCAGCGGGACAGGTGAGACCCCGCAGGCGCAAAGCGGCGAGGAGGCTCCCCGCCCGCCCCGCTGGTCGCTGAGCGCCTGCTAACTGCAATCACAGCCAAGTTTAACAGTGCTTATCTTTAAAGAGAATCTATTCAACAAATATAATATACCTTATTTTACTGAAGTAAACCTTATTACTTTATTAGTGTCCTGCTAACTTTGCATATATCAGTAAAACGTTAGAAACTTAGTAAAAGTAATTAATCATTCTTTTTAGAAGAGAATATCTTAAATTTTTCCAAGGTGATTATTCCTCCTAATATAAGAGATCTAACATAGACTTTTATTTAAAAAAGCAAAAAAAGTTTCGAGTTGGCGCAAAGTTGGCACTCCACTTACTAATTTACACATAAAAAAGCCTTGGTATAATCCCTATACCAAGGCTTTTTGTAATTTATCCGATTGAACCTTCCATCTCAAACTTGATCAGGCGGTTCATTTCAACGGCATATTCCATTGGAAGTTCTTTTGTAAATGGCTCGATGAAGCCCATAACGATCATTTCTGTTGCTTCTTCTTCAGAAATACCGCGGCTCATGAGATAGAACAATTGCTCTTCAGATACTTTTGAAACCTTCGCTTCATGCTCCAATGAGATGTTGTCGTTTAAGATCTCATTGTATGGAATCGTATCGGAAGTGGATTTGTTATCCATGATGAGTGTATCACACTCGATGTTGGAACGTGCGCCTTCAGCTTTACGGCCGAAGTGAACGATTCCGCGGTACGTTACTTTACCGCCTTGCTTGGAAATAGACTTCGACACGATTGTGGAAGACGTATTCGGTGCAAGGTGGATCATTTTCGCACCTGCATCCTGGTGCTGGCCTTTTCCTGCAAGTGCAATGGAAAGAGTCATTCCGCGAGCGCCTTCGCCTTTTAGAACAACTGCCGGGTATTTCATCGTCAGCTTGGAGCCGATATTCCCGTCAATCCACTCCATTGTAGCCTGTGCTTCACATACCGCACGCTTCGTTACAAGGTTGAATACGTTGTTCGCCCAGTTTTGAATCGTTGTATAACGGCAGTAGCCGCCTTTTTTAATGATGATTTCAACAACGGCACTGTGAAGAGAGTTCGTTGTATAAACCGGTGCTGTACATCCTTCTACGTAATGTACATGTGCGCCTTCATCCACGATAATCAATGTACGCTCGAATTGACCCATGTTTTCAGAGTTAATCCGGAAGTACGCTTGAAGCGGAGTATCCACTTTCACACCTTTTGGTACATAGATGAAGGATCCGCCGGACCAAACCGCAGAGTTCAGCGCTGCAAATTTGTTGTCCGTTGGAGGAATCACTTTACCCCAGTGCTCGCGGAAAATGTCTTCATTTTCGCGAAGTGCGCTGTCCGTGTCCTTAAACACGATTCCCATGTCTTCAAGGTCTTCCTTCATGTTGTGGTAAACCACTTCGGATTCGTATTGTGCAGAAACACCGGCAAGGTATTTTTGCTCCGCTTCCGGAATTCCAAGTTTGTCAAACGTGCGTTTGATTTCTTCAGGAACCTCATCCCATGAACGCTCGGATTTCTCAGATGGTTTTACGTAGTACGTAATTTCATCAAAGTTAAGAGCATTCAGATCTCCGCCCCATTGAGGCATTGGCATATTGTAAAAGTGCTCAAGTGATTTCAAACGGAAGTCGAGCATCCACTGAGGCTCATTTTTCATGCGCGAAATTTCTTCAACGATTTCTTTTGTTAATCCGCGCTTTGAACGGAATATGGAGACGTCTTTATCAGAAAAGCCATACTTGTAATCCCCAATATCAGGCATTTTTTTAGCCATCCGTCTTCACTCCTTCTTTCAGATTTTATATTGATTGTCACTGCCCTTGGCTGTGCACACCTTTTTCCATCGCTTTCCAGGATAACGTGGCACATTTAATCCGTGCCGGAAACTTTGATACTCCTTGAAGGGCTTCGATATCCCCTAAGTCTATCGTATCATCGTATTCTTTTCCTTGCATCATATCTGAAAAGATTTCTGATAATTTAAGGGCCGTTTCTACGTCGTGCCCTTTAATTGCCTGAGTCATCATAGAGGCGGACGCCATGGAAATGGAACATCCCTCTCCATCAAACTTGGCATCAGCTACTTTTCCGTCTTCGATCTTCAATGTCAGATGGATCCGGTCCCCGCAAGTAGGATTGTTCATATCAACCGTCAGGCTGTCTTCCAAAGACCCTTTATTGCGGGGATTTTTATAATGATCCATGATGACCTGCCGATAAAGTGTGTCAAGATTATTATTAAAAGACATTTGAGAAGTACTCCTTCGTTTTGACTAGCCCGGATACGAGCTGATCAATGTCTTCCTCAGTATTATAGAGATAGAAGCTCGCACGTGCTGTCGCTGATACATTCAGCCATTTCATTAAAGGCTGTGCACAGTGATGGCCTGCACGGACTGCAATTCCCTCTGCATCAAGAACGGTTGCTACATCATGAGGATGAACATCCTCAATATTAAAGGTAACTAGACCCGCTCTTTCTTTAGGCCCGTAAATGGTTAACCCATCAATTTCGGACATTTTATCCATCGCGTAAGCAGCAAGCTTATGCTCGTGCTCAAGGATGTTATCAAGCCCGACTTCCTCAAGAAAATCAATGGCCGCTCCAAGTCCGATGGCACCTGCAATGATTGGAGTGCCAGCTTCAAATTTCCACGGAAGCTCTTTCCATGTAGATTCGTATAAGCCGACAAAATCGATCATTTCGCCGCCGAACTCCGCAGGCTCCATGTTTTCCAGAAGAGCTTTCTTCCCATAAAGTACGCCCGTACCTGTAGGACCGCACATTTTATGGGCTGAAAAGGCAAAGAAATCACAGTCAAGATCCTGAACGTCTACTCTCATATGAGGAGTGCTTTGTGCACCATCCACGACCATAACCGCTCCATGTCTATGGGCAATTGAAGCAATTTCCTTAACAGGGTTTATCGTGCCAAGCACATTTGACACCTGCATAACCGCAACAATTTTAGTCTGGTCTGTAATGGTATCCTCTGCATCCTGCAGTGAAATCGTTCCATCCTCTTGAAGAGGAATGTATTTAAGCTGGGCTCCGGTGGCTTTAGCAGCCTGCTGCCATGGAATAATATTTGCATGATGCTCCATGTGAGTGATGACGATTTCATCACCCGGCTGAAGATTAGCCCGCGCATAGCTTAACGCTACCACATTCAAGGCGGTTGTAGCTCCTCTTGTAAAAATGACTTCTTCCGTTGAGGAAGCATTGATAAACCTGCGAACCTTCTCGCGCGCTCCTTCATAACCGTCTGTTGCCATCGTTCCAAGAGTATGAACACCGCGGTGAACATTGGAATTGTATTCGCGGTAGTATTTAGACAATGCTTCAATCACAGCCAAAGGCTTTTGAGAGGTTGCAGCGCTGTCCAGATAAACAAGATCCTTTCCGTTGACTTTCTGGTCAAGAATCGGAAACTGCTTTTGGATATATTTCATATCCATTATCTAACTTTCCTCTCGATAACTTCCACAAGCTGTTTCTTAACGCCTTCTATTGGCATTTTCTTTACCACCGGGTTAAGGAAGCCGTAAATAACAAGTCTTTCAGCCTCAGCCTGTGAAATCCCTCTGCTCATAAGATAAAACAGCTGAAGCGGATCTACACGTCCAACTGATGCAGCATGGCCTGCTGTTACATCATCTTCGTCAATCAGGAGAATCGGATTTGCATCTCCGCGTGCTTTTTCGCTCAGCATGAGCACTCTGGATTCCTGCTCAGCGTTGGATTTTGAAGCACCCAGCTCAATTTTTCCGATTCCGTTGAAGATGGAAGTAGCGCTGTCCTTCATTACACCATGCTTCAGGATGTATCCTTCAGAGTGTTTACCAAAATGAACAACTTTCGTCGTAAAGTTCTGGGTTTGCTCTCCGCGTCCTACAACCACTGTTTTGGTGTCTCCATAAGACCCGTCGCCGACAAGGTTCGTTACATTTTCAGAAACCGTATTTCCGTCATTCATCATTCCAAGCGCCCACTCAATGCGCGCATCACGCCCTGCAACACCGCGGCGGTTCACGTATGAAGTCACTTCTTTAGAAAGAGTGTCTACCGCTCCGTAGGTTACTCGTGCGTTCGTGTTCGCAAACACTTCTGTCACGATGTTGAAGATTGCTTCTTCGCTGTTAACAGAAATATAGTTCTCTACATAAGTAACGGAACTATTGTCTTCTGCAACAACCAATACGTGATTAAAGACCGCTTTTGCTTTTTCATGAACGAAAACAGCTTGAAGCGGTGCTTCCAATTCAACATTCTTCGGAACATAAACAAATGTTCCTCCGTTCATAAGCGCTGCGTGAAGAGCTGTAAGCTTATGTTCATCTGTTTTAACGCCATCCTGCATGAAGTACTTTTGAACAAGATCTCCGTGCTCTTTAACAGCAGTGAAAATATCTGTCATAATCACACCTTTAGACTTCGCCTCTTCTGATAAAGAAACGTATGCCGGTGTATGATCACGCTGAATGTATAGGGTCTGATCTTGATTTTCAGCATCCACTAAAATCTTAACGGAATCATCAAGGTCATGAAGAGATGTATATCCTTGGCTCTCAACGGTATGCTGGTCAAAATCCGTTAAGTTCCAATTCTTTATGTTTGTTTTATCCGGTCTTGGCATAGGAAGCTCTTCGGATTTCTCCAACGCCTGCAAGCGAAGGTCCTTTAGCCAATCCGGTTCGCCGTGCTTACTAGAGAAGCCGGCTACATAATCTTTATCAAATTTGATTTGCGTTTCCAAATTGAGCCCTCCTAACGCTTACGCTTCTTGTCCGACAGTTTCGTCTTCAATCCCTAGCTCTTGCTTAATCCAATCATAGCCTTCAGCTTCAAGACGCTGAGCAAGCTCAGGTCCGCCGGATTTTACAATACGTCCCTGCATCATGACATGAATGTGATCAGGTGTGATGTAGTTAAGAAGACGCTGATAGTGAGTGATGATCAGGCAGCCGAAATCGTCGCTGCGCATTTGATTGATTCCTTTAGAAACGACTTTAAGTGCATCAATATCAAGACCGGAGTCAATCTCATCAAGAATCGCAATCTTCGGCTTAATCATCATAAGCTGAAGAATTTCATTGCGTTTTTTCTCCCCGCCTGAGAAACCTTCGTTTAGATAGCGCTGTGCCATATCAGGATCCATTTCAAGGAACTCCATGTTTTCATCCATTTGGCGGATGAATTTCATCAGCGAGATTTCTTGTCCTTCTTCACGGCGTGCATTGATAGAAGAGCGAAGGAAGTCTGCGTTTGTTACCCCGCTGATTTCACTCGGATACTGCATAGCAAGGAAAAGCCCTGCACGACCGCGCTCATCTACTTCCATTTCCAGAACATCTTCACCGTCGAATGTGATGCTGCCCTTTGTTACTTCATATTTAGGATGCCCCATAATTGCTGAAGAAAGAGTAGATTTACCCGTTCCGTTCGGTCCCATAATCGCATGGAACTCACCGCTTTTTATTTCAAGGTTAACACCTTTTAAAATCTCTTTCCCGTCGATCTCAACGTGTAAATCCTTAATAGTTAAAGTTGAACCTGACATGTTACTACCTCCATCAATAACGGATTTTATGCGTAAAGAATAGCTTGAAGCCTCATATTGTGCCTGTTCTGCAAAAAAACAAAAAGACAGAGCCGGCTATGGCAGCACAAGAGGTCTTAGCTCTTCTTTCCTGCGATTTAAAAACAAATGATTCTCATTTTATTCTCATTCTAATCTTATAACAAATGAAATCTGAATACAACCGTTACACAGCTTCATCGTTCTGCATGGTATTTAAATTGCCTGAACCCTTATAATACCACTAATTTCTCTATCCTTAAAATACGCATTCTTTCTTAATTTAATAGCTCTGTTACATTCAGCTGCAGCTGATCCTTGTGTTTCCTCCTGGCATAGCCGCTGCGGGGCCCCACCTGCCACGCTAAGTCTCCTATCCACCGGTACTAAAAATCAGTACCACGCTTTAACAAAGACAATTAAATAGGAAGACAAAAAAAAAGACCGCGTTACACGGCCCTTTTTCACGTACTATTTACTGATGTGCTTTTCGCTGGTGAGCAGCTGCCATTCTCATGCTCTCACGATAGCTTTTTTCACGTTTTTCTTCTACTTCAAGACGATTATCAAGTTTACGGCCATACTCTGCATAGCTCATTCCATGAGATTTCTGCATGGCTTTTTCCATTTCTGCCGTATGCTCCAGTACCAGCTTTTGCTGCGTAAGAATAATGAATCATCCTTTCAGTTTTTTCAACAGCTTAATCGTATCAAACTGTTGACTTTTTTTAAAACAGGCTAAGGGACGGTAATTTCTCTTCAGTTATGAGTTAGCCTGATTTCGCTAATCGTAAACCTTCATTGGCAGTTTTACTCCAAAAAGCTTGTGTTTCTTTCCATATTGAAAAGAGAACCTGGGAAAACAGGCTCTCTTTCCTATTATTGCTTAAGCTGATTTAATTCAGTCATGCATTCCTGGACAAGGGTAACGGCCTGGCTCATGGCTGCTCCGCCTCCAAAGGCTGCGGTCACACCAACAGCTTCTAAAATTTCCTGTTCTGTCGCCCCTTGGTCAAGGCACCCTTTTGTATGGTAGATAATGCAATACTCATCCTGTGAATAAAGACTAATTCCGAGGGCGATCAGCTGTTTGTCTTTTTGAGACAGCTCGCCTGCCTGAAAACATGCTTCCGTAAACGCATTGAACTGATGAGCGAATTCCGGCATTTTTTGAGTAAAGGCTCCAAGACCCATCTTATACTGATGCAAGGCAGCTTCTGTTGAATTACGAGGCTCCATATGATCCATTATTCCCACTCCCATTTGTAAAAGTCGGAATTAGTATGCCACCATAAAAACCCAGTCATGCACTTTAAGCATCGAAATTAGCCTTTCTGTCTGATGAAACAGATGGAGGATGAAACTCATTTTCATTTTTGGAAATAACAACGGTTGCTACTCCATTTCCGATCAGGTTGGTAATCGCCCTCGCTTCCGACATAAAACGGTCTACCCCGATCAAAAGAGCGATCCCTTCAACGGGAATAATAGGAAAAGCAGCAACAGTTGCAGCCAGTGTTATAAATCCTGACCCCGTGACTCCTGCAGCTCCTTTAGAGGTCAGCATCAAAATCCCCAATAGCGTAAGCTCCTGCCATATCGTCAGATCGATTCCATATGCCTGGGCAATAAAGATGGCTGCCATCGATAAATAGATCGATGTGCCATCAAGGTTGAAGGAATATCCGGTTGGGATTACCAAGCCGACTACAGATTTAGAACAGCCATACCTCTCCAGTTTCTCCATCATTTTAGGCAGAGCTGATTCTGAGGATGAAGTTCCAAGAACGAGCAGGATTTCCTCTTTAATATAGGCAATGAATTTGAAGATGCTGAATCCAAAGTATTTGGCTATGCTCCCCAGAACTAAAATAATAAATAAGAACATCGTCAGATAGACAGAAGCCATCAGCTTGCCAAGGTTCGCAAGCGATTCAACCCCGAATTCACCAATCGTAAAAGCCATTGCACCAAAGGCGGCGATTGGCGAGACCTTCATGATCATGTTAACAATCCCGAAGAAAATATCAGTAAACCGTTCAAAAAGCTGGATTACTGGCTTGGACTTTTCCCCAAGACTAGCAGCGGCCACGCCGAATAGAACAGCAAAAAACAGAATAGGAAGCAATTCGCCTTCCGCCATGGCCCCGATCGCATTTTCAGGGACAATATCTGTTATGAACCCAACTATTCCGTGATCTGTATCTTTCGCCTGTTCTTCGTATGTACTTACTGCATCACTGCTTGCTCCTTCTTTGTTTACGCCGGCACCAGGCTGAACAAGATTCACAACAAGAATCCCTATAGCAAGCGCAAAGGTTGTCACAATTTCAAAATAAATTAATGCTTTGCCCCCGATCCGTCCTACCTTCTTAAGGTCTCCCATTCCGCCAATTCCAATGACGATAGTCAAGAAAATAATCGGTGCAATCACCATCTTAATCATCTTTATAAAGATGTCAGCGAGTATTTTTAATTTTACGGCGAACTCTGGGAAAAGAGACCCTACAATGATCCCAAGGATAATCCCTATCACCACTTGTACTGTTAAATTGCGAAAATTAATTCTCATCCAATTCACCCCAGCCCCTCTGTTTGTGATCGCTTACAATACAATTGTAACGAAATATTCTGATAAAATTAATCCGTTATTTGACACAAATCAACGGGCTTAGTGTTTTTCAACAAGAAAAAAAGCCCCAAAAGGCAGCCTTTCGGGACTTTTTCTTCATGCTTATTTGTCTACAGGTACAACCGCACCCTCGTATTTTTCATCAATGAATTTTTTGATTTCATCAGAGTGAAGCACTTCAACAAGTGCTTTTACTTCTTTTTTATTTTCATCGCCTTTGCGGACAGCAATGATGTTTACATACGGAGAATCAGAACCTTCTAACGCAATCGCATCTTTTTGTGGATTAAGTCCTGCATCAATCGCGTAATTTGTGTTGATTAGCACTGCATCGCCCTCATCATTGTTGTAGATTTGCGGAAGAAGACTTGCTTCTACATCAGCTTTGAATTTAATATCCTTTTTATTCTCCTCAATATCTTCAACCGTAGCTTTCGTTTTGTCTACACCTTCTTTAAGCTTAATCAGGCCTTCACTCTCAAGCATAGTCAGAATTCGTCCGTGGTCTGCAACCGAGTTGCTCATGATGATTTCAGCTCCCTTAGGAAGCTTATCAAGTGATTTGTATTTCTTTGAATACACTCCAATTGGCTCGATATGAATTCCACCGGCATTCACAAAATCATAATTTTTATTTTCAGCCATCTGAGACTCAAGGTACGGAATGTGCTGGAAGTAGTTAGCATCAATTTCTTTGTCAGCAAGTGTTTTATTCGGAAGAATATAGTCCTGGAACGTTTTAATTTCCAGTTCTACTCCTTTTTTCTCTAAAAGAGGCTTAGCTTCTTCAAGAATTTCGGCGTGAGGAACGTTGGATGCACCTACAACCAATTTCCCTTTTTCTTCACTGCCTGAGCCTGAATCGGATGTCCCGCACGCCGATAATGCCAGCGCGGATACCGCAAATACTGTACTTAATAATAATTTCTTCATTTCTTTTCCCCCTAGCGTTTGTCTAGTTTTCTTGTAATGAGATCTCCAATGATTTGGAGAATAAACACAATAATTAAGATAAGAATGGTAGCTACTAACGTCACTTCATTGTTGCTGCGCTGGAAGCCTTCCAAATAAGCAAGATTCCCAAGTCCGCCGGCACCGATGACACCTGCCATAGCCGAGTATCCGACTAGAGCAATAGCGGTAACGGTAATACCTGATGCAAGGGCTGGCATCGATTCCGGCAAGAGGACCTTCCAGATGATCGTAAAGGTGGAAGCACCCATTGATCTTGCTGCTTCAATAACCCCTTTATCAATTTCCCTTAAACCGATTTCAACCATTCTTGCGTAAAAAGGCGCTGCGCCGATGATTAAAGCGGGAAGTGCAGCTTCTGCACCGAGCATAGACCCAACGAGCGCTTTTGTGAATGGAATCAAAAGGATGATTAAAATAATGAAAGGTATGGAACGAAAAACGTTCACGAAAGCTGAAATAATAATGTTTACAATCCGATTTTCCCAGACGTTTCCTTTTGATGTAAGGAATAATAGCAATCCAAGGAGAATTCCAAGAATAAAAGTTGCCAGCACCGAAACGCCGGTCATATAAATCGTTTCAGCTGCAGCCGTCCAAACCTTATCCCAATTCACTTCTGGAAATAATTGCTCAAGCATGGGCAACCACCTCCACTTCTACCTGATGATCTGATAAGAATTGTAAAGCCCGGTCCATTTCTGTTTCTTCCCCGTCAATATAAAGGAACAGTGCACCATAAGCCCCGCTTTGGGTCTGAGATATTTTACCCTGCAGGATATTCACCTTTACATCGTAGTTTTTAATTAAGCTGGTCACAACCGGCTGCTCGGTAGAATCGCCTACGAAGGTCAGCTGGACGATTCGTCCTGATGGATAAGAATCAATCAGATGGGCAATGGTTTCCTTTGTCTCTTCAGGCTCAGTAACCTGCTGGACAAATCGTTTCGTAATAGGAGCTTTAGGTTTTCTGAATACATTCAGCACCTCTCCTTCCTCAACAATTTTCCCATCTTCCATGACCGCTACCTTGTGGCAGATTTTGCGGATGACGTGCATCTCATGGGTAATGAGAACAATTGTCAGGCCCAGACGCTGGTTAATATCTACAAGCAGTTCCAGAATAGAATCCGTTGTCTGAGGGTCAAGCGCTGAGGTTGCTTCGTCACACAGCAGCACTTTCGGGTTATTAGCAAGGGCTCTTGCAATACCGACCCGCTGCTTTTGACCTCCGCTCAGCTGTGATGGATAAGCACTCTCTCTGCCTTCCAATCCGACAAGACGGACTAATTCCTTCACCCGCTCCTTTCTTTCAGAAGCAGGGATTCCTGCAATTTCAAGCGGGAATGCAATGTTGTCAGCGACTGTGCGGGACCACAGGAGATTAAAATGCTGGAAGATCATACTGATTTCCTGTCTGGCCTTCCGAAGCTTGCTTCCTTTTATCTCACCTATGCGGTTGCCTGCGACCTCAATTGTTCCCGATGTCGGAGTCTCGAGACCATTCAAAAGCCTGATCAAAGAACTCTTGCCTGCTCCGCTGTAGCCGATGATCCCAAAGATTTCCCCTTTTTGAACTTCAAGGTTTACATCATCCACGGCTGTGATACTCCCTGATTTTACAGAGTATACTTTTGAAACATTATTTAGTGTAATCACTGCACTCACCTTCTTTCTGATACGATCTGAAAAGAATAAAAAATGCCCTTCTGCATAAGTGAGCAGAAAGGCATTAAAATATAGGATACCTTTCTCTCATCTTTCAAAATGCCTCGGCATTTTGAGTGAATTGGCACCATTTCAGTCACATGACTGATGGTTGCCGGGCTTCATAGGGCACGTCCCTCCACCTCTCTTAATAAGAGAACAATTTATTATTCAGTTGGGATAGTTTGAAATTTTAAAAATATTTCAGATCTGAAAGTGAGTTTATCATGCAAAAATAAAGTTGTCAACACATAATGTATGCAACTAATTGCTTATGACAGTTAACGATCGTTTTCCCGTAGCTGCGAAAATAGCTGACTCCAGATCTTCAATGAGATCGTCTGAATGTTCAATTCCTACAGACAATCTGATCAGATCCTCGGAAACCCCGGCCTCTGACAGCTCTTCCTTGCCAAGCTGCTGATGTGTCGTGCTTGCCGGATGAATAATCAAGCTTTTGGCATCCCCGACATTCGCTACATGAGACCATAATTTCGTATGATTGATCACGGCTTTCCCTTCCTCCAAGCCCCTATCTATTCCAAAGACAATAACAGCACCCGCTCCTTTAGGCAAATATCGATCAGCAAGGCTTTTTGATGGATGGCCTTCAAGCTCCGGATACAGAACCCACTTTATGGCAGGATGGTTTTGAAGGTAGGAAACGATTTTCCTCGTATTCGCAATATGTTCCTTCATCCTGACATGCAGCGTCTCTAAACCGAGCGTGAATTGAAAGGCATTGTACGGACTTAGTGCCGGACCTAAATCCCTCAGAAGCTGAACCCTTGCCTTTACGATATAAGCGAGTTCACCGAGGGCTTCGGCAAAAACGATATTGTGGTAGCTTGGATCAGGAGTAACGAAGGCTGGAAATTTGCCTGTAGACCAGTCAAACTTGCCGCCATCTACAATAATTCCTCCAAGCGTTGTTCCATTCCCAAGCAGCCATTTTGTTGCCGAATGAACCACAATGTCCGCTCCATGGTCAATGGGTCTGAAAAGGTATGGTGTAGCAAAGGTATTATCAATGATTAAAGGGATCCCCGCTTCATGAGCAATTTCAGATACCGATGCAACATCAAGAACCTGAAGACTGGGATTTCCGATTATTTCTCCGAAAATTGCCTTCGTTTTTTGAGTGATTGCCTTCTTAAAATTCTCAGGATCTGATGCATCGGCAAAAACTGTTTTGATTCCGTATCTCGGCAATGTGTTAGCAAATAAATTATAGGTTCCGCCGTAAAGATTGGAAGCTGCGACAATTTCATCTCCAGCTTCTGCAATATTTAGTATCGCGAGGGTAATGGCTGCCATTCCGCTCGAAACAGCAAGAGCACCTGCCCCGCCCTCAAGCTGCGCCACCCTCTCTTCTAGCACTGAAACGGTAGGATTATGTATCCTGGTATAGATGTACCCTGGCTCTTTTAAAGCAAAAAGATCGGCTGCATGATCCGTGTCCTTAAACAAATAGGCATTGGACTGATAAATAGGTACGGCTCTTGCTCCTGTAATCGGGTCCTCCTTAAGTCCTCCATGTACGGCCAGTGTTTCCTGTCTGAATCCATTCTCACTCATTTGATCTCCCCCTGATTTCAAAATAAAAACCCCTTCCGAAGAAGAGGTTTCTGTCCGCTCTTCTCATCTGCCAGAAGGTAACCTTCTGCTGGATTTAGCACCGTATCTTAATAGACCGGTTGCTGCGTTATTATCGGGCCAGTACCCTCCAACGCTCTTGATAAGATATTTGTTTGAATTTTCTTTATATTAACTCCTTTTTTATTAAATGGCAACTATTTACTATGAAAATTTGGCTATTGTCATAAAATTTGTTGTTTTAATAAATAGCCAGACGAGGTTGCTGGAGTCTTCAGGCAGCTGGCTTATCCTTAAACGGACCTTAAGCCACCCTCATACAACTGCGTCTTGTGGGTTTTACCAGTTCCGCTGCTCGCACATTCCCGGAAAAAATAAATAGAGTTTTAAAACTGATTTTATTTCCCGAGAAATATGAGGAATGAAGGAGAAACAAATAGAACTGACAAACAATATGTCATAACGAAAAATAAAAACGCCGCATTAAGCGCCGTCTTTTCGAAGAAGTGTATATAAAAATTCCACAGATTGAAATGCATATTGTTTCGTTTTTAGATGCCCATTTTCAAAAACCAGCAGGCATGGAACACTCTCGACTTCCCATTTTTCTGCATAACCCGGTAAATAATTAAGATTCGCCATATAAATGTCCGTTTCCGGCAATGCCTCATCCACTACTGTAAGCATACGCTTTGCAAGCTGGCAGGTTCCGCAAAAGGGCGTATAGAGATACAAAGTAAACCGTCCCTTATTCATCATCCCGGATATCTGCTTTTCATTTACTTCAATCATAATGAAACCAGAACTCCTTGCTATAAAAATTTCGCCTGGACATCAATATTCGCACCAAGCAATACAGAGGCGATATGATGTTCTGGAGCTGCAGCTACTTCCTTATACATTTTATCAATGTACAGATGCGAAGCTTCGGGGAACTCTCTGATGAACTGCTTTCGCAGCTTCTCTCCCGCTTCGTCTGTATCCACTAGCACATAGACATCATTTTCAAAGTACTCATCAATAAGTTCGTCCATTCTTGTAAGACTAATCGTACCATTCGTGCAAATAATCTTGACCGGCTCATTAATGACTTCCTGAATTTTAATCTTATCTGATCTGCCTTCAACAATAATGATTTTAGGAGCCTCTGACATGACCATCACATCACCTGTTCATTTTGTCTTTCTAAAGTTTATTCTCTTTTCAATCCAATGTTTCCTGCAGAACCAGCCTGGAACAAGTCTTGAAAAGCAGATAAGGCAGTGGACGGCTCCACTGCCTTATCATTAACACCAGCCGTTTTCGTCGTCACAATCAACATACTTTTCATCTGGTTTAACCGGCACGTCAGCCATCTGATAAAAACGGTCTTCATTGGCTTCAAATCCGTTTTTTAATTCAAATTTGCTGCCGCCTTCTACTCCATAAATCATTGTCCCGATTGGCTGGTTGTCCAAATAAAGATTCATTTGCCCATCAGCAAACTTGCCCGTTACTTTATCAGTAACATCGATGCGTTGTTTTTTTAGCGTCAAGTCAAGCCCTCCCTTTTCCTTAGGATGGCCCAACTTAATTTATGAAATGCTGGTTAAATTAGTCTTCGTTGGTCATTTCTGTGTATTGTTCTGCCGTCATCAAGTTTTCAATTTCACTTGAATCAGAAGGCTCGATTACGATCATCCATGCTTTTTCATATGGAGATTCGTTAACATATTCAGGATTATCATCCAAGTCTTCATTCACTTCTACTACCTTACCGCTGATTGGTGCATAAAGCTCAGAAACGGTTTTAACAGATTCAACAGAACCAAAGGGCTCGTCTGCTTTAATTTCCGTACCTGCTTCAGGAAGCTCAACGAAAACAATATCTCCAAGCTCTGATTGTGCAAAATGTGTAATCCCTACTCGTACTTTATCGCCTTCTACTTTTACCCACTCATGTTCTTCAGAATAACGAAGTTCGTTTGGTGTATTCATTTTATTCCCTCCAAAGTTCTATTGTTTATGGAAAAGACAAAGTCTCTTCTTATGTCCACATTTGCTCAAATTCATCTTCTTTAAAACCGACAGTGACCTTGCTTCCGTTCGCTGTAATCGGTCTTTTAATGAGCATTCCATCTGAAGATAAAACGGTTAGCATTTCGTCTTCAGACATGCTGCTCAATCGGTCTTTCAAACCCAACTCACGGTATTTCTGTCCGCTCGTATTAAAAAACTTCTTCAGCTCCAAGCCGCTCCTGGAGTAAAGATCTTTTAGTGTCTCTTTACTCGGCGGATTTTCCGCAATATGTATAGTATTTAGTTCGTGGCCATGCTCTTCCAGCCATTTCTTAGCTTTCCGGCATGTACCGCACTTAGGATACCAGTAAAAGTCCAACATAATCCTCCTTATTGTACCATGCAGCCTGCCAAATATGTTGAAATAAACGCTCATCACAAATTAGGCGGACTAAAAAGTTATAGCCCTATTTTACTCACCTTTAAGGTCTATTTGCAAGAAGGAGCATTTTTGACAGAGAAAGCTCTTTTAAACATGCCTGTTCATTTTTCTGTATGCATTTATCTTTCAAGAATGGTTCGAGAGCCTTTCCGGCGCTTTGCGTCTGCGGAGCTCCCTTTAGCTGGCATTTCCCGCAGCCGTCCAGTTCCTCCTGCTTCTGCATTCAGATTCATCAGAGCCTGAAAAAAAGCATGCAAGCCGGCCCGGCTGCATGCTCTTCTCACTTAATGAACAATTAGTTTACATAGCGGTTTGCATCAATAATCGCAGCCGCGATTTCACGTTTCTTCGCAATAACGTTAATCGGAGTATGACGAGTGAATTTGCGCAAGGCAGAGACCATCATGCGGAGTGAATCACCCGTTTCAATAGCCACCAGGGATTCTTTAGCATGTGCTTCGATTTCGTTAAATGCCTCTTGGCAATATACTTGAGTATAAAGAAGCTTTTGGCTGTTTTTTGTTTCTCCAGAAGAAGCGATTGCTTTCTCTGTACGGAGGATTGCAGACTCCATTGCATAAATATTGCTTACAATATCAGCAATATTCACAAGAATCTCCTGCTCTTTTTGCAGTTCCTGCCCGTACTTCTGTGCAGCCAAACCAGCAATCATAATACCAATTTTTTTCGCATTTTTAAGCAAATGCTTCTCTTGCTCAAGCGTGCCTTCGCCCACTTCTTCCGGCATGAGCATCATTAACTCTTCTTGAAGAGCCTTCGCTTTCTGAAGCAGAGGAAGCTCACCTTTCATGGCTTTGCGCAGGAATGTTCCAGGCACAAGGAGGCGGTTAATTTCGTTTGTTCCTTCAAAAATCCGGTTAATACGGGAATCACGGTACGCTCTTTCCACTTCATACTCTTGCATGAACCCGTATCCGCCGTGAATTTGCACACCTTCATCTGCTACATAATCAAGTGTTTCAGATCCTAGAACCTTTCCTAGTGAGCACTCAATGGCATATTCAGCAATCGAGGCAGCGACGGCACGGCCATCCTTTGTCTCTTCTTCAGAAAGCAAGCCCATTCTTTCCTCAAAAAGGCCTACTGTACGGTATACAGAGCTTTCCATAGCATATGTTTTGGAAGCCATGTTCGCAAGCTTCTCTTGAATGAGCGAGAATTTTGAAATGGGTGTCTTAAACTGCTGGCGCTGGTTCGCATACTGTACGGAAACGTCGATGACCCGTTTGGAACCTCCAATTGTACCAACAGCAAGCTTGTAGCGGCCAATATTTAGAATGTTAAAGGCGATTACGTGGCCCTTTCCAAGTTCTCCAAGAAGGTTTTCCTTAGGCACCATGGCATCTTCAAGAATCAGTGTACGTGTAGAAGAACCTTTGATCCCCATTTTCTTCTCTTCAGGTCCAGTTGAAACTCCCGGAAATTCTTTTTCAACGATAAACGCCGAGAAGTGTTCGCCGTCAACTTTTGCATACACAACAAACACATCAGCAAAAGCGGAATTCGTAATCCATTGTTTCTCACCGTTCAATACATAATGAGTACCTTCTGCATTTAGCCTTGCAGTTGTTCTTGCTCCAAGTGCATCTGAACCTGAACCAGGCTCTGTCAAAGCATATGCAGCAAGTCTCTCACCAACTGCTAAATCGGGAAGATACTGCTTTTTCTGTTCTTCATTACCGAAAAGAACGATTGGCAGAGATCCGATTCCTACGTGAGCTCCGAAAGAAAGCGAGAAGCTTCCTGCACGGGAGAATTTCTCAGTAATAAGGGCTGAGCTGATCTTATCCAGACCAAGTCCGCCGTATTCTTCAGGAACGTCTGCACCAAGAAGTCCAAGCTCTCCCGCTTGCTTTAAAAGCTTAACGGATTTGTCGAATTCATGTTTTTCGATGGCTTCAAGCTGCGGAAGAACATCATTTACGACAAAGTCTTCCGTCGTTTTAGCAATCATTTTATGTTCTTCTGTAAAATCCTCGGGTGTAAATACGCGGTCAAAGGATGCATCCTCAATTAAAAAGCTTCCGCCTTTTGTTACAGTTTCTAATGATTTAGCCATTTTAAACCCTCCGTTTTTTTTATTCTATTAAACTAGTTCAAATACTCCTGCAGCACCCATACCGCCGCCGATGCACATTGTTACGACCCCAAACTGCTCATTTCTGCGTTTCATTTCGTGAATAAGCGATAGCGTAAGCTTTGCTCCCGTACATCCAAGCGGATGACCAATTGCAATTGCTCCACCATTCACATTGACTTTTTCTTCATCTAGTCCAAGCTCGCGGATAACCTGAAGTGACTGGGAAGCAAAGGCTTCATTTAATTCAAATAATCCCACATCTCCAACAGTCAAACCGGCAAGCTTCAGTGCTTTCGGAATAGCTGCAACCGGACCGATTCCCATTACTTCCGGAGGTACACCCGCAACAGCAAAGGATCTGAATTTCACCATAGGCGCTAAACCAAGCGCCTCCGCCTTTTCACGATCCATGACCATAACAGCAGCAGCACCATCACTCGTTTGAGAGGAATTCCCCGCGGTTACGGAACCTTTTACATTAAATACAGGACGGAGTTTAGCAAGGACATCCTGTGTTGTACCAGCGCGTACTCCTTCATCTCTGGAAAATAAAATGGACTTTTCTTTCAGCTTGTTGTCAGCTCCGACAGAACGAAGCGTAACCTCGACCGGTACAATTTCATCATCAAATCTCCCTGCTTCTATAGCAGCTGCAGCTCTCTGATGGCTTCTTACTGCAAATGCATCCTGATCCTCACGGCTGACTCCGTATTTCTGGGCCACTTGTTCGGCTGTATGTCCCATTCCCATGTAATATTCAGGCGCTTCTTCTGCAAGCCTTGCATTTGGACGAAGTGTATGTCCCATCATTGGCACGAGGCTCATAGATTCCGCTCCGCCTGCTATAATCGTATCGGAATGTCCAAGCATAATTTTTTCTGCAGCATAGGCAATCGTCTGAAGACCGGAAGAACAGTAACGATTGATCGTAACCGCAGGAACAGTATGCGGCAAACCTGCCAATGCTCCAATATTTCTTGCCATATTCAATCCCTGTTCAGCTTCTGGCATTGCACAGCCGATGATCAGATCATCAATATTGCCTTCATAATTACCCGCACGCTTCAACGTTTCTTTTACAGCAAGTGCTCCCAAATCATCAGGGCGAACGGTTGCCAAAGTTCCTTTTTTCGCTCTTCCTATAGGTGTTCTTGCACCTGCAACAATGACCGCTTCTCTCATCTGGTACCCCTCCTTAGTTACGTAACGGTTTTCCTTTAACAAGCATGTGCTGCATTCGCTGCTGTGATTTACCCTCTGAGACGAGACTCAAGAATGCTTCTCTTTCAAGATCAAGCAAATATTGTTCATCGACTTTTGTGCCAAATGGAACTTTTCCGCCGGCAATTACAAAAGCGAGTTTCTTGGCGATTTTTAAATCATGCTCCGAGATGAAGCCGGACAGCTGCATCGTTTGAGCTGCAAGAAGCAGAGTAGCATAGCCTGTTTCCCCTACAACCGGAATCTTTTCTTTCACAGGAGGACGGTAGCCGTTCTCATGAAGCTGAAGCACGACCCGCTTCGCATCATACAGCAGGTGGTCAGCGTTAATGCTGATTCCATCCAGGGCATCCAGGAATTGAGAATCTCTTGCTTCAGCTGCAGAAGTGGAAACCTTCGCCATCGCGACTGATTCAAAAACCTTGTTTGCTACATTTTGAAGGTCGAAGTCCAAACCTTTAGGAATGCTGTTTAAATGTTTGATATAAAGCTCCTTATTGCCTCCGCCGCCAGGAATCAGTCCGACACCTGCTTCTACAAGTCCCATGTACGTTTCGCTGGATGCCTGGATTCTCGCAGCAGGCAGGCAGATTTCCGCTCCGCCGCCGAGCGTCATGCCAAATGGCGCAGCCACAACCGGCTTTGGACTGTATTTAATTTTTTGCATCGCTTGCTGGAAGTGGCGGATGACCATGTCAATTTCATAGAAGTTATCATCCTGAGCTTCCATCAAAATCATCGCCAGGTTGGCGCCGACACAGAAGTTTTTCCCCTGGTTTCCTATTACGAGCCCTTTAAAGTTAAGTGCTACATCATCAATGGCGTAATTAATCATCTGGATAATATCCATGCCGATTGCATTGCTTTGTGAATGGAACTCAAGAAGAGCTACTCCATCTCCAAGATCAATCAGGCTTGCGCCGCTGTTTTTCTTAATAACACCTTTTGTTTCTTTTAAAGACTTAAGATTGATGGCTTTCTCGCTTGTTTGCAGACGGCGGTACTCCCCATTGCTGTAAAAGAATCGAACTCCATTTTCTTCTATATAGAAGGATGTATGGCCTTTATCCAGCATTTGAGAAACCCAGACAGGAATGTCGTATCCCTCTTCTTTCAGTCTTTCAGCTGATTTTTCAAGGCCAATCGCATCCCAAAGCTCAAACGGTCCTTTGTCCCAGCCGAATCCCCATTTCATTGCCTGATCAATAGATACAATGTCATCGGCAATTTCACCAAGAAGTTTTGCAGAATAGAGAAGTGTTGGAGCTGTTATTCCCCAAAGCAGCTCTCCAGCGCGGTCATTTGCATAGATAAGCGCTTTCAATTTAGATGAGCCTTTTGCCTGTTTTGCCATTTCTATGGATGGAGCGCTTAATTTCTGTCTGCTTCGATATTCCATTGCGGACGGATCAAGTTCAAGAATTTCCTTGCCGTCTTTCTTGAAAAATCCCTGTCCTGCCTTCGCGCCAAGCCATCCGTTTTCAAGCATCTGTTTCATAAATGAAGGAACGTTAAAGACTTCTTTTTCCTGTTCTTCAACATTTTCATATACGTTGTTGGCCACGTGGACAAATGTATCCAAACCAACAACATCCAGTGTACGAAATGTTGCACTTTTCGGCCGTCCGATTAATGGGCCGGTAACTGAGTCGACTTCTCCTACGCTGTAGCCCTTCTCGAGCATCTCTCTTAAGGTTACAAGAAGACCATATGTTCCAATCCGATTTCCAATAAAGTTAGGAGTGTCCTTGGCAGTAACGACTCCCTTGCCAAGCACGTCTTCACCGAATGTTTTCATAAAGTGAAGAACCTTTTCATCTGTATCTTTCGTCGGAATAATCTCCAATAGTTTTAAATAGCGCGGCGGATTAAAAAAGTGAGTTCCTAGGAAATGCTTTCTGAATTCCTCTGAACACTCGGATACCATGGCTTCAACAGAGATACCGGATGTATTGGAACTTACAATGCTCCCCTTCTTCCGGTACTTTTCAACTTGCGCAAACACCTTTTTCTTTACATCCAGATTTTCTACTACGACCTCTATAATCCAATCAGCCCCGGATAAACGCTCCATATCATCTTCAAAATTCCCTGCTTCAATGAGAGCAAGATTCTTTTTGGATGTTAGCGGAGCCGGTTTTTGTTTTAGCAGTTTTTGAATGGAAGTTGATGATAACCGATTTCTTACGGCCGGATCTTCCAGGGTCAGCCCTTTTTTCTGCTCATCCCCTGTGAGCTCTTTAGGCACGATATCCAATAGCAAAACAGGGATCCCGATGTTTGCTAAATGTGCCGCAATTCCCGAACCCATAACGCCGGATCCTAGCACCGCAGCTTTATTAATTTGCTGGACCATAAGTTTTCCCCCTTGTTTGAATGAATGCTCATTCATTTTTTGCTCAAAAAAAATGTCTTCCCATTTCCTTCTCATTACTAATATAAAAGATTTTGAAAATTTCTTCAATACATTTGATGGAATTAATATGATTTTTCTTTTAATTGAGAGGAACGCTACAACAGTGGAGGTGAAGAAAGATGGCAAAATTGAAAAAAAATCCATCAAAAGCAGGCGTCAGTGCTGCGAGTGTTAAAGGAAACGCAGGTCCTGTCAACGAGCAGGATGGCGGAGGCAAACGTACAAGCACCAATCAGCAATACAAGAAGCATAATATGGACGAATCATAATAATTGGATCCTCCTGCTTATTGGCACGAGGATCCTCTTTGCTTATTTCTTCATGACTCCCTTAAGGACGAACGCTACATTCGCAGGCCGCTCAGCAAGTCTTCTCATGAAGTAGCCATACCAGTCGTTTCCATAAGGTACATATACACGCATTTTATATCCTTCATTTACAAGCTCCAGCTGCCTCTCCGGACGGATGCCGAAAAGCATCTGAAATTCGAATTGGTCAAGCGGAATATTATGCTCCTCTACAAGCTGCTTTGTATATTCAATAATGGCGTCATCATGAGTGGCAACAGCTGTATAGTTTCCATTCAGCAGATGCATCTTGATGATCTTTTTGAAATTTTCATCTACATCTTTTTTCTCAGGGAAGGCTACTTGAGGGGATTCTTTGTAAGCGCCCTTAACTAATCTTAAATTCGGACTGTATTTGTTCAAATCCTCGATGTCTTCTTCAGTCCGGTATAAGTATGCCTGAATAACAGTTCCGATATTGTCATACTCTTCTCTGAGTTTCTTGAAAATCTCTATGGTTTTGCCGCACCGGCTGTAATCCTCCATATCGATCGTAACGAAAACATCATTTTTCTTCGCTGCTTCAAGAATTCTGCGCATATTGTTCATCACCAGCGCATCAGAAATATCGAGACCCATGGAAGTCATTTTTAAAGAGAGCTGAGACTGGAGCCTTTCTCTGCCGATTGCTTCTATTGCCTTAATGGAATTGTCCGCCATCTCATTCGCTTCGGCCGCATTATCTACAAATTCCCCAAGATAGTCAATGGTGACATCAAGACCCTTATTGTTAAGCTGCCGAATGGCTTCTGAAGCCAGTTCAATTGTTTCGCCAGCAACAAATCGGGCAGCACCGAATTTAAGTCCATACCTTTTGGCGACTTTTGTAAGCCCTCTATTTTTGGACAAAAACAAGAAAAAATTGCGCATTACTGTTTCCATATTCATTCCTCCTGTAACCGCATACATTATATCTGAAAACTAAATTTCGGAATATCTCCTAACAATATCCTCTATATATAAAGAGCCTTCAATTATAAATATTTTATCATCTTTCTGACTATTTGAATATCATTTTTTATCCAAAGGTGTCGTTTCATGTCAAATGAATAGAAACATTCATACTGGAGGAAGGATAGGAATGATACGTTTTAATTTAAGGAGGAATTAACATGCAGCAGCAGCCAATGCAAAATCAATCTAACGTAATGCCGCAGCCGCCAAATATCATTTCAACGAAAGACCATCTTTATCTTCAAGATATGCTCTCATGGAACCTTTTGGCCATGAAAAAAGCTCACTTTTTTGCAGAGCAATGCCAAAACCAGGAACTGAAAATGGAATTGGAAAAAGCGGGGCAAATGCACAACCGTCACTACCAAACAGTACTAAGCCATCTTCAGCCCCAGCAGGCCCAATCACAGCAGCCGCTTCAATAAATTATATCGAAAGGAGATTCACACTATGAACCAAAACCAAAATCAGCAATCCGGAAAAATAGGCAACCAGGAAACACAGGTACCCAAAACACCGCAAATGAACGAACGTGACTTTGTAAATGATCTGCTCGCCACTGAAAAATACATGACAGACGCCTATTGTACAGCAATGAATGAAATGAGCCACGAAAGTTTATACAAAGATATACAGTCCATCTTCAACGAAACCCAGGACTGCCAGAGACACCTCTATAATTTAATGTTCAAAAACGGCTGGTACAAAGTCGAAGCCGAGCAAGCCCAAAAAATGCAGCAAACCCATCAGCAATTCTCCGGCTACGCCCAGCAGCAATCACCGTATGGGGGTTTGATGCAATAACGAAAAGCGGAGGGCGCTTGCTCAGCGCTGAGAGACGGTGGAGCTGGAACTGACAAAGTCGCTTTTTGACTTTGACAGGGCCAGCGAAGCGGCCGAAGCGCTAGCGCCCGCAGCTGGACACCACGAAAAGCGGAGGGCGCTTGCTCAGCGCTGAGAGACGGTGGAGCTGGAACTGACAAAGTCGCTTTTTGACTTTGACAGGGCCAGCGAAGCGGCCGAAGCGCTAGCGCCCGCAGCTGGACACCACGAAAAGCGGAGGGCGCTTGCTCAGCGCTGAGAGACGGTGGAGCTGGAACTGACAAAGTCGCTTTTTGACTTTGACAGGGCCAGCGAAGCGGCCGAAGCGCTAGCGCCCGGAGCTGGACGCTACGAAAAGCGGAGGGGATTTGCTCAGCGCTGAGAGACGGTGGAGCTGGACTGACAAAGTCGCTTTTTGACTTTGACAGGGCCAGCGAAGCGGCCGAAGCGCTAGCCACAAAAACTAGGTACGATACGGAGCTTGATCATGTATCACCAGGCGCTCATTCCTTACAACTTGTAATGATAAATCTGCCGGCTCATCCTGGTTAAGCCTCGTGAGCCGGTTTCAGCATAAAATTCAAAATTTCATCATATATTTAAAAAATTCATCATAACCAAGGTAGAATTCATCATAAACTGAAAAATTTCATCATAAACTATAAAAAATTCATCATAAAACGGCAGATCACTCTTTTTCGTCCTAGTTCATCAGCTAACTGAATGTTATTCATCGGATTTTGCTGAAATCTTGAATAGTTGAGGCGCTAATCATCTTTACCGCCTTCTTATCCTGTTACGATCCTTCAGGAATCCCCCCTACTATCTACACTCCAACAGTAACTCCACCAGTAATCATTTCTAGAGTATATACGAACAAAAAAGCACCGGGCTTAAATTCGGCCGGTGCTTAGTCGTCTTTTTTCTTTTGGTTGTTTTCACGGTGCTTTTCATTCATTTCTTTGACATCGGTGCTCACTTGTTTCATAGCAAGTTTAAATTCGGGGTATTCTGCGTTCCAGTGCCGCACCAGATTCGGCATGGTTTTGGCCATGTGGGTATAGAGTGCCCACATCTCCACTTTCTCCTGCTCGTCATTAGCCGAAGCGCCGATTAGGAGCTCGCAGTATTTTTCAAACAGGCCGTCGAATTGGTCTTTAAACGTTTTGTCCATCGTTATCCCCCGTATCCTTTAGGTGGTTTTACACATTTAACTGGACAAGTTTTGCAGCGGGCTCCGCGGTCTGAAGTTAAATAAAACAGACAGCATGTGCGTCTCATTCTGATTTCCTGGCCTGTTTCAGGCTGGATAGTTATCTGCCCGTCATATCGTTTCAACGGATTCTGGTGGAAATCTCCAAAGAGGGAGCCTTCTGCTTGTGCTACTGTAAAATTAAAGTCGCTTTCTACCTTCTCGCGGCTGATCCCCTCAGGAACAGAAGCCATAAGCGTTTCGAACATCCACCTTACATAGATGGAGACATTTTCCCAAAGGATCCATTTGGAAATACTCGTATTTCTGCTTGCTGTTTTTATCAGAGGATGAATGTTTTCTGCAAAAAGCTGCCGAATAACCGAGCTTCTCCATTCTTCCCTGCTTTCATTATTTCCCGGAACGATTGCTTCCATGTTATGAAAATGGAAGGACGGAAGCCATAGCGGATCCTGATCATCCGTTTCCAAGGATAAATTTTCCGGTCTTAGGATTGGAGCTTTATTAAAGACAGTCATGGAATACAGTGTTAGAGCCGCTAAAAATCCATAACGCTTCAAAAGCATGGATACCGCAGTTTTTCGGTCAGGGGCTTCAATCTTCGGTTTTACTTTGTCCAAATACGTTTTTAAAGATTCAGGGTCAAGGAGATCTTTTACTTCAACAGAAAGGCTGGAAGACCACCGCTTCCTTCCCAAACGGAATTTTTCCAGTTCCGCAAGCTCCGTTTCTATAAATTCAGCCATTTTGCATACTCACTTCTTTCAAAATACAGCGGCCCCGTCCGTGCGGAATACATAACGGTGTTCCGAAAAGGGGATCCACAGTAACCTCGCAGTTCATTTGAAATACATCTTGAACAAGGCTGCAGCTTATGACATCTTCCGGTTTACCCTGATCATGGATCTTCCTGTCTTTAATAGCTACAAGATGATGCGCATACCGGCAAGCTAAGTTTAAGTCATGCAGCACCATGACGATTGTGCGGTTTTCACGTTCGTTCAGCTCAAACAGCAAATCTAGAACTTCAATTTGATGGGTCATATCAAGATAGGTCGTCGGTTCATCCAGGAGAATAATATCTGTGTCCTGTGCGAGCGTCATTGCAATCCAGGCGCGCTGGCGCTGTCCTCCTGATAGTGAGTCGACAGCACGGTCGGCAAAATCAAGCATTCTTGTAGATTCAAGTGCTTTATAAACGGCATCCTCATCCTCTTTTGACCACTGGCTCAGCCAGTTTTGGTAGGGATAACGCCCTTGTTTAACAAGCTGAAGAACGGTAAGTCCTTCCGGAGCTGCCGGTCCTTGAGGAAGAATAGCCAGCTTTTTGGCAACATCCTTTGTCGGAAGCTTTGCGATGGACCCTCCTTCTAAAAGGACGGAACCGTGGCTCGGCTTTAAAAGTCTTGCCAGGGAACGGAGCAATGTTGATTTTCCGCAGCCATTGCTTCCGATAAAAACCGTAATTTCGCCTTTCGGAAGTGTCAGATCCAGTTCATCTATAATAATGGAATCCCCGTAAGATAAGGTAAGGGATTTCGTTTCAATTGCACTCATGTTATCTCGCCCCTTTACAAATTCGAGCCCATAGCTAAGTATTACGTATTTCTTGTTTTATATAGCAGGTAAATAAAATAAGGAGCTCCTATAGCTGCGGTGAACACTCCTGCCGGTACTTCGAGCGGTGAAAATACAGTCCTCCCAATCAGGTCGGCAATCATGACCAGAAAGGCTCCTGCTATTGCCGATACAGGGAGCATGGCTCCGTAGGATGACCCTACAAGTCTCCTGGCTATATGCGGCGCCATCAATCCGACGAATCCGATTCCTCCGGCGAATGCTACAGCTGTTCCAGTCAATGCTGTGCTGAGCAGCAGAAGCAGCAGTCTATTTCGCTGCACCGCACTTCCTGCGCCTGTTCCAAGTTCATCACCCAGCCCTTGAAGGTTGATGAGACGAATCACGATAATTGTAAGGAAAAGAAGCAAGAGCGTCAGCGGCAGCATGATTTTCACCTGCTGCCAAGTGGCTCCATATACGGTGCCTGTTATCCATGTATTTGCCTGTGAAGCCCTATAGATCGGGCCTTTAATCATCATAAGAGTGGTCATCGACTGAGCGAGCAGGGAAAAGCCAATCCCTACAAGCACAAGTCTAAAGGATGATGATCCGCCTTTCCAGGAAAGCGCATATACGATAAAACCAACTGTAACAGCACCGATAAAGGATGCAACAGGCATCCATTGAATGCTAACGGTCAGTGCGTTGTTTTTATCACTGAAAAGCGCCAAAAATGTTACGACTGCGAATGATGCTCCCCCGGTAATGCCGATGATATCCGGTGATGCAAGAGGATTTCGAATAATCCCCTGCAAAATCCCCCCGCTACAGCAAGGCATACACCAACTAATATCGCAATCAGTATCCTTGGCATCCTGAATGATGAAATGATGAGCATATTCATTTCAGAGCCGAAGCCGGTCAGTGTTTTAATGACTTCCAGCGGGCTCATCATGACCTCTCCCGCACCTGTGCTAACGAAAAAACCAGCCAGCAGAACGGCAGCCATAATCATGGAAACCTTAAATGCTTTTTTATCGATAAGGAAAGAAATAGATTTTCCTATCCGAACAGTCCAATGCGTATTCATGCCCGATCAAACCCCTTTCTTGCGATGTAGATAAAGAAAGGTGTTCCAATAAGCGCGGTCATAACTCCGACCGGCACTTCCTCAGGCATAACCACATAACGGGCTGCAATATCCGAAACAGTGAGGAGAATTCCTCCAAGCACTGCAGAATAAGGCAAAATCCAGCGGTGATCGTTTCCGACAAAATAACGGGCCAAATGCGGGATGACAATTCCCACAAAGCTAATCGGACCCGATATGGATACGGCCCCGCCTGCCAGAAAAATAACGGCAATGGCGGCAAAAATTTTCACAGTCCCTGTTTTCTGTCCAAGCCCCTTTGCTACATCTTCGCCCATTGTAAGGACATTGATTTTCGGGCCAAGGAAGCCGCATATGACAAATGCCGCAGTCATATACGGGAGTACTGCAATAAGAGATTCAAGCTTTCTTCCTTGAATGGATCCTGCCAGCCAAAACAGAACCTGATCCAGAGCTGCTTCATTTACAACCAGCAAGCCCTGTGTTAGAGAACTAAAGAGCGCAGCCATTGCAGCTCCCGCAAGCGTCAATTTTACAGGCGTCAGTCCCTCCCTGCCCATCGATCCAATAAAATAGACCGTTAAAGCAGCGGCGGCAGCGCCAAGGAAAGAAAGCCACGTAAATGCCTGAAGGGATGAAACATGAAAAATGGAAACGGCAGCGACTACAAAGAATCCTGCCCCTGCATTGATTCCAAAAACCCCTGGTGATGCAAGCGGATTTTTCGTCAGCGCCTGCATGATCGCTCCTGCCATGGCAAGACTTGCCCCCACCAGTGCGGCAATTAAAGCACGCGGAAGTCTGACTGATGTAATGATAATATGTTCATTAGAGCCGGCAAAATCGGTAAATGCCTGGAAGGCAGTTGTCCAATTCGTCCGGGCATACCCGTACACGATACTTGCGCACATAGCAGCAGCAAGGATCAAGAACAGTCCTAATAATAGAATGAATTTTTGTGAGTAAGACTTAACCAGCATATTTTTTCTCCGTATTTTAATCATCAAGTTTTGACTTTTTCCAGTCTACGGTTATTGTAACAAATGAGAATGAATTTGAAAATCATTTTCAATTACGTGTTGACATCGCATACAAAAGCGACTTATTATTTTAATTGTAAATGAAAATCATTATCATATGGGGGTTTATAGATGAGTCGTACATACAGAAAGTCCTGGTTAAGCATCACCGCATTAATTCTTAGTCTTACCCTGTTGCTGGCAGCCTGCGGCGGCAATACGGAAAGCAAAAAGGAAGAAGCCAGTCCAGAAGAAACGTATCAAGTAAAGCATGCAATGGGTGAAGCTAAGATCCCGAAAAAGCCTGAACGTGTCGTTGTTTTAACAAATGAGGGTACTGAAGCTGCGCTGGCCATGGGGGTCAAGCCTGTTGGAGCGGTTCAATCCTGGCTTGGAAATCCTTGGTATGATCATATTAAGAATGATATGAAGGATGTAAAAGTAGTAGGAACAGAAAGCGAAGTAAATGTAGAAGCCATTGCTGCCTTAAAGCCTGACTTGATTATCGGCAACAAAATGCGTCAGGAAGCAGTTTATGAAAAGTTAAGTGCCATCGCGCCAACTGTATTCGCTGAAACACTTCGCGGAGATTGGAAGGAAAACTTCTCTCTTTATTCCAAGGCTTTAGATCGTGAAGAAGAAGGAAAGAAAGTTATTGCAGATTTCGATGCACGTATTGATTCCATTAAAGAAGAAAGCGGAGATAAACTTTCCCAAAAGGTTTCAGTCGTTCGCTTTATGGCCGGCAAAACCCGTGTTTACTACAAGGACACGTTCTCAGGAGTTATCTTTGATCAGCTTGGAATTAAGTACCCTGAAGCAACGGATAAGCTGTTTGCTGACAATCAGGAAGATTTGTTTGTAAGAGAAGTTGGCAAGGAAGCCATTCCGCAGATGGATGGAGATTTGCTCTTCTATTTCACTTATGCTCCCGAAGGGGATAAAGAAGCGGTTAAAACTGAAGAAGAATTCACAAAGGATCCTCTTTGGCAAAACCTTAATGCTGTGAAAAACGGTAAAGCTTACAAAGTAGATGATGCCATTTGGAATACAGCAGGCGGTGTTATGGCTGCAAACAAAATGCTGGATGAAATCGAACAATACATCATTCAAAAATAATACGAAAAGCTGAAGGGAATCTCTCCTTCAGCTTTTTTGATATCAGAAAGGAATACAGTTTTTCTCCTTAGGGTAAGGATAGAATAGAAACTCACGTAAAAGGCTGGTGAAAATATGGGGCAAGCAGCATTATGGGGCGCTTTTGCGGGATCGTCGATTTTAATCGGTGCGCTTTTGGGAATGCTGAAACGAATCCCTCCGCGCATGGTTGGATGGATCATGGCATTTGGAACAGGAGTCCTGATTGGAGCTGCTTCCTTTGATTTGTTAGAGGAGTCTTTGGATGGAGGGGGAATCACTTCCACCACGATCGGCTTCATTGGAGGAGCTCTGCTTTTCACGGTAAGCGAGCTCATCATCGCCAACAAAGGCGGACATCAGAGGAAGAGATCCAAGGAAAACCCTGAAAATCATTCTGGCGTCTCGATTTTTATAGGAACGATTATTGACGCCGTGCCTGAATCCGTCATTATTGGTGTAAGCATCCTTCAGCAGGGCTCTGTTAGTATTTTGATGGTTATTGCTGTTTTCATCAGTAATTTCCCAGAAGGATTGTCAAGTACAACCGGTTTGATTAAAGATGGTTATTCAAGAAAGAAGATTTTATTTATGTGGGTAATTGTCGTTTTGCTGGCTACGGTCAGTTCTTTGCTCGGTTATTCTCTTCTGCAAAATGCTTCACCTGTTTTCACGGCTTCAATTGGAGCCTTTGCTGCTGGAGGCATCATTGCAATGGTCGCTTCCACCATGATGCCGGAAGCATATGAGGAAGGCGGTCCAATTGTAGGAATGATCACTTCTTTAGGTGTTTTATGCTCGATGATTTTATCTCAGCTATAAGCATATTAAAAGCCCGCTCATCAATAGAAGCGGGCTTTGTTTATTCCATTTGCAGCGTGCACAATCTCATCATCCAGTCAGGATATCCTCTTTCGGGTATCTCACTAGCTCTTTTCCGGAAGGTGTGGCGAGAGAATAAATAAGGGTTAGCGGTCCAACTTTCCCAAGAAACATGATAAAGACGAGAACAATTTTTCCGAAATCCGTAAAGTTGGCTGTTACTCCCATCGAGAGCCCGACGGTACCAAATGCTGAGACTACTTCAAACGCAATCTCCAGGAAGGATTCATTTTCTGTAATCGTCATGAGGAAGATCGCAGCGACGATAAAAAGAATAGATATGATGGTAATGGATAATGCTCTTACAATGTAACCCCCATCAAGTGCACGCTTGCCAACGGTAATTTCCTTTCTCCCCTTTAAAAAAGTCAGGGTAGCCAAAAAAATAACGATGGCCGTGGTCAGTTTAATTCCGCCTCCTGTTGAGGCACTTCCTGCTCCAATAAACATCAGAATCATGATGAAAAAGATGGATGCTTCATGCATAGCTCCTATATCAAGTGTATTGAATCCGGCAGTTCTTGGTGAAACTGCCTGAAACCAGGATGCCCACAGCTTATCTGCAAGTGAGAGCCCTCCCAGTGTACCCGGATTTCCGTATTCAAGAACAAAAAGAAGCAGCATCGACATCAGATTTATAACAAGCGTGGCTATCAGCATAATTTTTGTATGAAGGCTGAATTTCTTAAACCGCTTATTCTGCCACATATCCACCAATACGGTAAAGCCTATTCCACCTACAATGAAAAGAGCACTAATGACGATATTGATAATGGGATTCCCGACATAATTAATTAGATTATTAGAGAAAAGACCAAATCCTGCATTATTAAACGCGGAAATCGCGTGGAAAAACCCATAAAAAACACCTTTTCTCCAGCCTAATTCAGGGACCCACACAATCGATAAGAAAATCATTGCGACAAACTCAATGGCAAAAGCAAATATGAACATGTACTTCACCAGGCGGATGACACCGCCGATATTTGTCTGATTTAATGCCTGCTGCATCACCATTCGATCTTGAATACCGACTTTTCTTCCAAGCATCATGTAGATCAGCACGGCAAATGACATAATTCCAAGTCCGCCAAGCTGAATCAGGAAAGCGATTACTGTTTGTCCAAACATTGTAAATGCTGTGCTTGGATCCACGGAAGAAAGACCTGTTACGGTCATAGCAGATGTTGTCACAAACAAAGCATCTACCCATGAAATTCCTTGGGTAGTGGACAATGGGAGCTTTAGCAGGCAGGTGCCTGCCGCAATACCTATAGCAAATGTTAAAACAAGCAATTGAGATGGTTTCAGTTTAATGACTTTCGGCATCTTCATCCGCTGCATTCCTTCCTCCTCAAAACGGGCTATATGTTCATTTTTTCAAATAACAAGCAGGATATCTCCTTTTCCTGCTTGTTCTTATGCAGGGGAACTTCATTTCTCTATATCCTAACCATATTGCAGGAAAACCCGGCTCGAATATTCAAATCGTTTAGGGATTGTTGATTTATTTTATCTGCTGCGACTAAATCCGCCATGCATCTGCCTCTCCAAACACTTACGAGGTTAGCTGTCGGATTGGCCATAAAGGAGGAGCTTTCACCGCCATACAGTTACGGCTTCCACGCTCCAATAGATACAGAGCTAAACATAAGTGAAACCTATCGTTTGAATGGTACGAAAGTATCTTACCTTTGATTGATGGGATAGTAAAGGGTAAAAAAGTATACAAAACAAAACTGTTCTATTCTTTTTATAGAATATTAGCACCTGATGATCGGTGCGGAAGGCGTGAGACTCCGGCGGGAGCAGCGGGACAGATGAGGTCCCGATGGTGTAAAGCGGCATGGAGGCGCAAGGATAAGCAAACGCCTGCAGAAAATCAGCAGCCAAGATAAACAGAGCTAAATGTAAAAAAACTCTGCGAAATTTGCAGAGTTTAAATGGTTTTGCTTTTTCTTGAACTTTTAGCAAAGAGATACACGGCTATAATCAAGATGAAAATGATAACAATCGGAATAACAAATGGCTGGGCATATTCCTTGATATGCATCCAATTGCTTCCTAGCTGTATGCCTAAAAACAGAAAGAGAATCGTCCATGGGATAATGGCAGCTACTGTATAAAGAGTAAACTTCCATACAGGCATTTTAGCGATCCCCGCCGGAATGGAAATAGCATGTCTTACAACCGGAATAAATCTTGCTGAAAAAATAACGCCTGTTCCATATTTTTCGAACCATTCTTCTGACATATCAAGGTGCTTCCTTTTTATGAGAAGATATTTACCGTACTTTTCAAGAATAGGCCGCCCTCCAAAATACCCAAGCCAATAAAGGAAAAGCTGAGCAAACGTACCGCCGATAACACCGGCAACAACCGCTCCAAACATTTCTATTCTTCCAAGGGAAATCAGATAGCCCCCGTATCCGAGGACAATTTCACTCGGTATAATTTCAATCATCAGTCCAATGGCGATTCCTGCATACCCTAAATCCGCTAACATTTCTAAAATTCCAAAAATGAATTCTTTCATTTGCCGCTCCTTTGCTTCTCAAAAATTCTATATTCTACTATACGCCCTAAGCAGACAAGTATTCAACCTAATATTTATTGGTGAAGCATGAAAAGACCTGCAGCAAAATCGCTGCAGGTCTTTTCCCTTACTATTACATGCTCTCCGCTATTTTTTTGTCGGGAGGCATACTTCCGTTTTTCTTCTCTGATTCGGCTACAATTACCGCACATGCTGCATCTCCAGTGATGTTAACTGTAGTACGGGCCATATCCAATAGACGGTCAATTCCAAGAATAAGGGCAATCCCTTCTACAGGAAGATTAACCGAATTTAGTACCAGTGCAAGCATAATCAGTCCGACTCCAGGGACTCCAGCTGTACCGATACTTGCAAGCACTGCTGTAAGAACGACGGTTAAGAGCTGTGTAATCGTTAGATCCTGTCCATATACCTGTGCAATAAATACAGTGGCAACCCCCTGCATAATCGCCGTACCATCCATATTAATAGTGGCACCGAGAGGCTGAACAAAGCCGCTGATTTGTTTAGGAACACCCAGATTTTTTTGCGCCGTTTCCATGGATACCGGCAGCGTTGCGTTACTGCTGGATGTGCTGAACCCAACTGTCATCGCTGGAGCAAAGCCTTTAAAGAACCAAATCGGGCTCTTTTTCGCCAATAACATGATGCTTGAACCATAAGTCAGGAAGGCATGAATGACAAGGGCCAGTACAACAACGATAAAATAAAGCCCCATTGCCTTAATGGCATCAAAACCCTGACTCCCTACTGCTGTCGCAATCAATCCGAACGTACCGTATGGGGCAAATTTCATGACAATCCCAACCAGATACATCATTAAATCATTTCCCTGTTCAAGAATCTTTTTTACTGCAGCCGTTTTTTCCCCAAGCATCGCAATACCAAAGCCGATGAAAACAGAGAAGGCAATGATTTGCAGCATATCACCGCTTGCCATTGCTTCAATTGGATTTTTGGGGAAGATGTTTAATAGCGTATCAGAAACAGAAGGTGCTTCCTCTGCTTTATATTCCGTATTTTTCGTGTCAAACTCTCCTGCATTTCCAGGCTGAATAACTAAAGCAAGGACAAGGCCAATGATAATGGCAATCGCAGTAGTCGATAGAAAATAGACGATTGTTTTCCCTCCAATTCTTCCTAGTTTTTTTGGATCTCCCAGCCCTGCAACCCCTAATGTTATAGAAAAAAAGACAATGGGAACTACGAGCATATTGATTAAATTAAGAAAAATCTTACCTAAAGGAGTAAATAGAAAGGTATCGAGCTGCTTAAATAGGTCAGGGGAAGTAATATTCAAGATAATTCCGACAATTCCCCTGCAATCAAACCGATAATGATTTTTGTGGCTAATTTCATAGACTACCTCCTGTTGTTAAACTATTCAAAAAACTATAGCTCACTAGTTTTTCCCAAAACAAGCTGTTGCTAAACATATAAAGCACGCATAAAAAGCCGCGAGAAGAGATCTCACGGCTTTTACAGTCAAATTAAACGATCTTTCCTGCTTAACATTCCAATTTAAAGGATCTCTTAGCTGTCGGATTCGGACGAAGAGAAATGTCCTTCCTTCTATTAAATGGATTCACCCCAAGTGCCCTTGCACTTGTTTTGGTTCCCCCTCTCCCTTATTGGAACGAAGACAAAATAAAAACAGCCTGCCTAAGCAAGCTGTAAGTTCATTATGGGCGTGCCTGTTCTTCTGTCTTTTTAGCCGCTGCCTTATCGTCGTCTTCTTCCATCATTCCGCGTGTAGCATTTTTAAATTCACGAAGCGTTCTGCCCGCCGCTTTTCCAAGCTCCGGCAGCTTTTTCGGTCCAAATAACAGCAATGCTACGACTAAAATCAATAAAATTTCTCCAAACCCCAAACTGCCCATCTATTTAACCCCTTTGTGTTACAGTTTGTCACTCTTGCCTAAATTATAGGGGATACCGGCAAGAATTCCAAGTGAATTCTGGGAATAATCTGAGCTGCCACGTGATGAAAGGAATTTTAAGGAATTCTTCTTTACCTGTTGACGGTATTAAGAAAATCATTTATTATACTCAAGAATCGCAATTAAATACGTCAAAATCCTCACTCTATATCTCGGTGAGGTAGAGGTTGCACCGATTATGAGTAATCAGTCAGAAGCCGTTGGGGCTAGTGATGACTGCTGAAAGGAAAAGGTGCCGAAGCAATCTGAACCAACAATCAGATTTGCTGGGCCTGTATTAAATAAGTACAGGACTGCCGCAATCTTCATCCGCGGAGCGCTATCAGGAGATAGGTTGAGGCGACTATGTATACAAAACGCATGGATTGCTCCATGCGTTTTTATTTATGTACATAATCTCATCCGTCTTCCTTAAGATAAGTAATAGAAAGAAATAGGGAGGATTTATAATATGGAACAAAAAAAATGGGGCTTCTGGCTTCTCTCCGCATTTGTTATCGGAAATATGGTCGGATCCGGTATCTTTATGCTTCCAAGTACGCTTGCGCAAATGGCAAGCCCGATGGGGGCAGCCTCTGCCTGGCTGGTGACGGGTCTTGGGGTATTAATGATCGCTTTCGTATTTGGAAATCTTTCCATGAGAAAACCTGAATTGACGGGCGGACCGCAAAGCTACGCTAAGGCGATGTTCAAATCTGAAAAAACCGGGAAAGTAGCGGGTTTCAGTATGGTTTGGGGCTATTGGGTTGCGAACTGGATCAGCAACGTTGCCATTATTACAAGCTTTGCAGGTTATTTATCAACGTTTCTTCCTGTAATGAAGGATCCTGCCGTTCTTTTCACCATTGGATCACAGGATTTTGAAAAAGGCAGACTTCTTACGTTTGCTGTTTGTACGATTTTGCTGTGGGGCACTCATACCATATTGGTGAATAATTTAAATGCTGCCGGCCGGTTAAATTTTGCCGCAACGGCTTCAAAAGTAATTGGATTCATGCTTTTCATCGGAGCTGCTTTGTTTGCATTCCAGGGTGCTTCTACAGGTGAATGGTATTTCGATGTACAATCTGCTGCAGGAGAACCGCAGGGACTTTTCAAACAAGTTCAGCTTGCTGCTGTTTCCACACTATGGGCTTTTGTTGGAATTGAATCCGCCGTGATCCTCTCGGGACGGGCCCGTTCACAGGCAGATGTTAAAAAAGCAACCATCTTCGGACTGTTTGTAGCATTGACTATTTATATGATTACAACGTTGCTGACCATGGGGGTTATCCCAAGAGAAGAACTTATGCAGTCAGATAAACCTTTTGTGGATGTATTATCTCTATTCATTGGAGACGGCGGCGGAATCGCGATGGCTGTGCTTGCCTTAATCTCTTTGTTCGGATCTACTCTTGGATGGATCCTAATGAGTTCAGAAGTGGCTTATCAGGCAGCTAAATCAGGTATTTTTCCTGCTGCATTTGGTAAGAACAACAAAAAAGGAAGTCCTGTTGTTTCCCTTACGATTACAAACATTATGTCCCAGCTGTTTATTTTCTCTGTTATTTCAGGAACAATCAGCGAGGCTTATACGTTCCTCACTACTTCTGCCACACTCGCCTACTTGATTCCGTACCTTGTTTCATCTATTTATTATTTGAAGCTGGTCATCAATGGCGAGACGTTTAACGAAATTAAAGGTTCAAGATTAAGAGAAGGAACCATTGCTTCTTTGGCCCTATTGTACAGCGTGTATGTCATCATCTCAGGCACATCTGATTTAAAAACTTTTTTCCTCGGAATAGGGTTGTTTCTAGTCGGGTTTATCGTATATCCGCTGCTTAATCGAAATAAAAAATCTGAAGGCAGGAAGCTTGAGACAGACACGGAAACATTAAAATAAAACTTGGCAGCCAGCAGGCGCTCGCTTTCCACTCCGTTAAAAATCAATACAAGGCTTTAACAATTATCAGCTGAAAAAAGCCATAAAAAAGAAGCTGGCACGATGCCAGCTTCTTTTTTTACGCTGTTTTTCTTGCTTCCTCTAAAGGTACAGGCTTAAATTCGCCTTCCCATTTCGAGATAACAACGGCTGCTAAAGAGTTTCCTACGATATTTACTACCGTACGGCCCATATCAAGCAGACGGTCGATTCCTGCTATGAAAGCAAGACCTTCAACCGGGATTCCGACAGTTCCCAATGTTGCAAGCAGAACAACGAAAGAAACCCCAGGCACACCCGCAATCCCTTTAGATGTAACCATAAGCACAAGCATAAGAGTCAGCTGCTCTGCAATCGACAAATCAATGCCGTACATTTGGGCAATGAAAATGGCAGCAAGAGCCTGATAAAGTGTTGATCCATCCAGATTAAAGGAATACCCGGTCGGGATAACAAAGGAAGTGATGGCTTTCGGACAGCCAAACCGTTCCATTTTCTCCATAATCCTTGGAAGCACCGTTTCTGAACTGGATGTAGAGAATCCGAGGATCAATTCATCCTTCAGAAGCTTAATAATATGAAAAATGTTTACTCCAACGATTTTCGCAGTAAGCCCAAGTACGACAACAACGAAGAAAATCATGGTAGCATATACTAAAATCATCAGCTTGCCAAGAGGTATTAAAGAATCAAGTCCGAACTTTGAAACAGTAATTCCAATTAGAGCAAATACACCAAATGGTGCGAACTTCATGACTTGATTTGTTACATAAAACATGGTGTCTGCTGTTCCCTGGAAGAAAGCGAGCACCGGCTTTCCGCGTTCACCAATTGCTGCTACTCCTAAACCGAACATAACAGAGAAGAAGATAATGGCGAGCATGTCCCCTTCTACAAATGATTGGAAGATGTTTGAAGGTACAATATGAACGAATGTATCGGCAATCCCGTGGCTTTCTACACCTTCAGCCGTATCCACATAGCTTGAAATATCGGTTTTTTCCAATCCATCCTTATCAACTCCTGCACCCGGCTGAAAAATATTAGCCGAAAGCAAACCGATGACAATCGCGATTGTTGTAATGATTTCAAAGTAAATAATGGTTTTGCCACCAAGTTTTCCGAGCTTTTTGGTATCACCCACACTCGCAACTCCGACAATAATACTGGAAATGACGATTGGAATAACAATCATCTTAATTAATCGTAAAAAGATATCTCCAACGGGCTGGAGGTAGCTAACGACAGTCGGGTTACCATAAAAAATAGCCCCTACCGCGATACCAAGCCCAAGACCTATCAATATTTGCCATGCTAAACTGATTTTCTTCACATAGAACAACCCCTTTACTGTAATGAATAATCCAAAAAAAGAAGAAATTGGGAACTAAGGGTTTAGATTACGCCTTTTACTCTGTGCACGCTGATAGTTCAATATCTTATCTGATATTTAACTTTTTTACAATACAATTTTCGACATAATTTTCACAATTCAGAAATGAGTATTCTCGAATTAGTATTATGGCAATATATTCAGGACTATCGTCTGCCTTTATATCAAAATAATTCTTTAATGGCAAAAAGAGCTTCAATATCTTCTGGTCTGATAATAAAGCACTCCTCCAACTCCAATAACTAACAGAGAAGCCATTACAACCGCCAATAAAAAATGGGCGTGGAAAAAACTATTTTTTCCAGAATGGGCGTGTTCGATGGATGGACTTATTCCCTGTCCTTCAGGAACAGCTGATTCCAAAGGGGCTTCTGCCAGATTTCTGCCGTCTTCTCCCTTTACAATTAGCTGATTTGATTTGCTGATTTGAGTTGTTACTTTTTCTCCATCATACTTCGTATAAAACAATGGATGTGTTAATTGAAGCGGTTCTTGCTGTTCGTTTTTCAGAGATGCCGTAGGAGCTATATTTTCTGTTTCAAAATGAGTGAATCCATAATCAAGCAGCTTCTTGGTATCATCATAGGTCCCTTGATCGTCCCGGGATTTGAGGGTAACTGCGATGAGGCTCAGTCCATTTCTTTCTGCTGAAGTAACCAGCGTATAGCCTGCTTGGGAAACAAATCCGTTCTTTCCACCTGTTACACCGTTATAGGGCTGCTGCTTTAGCATTTTGTGGTGGGTAAAAATAGTCGTATTCCATGACTTCCCTTCCCATTTCAGGGCTTTTGTACCGAAAATCCTTGAGAATTCTTCATTCTTTTTTGCATATTGTGTTATTTTAGCCATATCCGCTGCTGTTGTTTGATGCTGCGGATCAAAGAGTCCATTTGGATTAACGAAATGCGTTTGGGTAACACCTATTTCCGTCTGCATGTATTGATTTAGATCTTCAGAAAATTCGCTGACGCTGCCGCTTAAATGCTCCGCAATCGCTACTGCTGCATCATTTCCTGAATTTATAAGCATACCCTGAATGAGCCGCTCTAAAGAAACCCGTTCTCCCTCTTCAAGAAAAACCTTTGTTCCTTCTGCATTTCTAGCGTTTTTGCTTACGGTGACCTCTTCATCTAAGTCTCCATGCTCAATTGCATAAATAGCTGTAGCAATTTTTGTAATGCTTGCTGGATACATGGACGTATGTCCGTTCTTTTCATATAGGATTTGACCCGTCTTAGCATCCATGATTAATGCAGCATCACTGGCAAGAAGAAGCTTCTTATCTCTTTCTTCTTTCCCTTCTGCTTTAGCAGGATGCACAAAAATGGATAGGGTAAAAATTGCAATCATTAGATGCAGAATCTGCTTCATTAACTCATTCTCCTTATCTATATCCTGCTATAATCCTTTCTTAGAATATCAACTTCATTCTTTTATAACAATGTAAAAAAATTGAATGACCTGTATATCCTTTCATCCCATATAAATATTTGGAAATAACTTAAGTGAACGAAATAGGAACCTGGTTACATTTGACCCAGGCTCCTAAAAAATGAAATACTAATCCTATTCATTATTTATTCAGCTTTTTTCGCTTGCGCCGCAGCTGTTCTTTGCAAATAGCTTATCGTTTCCCCATCAGAAGCGGCCGGCAATTCAAATGCCTGCTGATAGGGTTCTGCACCTTTTCCGGTTACAACAATCCAATCCCCCGGCGAAGCATGCATAAACATATATTGAATAGCCATGGTTCTGTCTGAGATGATCCTGCCTTTTTCATTGCCGAATGCGGTCTGCAATTTTTCTAGCTCATATAAAATTTCGTGCTCTGGTAGACCATTTAAATCATCCTGTGTAAGAACATACCCATCGCTTAAATCTGAAGATAGTTTAATCATCTCACCGCGCTTCGATTCATCCCTTCCGCCTCTGAACCCAAATACATGATACACCTTTTCCGCCCCGCACTCTTTAGCGGTCTTCAGACAATGATAAAGAGCCTCCGAGGTGTGGGCATAATCCACCATAAGAGTAGGCTGACTGTCTTCTTTGTACACTTCATTTCTGCCGGGCACACCTGGAAATTTCATAAGCGCTTCTGATATCACCCGTTCCTCAATTCCCATTTTCTTAAGAGTCAAAAAGGCTAGTCCCGCATTATAAATATTATGAAGACCTGGTACGGCGAGCTGAATAAAATGTCCTCTGTTTTCTGTTTCATTCAAAATAGCAGCCGGAAACTTACTCGTTTTCCATTCTGATAAGCGTAAATCATTTCCCATGTTTTCCCCGAAAGTGTATAGCTCTTTTCCTTCCGATCTTAGATTTTCCGCAAGCTTTCCCCCCCATATGCTGTCCGTGTTAATGAAAGCTTTACCGGAAAGGGACAGCTGCTGAAAAAGCTTGGATTTCACTGCAAAGTATTCTTCCATTGTATGATGGTAATCCAGATGATCCTGATCCAGATTTGTAAACAAGGCGTAATCAAATTCCACACCTTCAACTCTGTGCTGACTAATACCGTGAGAAGAGACTTCCATAACCACATATTCATCATCACTTCTATAAAGCAGTTCCTGAAGCTGAAGACTGTCAGGAGTCGTGTTGGAGGCGCGGTACCATTTTCCATTTATGTAATTGGCAATAGATCCGAAAAGAGAGCAGCTCAATCCGGCTGTTTCAAGAATATGTTTAATCATAAAAGCAGTCGTGGTTTTCCCGTTAGTGCCTGTGATTCCAACCATTTTATGTTTCTTTTGAGGCATTCCGTAGAATGCAATCCCAAGCAGAGCCATTTGCTTTCTGCCGTCCTCAAGCTGAATATAAGGAACAGGAAGAGCTTCCTGCAATACTTTTTCTCCAGCCACAGCTGCAGCCCCTGCTTTGATCGCGGCTTCAATATACTGATGTCCATCTTGCTGAAATCCGCTGATGGCAATAAACAAATCGCCGGGTTTTACATTTCTGGAATCTGAGGTGATACCGGTTATTTCAATTCCGTGCCAGTCTCTTAAAGCAGACTCAGGCCATATGGAGGAAGTTAAAAGCAGCTGATGTAAATTCATAGGTGACAAACTCCTTAAATTCTCTATTTCACAAATGGTTCGAAACCCGTCTTCTTTTTCTATCCTTTTGGCACTGAACCCTTTTTTAACATTATTGTTTGCTGAACAAACTACTTTTAATTCCGTTATAATATGGAAAACAAAAAAAAACGCGCCTGTTCATCATCGGCGCGCCATGGTAAGTTTTTTATGTAGATTGTGTCATATTTTCCGGAACTACATATTGATCGAATTGTTCCTCCGTCAGCAGATTTAAGCTTACCGCCGCTTCTTTAAGAGTCAACCCTTCTTTATGGGCATGCTTGGCAATTTTCGCTGCATTCTCATATCCGATATGAGGATTTAACGCGGTTACAAGCATGAGTGATTCATTTAAGTATTTTTCAATCACTTCATAATTTGGCTCAATCCCTTTGGCACAGTGCACATTGAATGAATTGATCGCATCCCCAAGCAGCCGGACTGACTGAAGGAAATTATACAGAATTACTGGCTTATAAACATTCAACTCGAAATTCCCCTGGCTTGCGGCAAAACCGATGGCTGCATCATTCCCCATCACCTGTACCGCTGTCATCGTCAGTGCTTCACTTTGTGTAGGATTGACTTTCCCCGGCATAATCGAGCTTCCAGGCTCGTTTTCCGGAATGGTTAGTTCCCCGATTCCGCATCTGGGACCGCTTGCTAAAAAGCGGACATCATTTGCAATTTTCATCGCATCTGCTGCAAGGCCTTTAATTGCACCATGTGCATACACGATTTCATCATGTGATGTTAACGCGTGAAATTTATTAGCGGATGATACAAATGGCATCCCCGTATATTTGGCAATTTCAGCAGCCGTCCTGCCGCCGAATTCAGGATGTGCATTGATTCCGGTACCGACAGCCGTTCCGCCAACGGCAAGATTGAGAAGGTGTGATGCTCCTTCCTCAATCATCCCTTTCGATCTTTCCAGCATATACGACCAGCCGCTTATTTCCTGTCCTAATGTAATAGGTGTCGCATCCTGGAGATGGGTTCGGCCGATTTTTACGAGGTCCCTGAATTTATCCGACTTCTCGTTCAGCGTGATCCGAAGCTGTTCTGCAGCTGGAATGAGACGCTCTTTCACCGCTTTCAATGCAGCAATATGCATAGCGGTTGGAAACGTATCATTCGAGCTTTGGCCCATGTTCACATCATCATTCGGGTGAATACGGATTTCTTCCTTTTCAAGCAATTCGTTTGCTCTCCGGGCTACGACCTCATTCACATTCATATTGCTTTGTGTACCGCTTCCGGTTTGCCACACGACAAGAGGAAATTGATCATCCCATTTCCCATCAAGAATTTCATCGCACGCCTTTACGATCGCTTGTGATTTTTCACTCGAAAGCTTGCCCAGCTGCTCATTGGCAATGGCTGCGCTGCGTTTCAGGACAGCAAAAGCATAGATTACTTCAAGCGGCATTTTCTCCGTGCCGATTTTAAAGTTTTCTTTGCTCCGCTGTGTTTGCGCTCCCCATAGTTTATCCGCAGGTACTTCAATTTGACCCATTGTATCCCTTTCAATTCTTGTCTCCATCATTCATCCCTCCCCTGATTTCTTTCCCCTTTGCACTTAGCCGCTAATCAAAAATTGAACGGAAATTCCTCTTTTAACAAGGAAAAAAGCATGACATCCTCATACTGCCCATTCATACGCTCATATTTACGCAACCGACCTTCATGCTGAAATTGGAGTTTTTCCAAGAGGTGAATAGACGGCTTGTTTTCAGGAACCACCTTTGCTTCAATCCGGTTTGCCCCCATAACGGTGAAGGCATGATCAAAAAGAAGGATAAGGGCCTCTTCCATATAGCCCTTTCCCCAATACTGCCTGCCAAGCTCATAACCGATCTCACCCCGTGCATTCTCCTCGTCCCAGTCATTAAATCCGCAGGTCCCCAGAATTTCTTCTGTATTCAGGTCAAGAATCGCCCATCTGTATGCTTTTTTCTTCCCAGCCAGAGAGCGGAGAATGTAGATCATAGACCTCACTTCTGTAATGGTCGCAGCAGCCTGCATATTTAAATAGCGGACAACCTCAGGATCAGACCAAATGGGGAAAAGTTTCTCTGCATCCCTTTCTTCCAGCTCCCGAAGCCGGATTCTTGCTCCTTCTTTACTCATCTCTACTCCCCTAACGGCTGGCTCTTTAATTTAAGATCCAGATAGATGCGCTGATCTTTGGAATACTTGTACTTAGGATTGGTTCTTCCATATTCTTTTGATGTATATGTAACCGTATAATTTTTTTCAAAAGACTGTATGATTGCATCCAATTCTTCTTTATTACCCATTATCCGTATTTGTGCCACTTAAATCTTCCTTTTCCGTATGATTTCATCATCTTACCGGGTACAAATTGGAATGTCCAGAGGAAGATTCTTTCTAACTCCGCTCCTTCTCTCTATAATGAAAGAGAATGAAACTTCCTTAATAGATAAGACGTATTATCAATAAAATACAAGAAGAGGAGACATAACCATGGATACGAAAGAAACACTGCAGCACTCCTTATCCGAAGTCGAGAAATGGGAAAAAGATCAGCAGGGGTTATGGTTTTGGGAAAAGATCACCCGCCTTCCGTTTAAGCTTCTGGACAAAATAACTCCCGCCTTCATACAAAAGAAAATTGGTGTCCTTCTTGATGAAATCGGAAATTACGTTCAAACAGGCGGAAAATATTTGACACAGGAAAAAATGATGCTTAAAAAGCTTGCAGAACAAACAGGAAACGATATCGAAACCATTGAAGATGCTGCAAAAGCTTCTGTTGAGGATATGAAAAAAGTATGTCTTGACATACGGGAATCCCGCGGCAACATCGCAACCGTTCAAGGTGCTTCCACTGGTTTCGGAGGAATGTTCACGCTGGCCATCGATATCCCTGTCCTTTTAGGACTGTCCCTTAAAACCCTCCAGGAAATAGCGATTGCACATGGATACGACCCAAGCAAAAAAGAAGAACGGATTTTCATTGTAAAATGCCTGCAGTTCGCATCTGCTGACATTGTCGGGAAGCAGGCGGTGTTAAACGAGCTATCCGGCTATCACACAAAAACTCATTCCTCTGAAGTCTTCTCCCAGCTCCAAGGATGGCGGGAAGTCATGTATTCATACAGGGATACATACGGAGTAAAAAAACTGCTGCAAATGATCCCGGTTGCAGGCATGGTTTTCGGAGCTCTAACCAACCGTTCCATGATTAAGGAGCTTGCAGAGACAGGCACGATGCTTTATCAGAAAAGAAGAATTTTGGCAAAGCTGGATGAATTGGAAAAAGAAGCGCAGGAACCCGCATCCATTGAGGACAGCGAAACACCAGCTCTTCCATCAGGCGAATATCCGGTACGCCAGCCGGGGTCCTTTGTTTTTGTTTTGGACATTTTGCCATCAGCAGCACATCCAAGACTGTAAATTCGTTTACTTCTCCAGCACGAAGGCTATTACAATACTAATCTTTCAGGAGGAGGATAAAAATGGCTTTCGAAAAAGATACAGCGATTCACGATGAAAAGATAGAAGGTAAAATGGATCAGATGAGCAAGGAAGAAATGGACAGCATTTTGGATAACTTTGAGCATTTCAAATCTTACCTGCACGATAAAGTGAGTAAGGGTGAAAAACTTGGATTGAGTGAAGACGTTTTGGCGAAAGCTGCAAAAACAGCAGCGGAATATTTAGCAAATAATGTTGAACCAAAAAACCGCGAGGAGTATTTGCTGAAGGAACTGTGGAAATCAGGAAATGATGAACAGCGGACACATCTATCCCATATCCTTGTGAAATTAGCTAAAAACGAAGCATAATAACTGGCCGAAAGGATGTTTTGCATGCAAAACAAAGTTGTTATTATTTCAGGAGCCACCTCAGGGATTGGAATGGCAGCAGCTCTCACATTTGCGGAAAAAGGCGCTAGCGTGTATGCACTTGGCAGGAATGAAGAATGCGGCAGGAAGCTTGAATCAAAAGCAGAAAACCTCGAAGGCACGATTACCTTTTCAAAGACAGATGTCGGTCGGGAAGAGAGCGTTAAGGAGTTTTTTGAAAGACTTGGGGAAGAACAGGACGGATTCCATGTTCTTTTCAACAATGCGGGAATAGGCAATACAGCAATCGGACCGCTTAGCAGAATTGATGAGGAAGATTGGGAGAAGCTTTTTAATACGAATTTAAAGTCCCAGTACTTTATGCTTAAGCATGCTGAGAAATACTTTTCAAAAAATGAGCCTGTCAGCATCATCAACAACGCGGCCATTGTCGGAAGCGAGAAATTTCCGCCTGCCCTCCCAGCATACAGTGCAAGTAAAGCAGGAGTTATTGCCATGACAAAATCGCTCGCCTCCCGCTTCGTGAAACGAAATGTCCGGGTAAACGCCATTTCGCCGGGTCCAGTTGATACTAAACTTGCCAGAGGTCTTTATCCAAATGAAGAATCCTATGAACAGGCAGAAAAAAATCATCCGCGAGGCAAATTCGGCAGTCCCGAAGAAATTGCAAAAGCTGTCTTCTTTCTGGCAAGTCCAGATTCCAGTTATATCAATGGGCATAACCTGATTATAGATGGGGGTTATTCTCTTTAAGTAATTATTTAGGCTGATTTAATCAGCAGGCGCGGGACTCACGCGGTTCATAGGAGCAAAATTTGACCACGAAAAAGAGGCCTTAAAACGGCCTCTTTTTTACTGCTCTGCTGGTACTTTATTTTTTCTGAAGCTGCTTATTGCATAGCCTGCCGCAGCACCGGCAAATGCCGGAAGCAGCCAGCCAATCCCCTGTGCGGAAAGAGGAACGGCAGAGATCATGCTGTCCAGGCTTCCTTTTAATAGAGATGTATTTAAAAATTCAGCAGCGCTGTATATTCCTGTGAATAATACGGCCATATAATAGACAGGCTGATGATTTTTAAATATTTTTTCCATTAATCCGATTGTCACCAGTACGACAAGGATAGGATAAATCATGCTCAAAATTGGAACGGAGATGCTTAATATCTGATCCAATCCAAGGTTCGCAATCAGCATGCTGGCAAGTGTGAAAATGCCTGTCCACATTCGATAGGAGATCGAAGGAAGCAGTTTATAAAAATACTGGCTGCAGGCAATAACAAGACCGATTGATACACTTAGGCACGCTAGGGTAAATAATACGCCCAGTATGATTACACCTGAATCTCCAAATAGATTGCTCGTTAAGAGAGTCAGTACGCCCGCCCCATTCGCAGCTTTGCCATAGCCCGCTGATGAAGCGCCCAGGTAAGCAAGAATGCTGTAAACGACAGTGAGTAAAATTCCGGCGCCTATTCCGACTGTAATCATACTGCGGGAAACTTGCCTTTCTGTTTTCATTCCTCTGGCACGTACGGTGTTCGTAATAAGAACACCAAACGCCATTGCACCAAGAGCATCCATCGTTAAATAGCCGTCAAGAAACCCCTGAAAAAAAGAATTGTCCTGATAAATTTTTTTCGGAGCTCCAAACGGTGCTTGGGGAGTAAAGAGATTTCTGATAAATAAAACAGAAATAATGGTGAGGGTTATAGGAGCTAACACTTTCCCAAGCCGATCTATAAGTTTAGAAGGAGAAAGACTCAGCCAAAGCACCAATCCAAAAAACACAAGCGTGTAAAGCCCTAACGCCATCGGCTGAGCTGCTGTGCCTGTTTGGATAAACGGCTTCATTCCCATTTCATAAGCAATTGTAGCCGCCCGCGGAATCGCAAGCCCAGGCCCGATACAAAGATAAATAACAATTGGAAAAATAAGAGCAAAATAAGGGTGAACCTTCTCATTTAAGTTCTCTGCTGTGCCATGGATCGCAATGGCTATGACAACCATAACAGGAAGTCCAACAGCTGTTGCGACAAACCCGGCCAGTGATAATAAAGTATGGGTCCCAGCCGAATATCCCAGGAATGTGGGGAAAATAAGATTTCCCGCTCCGAAAAACATTGAAAATAGCATGACACTGATCAGAACCTGATCCTTCCTGCTAAGTTTATCCATCATCCTCTCCTCCTCTTCAATTAAAAGATAATTATGAAGTATAACAACTTGAAAAAGATTTGGCTATAGATTTCGAAAAATACTAAAATTTTAAATAAATTTGTAAGGGTATTCAGGATTTTCCCTATTGGATCCCTTTTTCAGCCGATGCCGGACTTTATCCTGCCGAACTCTGGTTTCCGGCTGAACCTCGGTTCTTTTCAGTGGAATCATGCTCTTTTTTTCCGGCGGGATCACGCTCATTTCCAGCACGCCGGATCTCTCTTCCAGCCGGCCGAACTCTGGTTTTCGGCCGAACCATGCCTTATTCCAGCTCAATCACCAACTTTGCCAAGCCAGCCGGTTTCTTTTTCCAGTTTACGGCGTATTTCCGCATGGATTAATTCAGTATTAAGCGATACGGGTGAGGAATTGCTGACTAATGCTGGTTAATTGCGGACTTTTTTGGATTAATTGCTGACTTTTTAAAATAGTTGCTGACTTTAGGAGGTTAATTGCGGACTTTTTTTAAATAATTGCTGACTCCATAATTTTTTGCCAAAATGGGCAGAAATGGGGTGTTAAATCACGGCCCCGGTTTATCAATCACTTCATACTCTATCATTCACTTAGAGGCAGTTAATATTCACTTCCACCGTGACAAACCGGGACTGCCCAACACTCCGCAGTATGGACTTCTGCCCAAAACAAAAAGCAGGCCGCTGATTCCAGCGGCCTGCTTTCCTGCTTTATTATTATTTGCGGATCCAAACCATTCCAGCAGAGTTGTCTTTCGCCTCGCCCATGACTTGAACTTTCAAGCCGTTGCGAGGGAGGATTTTTCCTGCGTCAGGAAGATCGTAGTCGATGTAAGTTTGAGAGTCATCAAACAATGTGTTTCCAAGCATTCCTTTGAACGTGTAATCTCCGCGTGTAGGAGAAGATACGAAGAATTCAGGTGTTTTGTCCCATGAGAACGCTGCATCTGCTACTTGGTAACGTGTGCTGTTGAACGCTGTTTTCTGGCCGTTTAATGTTCCAAATACTGTTTCAGGATGCGAATCTACTACTCCGATAAATCCGTAGCCTGGGTGGTATCCTGGTCCGGTCCAGTTATCCAGGTAGCTTTCATCTCCATACCATACGACCATTCCAGTGTTGTATTTCGCGCCTCTGGAGAATGCTAGAGCTTTATCAGATCCTGCATAGTTTCTCCACTCAAGGTAGTAGTAGTTATCCTTATAGTAGTTGCCATCGGAAACGATGAAGCCGTTCAGCGTCATTTTTGGTGTGCCTTCTGCATCATCAGAAAGAACAACTTTTCCGTCAACTGTCAGCGTTGCATTATCAAGCGCGAATCCATCAAGTGCCAATCCGCCGTCTGTTACGTAGTTGAATTCCAATTTGATTTTGCTGCCTTTAAATTGGCTTAGGTCATAAGACTTGTCCACCCATTGGCCTAATGAAGATTCGGAAGTCGCATCGCCTTTCGTATCATCATTTCCGATCGTATCAACAAGAACTTTCGTGCCATCTTCCTTTACAGCATTTACATACAGGTAGTCATACTCAAACTCGACATCGAAGTATGCTTTGTAATCAAACTTAGCTGTTGCAGCTGCCGTTAAATCGAATACCGGGGTGCTCATAGATGTATTCAGATCGTCACCCTTTGTACTGTAATAATATTTGTTTCCAAATGCAGGAGCAATTCCTTTTACTGCTTTTTTCGGAAGGTTGATTTTTACGATACCAGGATTTTTCGACTTCGTTACACTTTGGTCGATAACAGTTGAATAACCAAATGCATTAAGATCGTTGTAATCAATTTCTGTAATGTTCGCCCAGTTTCCGCCCATTCCTTTTTGGAAGAACTCTTTGTTCATTGGAGAGAAGCTTGTCGGCTCTGTGCCGGCAATGTTTCCGTTCCAGCTTCCGCCGCTCATGATGGACCATGAAGCAACCGGCTCGCCAGCTCCAGTGTACTGAGTGTCATATTCATCCGGAAGACCAAGGTCATGTCCGAATTCATGTGCGAATACGCCTACTGCGCCATCTTCAGGTTGAACAGTGTAATCAAATGCTGCCATTTTTCCGCCCCAGTATGGTACGGAAGCAGTTGTATTTTCAATTTTGTACGGCTGTGTGCCGATTGTCCATCTATGAGACCAGATTGCGTCATTGCCAAGACGTCCGCCGCCAGCTTCCTGACCTGTGCCTGCATGGATGATCATCAAGTGATCCACTAGTCCGTCCGGCTCGTTTTGGTTACCGTCGCCATCTAAATCGTATTGATCAAAATGATCATATTCAGATAGGTTGATGCCCGCTGCTACCGCAGAATTTAATGCATCTTTTACAAGGTCGCGTGCTCCTTTAGGATTTTGGTTATCATGTCCGCCATTCGGATTATCATCGCCATATTCTCTCGCTTTTCCTGGAACCGTCAGCCAGTCAGAGACTACGCCATTAACCGTGTAGCTTCCGCCTGATTGCTCTTCGTAATATTGCTTGAACGTTTTGATTTTTTCTCCGTTAAACATCGTGAACTCTTCATTGCCGAACATTAGCTTCTGGTAATGTTCTTTATTGAAATCGTTGGAAAACATGTAACCAGGCTCCTGGTCTACATTATTATGTTTGAAATCGGAGAATTCCGTCAGCAAGACAAGAACTTTATCTTCACGGACAGCACCATTGTAAGCTGTTCCTTTTGCTGGATCGACTTTCACTAATCCATTCGGCTTGCCCTTTGTTGCTTTGTTTTTACCGAATTGATTTTTGATTTTCTCTTTTTGCTTATTCATGAAATCTTTTACTTTCGTATCCATGGCATGTCCGTTTGAATCTGCCGCTACTGAGGGCTTTTGTCCTTCTTTTTTCTGAATATAGGATTTTACCGCTTTATTAATCTCTGTTTGGGTAGCAGATTTGGAAATCACACCTTGTTCTTTTAATGCTTCTGCCAATCTTTCTTCAGGAATTGTGTTGTAATCAATTGGTGCTGATTCAATTACTGTGCTCGTTTCTGCAGCAGTTGCTTGTCCTGCAGCAGGAAGCATTGTTCCAAGCAGCAATCCGCTGGCTACTGCCGTACCAATCGCTGCTTTTTGCAGACGCTGGCTGTTTCTTTTGACTGATCTTTTTAATTTCCTCAACCCAAGACCCCCTGTAATCACAAAAAAATGAGTAAAATTAGACATTTTTTCATGAAAATGAAATTTTTTCATTACAAAACTATTATAATTCTAATCTGAATAGAATAAATAGTCCGAATTTTCTATTTTATAAAAATTCCTTTTTAGGTCTTTGTCACTATGTTTTTCGTCATATTATGATCTTCTGTTACATCAAATCCCAATATGTGGATGTTAGTCTGAAAAGATAGACAGATTTCGCTCATTCTGCAGAAATAATAAAAAGCCCGGGGAAAAGCCCCCGGGCATAGAGATTATATTATTCTGCACTTGTATTGGCAGGCTTTTGAGCTACTTGCTTGGCTGCTGCAGGGTCTTTAGCAGCCGCTGCCTGTTTCGCTTCAGCCTGTGCTTGAGCACTTACCTTCTTCATCTCATCGGCGATGGCAGTCTTTTCAGCCGGATCCATTACCTCTGTATGTTTAAAACCGATCATCACCGCTAAAATTCCCGCCAATGCAAAAGTAGACCAAATACCTTTAATAATTTTCATGACGATTCCTCCCGATTTTTATTTAGATGAGCTCCATGTTCCTGTTCTTCTGGGATCTGCTGCTCCGGAAACTTTTTTAGTTTCTTTATCTATGGTCAAGGCCATCACGCCTCCATAATAGAAAGGTGACTCTTTCACCCGGACGTCATAGCCGCGATTTTCAAGTTTGTCTCTCACGTTTTCAGGATAGCCCGGCTCCATTGTAATCTTGTTGTCTTCGATATAAAAACGCCGCTGGTTAATAGCTGCCTGCCAAGATGACCCGAAGAATTCTCTCTGCACAAGAACCTGCGCCAGAACGGTCGGAATTCGCTTGCCGCCTGGTGTTCCAATCCCGGTAATTTCTTTATCATTTTCCAGAATGGCAGGAGATGTATAATTGTTCGGTCTTTTTCCCGGCTCCATTCGATTAGCCGATTCATGGTCTTCACTGAAATTACTGAGGGCATTGTTCATAAATACGCCGTTGACCTGTTCTTTGGATCCGAAAAATTCTCCAAGCGTGTTTGTTACTGAGATAATCGTCCCCTCCTTGTCCTTAATGACAAAGTGGGTGGTATTATCGTGGTCCTCTTCATCCGCTTCAGAATTGTTGACCTCTATGTCAAAAGATGCCTTATCAAAATCCATATCCTCTGCCATATTCTTCAAATGCTTATCTGAAAGAAGTCGCTCCGTGTCTACCTCGCCAAAGGCAGGATCCTGAATTTCAGATATACGCTCGTGATAAACATGCTTTGTAAACTCACCCATTAAATGAGTGGAATTCGTTACTTCTTTAGACTTGAACTCCCCTTTATACATATCTGCCAGCTTTAAGATTTGCAGGAGGGAGATTCCGCCTGCGGAAGGAGGGGCTGTCATCACTGTATATTCGCCGAATTTGCCTTCAATCGGCTTTTCTTCTTTCACTTCGTATTTTTTCAGGTCATCAAGATTGACACGATCCAGTTCTTTTGCCAGTGAATCTCCCATTGGCCCTGAATAAAACCCTTTGCTTCCCTGCTTCTGAATAGCTTTAAGCGTTTTAGCCAGCTCCGGCTGTTTGATTACTTCATTGCGTTTTACCGGTTTGCCATCCGGATAAAACGGTTCTGGCAGCTTGCCTTTAAATTGATCCTGCGCTTCCGCAAGGCGCTGTGAAATAAATGAGTCGGCTTTGTAGCCTTTGCTTGCATAATGTATAGCCGGTTCAATCAGTTCGGACATTTTCATTTTTCCCTGCTCCTCATGAGCAAGCTCAAGACCTTTCACAAAGCCCGGAACGGCAATCTGATCTTTTGATCCCTCTCCGTTCTGAGGTGCAGAATCTTTATAATCGTATACTTTTTTAATCTTTTTATCCGGGTTGTAAACCACCATCAGTCCCCCGCCGCCCGGGCCAGATCCATACGGTTCGGTAACACCTAATACATAGGAAACTGCTACAGCGGCATCCATTGCATTGCCTCCGCTGTTCAGGACCTTCATCCCTGCCTGAACAGCAAGAGGATGGTTCGCACTGACGGCAGCTTCCCCTTCAGCCGGCCGATTGAGTATTCCGGATTGTGCGACGAGCAAAATGACAATGAGAAGGATTGCCAGTGCTGTCCAAAGACGTTTCTTTCTCATTTACATCCCTGCTTTTTTAATCGAGTTTTTTTGAGAAGTCCTTTTCAAAAATGAGCTTCCCGTTCTCTTCCTTCCAATCCAGGTTCTCTGAATTTTTAGTCAGCTGCTGAATCATTTTCTTTTTCTGCAGTTCATTCATTTCCCTGATTGGTGCAGGCTGACCTTCTTTGATTTCGAGCGGGGTCAGCTCAAATCTTGCTTTTCCATCTGCCATTAGCCTCATTTGGGCAAGGGCGCTTTCCCGTGTTCTGCTCCAGCCCTGATCAAAAACAAAATTCCCAAGACTGTAGAAAATGACACTGTCTTTATAAACTTCAACAGGTGACAGCACATGGGGGTGATGACCGATTATCACATCTGCTCCGGCATCAGCCAGCGCCTTAGCTAGATCTTTCTGACGTGGATGAGGGGTTGTATCATACTCCTGTCCCCAATGAGCATTAACGAACACAAAATCCGCATTTTTTTTAGCTTCCGCTATCATTGGAACGAAGTTTTTCGGTTCCATCGCCAGAACCCCGCTGTTGTATTCAGTCGCTTTTGTTCCCTCTGCGTACACATCCGTGAAGGCAAGGGTTGCCACTTTTATACCATTATAATTTTGATAAGAAATGGAGTTTTTCGCATCCTTCAGATTGCTTCCCGCTCCAACCGGATCGATTCCATGCTCTTTCAACGTCTTTCTCGTATCATTTAACCCCTGCACGTTATAATCCATCGCATGGGTATTTGCGAGACTGACAGCTGAGAAGTTGAGATTTTGAAGTGTCTGAGCTGATTGTTTATCCGTTCTCAGCTGAATGCTTTTCGATTCATTCTTTGGTGCTGATTCATCCAGTGTAATTGGGTGGTCAAAATTCGCTGTAATATAATCAGAGTTTTGAAGCAGCGGCTTAACATGCTGAAACAAATAATCCTGTCCTTTAATGTCTGTTACCTTCTCTACATCCCGGCCCATCATGATGTCACCCATGAAGGCAGCAGTGAACACCTCGTTTTTATATTGGGTTACGGTTGGGGCCGGAGGTCTGTCAGCAAAGGAAAAACCGAACATAATTCCTGCAGTGGCGATTAGACCTATTACTGCATGAGTTTTTGAATTCCGCCGGTTTCTTTTAACAAACCGCAGGATCTTCTCTTCAAAATTAAGCTCTTTTCCATGTGGATGGCTCACGTTTTTCTCCTCCCCTTAAAAAATATAGTAAAGCGTCATAAGCAGGAAGGTAGCTCCGCTTAGCAAAAGCGTACTGCCGATCGTAAGCGCCATTCCCTGTTTTTGCATCGTATTTGCAATTAAGCCAGGGACGATGATTCCGATTCCCCTAAATTCAAAAATCTCAAAGGGCAGGATTGGATACGTAAAATCAAACGCCAATTTCAGCAAAATTCCTACTGTAAGCATGGCAGCAAATTTTCTTCTTCCGTATAAAATGACGATTTTGGCTATTCCATAGGTAACGATTAAATATGTAAGCAAGCTGATGAAGAAAACAACAGCCAGGAAAACAGGCTGGTCAAACACAAGCGCCAAGTACCCCGGAACAATCAATCCAGCAGGGATGACCCCAGTTTTTTCAGTAAATAGCAAGCTTAGCAACACCCCGAGCACCAGGGCGATGTATAAATCAGATCCGAACAATGACTATTCCTCCTAACTGACAAATTGCTTAATTTTATAGTCTTCCAGTCTTTGAATTAACGGTGTAGCGGCACCATGGATATTTCCAACTCCATAAATCGCACGTCCGCTCATCATTGGCTCAAGAACGGCTAAAATTTCTTCAGTTGAATACCCTTCTAAATTGTGAAAATTGTCAGCAGGAATGTTTCCATCCTCATATGACTCAACGATTGGCTGTGTCGTATCGCCTATTATTACGACATCTCCAGCAGGAATATATGGCAGCACGTCATTTGCAAACTGAATGGTCCGGTCTACCCGGTCATGACGGCAGTTCATAATGACGACCGCATTATTTGTTGGATATCCAAGATCCTCTACCCTTTTCCAAATGTTTATAGTAGAAGAGGCATCATTTGCCGCAAATCCATTTACGAAATATCCTGGGTTTCCTGCATCAGCGAGCGGAAGGATTTTCATTGCGCCTGGATCCGGCGGAGCATTCAGCATTCCGCGAAAGGCTGTTTTTTCATCTATTCCTAATGCATCTGCTACAGCCAGGGCAAGAGATGCGTTATCCGGAAAGACCATATATTCAAAGCTTTTTAGAAATTGCTCGGAAATTCTTGTATTATCACAAACAATCAAAGTTGAATTGCGTTTTTCTGCTTCTTTCTGGTAATAGTCAATATATGGGCTTTCATTGACAATGACGTGCCCGTTATGAGGGATAGTAGCAACAAATGCCTCTGCTACCTCATCCAGAGTCGGCCCCATTACGTCCATATGGTCCTCTAGTACATTAACGATAATTCCGATGTTTGCCTGGAGCATGTCCTCCTGAAAGATAATTTGATAATCAGGATTTACGGCCATGCATTCGCTCACAAGCGCATTCGCATTCAATTCAGCTACCTCTTGAATCACACGTTTTTGCTCGCCGATATTTGGACCTTCCGGCCGTCTGACAATCGGTTTTTCTTCTTTCGTATTCCAGTACATCATCCTAGCATCCGTACCGGTTGTTTTTCCGACTGTTTTGTACCCGGCTTCCTTTACCACACCGTAAATAAGTCTTGTAACGGTTGATTTCCCTCGGATTCCATTAATGTTAATCCGAACCGGAATGGAATCGAGCCGCTTTTGGTGGCGCCGCTTTTCAATGATGCCCAGCAGCAAGACCAAAACAGCAGCCGCAAAAATGACCCACACGTAACCTCATCTCCTCAATTCGTTTTCATCAGCGTGTATTATTAAACCAATGTCTACTTTATGGATTTACCGCGCAGAATAATAGATGATAAAAGTTCGAAGTCCTATTTTGCCTATGCTTTCGCATGTATGTGGAACGGCTCATAAATTTAGACTTTTCAAACTTCTATTTCCGTCAGAATGAAGCGAATTCCTTGCTTAACCTTGCTTTAAAAGGTTTTTGTCAGAAAATCTCTCCGATTATTTTTTTCCATAATTTCTTCCTGCTGATAGTTAAAGGATATCTCTAGGATGATTCTCACATTGTAAAGGAATGTAAAAGTTTAGGAAGGGTACGAATTGAGGAGTTATTCATGTAAGGGTTTACATTAAATGGATTCTGAACAAAACAAGTGACTATTGGCGGCAGCACGTAAACCAAAGGTCACGAGCCACTCAAATACAGGGGAGTCTTTCCTCCTCCTTGTTGTAAATTGCATGCAAAGGAGCTGCTGAGACTCTGCTTTTGCAGAAAGCTGAAAAAGACAGCAATTGGCTGTCTAAAAAGCCCTGCTGAGAATAAAAGAGAAACCCGGGCGCTGGCAGAGCATTCCCGGGTTTCTCTTTTCCGTTCCTGGTTTATGGGTTTTTAACTGTGTGTTTTAACCATAATGGGTTAAGTTGATTGGAGCGGAAGGTACGAGATTCCAGCGGGACAGATGAGATCCCGCAGGCGTTTTGCTGCTTTAGGAGGCTCACCGCCTGCCCAAGGATGAGGGAGCATCCAGCGGAAATCAGCCAAAACCAATTACATTTCAAGCGGCAAAAGTAACTTGACTAACTACTTTATGGACAGCGCCTGGAGTTACAATGTTTTTTCATATTTGCAAAACCCATTTATGCATCCTTTAAGGAGGTATTCGGCAGATTGATAGAAGGAGTTCAGTGATGAATTGGTCTCAATACAATCCAGTCTGATCCGGTCCTTCCCATCAAATTCTATGCCTTGCTCTGCCCAGGTCAGGATTTTCATTCCTAAGCCAGACCCTTTAAAAGAATTGGCTGTTACGAGCTTATGCAAATAGATGGAATGGCTTTGCTGATCATCGCCCCAAAGACTGCGATCCCAATCTCCTGGTTGAGCAAGAAGCATCACCATTCCGGCCGCCGACCCTTCTTTTTCAAATAAGAATACTTCTTCCTTTTCAATTGAAGAAGCGAGTCCGTTCATTCCGCTGCTATCCAGCAGCTCGCTCCATTGTGTTGAGCCCTTTGATTGAAGCCAGCCAGCGGCTTCTTTAAGAAGCATGCTGATCGTTTGGATATCTGCTGACTCAGCCTGTTTAACGGTAAATCCGTCTGATATTGAATTCTGCCTGATACGAAAATTCATATGCTCACCTCAACGATTATTCAATTCCGTATCTAATTGTACTGTTTTTCCAAGTAGACCGCGAACCATCCTCCTTCTTTAACAACGGGACGAATGGAAGAAACCTTTAGTCCCGCCTCCTCTGCTATAGCTTTCATCTCTTTCTCCGATGGGATCGGGTGAAGATTATCAAATGCAGAAAAGAAGCTATTAAAAACACTTGAAAATTGTTTCCCGTATTTGGCATGGCGCATTGGGGTTATAATGGCCATTCCGCCTCCCTGCCCGAGCCAGCTCCCAGCCTTTTTGAGGAGGTCTCCGCGCCGTTCCTGAGGTACATAGTGAAGAAGATTATTAATTAAAACTAAATCCCAGCTTTCAGGACTCTCCCATTCAAATGCATCCCCGCACTCGATTTTGAGATCAGGGTACTCTTGGCACCTCAATCTTGCTTCACTTGCCACTCCATCATTTAGCTCAATTCCTGTTAAAAGAAGATCGGGAAAATCCTTTGCTAATCTCTTCAAATATCCGGCATGGCCGCAGCCTGCATCCAGCACGCTTTTGGCCTTCGTTTTTTTCACAAGCTGATGGATAACCGGATAGGCGACCTGCTCAAGGATCGAAGAGGTTTGAGCCACCACTTCCCCGTGCTGCTCGTGATCAAAAATCTGCTTGTTTTCTGTTGTCATAATAGCCGGATAACTAAGCAGAGCAGGTATGTGAAGTTCCATCATTTCCTTTAGAATAACACCGGTCGATTGAGGGTTTTTCTTTCCGGATGGCAGCATAAAGCTTCGTGAAGTACGAAACCGGCCTCTTGATGCCTTTTTCATATACCTGATTGAAAGCCCTACATCCATCCACCGCTCCAATAAATCTTTTTTAAGGGAATTTTGCTGTGCTACCTCTGTTATCGTTTTGGGCTTCCGGAATGATTCATATAAATCAAGCTCATACCCCACGTAGGCATGCCACGTATAAAGAAACGGCAGATTTTTCTTCATCCAGCCTTTCGCCTTCAGCACTCTTACATACTCATTCAGCAAGATACTTCCCTCCTTCTGTTTTCCATGGATAATCTGAAGCTGCCGTGAACATGAACTTTTTTTGCACTTGCATAAGATCAGAGGCACTGCGTACGGGAAAAAGCCCTAGTTGGATAAGCCGGTCATAGATGGACTCCTTCCATATCCCAAGCCCTGACACATTCAGCATTTGCTTCGTATGCAGCTTGTCATCCCGTGTTGTTTGCAAAATGCCATTCTTTCTAAAACTAGGAAAATAAGCAAAGGGCTTGGAATAAGTTAAGGCAGAAAGATGGCTGAGATTCAAGACATGGCGGGTTCTAGGCTTCCGTACGCGTTCATACCATTCCAGCAGCCGAGGAGATGTGTTCCCATTTGCATACATCCAGCACAGTAATTCCCCGAGGATATCCCCATCCTGTATAGCAAGGTTCATTCCTTCGCCCGCCATTGGATGGACACTGTGAGCGGCATCTCCAACAAGGGCCTTATTTCCATCCACATATTTGCTTGCATGATATCTGACAGGAATCATAAGCTGAATTTCCCTCCAGCTTTTAATTTCATCGACATATCCGTCTAGGTCCGGACAGAGCTCTTTGTAACAGCGATGAAAGTAAGAAATTCCTTTTTCTTTCATATTCTTATATTCTCCCGCCGGAATGAGATAGACCGTCCGAACACGGTTGTCAGGAAGCGGAAAAAGTCCCAGAAATGTATAAGGAGTTGAAATCATTTTGCCTTCTTTCATAGAAGCCGGCCTGCTAAAGGAAACTGTTAAAAAATGATGATCGTATTGACGCTCTTTAATAGCAGAGTTCATAGATTCCCTCGTCTTGGATTTCCTTCCTTCCGCTCCGATTACGTAATCTGCCTCAATCGACAAATCTTCTCCCTGAAAATGAATGATTGCTTGATTATGATTAAATTCTTTAAACCTTGCCGGCTGGAAATAATGGAAGGATGGATAATCTTTCGCTGCATTTAAAATGATATTTTTCAGGCCTTCATGAGGAATCATCAGAGAATAGGAATATGGACTGTTGATCATTCTGTAATCCATGCTTGCCTTGCCGGTTTCATGATAGGTTTGATCTCTTTTCTTCATTTCATGGATATCGATATGATGGATGCGATGGCCCTTTGCCTCTACCTCTTGGATTAGACCGATTGAATGAAAGATTTCCAGACTTTTAGGCTGCAGCAGCTCCCCCTTATACATATGGGTTCCGCTTTTCGCCTGCTCAGCAACCGTTACATGAATCCCGCACATTGCAAGCTTCAAAGCAACGGTCAGACCTCCCACTCCGCCGCCTATGACCAGAACGCTGGTTTTCATTATCTCACCCCATCATTTCTATCTATTCGTCTTTTTACAGCTTACTGTTTGATCCCGTTAAAGGAGCATCTAACGACAGATGCAAGATCGGCATTTAACTAGAGCAGAGTATTTTTTTCAAGCCAAATGACAGAATTATGTAGTATGATAAAAAAGGATTGAATTGAAAGGTTGTGTACCATGGAAAACGAACTGAAATCCTATCCAAGCACCGCAATTATGGTCGGCGGCTTGGAATTTAGCTGGGACCTCGATCAAGGCACTTTTAAATACGAAAAGGACGATGCCGTTCTTTTTTGGATAGATTCTGCAATGAAAATCTTTTTTTGATACGATTGAAGAAATTTCAGGCGACAAAGCCGCTTCGGTCGTTCTTGAAACAGCTGGCTTCCGACAGGGTATTGTTGTAGGCGATTACTTCAAAAAACAGAACCTTACGCTTAATGAAGTGGCTGCCGTTCTTCCAAATACCTATGCCTCTGCCGGCTGGGGCAAAATCGAAATATCCCAGGTGAACCACAGCAGAAAGATGGCGATTATTCAGGTTAAGGACAGCTGGGAGCATAAAATCAACAAAGCTCAGGGAAAAACGAGACGCGGTACATTCACTCCCGGCCACTTTGCCGGAATCTTGTCCGGACTATTCGGGGTAAACATTTGGTATAAGGTTCTGAAAAGCCAAATTGAAGGCGACAGTCATTGTGAATTTGAATATTTCCCTTCTGAAACCACGGTTCAGCAAAACATTCATGAATACGCCCGCAAGGAGCAATCCGAGCAAATCCGCAAGCTTGAGCATCTTGTGGATGAACGTACAAGTGAATTAAACGGACTAATAAGAGAAATTTCTTCTCCGATTATTCCTGTGCTTGAGGGAATTGTCGTCGTGCCGCTGATTGGAAAATATGATGAACAGCGGTCTTATGACCTTGTTCAGCGCACTCTCATTAATCTTCCGCAGCACAAAGCTCAGTACATGGTTTTGGATTTAACCGCCATGAGCGAAGACGTTACAAAAGGTACGGTGGAGTTTATCGACCGGCTTGCAACGTCCGCCTCTTTGATCGGCACTAAAACAGTTCTTGTCGGAATTTCTCCTGAATTTGCGATATCCATTGCAAAATCGGACTATAATATATCTGCGTTTAATTGCTTTAGCACACTGCAGCATGGAATCTATTTTGCCTTATCGGAACAAGGCAGACAGCTTACTTGATAGAGGGAGTAGTAGAAGGACTGACTTGCAAGGCGCAAGTCCGGCAGAATAGGTCAGAAGAATATCCGTTAGATGATAAGCCTGCTTGAGCATATGTGCCCGGCAGGTTTTTTTATATCTTCTTTTTTATATGCTCGCACTCTAATTCCCCTAATTCAAAGCGTTCCATCATTTGCCTGTATGCTTCAACCTTCCCTTCAAGACGGGCTCTCCCGGTCTCATCAAGATCCTGCGTCCCCAGCTGTTCGCACAATTCTTCACCCGTTGTTTTTAAATAGGTGGCAATAGCTGATTCATTAAATGTATTCACCATTGATAAGTCCTCCTTTTTTGTATTATTCTGGGTAATACCCTTTGGTTTGGAATTTTAATCCTTTGGGTGGGCTGATGGGGATTGAGGTGAAAAATTGACTGATTTCTTTCCTGCTGCGCTTAGGACAGGCACTGCCCTCCTTTAAATCAAAGTTTTGTTAAACTAGGCTGCTGATTTCACTGCAGGCGTTCGATCCAATCAACAGGTGTTAAAATTTTGCTTTGCTTTAACATTATCAGCAATCAGTAGAAGCGAAAAAGAAGAAAGCGTTAAAACGTCTAAAGGCTTTAGGGTATGAAGTAACCCTTACGTCCAAAAACGAGAATACAAGAATATCAGGGGACCAAAAAAAGTGAAATCAAGGCACCCTTAGTTTTGTGTTGCCTTTTTTCAGGAGTTATTTTCAAGGTAGCTTAAATCAAAAGCTCTGTTAAATTTGGCTGTTGATTTCCGCTGCAGGCGTTCGCTTTCCGCGGCGCGGGCGGTGAGCCTCCTCTGCGCTATGCGCCTGCGGGGTCTCACCTGTCCCGCTGCTGCCGCAGGAGTCTCACGCCTTCCGCTACAATCAACAGGTGTTAAAAAAAAAATCAACCTCCTGCTTTAACATAGCCAAATTAAAAAAAACCGCCCTATATGAGGACGGTCCTTCTTGCTTATCTTTCGAAGTTAATATTCGCTTTTGTATTGTTTTCAAACTGAGACTGAACTTCCACTTTCGTGATGTCCGTCACTTTCATTCCAAGTGTTTTGGAGAGCTGATCAAGGTAGCTATTCCACGTAACATCTTTAGCAGGAATGACGCTGTCTTTAATTCTCATCGCTTCAAGCAGAGCATAGATTCCTTTATATTCTTTCGTGCCGGCTGCTGTTTTCTTTTCAATAATTGCTTTAACGCTGTCGCCGTGAGCATGGTATGTTACATGGTAGTAGTAGCCGTTTTTGTCTTCTACTTTCATGTAAAGCTTGCTGATGTTGTAAGGATTGATAACTGCGGATTTTTCACCTTTTTTAAAAGAAAAATCTACAGTTGCCATGTTGTTGAAACCTATTGAAGCTTTTGCGCGCTGAACGTCAGCCGGTTTTACTCCAAGAGCATTGGACAAGCGCTTGATTACTTCTTCTTTACTTAGATTCATGGAAAGATCAAGACTTTTCACAAACTCAGCAACTTTTTTGTTTGCTTCTTCGCCTGTTAATTCAATCGTTTTATTACCGGCTTCTTTTTTGATGGAAACCTTAACAATTCCTTTTTCTTCCTTGTAATCCACTTTGTACTTTGCATCTTCAAGTTCAACTGTGCCTTTGAAGGTATCGACTGTTTTCCATAAGGAATTCACGTCAATTTTCTTCACTTGCTCAATTGTTCCCTGCGGAAGCTTAACTTCCGATGCAGATGCTTGACCTGCCACGTTGACTGCAAGTGCTGCCGCCAATACTGCTGAAGCGATTTTCTTCATTCTCTTAGCACCCTCTCAAAGTTATTTGGTTACATAGATGCAGATCCAAAGCTGTAAGTTTAATAATCTATGGATTAAAAGGAAGCAGCAAGAATCGATTCCTGCTCTTTTTCACCTGTAGGAAGGACTGCGTCGCGTCCGATTGAAATGTACTCAACGTGAAGCTTCTGCGCCTCTTCTGCTGTATAGCAGTTGCGGCCGTCAAATACGATTGGATTTTCCATAAACAGTCCAGACATAAGAAGAGCTTTTTCTACAATTTCTTTCCAGTCTGTTAAGATAAAGACCGCATCCGCTTCCTTGATTGCATCTTCAATCTGTTCTGCATATTGAACTTCTTCTGGGAGAATCGTTTTTGCATTTTCAGCAGCAATCGGATCATAGCCGATAATTTCTGCTCCTTCTTCTACCAGCTGCTTGGAAACAACAATTGAAGCTGCTTCACGCATATCATCCGTTTCAGGTTTGAACGCAAGGCCAAGCAAGGCGATACGCTTTCCTTCAAGAGACCCTAAACGTTCTTTAGCCTTTTTAACGAGAAGCGTTTTTTGGTTCTCATTGATTTGAATAACGGATTTCAGAAGGTGGAAATCATGGCCGTAATCCTGGGAGATTTTCACAAGTGCATGCGTATCTTTCGGGAAGCAAGAACCGCCGTAGCCGATTCCAGCATTAAGGAATTTGCTTCCGATCCTTGCATCCTGCCCCATGCCTTTTGCCACTTCATTCACATCAGCGCCTACTTTTTCGGAAAGATTCGCAATTTCGTTGATAAAGGAAATTTTCGTTGCAAGAAAGGCATTTGCTGCATACTTGATCATTTCTGCACTGCTGATGCTTGTTTTCAGAATAGGAAGTCCGAATGGCTTGTTGATTTCTTCAATGATATTAGCTGCTTCAGCGTCGTCCGCTCCAATGACAATGCGGTCGCCATTGAAGGAATCATGGATAGCCGAACCTTCTCTTAGGAATTCAGGATTTGAAACGGCTTCCACCAGGTAATTGTCCTGAAGGTTGGCCATAACCAATTCGCGCACTTTGTAATTTGTTCCGAGCGGAACTGTACTTTTTGTTACGACTGTCACGTCGCGTGTGATATTTTGCCCGATATCTCTTGCTGCTTTATAAATATAGGAAAGGTTGGCAGAACCATCTTCAGACTGAGGAGTACCTACAGCGATATAAACAACATCTTTGTCTTTAAGGCCGATGATATGGCTGTCAGTGAACTTCAGGCGGCCAGCCTCAATGTTTTTCAGCATTAATTCTTCAAGGCCCGGTTCATAAATAGGGGAAATTCCTTTTTGAAGCAATTCTACTTTTTCAGAATTAATATCCAGGCACGTGACGTCATGCCCGATTTCAGAAAGACAAACTCCAGTAACAAGACCTACGTACCCAGTTCCGATAATGGCAATATTCATGATTATTCCTCCTTCTAAGCTTTACACCAAGACGTGCTTTTCCCAGCTGCAGTTACAGCTGGGAACCAGTGGCACGTTTACGATAGGATGATTTCTTTCTCTTTTACAAGGCTGCTTAAATATTCGTGAACCTGGTCTCCAAGATCTCCACGCTCAAGAGCAAAATCAATGGTTGCTTTGACAAAACCGAATTTGTCTCCAACATCATAGCGTTTGCCTGCAAAGTTATAAGCTAGTACGGTTTGTGATTCATTCAGAATTTTGATTGCGTCAGTAAGCTGGATTTCGTTTCCGGAACCCGGCGGAAGCGTCTCAAGGATACTGAAGATCTCAGGCGTCAATATGTAACGGCCCATAATCGCGTAGTTGGAAGGAGCTTGCTCAACGGCAGGCTTCTCCACTACAGTTGATAGAGATAGAACATCTTCTTCAAGTGTCTTGTTTTCAAGAGGAGCAATGATTCCGTATTTGGATACATCCTTATGCTCCACTTCCTGAACACCTAAAACAGAGGAATCATATTTTTCGAACACATCTATGAGCTGTTTTAAGCATGGAGTTTCGGACTTAACGATGTCGTCGCCAAGCAAAACGGCAAAAGGTTCATTTCCGATAAAGCTCTCCGCGCAATGGATGGCATGTCCAAGACCGCGGGGCTCTTTCTGGCGTACATAGTGGATGTTCGCCATGTTGGATATCGACTGAATTTCCTCAAGCCTTTCAAACTTGCCTTTTTTGTAGAGCGTTTCCTCCAGCTCATAGGACTTATCGAAATGATCCTCAATGGCGCGTTTTCCGCGTCCGCTAATGACGAGAATATCTTCAATCCCCGATTTAATTGCTTCCTCCACAATGTATTGAATTGTTGGCTTATCTACAATTGGGAGCATTTCCTTCGGCTGTGCTTTCGTAGCTGGAAGGAAACGGGTGCCTAAACCGGCTGCAGGAATAATCGCTTTACGTACTTTCATTAAAACCTCTCCATTCACATAAGATTCATCTCATAAGGATAGCATTAGCCGCGTGTACCCCAAGCTGTTGAGCGAATAGTCAGAAGCGCCCAGAAGCGAAGCGGGCAAAGCAGGATTAGGAACAGTAAACCATATAATGGTGCGAGCAAGAATGTAAAAGGCCTCTTGTAGGCATAAAAAACGTTACGGGCGTAAGCCGATATAATAACGTAAGCCAAGTAGTATATGAGCAAGATCCAGCCCATTGTCGTAGTCGTGAAGTAGATGGCGAGAATTAGTGAAATACCAAATGCAATCCAAAGGAACATTTCAAGCATGACCCAAACGAAAACGTTAGGCTTCGTAAAACCAATTTTCATCGCAACAAGACTCTCGCGGAAAAATGACTTATTCCAGCGTGATTGCTGCTTAAGCAGTGTGCGCAAAGTTGTTGGAGCATCCGTAATACAGCGGGCAGTCGATTGATAAAGCGTTTTTCCTTCACGGATTGCATAGTTTGTCAGGCAGCGGTCATCTCCAAGCTGGACCTGCTGTCCAAGGAACATCTGATTTCCATAGTGATCCAGGTTTTTCATAACCACTTCGCGTCTGTATGCACTTAATGGTCCGCTGCATACTAAAACATTATTTGTAACAGAGTGAGCAGCACGCTCTACACGGAAAGCATTGTCGTAACGCATATCAATAAGGCGGGTAAGAACATTATCAGTGCGGTTTCGGATATTTACGTGACCGGTAGTAGCAGATACTTCCGGGTTGTTAAAAGGTTTAAGCAATTCTCGAACAGCATTTGGAAATACAGTACAGTCTGAATCCACTGTTATGTAAACATCTCCTGTTGCTCTTTCGAAAGCCCAGATTTGCGCATGGCGTTTCCCTTTATTTTGAGGAAGGCGATGAACAATTAGATTCGGCATTTTATAATTGCCTTTAGCCAGCTCAGCAGCTGTTTCGCCAATACCTGACATAAGGTTTTCTTTAAGTTTCAAAGTAGCCTCATAACCGGATATATCCTTGCTTCCATCATCAATCACGAAAATCTCATGAACCGGATAATCCTGTTTCAAAATACTTTCGATAGTGCCAAGCACTGATTCAGGAGCTTCATTATAGGAAGGTATAACGACTGATACTTTTAAATCAGGCGGATCCATCATGACTTCCTGATATTTGAAGGAAAGAAGCATTTTCCCTAATAGGTAGGCAATCATTACAGAACCATATAGACCGATTGTTAAATTCAACTTATCAGACGCAGTCCAGTTCACATAGAAAAGGGCCGCTACTGTGATCACGAACAAAGAAATAACGAAGGTCTTTTCCCTCGCTGATAATTTCTTTTGTGTGTTCATTTCCTGCGATTCTCTCAGCGCAGACAGATCCTGTTCAACTTTAGCCATACTCGTTCTCCTCTCAAATTGATTTTGGCTCCCTCACCTCTGCCATTCAGCAATCAGCTACGGAACTTTCATCTCGTTCAGATTAAGGAATTTTCCAAAACCGTTCAATCTGCCGTTATGCCCGTGACTAAATTCATCCCTTCTTCAAGAAAATGAGAGAAATTCAATCTTTTCAAGGATGTAAGCGTTCTCCATAACATCTTCGCACTTTCTTCACTTTGTAATATTAATGTAATAATAAAAACCCCTTCAAAATAGGGGGTTTCTTTAAACCTGTATTTGATATATAGGAATAAACCATTGACCGTTCGTAATCTTTGTAATCTATTTGTAATATAAAATCTCAATATATTTGCATATTTTTTTGATAATTGAGGATTTTATAAAAATTTGCCGGAAATTGTTGAATTGTTAAGAAAAATGAGGAAACAGTTCTAAAAAAATAAATCATTTTCGACAAAATTCGTCAAAATTCAACAATAACAATGAGAAGGATTTCATATAACTGATGTCCTTTTCTACTATAAAATTCCATAAATTCAACTTCTTCACGGGGATTTCCTGTGAATATTTACGTAATGGTGCTTACACATGGGGTTTATGGGGGTATGGGCGAGGTTGCTAATCTTCTTTCCACATGATATTTAATGATATGGAGGTAAAAGGAGTTATTTTACGATAATCCGAGAAACGTTTGAGAGGTGCAGGAATGATTGAAACCGTAGAGATTGAAAAAGTGTTCGCGAACGGAAATGAATGGCATCATGCTTTAAAGAAAGTGAACATTCAAATACAGGCAAATGAATTCGTAGCAATAACCGGTAAATCCGGGAGCGGCAAATCCACTTTGCTGAATTTGCTTTGCGGGATCGATAAACCTTTTAAAGGGAAAATCTGCATTAATGAGACGGAAATTACCAACCTCTCTAAAGATAAGCTGACGAAGTGGAGAAACAGGGATATCGGAATTGTGTTCCAATCCTTTCATCTCCTGCCAAGTCTGACCCTTTTAGAAAATGTAATGCTTCCAATGGAGTTTTCCCCTTTAAAAAGGAATAAGAAACATCGGGCGCTCGAGCTTCTGAATTCCGTAGGACTTTCAGACAAGGTTCATATGTTTCCTGACTATGTATCCGGAGGGGAAAAACAAAGAACTGCGATAGCCAGGGCATTAGCTAATGATCCCCCGATTCTTTTTGCAGATGAACCGACTGGAAATCTGGATACAGAAAATGCTGAACATATAATGAAACTATTCTTTACTCTGATCCAAGATGGTAAAACGATTGTGATGGTAACGCATGATCAGGAGCTATCAAAAAAAACAGATCGGATTATTCATATGAAAGATGGGATGGTAATAGAAGATCTCGGTCCTTTAGCTTCTATACAAGGAGCTGGCTGGTCATGATGCCGCTATTCGCCAGAAAACCGCTTCGGGACTTAGGCAGGCAAAAAGCAAAAACGCTCCTAATTCTATTGTCTATTATTATCAGCCTGTCGATTTCCGGAGTAATTATGCATACGAAGCTTCAATTTGAGGCGGCTCTTGAAGAAAGCATGGACCGTTCCCATGTTTCAGACGCAGCTTTTTACACCAACTCATTCCAGACTCTGCCTGCCGGGCTCCATAAGCTTGAGGGAATTGAAAAAGCGGAGGCAAAAATTTCCCTTCGTGCCAGAGCAAAAACAGAGGACGGATTTAAAAATATTGAAATCGCCGGTCTGCCGGATAAGCAAAACTACCAGATTGGACAAATAAGTCTTCATAAAAATCATCCTTCAGATGCTGCTTCCTATGCAGAGACCTCAACAAAGCAGCTCTTTCAGTGGAAGGATGGACAGGCCATCCAGCTTTTGATTCCAGGTGAAAAGCAAAAAAGCCTGAAGCTTTCAGGATCCGTAACCGATCCCTCCCGGATACCGGCATCATTCAGCGGTACGGGCTATCTTTATTTATCCTCAGAAGCATTAAAAAAACTTGGTGTTCCTTTAACTTACACTCAAATCCAGATTAGATTTGAGGAAGATACAAGCAAAAAGGAAAAAGATCAGCTAATGACCCGTATCAGCAAAGTCCTGAAATCATCGGGTATTACATCCTATCGTACCGAGCATGCTGAGGAAACCTTTTATATAAGGAATACACTCGTGTCAGCTATTCTCACTGTCCTCATCTGGTTTGGTCTCTTTTCCTTAGTACTTGGGTTTATCCTGATTACACACCTTTTCCATCGGGTCATTGCCGAGCATATAAAAGAGATGGGCATCCAGCGTGTAGTAGGAGCTCCGATCTCTTTCATTTGGAAGCAATATTCCCTTTATCTGGGGGTTATTGGAATCATCTCGTTCCTATGCTCTGCCGGTGCCAGTTATTTTGGCAGCAAATGGGCTGTGCGGTATTTGGCGGAAGAGCTGAACATCGGCTCCTATACGGAAAGCATTCATCCAACAGTTGCTTATCTGCTGCTCTTGTTATCATTTGCTATCCCTTATCTGGGTGCTTTTGTACCAATTCAAAAAGTATTAAATAAGCCGCTTACCGATACTTTGAGAAATGTTCCGCACTCCTTCCCATCCAAGAAAACAAAAAAGAGCCTTGGCCGGTTTTCATTGAGTGTCTTATCGTGGAGGCATGCATTCTCAAAGAAAGGGCAAATGGTCTCAAATATCCTCATGCTTTCGTTTGGAGGAGCCATCATCATATCCTGCCTGGCACTAAACCAGACCTTGAACAACCAGCTGAACCAAATGAATCAATTCTGGAATTATGATCAGGAATGGTCGGTAAAAAGCAAGCTCCCAAAATCGGAGATAACCGCTCTCTTTAAGGAAACGGATGGAGTAAGCGAAGCGGAGGGGTGGACCGTCCGCAATACGGAAATCAAATTTGAAAAAGGAGTTAAACATAATGCCCTTCTCATAGCACTTCCCGAACGGTCAAAGCTGATTACGCCTGCTGTAAAGCAAGGACAATGGCTCAAGCAGGGCGGAAAACCCGCGATCGTTATTAACGAAGACCTGCGTACCATGCTTGGCAGTCCCAACACCGGTGAAAATGCTGAGCTTCAAATCGGTAAAGAAAGAAAAACTTTTTATATTGAAGGAATAATCGGAAGCCAGCTAAAAGGCCCTGCTGCCTATATGAGCGGAACCGATTATGAAAAATGGCTTCTTGCAGATTCTGCAAACCGGATTGCCGTCAAGTTAAAGTCCGATGCAAACAGCGGTAAGGTTTCTGAACAGCTAGAGAAGCACCTGACAGATCAAGGAGCAGCAGTAGAAGGAACAGAGACCATTCAAGCTATGCAGGAACGCCCAAAACAAATTATTGGTCTGATGGTTGCATCCATTTTAGCCGCGGGGATTCTATTCACCGTTCTCGGGTTGCTCAATCTGATGACCGCCACAAGCATGAACGTATATGAAAGGCAAAAGGAAATTGGAATAACGAGAGCCATTGGGGGATCTTCCGGAAAAATAGTTCGGATGTTTGCAGCAGAGAGTCTGATCATAGCAATGATCAGCTGGAGTCTTGCAGCTGCCTTTTCCTATCCGCTCAGCCGGTTTTTGTGCAAGGAAATCGGCATGGCTCTTCTGGGTTCTCCATTGCAAAGCGGATTCTATCCAGATGGGATTTTCATCTGGCTTACTGTAAGTATTGTCATAGGACTTGGTGCATCAGCAGTGCCTGTCCTGAAATCCCTGGCAAAACCGCTGCCAAAATTGCTCGAGGATTAACAGCTGATAATGAGGAGGCTTTAAAATGAAGAGAATATTGATTTTGCCTTTATTTAAAATGGAATCCGGCCACCATAGAAGTGCCAACGCATTAGCAGAGGCCTTTCAAAAGCATGATCCCGAGATACAATGCGAGAAGGTAGACTTTTTAAGCTATGTAAATGGAGGTCTGGAAAAGCTCGTTTCTAATCTCTATTTAACCTGGATTAAGAAATTTCCCAGGGCATACAGCTCGTTCTACCATCTCTTCTTCAGCAAAAAATCCAGCATGATCCAATCTGCTTATGAAGCTGTTTTTCTGGAAAAGATGGAGCAGCTGATTGAAGTCAAACAGCCTGATTTAATTGTCTGCACACACAGCTTCCCGTCCTTCCTTGTCGATAAACTGAAGCGGTACGGAGTCTGTGATGTGCCGGTTTTAAATCTGTACACGGATTTTTTTATTAACGGTCTATGGGGAAAGGAACAAGTGGATTTGCATTGCGTTCCAAGCAAAGATGTGAAAAATGAATTGCTGCAAATGGGCATCTCAGAAAATAAAGTAATTGTTTCAGGGATTCTTGCAAATGATCGCTTTAATCGGAGAAAAATGAACCGCCAGCATGATGAAAAAATTCATGTGATTCTTTCCGGGGGGAGTCTTGGACTTGGCAAAAATTTTTCCAGCTTAATCAAAACTTCGAATAGCGGCCTTGTTGAGTACAAGGTTCTATGCGGATCCAACCGGGCACTTTTGGAGAAAGTAAACAGCCTGAATTCTTCTCACATTACAGCCCTTCCATATATTGCTTCTTCAGAGCAAATGAATCAGCTTTACAGCTGGGCGGATGCCATTGTTACGAAACCTGGCGGGGCAACCATCAGTGAGGCAATCAGGAAGAAGCTTCTCATTTTCATTCATTCTGTACTTCCAGGACAGGAGGAAATCAACTTAGAATACTTGTCTGATAGAGGACTAGCGGAAACGGTTGATGTCCGGCGATCCTTTGAAGATCAGCTGCTTTCTGTTGTCAGCGATTCAAGCAAGCTGTTTGCTATAAATAAGGCACGCCATCAATACATGAATGAACTTGACGTCCGTTCATGTGCTGAACTTGCCTCCCTTATTGACAGAAAGCTGTTCGCAGGTAAAAAGACACCAAAAGAAAAGTATTTGAATGATCTGTTCTCTAAACTTTACCGCAGCCTTTAAGCTTTGCCGTTTCTGCGATTTTTATATACATGATAATAGATAAACGTGCAGCCCACTGTCAAGACGACAATGTGTGCCCACATAAAGGCTGCACGGAACATTTCGATAAATGACATTTTCCCCATCCTTTCTGGATTATATATAGGAAGTTTTTCTAATTCTTCTTGACTATAATATCGTCTAAAGAACTAGTTTGTTAACTTCTTTTATACAAAATAGTTATAATTACCCACAACTTTTAACTTATGGGCGTTATCACAGTCTACGGGCTTATCCATCATTTTAATCACATTTGGCAGAAATAAACTTATACTGTAAAGAGATAGATAATAGAAGCTTCCTGTTGCGTATAGAGCGGGAGGTAAAGCAATTCCATTATCCCGCAGCAGCCGGATTCTATTATATTAGCCCTAAAAAAATGATGGAAAGGAACATCTTTATGTCTGAAATGAATCCTCAAGAAGCATTGGCACTGATTAAGAAGATAGGGACTGAGCTGGAGAAAAGCCTGAATGATACTATACAGGATCGGCTAAACCAAGAGGAATTATTAATCCTCGCAAACATGGCTGTCCCATTCATTAAAAAGACATTCGAACAAAGCCAGGAAATTTCTGAATTCCTGTCCGTCCCCTTAAATTTCGCTACTAAGAGGGATTTTGTCCGATTAGCGAATCTCTCTATTCAAATTGAAGAAAAGCTCGATCAAATCGAAGGCTATCTCCATCAGCTAGCCAATCAAGAAAGCTCCCCTGCCCCATCTCTGCTTAGTTCTGAAGCACCGTCGTCCATCGCAAGAGAAGAACGTCCTTCCCTATCAAAAAACCGCGCGAAAAAAGAACAGTTAAAACACCTTCTCATACATTATGCACTCAATATAAAAGCCTATCCGCAAAGGAATCCATCAAATAATGACTCCATTTGAAGAAATATACGAGCAGGTGAAAAAGTGCGCCCTTCTTTTGCAAACTCCTGAACCCCCTGTAGGACTTACCGATCGAATAGCGGTTTGGAAAAAAAATAAGGCTGTATTATGGTATTATCCTGCGAAAGAGAAAAAGTATTCCGTGCCTTTATTTCTAGTCTATTCGCTTGTAAATAAAGCATTCATATTGGATTTGGCACCTGGATTCAGCATGATTGAAGCATTTGTTAACGAAGGCTATGATGTTTATCTGCTGGACTTTGGCGTACCAGGCTATGAGGATAAGGATCTTACCATTGACGCTTATGTGATGAACTATATTCAGGAAGCAGCCCGAAGAACTTTGCGCCATTCAAAAGCAGAAGAGCTTACGGTCATCGGCTACTGCCTCGGCGGGACGATCGCAGCCATTTACGCAGCTGTAACAGACGATCCGATCCGCAATTTAATTCTTAATGTCGCTCCTATTGATTTTCATCAGTACAAGGTATTCGATAAAATCATCGAAGGTATGAGAAATGGAAAAGCTGATTTTGATCCTTTATTCGACGCTCTGGGGATTATTCCTGCAGCCTTTATGAAAACAGGCTTGCGCATGGTCAGTTATCCTGTTTACTACAGTCCTTATCTATCCCTGCTTTACAGAGCTGATAACAAAGAATATACGGATTATTGGAGAAGATTCAATAAATGGACGCAAGGCCACGTTCCGTTTTCGGGGGAAGCAATGAAGCAGTTCGTTCGTGATTTCGGCAGAGAGAACAAGCTCATTAACGGAGGATTGCAGATTAGCGGAAAAAATGCGAGCCTTTCTAACATTAAAGCCAGTATGCTCGTAATCTGCGCAGAAAGTGATAAGCTCGTTCCGATGGAATTAAGCACGGCGATTATAGATCATGTTTCAAGCCAGGACAAAACGCTTGAGATTCTTAAAGGAGGCCATGCTACGTTCACGGTGAAAAACGGTCTCCCTGGATACTTGAGCACATGGCTTCGTGAACGTTCTTCTTAATGACGATACAATTAAAGAGAGGATGATCCTTTTGTACCTTCTAGATCTTTACAGTGAAAACAAAAAAACTTTTGCGGCCGGTATGGCATCAGTTGTATATAAAAACTATTTAAAGTCCGAACACAGTTCTGCTGTATTCAATGATTTAGCCGAGCCTTCCTATTACAACCGAATTACTCATTTTCCTTTATACCGATAAAATAGGAAAATCTACCAGTTTGAGCGGCTCCTGATAAAGGGAAAAGAACAGTAAATGATATTTGTTGGGAAGGAGCCGCCATGTTTGAATTTGTGATTAAAGTTTTAAAATTATTTGGTATTTGGGGACTTCTGGGCGGAATTGCAATCGAGGCCTCTTCCGTTCCATTTCCCGGCTCTCTTTTAACATTGGCATACGGGTTTGTCCTTGATCAGCCCATGTCAAAAATGATTTGGATTGCTGTACTTGCAAGCATTGTATACACGATTTTCTCCCTGATTCCTTACTGGATCGGGGCAAAACTGGAACATAAAGTGAAAAAGAAATTTAAACGCAAAAAGAAGACCATCGAGAGAACCCAGCGCTGGTTTAAGAAGTGCGGGATTTGGAGCATTGCCCTTTCAAGACCGCTTGGAATCGGAAATTACATTTCCTACGTTTCAGGATTATCCAAAGTGAAATTGACCCCTTTTCTTATTCTGACCTTTATAGGGGTTTTTCCGTTAAACATCGCAATGCTCTGGCTCGGATCTGCAGGAAATCTCGGCTCCGTTCAAAAGTTCATGTCCAATATGCAGACGGTCATTTTAATTTTACTCGGGATTGCCTTGGCTGGTTATCTCATCTATCGCTTCTTTATTAAGAAAAAAAATTGTGACGATGACAATCAGGCTGAATCCAGTTCAGTTTGAGAGTAAAGAGGCTGTCCATTAAGTAGTTTTTCAAAAGAAATGAGATGGGTTTTGGTTGATTTCCGCTGCAGGCTGCTCGCTTTGCGCCTGCGGGGTCTCACCTGTCCCGCTGTAGTCTCGCGCAATACGCTCCAATTAAAACGGAAAACAAAAACCCGGGAATGCTCTGCTCCCGGGTTTCTATATTATTCTCAGCCGGGCGTTTTAGAGAACCTCTTTTTTACTTCTATTTTTCATAGTCATATGAAAGCATGACGATCTCATTGTAGATTTGTGTATTAGAGAGTTTAAGTTTGTGCTCGGGAAAGTCTTGCTTAAAAAGCGGGATACCCTTTCCTAATAGAATTGGGATGACCGCAATCATAAATTGATCCACAAGCTTCTCCTTCAGAAATTCACGGATCAGCTCCCCTCCGCCAATAAGCCAGATGTCTTTCCCCGGCTGCTTTTTCAATTCCGAAATAAGGTTAATCGGACTGCCTTTCACAAAAGACGCATATTCGTCTCTTCCGTCTTTTTCATTTGAATAGACATAGCAATCCATTTCTTTATAAGGGAATTCCATATCAAAACCAAGTACTTGCTCGTACGTTTTCCTCCCCATAATCACGGTACCGATGTTTTTCATCAGTTCGCTATACCCATTATCTCCTTCTCCTTCGGCTTCCTCAAGCCAGTCGATATCTCCATTCTCTCTGGCGATGTATCCGTCCAGACTCATGGCGATGTATAATACGGTTTTCCTCAACGCAAATTCCTCCTTTGGTATTAATTTCAGTTATAATGATAATCATAAAACCTGACAGAAACTGACGTAATTTATAAAAAAAGGAGATGGGTATGAATCGTTCCAAAAGGCTTTATGACCTCTTAACCTATATAAATAGAAGAGATTCTTTTACAGCGAAGGAGTGTTCTGAAGAATTCGGTGTTTCAATCCGAACGATCCAGCGTGATCTCGAGGAACTAAGCACCTGGGGCGTTCCATTTTATTCAGAACAGGGCAGGCATGGAGGCTATCGGATGCTAAACAAAAATCTGCTCCCGCCTATTCTTTTCTCTGCCGATGAAGCTGTATCTATCTATTTTGCCTATCAGTCATTATTTTATTTCCGCTCTCTCCCCTTTCAGATTGATATCGAATCAGCCCTTCAAAAGTTTTATTCAAATCTGCCCCAGCACAGCAAAGAAAAGCTGGACCGGCTGAAAGACACGATTGCTTTTTGGTCCCCTTCCAGCCATTTGGCTGAAGCTCCATATCTTCAAGAAATTGCAGATGCTGCAATTGAAAAACAAATTGTGGAGTGGCTTTATGATTCAAAAGGCGGTCAGAAGAAAAGAGAAGTCGTTCCCCTCGGTATCTATGCCCATGGCGGGCTCTGGTATGTGCCGGCTTACTTGATTGAAAAAGCGAAAATTTCCCTTTTCCGTGCGGACCGGGTGCTTGAAATTACTAGGAAAGGAGAGACAATTAAAGGTCTTCCCACTCTAAAAGAATGGCTTTCACAGGATGAGTCTCCGCAGAGCTCTTCCATACTGGAAATCAGGTTATCAAAGGAAGGGGTTAGACTTTGTAAAAGCCATCCGATTCTTCAAACTGGTTTAAGTGAAGAGGAGGATGGCAGCGGTTTTATTCGCCGGCAAATGGATCCAGCGGAAATCAGCTACACCGCCACCCTGCTTCTTTCACTCGGAGGCAATGCCGAAGTTCTGAAGCCAGAGTCATTACGAAAAGAAATGAAGGAGTATGCGAGAGTATTGGTCGATCTCTATGCGGATGGGGGGAAACAGTAAGTGTCTGATGCGAAATGCACACCTACCTTTGCCATAAATTATAAAAGGCGGAACAGCGGCTGTTCCGTCTTTCAAATTAATGCGCTGTTAAAATAAGCGGACCATCTGCTGTGATCGCAAGTGTATGTTCAAATTGCACGCAGCGTTTTCCGTCCACGGTTCTTGCAGTCCAGCCGTTTTTATCCATTTTAGATTGCCACTTTCCTGCATTCACCATTGGTTCAATAGTAATAACCATGCCTTCTTTCAAACGCGTACCTTTTCCGGGAAGTCCATAGTGAAGAATGGTCGGGTCTTCATGCATCGTTTTTCCGATTCCATGACCGGTAAAATCTCTGACAACAGAGAAGCCCTCCCCTTCCACATAGGATTGAATCGCATGTCCGATATCCCCTGTACGGTTGCCGGCAATGGCTTGTTCGATCCCTTTATCCAGCGACGTTTTTGTAACATGCATAAGTCTTGAAGACTCATCATCCAACTCCCCAACAGCATAAGACCATGCAGAGTCAGCAAGGCCTCCATTTAAATTAACCACCATATCAATCGTGACGATATCCCCGCTCTTAAGTTCTTTTTTACTTGGAAATCCGTGACAGATTTCATCATTCACGGACGCACACGTTGCAAATGGATAGCCATGGTAGCCCTTCTGCTCAGGAGTAGCCCCATTGCTTTTCAGAAACTTTTCCACAAAGGTATCAATTTCAAGTGTTGTAATCCCTGGCCGGATCATCATGGCAATCTCTTTATGGGTTTCGGCTAAAAGTCTCCCTGCTTCATGCATGAGTTCTATTTCTCTCTTACTTTTTAACTGAATCATCTTAACGCTCCTAACCGATCATTATATCCTGCTTATAAACGATACCATATTACAGTTTGGAAGAGCGAACCTCCTGCACTTTTTATCGTTAGTTTTAACAGCAGCTTCTTCTGAAAATCCCTTATTAGCCTATATGTGCGGCTTCATCAATAAACCATTTCCAAGCCAAATATGTCGTCTCAAAGTTCTCCCTTTTAGCATGTGTATCTCCAGCATTTATTTATACGCGTATCATTCTGATTTGGTGTCCTATTTTGTTCATGTACCTTTTTAACAGGCAGTTGGAGCGCATATAAACTATCTTAAAATAAAAAATGAGATACATATTTTATCTTAATTTCCGAAAGAAAATATTTCCTATTCGTGTGTTAACAGGTTTTAGTTATATCATTTTAGGCTATGTATATCCTAAACACAAACTTAGATTAATAAGGGAGAGATTCTTATGTCAGAAAAACGTCCGCTTGCATTAATTACTGGAGCTTCCTCCGGTCTTGGCCTTGAGCTATCCAAACAATTTGCCCAGAACGGTTATGATCTGGCCATATCAGGATCAAGCGACCGAATTTTTGAAGCAGCAGAAGTCATTCGCGGCCTTGGAGCTAACGCTTATCCCCATCAGGCAGACGCGGCCTCATACGATGGTGTTGAAAGCTTCTGGACCTTTGTGAAAGAATTAAACCGGCCGGTTGAAGCAGCTGTCCTAAACGTTGGAATTGGACTTGGAGGGGCATTTGCGGACACCGATCTCGAAGAAGAGCTTAAGCTGATTTCCATCAACATTACAGGTACGGTTCACATGGCAAAACGCGTGGTTAAACATATGATTCCAAATGGCCGCGGTAAAATTCTAGTGGTCTCATCCATTGCTGCAACTCTTCCAACCCCATATGAGACTGTATATGGACCTTCTAAGGCATTTGGTTTTCTATTTGCAGAATCGCTGCGTGAAGAACTGCGCGAAACAGGCGTTACGGTCACTGCCATCCTTCCAGGGCCGACGGATACAAATTTCCACTCTAACGCAGGAATGGGCTCAAGCGAAATCGGTTCTTCAAAGAAAAACGATAAAGAGCTCGTAGCCAGACAGGGCTTCGAAGCACTAATGAACGATGTAGATCACGTTGTTGGCGGAGATGAAGCAACAAAACAGGAGGCAATGGAAAATCGAAGTACCCCAGAGCCAGAGAAGGCCGCCCGCCATGCAAAACGGGCACGCCTGCAAAACTAAAGGAGGATTTACTATCAGCGGGTTAACGGGACAGCGGAGTTATTTCTCAGAAAAAGGAAATCACTGGTCCTAAAAGTTATTAGCTGAAAAGTTGCAAATACAGAAGAGATAAAGTTAAAAGGAACTGCTGCTCACCTCCAAGTCTTAAAGTTGGAGGTGATTTTTCATTCATTGGAACTTTTTTTATCTTTATCCGTATTACTGGCAGAACGAATGGAGGGAAGCGCTATGGAACATGTTCAGCACAAACTGGATCAATACAGTCATATCTTTCTACTGCTAAAAGATGAATTGAAATGGAAGGTCTCTGACCAGAGAATTTTAATGATGGCCGCTTCTATTTATGCTGTTTCCAATCGGCCTTTCAACCTTCCGCACTATCTCAATATATGTGATTATATGAAAGCTTACAGCGGAATGTTTTCTCCATATAAATCCTACCACCGCTTCATCACAGCTGCTATCCTTGACACAAGGTACGAAGATCCCTTTTCCAAATTTGACGAAATGAATCGGATACACGATGAATTTGTAAAGGCCGGGTTTCGAAAGGGAATCTTTACTTATATCTCTGCATTGGCATTCATGGGCACAAATACTCCAGAAGAGAGAATCCATGAAAAAGCCGCAAAAGCGCATACCATTTACTCCTATATGAAGGACCAGCATTTTTTTCTTACATCTGCAAGTGACTATCCGCTTGCTGTTCTTCTCGCTGAAGGAGAGGAACGGTCAGAGGACATTGTAGGGTTAATGGAATCTTATTATGACCAGCTGAACCGAAGCGGTTTTAAAAAAGGCAATGAACTGCAATTTTTAAGTCATATTCTATCTCTAGCAGGTGCAGCAGGTTCTCAAAACTTAGTGGACCGCTGTGTTCAAACCGCTTACACACTGGAGAATCACGGCTTTAGATTAAAAAGAAAAAACTATCCGGAAATCGGTCTGCTTTCTTTAATTGACAGTCAAAGCTCGGATATAGAAAACCTTGCAAGTGCCATTAGCCAGCTGAATGCTGCAAAACATTTTAAATGGAATAAAGAAATGAACTTCACGGTAGCCGTCCATCTAATTGCCAGTGAACGCTTGGAAAACACAACCTTGCTCGGAACCGGATTTTATACTTCCATCGAAATCATGATGCAAGCTCAGCAAGCCGCTATGATTGCCGTAGTTGCAAGCTCAGCCACCTCTGTCTCTGACGGCGGCGGGGGCGGAGAATAAGGAGGAGAAATGATGAATCCCTTTGAAAATCGAATCGAAACTCTCCATTTCAAAAGGAGCGGAATGATACCAAACCACCCATCCTTTCCCGTACTTGTATATAAAGGACCAATCCTTGAACATGCCAGCAAGATTGAAGAACTGTTTAACCGGAATAATTGGCTGAACAGCTGGAGAAACGGTATTTTTCCTTATCATCATTACCACAGCAATTCTCACGAGGTACTTGGTGTGATTTCAGGTTATGCCGAGGTGCGGATCGGAGGAGAAGATGGACAAGACATAATGATTCAAACAGGAGATGTTATCGTTCTCCCTGCTGGAACCGGCCACAAAAAACTCTCATCCTCCGCCGATTTTAAAGTGGCAGGAGCTTATCCTGAAGGAATGAACCCTGATCAATACTCAGAAAACGACCCTCTTCTTCAAGAAGCCATCGACTGTATTCAATCCGTTCCCATTCCAGTTCAGGACCCGGTAACGGGAGGGAACGGACCACTTCATGAGCATTGGAAAAACAAATAAAAAATGGCCTGCTTCCATTCAAACGAAGCAGGCCTTTTATCTATTTAAGGGGGAAGGGTTTTGCCAATCTATTCTTGAGCAGTGAGCGTAAGAGTAGCCTCTTGCTTTTTGCCATCGCGATAAACCGTGACTTTCACCTTGTCGCCAATGGACTTGCTTTCATAAAGGTACTTTCTCAGCTCACTGGAATTTTTCACTTTTTTACCATCCAGGGCAGTAATGACATCGCCTCTCTCAAGTCCTCCTTTTTCTGCCGGAGAACCCGATTGAATTTTTTCCAGGTACACACCGGTAGTCATTCCTTCTGGAAGACCGAGCTGCTCGCTCGCAATTTGAGGCGGAATTTGCTCAATATCTCCAAGGGTAACCCCAAGGAACGGACGATCAATCTGTCCTTTCTCCATCAGCTGATTGGCAATCGGCATCACATCATTGCTTGGAATAGCAAATCCAAGACCCTCTACACCGTTCTGGCTGATTTTCAAGCTATTGATGCCAATGACCTCACCGTTCATATTGATAAGAGGGCCGCCGCTGTTTCCCGGATTAATGGCCGCATCCGTTTGAAGAACGTTTAATTCCCAAGGTCCTTTCGACGTATCGATTTGGATGCTCCGGTCCGTTCCGCTAATAATTCCTTCCGTTACAGTGCGGGAGAACTCAATGCCAAGCGGATTCCCGATCGCAATCACCTTCTCGCCAGCACGAAGCTTAGAGGAATCACCGATTGGCGCCATACCCGGAGCCTCATCCGCATTAATGCGAAGAACAGCCAAATCTGTTAAAGGATCTGCTCCAACCAGCTCTCCCTTTGCCTTTTTCCCATTAGATAAGGAAACGTCAAGCGACTGTGCCCCTTCAACCACGTGATTATTCGTCAAGATAAAGGCATCCTTACCATCCTTCTTAAAGATTACACCGGAGCCCGTACTGCTTTCCTGAGCCGTATCACTAAAGCTCTGCTGACTTTGCTGCAAATTCGCAATTCCCACAATTGCAGGAGATAAATTCTCCGCCACATCCGCAACATTCGTAGAATTGCTCACCGTTTGCACATTCGCTGATTTGGAAGCACTTTGTGAAGCAGTTTGCTCATTCGGAGCTGATTGCACAGCCGGCGATTCCTGCTGCTTATCAAGCATCGGATAAACCCCAAGAACAATCATCCCTCCGACCACACCGCTCGTTATCGAAGAAAGAACCGGCTTCCAGCGGCTGGGCTTGGATGGTTTCTTTCCACCCTCAAAGCGGCTCGAAGATTCCTGATTATGATTTGAATGCTCGTCATAGTAACCCATTATGAATTCCTCCCTCACGTTATTCACTCGATCATCTTTGCTGATGTCTTAATCTTATAAGAAGATTTTGGTAAGAGAATGAGAGAATGATGTGAAATTATGAGAAAAGCGGAGGGCGCTTGGTCATGCCGACTGGGACATTGGAGCCCCCGACCGAGAGGCGTTCTTTGCCTCGACCGAGGGGGCGAAATGGCTCTGCGGCATAGCGCCCGGAGCTGGACAATGAGAAAAGCGGAGGGCGCTTGGTCATGCCGACTGGGACATTGGAGCCCCCGACCGAGAGGCGTTCTTTGCCTCGACCGAGGGGGCGAAATGGCTCTGCGGCATAGCGCCCGGAGCTGGACAATGAGAAAAGCGGAGGGCGCTTGGTCATGCCGACTGGGACATTGGAGCCCCCGACCGAGAGGCGTTCTTTGCCTCGACCGAGGGGGAATGGCTCTGCGGCATAGCGCCCGGAGCTGGACAATGAGAAAAGCGGAGGCGGCTTCTAGTAAGGATGTTCTGCTAAAGGCGCGACGTCCTGTCACAACGCAGAACTGACCTGCCTCGTGCTGCGGCCTCCGTGAGAGACGGTGAGCTGAAAGAGAGATGGCGGAGTTCATGCCTTGAGGTATAAACCCAAAAAATACAAACAAAATCCCGCCGAATAGCCAGCGGGATTCTTTATTATTTTTCAGTTGTCCATTTTGCAAAATGGGATTCCTGTCCGTAAATATCGACAGACGTGACGGAGTAGATGGAGCTCTCTGAATCAGGATCTAAATAATTTTTACGGTCAAGAGAAGATACACTTCCCACTTGCTCCTTCGTTCCATTACTGTTCTTGCGATAGACACGGTATCCGATGATTTTTTCATCCCTGACCGCATGCCATGAAACCAAGTTCCCTTTTACCTCCACTTTGGTAGGAGCTTCAGGGTTTTCCGCATTTGTTTCAATCTGTTTAACTAAATCGTCTCTGAGCTCCGTATAAACGACGAGACGTTCTTCATGAGTTCGGTTAGAGCGGTCAAATGTTCCTGTACAAGTAATTAAATTTAAATTCCGTCTGCTTGTACTCCCAAAAATATCATCTAGAGGGGCTTTATCACGCGGATAGCTTACCTTGTTTTTCACAATAAAAACAAGCTCTTTTCCCTGATTGTCCTTCACTTTAATTTCGTCGCCTTTTTCAAGCTTCTTAAGGTTGTAAAAGACAGCCGGACCGGTCTTATTATCTACATGACCTGCTAAAACGGCGTTTCCTTCATTACCCACCTTCGTTCCCGGTTCAAACCAGCCGATATTATTATCATCTTTCGGAACATCCATCTGACCGCTCGGAAGGGTTCCTACACTTTCAATACTGCCCGAGACATTGATTTTAGGAATTTCCACCTTCACCGGCTCCAATCCTTTAAAGGCGGAGGTCAATCCGTTCATGGATTCAATTTGCTCTTTGATTCTTGGAAACTCCTTATTAAGAGGAAGCTTCGTCTTTATCACAGCTGGCGCTGCATCTTTCTTTTCTTCTGTCTTTCTCTCATCCTGCGTTGCATTAACCGCTGGTTCTTGGTTATTTAAGAAAAAATAATCAGCTGCACTATAAATGAATAGGGTGAACAGTCCTACATAAACAATTGAGAGGAACCATTTCACGAAAACACCTCCGCTTCAAAAGAATAGATATCATAGGAAAAAGAAGAGAAGGAGTTCTCTTCTTTTTTTCCTATCCCCGGTCTATTACTTATTCATTGCTCTTTTACGAATAACTAATCCGCCAGTTAGAGCTAGAATTCCAGCAAGTGCAGCATACATCATGTATTGAGACTGATCATTTGCTGTACCGCCCATACCTGTTTTAGGCATATCAGAAGGCATATTTTCTGCCATGAATTTGTCTGGCATTTGTTTTACGATTGCTCCGCCAAGTGCTTCACCTACACCGTACATGTAAGCATATCCTTCACGGAATGAAGCTGTACTTGTGTCATAATCTTTTGCTGCATAGCTATCAAACGTTTTGATGACTGTGTCTTCATGTTCTTTTACTGCTGCTTGAGCATCTGCAGTAGGAAGGTTTTCTTCCGTTGCTGCACCAAGGAATGCACCAAATTCTTTAGAGAACATGCTTAGAGATTCTTTAGCTGCTTTTACTTTTTCTTCATCGCCTTGTGCAGCCGCTGCAGCTAGATCAGCTTGTGCTGTGATGTGTTTAGACTGCCATACTTTTTCAAATTGTGCTCCGCCTTCTTCACCATAAATTGAAGCGATGGCTGCTTTGAAATCAGCTGTGTGCATATCTTCAGCCCAAGTTGCGAAATCGTAATCTTTTGCTCCATCAAAGCCTTTTTGCATACCCATTGCGGCGAGTGCAAAGTGCTCAGAAGCAAGCATATTCAGGTTAGATCTTAAGTCAGCTGCCGGTGTATCTGCTTTAGAGTTTTCGAATTTTTCAGGCATTTGAGAAACGATTGCTGTAGATAATGCTTTAGAGATGACAAACATCCGTGCATAACCTTCGCGGAAAGCTGTGTATGATGCTTCATAATCACCTTTTACATGCATATCGAATGCTTTCATTACATCATCTTCATGTGCACGAAGAGCTTCGTTTGCTGCTGCTTCAGGAAGTTTTCCTTCAGTAGCTGTTCCAAGGAATTTAGCGAAGTTGTCAACAAATTCCTGAACTTCAGCTTCAGCTGCTTTGCGCGCTTCAGCATCTCCGCTTTTCGCTGCTTCGACTAGAGAGTCTGTGTATGTGTTATGACCAAGGAAAATTTCTTCAAACTGTGCTGCGCCTTCTTTACCGTAAATGGATTCAATGGCTGGCGTCATATCTTTTGCATTTTGATTTAGTGCTGCTTGTACTTGTTCTGCATCAGCAGCTCCGTCATATTTCTTCGTCATGGACATTACTGCTAAAACAAAGTGCTCGGATAACAGCTGGTCCAAAGTCGATCTAAGATCTGCTGCTGGTGTTGACACCGTCGGCTGTGCCTT